>NZ_JBQDSX010000064.1:0-15104 GCF_052099035.1 Microbacterium sp. | reverse complement strand
TCGGCAAGCTTCGTCATGTCTGGGTATGCCGCGTAATCAAACCCGATTAGGCATAGCCGAGGTGCCCCAAACGCACTCACCCGTGATTGTGCGCGTGTGCGCGGTTCCAGTCTATCGGAGGGTCTTGGCGAGGTGGACGAGTTGGTAGTCGCCCACTGATGTTCTACCGGTCTCGTGGTAGCCGTGGCGAGCGTAGAGGCGGAGATTGGCGATGCTGTGCTCGCCGGTGAACAGCCGTATCTCGCTTGCCTCGGGATACACGGTCTCGGCGTGGAGAAGGAGTCGGGTGCCGATGCCTTGGCCCTGACGGTCGGGGGCGACGATGAGCCGCCCGAGTTCGGCCGCGTTCTCTGAGCGGTGCACGCGGACGGCTCCGATGAGTCGTCCATCGTCATGGATGCCGAGCGCGGTCACGGTGGAGTCGGCCAGTTCCTCTGCGAGTTCTGCGAGGGTCTGCGTCAACGGCGGGAGGTCGAAGTCGTTGTGTGCAGTGGCTTCGGTGAGGTACGCGGCACGCTGAAGCGTAAGAATCTCACCCGCGTCATCGAGACCGAGCACGGCGACGACGGAAGAGTCCGGATTGTCAGGGGTCGTCGCGCGGGTAGTGCTCATGCCCCCATTCTACGAAGCATGGCTGCGTTGGTGAGGGGTCTGCCGCTGATTACCTCCCCAAACCTCGCCCGTCGCGGCGCGGGTCACGGTGGTGGGGGTCGCGCTCGAATGGGTCGCGGAGTTGCCGCGCCCGCTCTGCCGCTCGCTGACGGGTTTGCTCCTGCTCGGCGCGTTTGGCCTCGATGCGTCGGGCTGCTTCGCCTACGGGCAGGCTGCGGAGTTCGTCGGCTTCGGCGTGGGTCGCGGCCGCTCGCGTGCGAGCCTGTGCCGCTTGGCGGTGTGGATTGGTGACGCGCACGCGCACTGGCTCGCGGCGCACTCGTTCGGCTCCGTACTCACTGACCAGTAGCGCGCGGTGCTCTCGTTCGTGCTGCTGCCGCGTTGCTGCGCGTTCGGCTTGTGCTGCCTCGACGTGCTGGGCGGCGTCAATCACGCGCGGGTCGGTCTCGGCCTGCCGCGCTGCGGCCGGGGTCGCCCACGCGGGCAGTGCGTCGAGGGTGCGGGGCGGCTCGCCCCAGGACTCGCGCACCTGTACCCGTCGGGTCTGGGCCTGCTCGGTCGCGGCCCGGTACTCGGTACGGGCTTTGCGCTTGCCGAACCTGCCAGCGCTGGCGAGCCGTCCACGGGTGGCAGTCTCGTGCTCGACGGCGGCGAGGTAGGCGGCCCCATCCTGCTCGGCCTGGACGGTGAGCGGCCCGGTGACCTCGGTGCGGACCTGTGCGGCGGCTTCCTCGGCCTTGCGGAGCACGGCGGCGCTCTCGTCATCCTCGATCCGATGCGCGGCACGTTGGGCGTCGAGGCGGGCGGCGATCTGCTCCCACCGTTCCGCTGCTTGTTCGGCCCGCTCGGTCTCGTGGTCAAGGCGGGCGAGTTCTTCGGTGACGAGCCTAACGGGGCCGTCTGCGATGAGGCCGCGCACGGCTTCTTGCGCGGCGCGGGTGGCCTGGTCGAGGCCCCGGTCTGCCGAGTCGCGTTCCATCGCCTCGATGAACTGCGCCCGCGCGTCGGCCATATCCGCGGCCACGACATGCAGCCGGTTCGTCTCACGGCCTCTCGTCATGCCGACGTACACACCTGCGGCGCTGGTCACCTCACTCAACAGGGTGTGCGAGTTGTTGACGGTTGTGCCTTGGACGCCGTAGGCGGTCGCTGCGTAGGACAGATGCGCATGCTCTGCCACGTACTCGGTAGGCAGGGTGACGGTGCGGGGGTTCTTGCGGCCGCTGGCGGCTTCGCGGGCGTAGACGGTGCCGTCGTCGGTGACGTGTTGGACGACCCACTGCTGCCGGTTCGCCACACCCAAAGTGGTGTCGTTCCTGCGGGTCTGGATCAGGTCACCAGCCCCGATAGGCAGGCCGTCGCTTCCCGTGACCGTCGTGGTGTCGTCGACCTCACCTCGCTCGACCCGTCCGGCCCGGATGCGCTCGTTCACCGCAGCGGCCTCGTCGTTGGTCGCCACCGTGATGGCTTCGCCGTCACGGGCTTGGTCGGTGATGCGGTCGCGGGCGGCTCCCTCGTCTGCGTGCAGCGTGACGAGACCCATAACCGCGAGACGGTCGAACACCTCGCCGGGCTTGGTACGGTCACGCATCCGCAACGTGAGCGCCGCGAACTCGGCATCGGAGAACCTGTGCAACTCGGTCATGTCGTAGGTGCGGCCCCTGATCTGCGCGGCCATGTCGAGCACACCGCCACGACCGACAGCGGGGAGTTGAGCGCGGTCGCCCACGAGCGCGACCGTCGCCCCAGCCTCGGCAGTCACCGTGAGGAGGGCGCGAGCGGTGTCTTGGCCGAGCATCCCGGCCTCGTCCACGATCACGCGCATGCCCCGCGCGAGCCGCGCGTCTTCGCGCGGGCCGGTGTAGGTGCGCCCGTTCTCGGGGTCGGTATCGCCAGGGGCGAGGCGTGTCCATACGCCGTCGCTGTTCCACCGCCACCCGTGCGCATGCACGAGCGTCGCAACGCTCGTTGCGGGCACCCCGAGTTCTTCATGCGCGACCTGCGCCGCGCGCAGCGTCGGCGCAACCACCCGCGACGCACGCCCGTGCTCGGCAGCGACGGTGATCGCGGTGCGCAGCATCGTCGTCTTCCCACTCCCCGCCGCACCCTCCACGATCACCAAAGGGTCGGTCGAGGCAACCGCCGCAGCCGCGAGGGTCTGTCCTTCATCGAGTCCAGCCGTTCGCGCGGCTTCGGTCACGTCGGGATGATCCGGCTCCCGATCCGGCGTCGCGGCGGCGAGCTGGTCGCGCAGCGCGGTCTCGGCAGCAACCACGCTCAGGCTAATCAGGTGCGCGACATGCTCCGGCGTCGGCGCGCCTGGCGGCAAGACTGAGAGGCAGTCCGAGACGGCAAGCTCGGTCGCCAGGGTGATGAACTCCCGCAACTCGGCGGACGTCGCCTGCACGCCTGCCTCAGTGGTGATGCGGGTGACGTGCTCCTGGATCGTGTGCCGCGTCCACGCCGACGAGTCTGCGGCGCTCCGGTCGAGCGCGCGCGATGCAACCTCCTGCACGGCCAGGTCATCTACCGAGACCGCCCGTTGCGCGGGTCGTCGCTGCTGTAGGGCGGGGTTGTATCCGGCGTCGCGGAGTTCTTGCACCCACCATTGCTCGTTCTTGAGGTAGGCGGGCTTCTTGCCGGGGCGCTGGTGCGTCCACGCGATGCGCTGCAACCGGGCCGTCATCACCGGGCCCAGCACTTCACCCGGATGCAGCGCTTCCCATTCGGCTTCGAGCCGGTCAAGGTTCCGTCTGATCTGCGCCGACCGCTTCGACATCACCCCGTTGAACGGCTCCAATTCCGCTACTTCACCGGAGGCGGGATCGAGCGTCAGGCCGTGTTCTTCGAGGGTCTGGGCGAGGTGCGGGTGCGCGGCGATGATCGCGGTGCCGAGAGCGCGGATCGCGCCCTGCTGCTTGAACAACGCCGCAGTATCGAGCGCCCGCCACTTCCCAGCCGCCCACACCCGAGTACCGATCTGCATATGGATATGCCGGTGCGGATCACCAGCCCGCGATGTCTTGTGCCGGATACCGACGACCTGCATCCGCTCGATGGGAATGATTTCACGGGCGTCACGCGGGCCGACCCGCGTCACAGAGTGCTGACCGAGCCAACGCCGTATCTCGGCCAGGGCATCCTGCTGCGCTGCATCGAGGGCATCGGAGACTTCCGGGTGGAGGGCAGCCGCGACGGACAGACTCTTGGGGGCGTTGATCGTCATCTCCGCGAACAACGGCGAACCCTTCGTACCCACCGCTGCCGCGCGCGGGGTGCCCATCTGCTCGCCCGTGACCGGATCGCGCCAGTCCACCCACCCCTCATACTCGTCGGCAGTCAGGGATCGAGTATCGGTGGCTTCGCCCGTGTTGTCGAGCACCGCGTAGTCGGCTACGGCGTCATCCGCGCCGAGGTAATACTCGTCGGCGCGGGAGCGGTCGGCCTCGACATATCTGCGCGCGGCAGAACCGCTGCCGCGGAACAGGATCACCCCGCCCTTCACCTCGGCCTCCCTCATGAGTCGTCTCATGAGGGAGGTGCGCACGCCCCACCCACGGTGGCATACGTGCATCACTGTTTTGTTTGTGCTGTCTCAGGACATCGGTGCGGCAGGCCCTGACACATAACTGTGTAGATGGCGAAGGCTATGCGGTCTTTCGAGAGGCCCTGTTGTCCCCAGTAGTGCATGCCGTCTGGGAGGCATCGTCTCGTAGTGTGCCGATTCTCCGGCGAGTTCGAGACTGATCACTGACGTCGCAGCAGGATCGAGAGTGTGAGGTAGAGGCCGCCGAGGGTGACGGTGATCGCGCCGACGGGGAGCTGGGTTGGTGCGAAGGCGTGGGCGGCGATCCAGTCGGCGGCGGCGAGCAGGATCGCGCCGGAGACGGTGGCGGCGAGGATCGGTCGTTCGCGTGGGAGCAGGATCTTCGCGATGTGCGGGGCGGCGAGGGCGATGAACATGATCGGTCCGGCAACTGCGGTGGTGGTGGCGGTGAAAAGAACCGCGGAGACGACGAGTGTTGTTCTCGCGCGTGGCACTCGCAGGCCGAGTGCTGTCGCGAGGTCGTCGCCGAGGGCGAGGATGCGAAGTGTCGGGAGAACGGCGGAGGTGGCGATTGCGATGACGGCCAGGGTTGTGAGGGCGGGCCAGGCCTGCGCCCAGCGCATGTTGTCCAGGGTGCCGGCGGCCCAGATGGATCCGGTTGTGGCGGTGGCGGTGTCGGTGCGGTAGAGCAGCCAGGTGTTGACTGCGGTGAGCAGGGCGCTGATGGCGATCCCGGTGAGAATGAGGCCGCGGCCGCCGCTTCCGGTGGGACGGGTGAGGGTGAGTACGAGGAGAGCTGTCACGAGCCCGCCGACGATGGAGGCCACCGCGAGAGCGAGAAACCCGCTTGCCGGTAGGAGGAGCAGCGTGAGGAGAACACCGGTGTAGGCGCCGGTGTTGAAGCCGATCATGTCGGGGCTGCCGAGCGGGTTGCGGGTGAGGGATTGGAAGATCGCGCCGGCTGTGCCGAGGGCTGCGCCGAATGCGAGGGCGGTGAGCGCGCGCGGCAGCCGCCAAGACAGGACGACGGTCGTCGTGAAGTCGTCGGCGCGCCCGAGGAGCGCGTCGAGCACCTCCTGCGGTGTCAGCGGCAGGTCCCCAGAATCGAGCGAGGCGAGAATCAGACCGGCAAGTGCGAGGAACGCGACGGCCCACCGCCATGCGGTCCGATCACCGGGTCCGAAGTCGATCGGGCGTCGCCTCATCGGCGTCTCCGGAGGAGAACGAGCATCGCCAGCGCCCCGAGGGCTGCGCAGACGACCCCGACGGGGATCTCTCCCGGCCAGAGGATGATGCGGGACAGGATGTCGGCGGTGAGGACCAGGCCGGCGCCTGCGAACGCGGATACGAGCAGGAGGGGTGCGGTGCGGGGGCCGGTGAAGGGCCGGACGATGTGCGGCATCATGAGGCCGATGAATCCGATGGGCCCGGCGATCGCGGTGGCGGCGCCGACGAGGCACACGGCCGCGAGCCCTGTGCCGGCCCGGGTGGCCAGGGGGTGTGAGCCGAGGCCGCGGGCGAGGTCGTCGCCGAGAGCGAGCGCGTCCATCGGACGGACCAGCAGAAGGGCGATCAGAGCGCCGGCAACCAGTATCGGGAGTGAGAGGGCGATGACCTCGCGATCGGGGCTTGCGAGCGATCCGGCGGACCAGGCTCGCATCGCGTCGAGAGCGCGGGGGTTCAGCAGGGTGATGGCCGACTGGATGCCGGAGATGGTCATGCTGAACGCGACTCCGGCGAGGATTAGCCGAGAACCGTCCGCACGCCCCCGGAGGCCGAGGATGAGCACGACCGTGGTGACCGCTGCGGCACCGAGGATCGCGGAGGCTGCGATCCCGAGGGCGGAGCGGAGTCCGAGCCAGCTCATACCGATCGTCACCGCGAACGCGGCCCCGGATCCGACTCCGAGCAGTCCCGGGTCTGCGAGGGGGTTCCGGGTCATCGCCTGCATGAGCGCCCCGGCCCAGGCCAGTGCAGCACCGACGAGCAGCCCGGCGAGGGTGCGCGGCAGACGTACCTCGCCGACGAGGGTGCTCACCTCCTCCGATCCTCGCCCGCTGACGAGCGCCATGATCTCGGCGGGGCCAATAGGTCGGGAGCCGATCAGTACGCTGGCGGAGGCGAGCATGCCGACCAGGATGACTGCGATGAGCACCGCTGCGAGGAGGCGTGGCCAGCGGGCAGGCCTCGCCTCCTCGAGCGGGCGGGTCACGTCGCGGGAATGAGTTCGAGGCCAGATCGCAGCTCCTCAAGCAGCCACGGCACGGCCGCGACATTGGGGTCCTGCAAGGCTGTCGCGGCCTCGAGGCCGACGGGGACGTACCGCTGCTGCATGATCGGCTGCTGGGACACGATCGGGTCGGACTCGAACTTCTGCTGCAGAGCGTCGGACTGGTACGTCATGAACAGCACGCCGGCGTCGTTGAACAGCGGGGCCTGCTCGAAGCTTACGTCGATCGAGCCGGGCACGGAGCCCTGCCCGCCGAGTTCCGTGATCGCAGGAAGGGAGACGAGCCCGAGCTGCTGCATGAACCGGGCGGTGACGTTCTCCTTATCGACCAGGAACACGACCACGCCATCGCGGGCCTGCCCGTACAGGAAGGTGCCGCCGTCGAGGTTCGGCAGCTCATCCTTGGTCTTCGCGATGGCGTCGTCCGCCTGCCGGATCAGTTGCTCGGCGGCCTCGGGATCACCGAGGGCCTGCCCCACGCGTGCGGCGGATTCCTCGCTGGTGGCCTGGTAGAGGCCTTCCTCGTAGGTGACGACGGGTGCGATGTCGCTGAGCTGCTGGTACATGGCCTCGTCCAGGGTGAACGCGGCGGTGGCGAGGATGAGGTCGGGCATGGCGGAAGCGACCTGCTCGACGTTGATGCTCATCGGGTTCACCCAGGTCGTGTCCTCAGGGAGCGGGTCGACGTACGGCAGATTCTTCTCGTCGCCTGCTCCGGCGACGGAGGTGAACGATTCGGGTGCGAGCACCACCTCCGCACCCATCGCCGACGCCAGCGCCACGTCAGCGTAACCGAGGGCAGCGATCCGTTCGGGCTTCTCCTTGATCGTGACGTCGCCGTAGGCGTTGTGCAGGGTCACCGGGAATGCGCCACCACTGGGCGCGGATCCGTCCGTGGAAGGTGCCGTAGGCCCGGAGGCGCAGCCGGCGAGCAGCAGCGCGCCGGCCAGCACGGCAGCCATCGCGGAGGCGGGACGGGGGCGAACCACTCTTGGCATGGGTTTTCTCGTTTCTCTGGTGGGGTCTCGGGTATCAAGCACTTGGCAGGATGCGTGCGGCGGCTTCGAACACACGCGCCGGGGTCTGCGCCCCGTCGAGTTCCTGCCAGCGCGGCGCCAGTTCCGTGACGATGGGGAGCAGCGGGCGGGCTCCAGCGCGTTCGGGGAGGACGCTCGGGCGGTCCCGCTTGGCGCAGGTGATGGTGGCCTGCCCGAGGATCGTCGCGAACATGGTGCGGTAGAACACGAACGCTGCCTCGTCATCGAGCCCGGCTCGGCGGGCGCAGGAGAGGAATCCTTCCGGGAACCGGAGGCCGGCCGGGCTCGCGAGCCTGCCGGTGGAGACCAGGCGAATCATCCACGAGTGCTCGACGAGGAAGCCGTGCAGACAGAGGGCGAGATCGACCGAGCCCTGCACGGGATCGTGCGCGGAGGGAGGGAAGGCGATGGTCTCGGAGACGCGCTCGACCAAGGCGAGCAGCAGTGCGTCGCGATCCACGAAGTGGTGATACAGCGCCATTGGGGTCACGCCCAGCGTCGTGGCGAGGGAGCGCATCGATAGCGCTGCCTCGCCCTCGGACCGCACGATGGCGAGAGCTTCGTCCACGATCTTCGTGGGATCGAGTTTGCTCACAATGTCATCCATCCTTTCTTAGGTCACCCTAACTATACGCGTATAGTTAGGGTGTGACAACCAAGACACCTCTCCTCGACCCGGCCGTCCTGCGACTGCTGCGTCCCTTCCTCCCGGTACTGGCCGTTGCAGCGGCCGGCACAACGCTCTCGGGTCTGTGCGGCCTGGCCGCGATATGGCAGATCGTGCACCTGACCGACGCCCCGGCCCCCGCATGGGTGGGTTGGGCCTGCGGCGCCTGGCTGTGCGCGGCGCTCCTGGCTGCGGGCGCGTCGTGGCTCGCGCACGCTGTCGAGGGGCGGTTCGAGGCGCGTGTGCGGCGCGAGGTGGCCGGTCGCCTGCTCCGGCTGCCGGCCGATCGCTTGGCCGCTTACCCGACGGATCGTTCGCGTCGGCTCCTCTCCGAGGATGTTGCCGCGCTGCACCACATGATCGCCCACCTCCCCGCGGAGGCAGCCACCCTCGTCGCGGTCCCCGTGTGCGCCGTGATCCTGATGCTGACACTCGCCGGGCCCGCATCCCTGCTCACCCTCATCCCGGGGGCGCTTGCCGGGGCGGCCTACCTCACGGTGATCCCGCGGCTCTCGGCGAAACACGGCGCCGAGCGGGGCCGGGTGATGGGCGAGATCACGACCGCGGTCGACGACTACGCCCGTGGTATCCATGTCTTCCGCAGCTACGGCGCAGCGGACGGCGCCCTCGCGGACTACACGGATGCCGCGCGGCGCTTCACCACCGGCATGCTCACCTGGGTACGACGCGTCGCCACCCCCGCCGCGGTCGCCGTCGGCCTGCTGCAATCGGCCACAAGTTACGCCATCGCCTACGCGGTCGGCTCCGAATGGGAACCCGCCATGCTCGCGGCAATCCTCCTGCTGGGTCTGGCTCTTGTCACGCCCGCGCTCCGGCTTGGACACGGCCTCGACTACGTCACCGCAGGGCGAACGGCGGCCTCACGCATCGGAGGACTCCTCGCCGAATCCACACTGCCACACGGCAGCGCGAATGCGGTCGATGGGCCGGCGGACATTCTGGCGGACGAGATCGTGGTCTCGGCGGACGGCCGGAAGATCCTCGACGGACTCGCCCTGACCGCGCCAGCGTCCGCGGTAACGGCAATCACGGGTCCAAGCGGTGCGGGAAAGAGCACCCTCCTTCGCGTGCTCGCGGGCCTCCAGCCGCCCGCGAGCGGCATCGTCAGGGTCGGGGGAACCGACGTGTCAGCGTTTTCCGAAGAGGCACGGCCGGAGGCGGTACTACTGATCCCGCAGGGCGGAGACGTGCTCCCAGCAAGCATCCGTGAAAACCTTCGCCTGGCCGCCCCCGACGCCGACGACGCGACTCTGACGGCTGCCCTCGCTCGCGCCCAGCTCGATCTCCCCCTCCATACGGACGCTGCCCTGCTGTCCGGTGGCGAGCGCCAGCGCGTCTCGCTTACCCGCGCGTTCCTCGCGCAGGCGGGCGTGATCCTGCTCGACGAGCCCACGAGCGCCCTCGACGACGCGACAGCCACTCGTTTCTGGGACGAGCTCGAAGAGCTCGCCCGGACTGACGGGAAGACCATCGCGGCGGTCACCCACGATCCGCGCCTCGCCCTTCGAGCCAACCATATCTTCAGGCTCGCGCCGGCGGCCACCCCTGCGGAAGGAGACAACCGATGAATCGCAGCACCTCGGCACCCGAGCAGGTGCGGCCGGGCTTTCCGGCCGCGGCGAGACGGCGGATGGCATGGATCGGCGCCGGCTGGGTACTCGCGGCCCTCGCCGAAGCCACCGCCTACACGGTCCTTGCCGTCGCGATCCGCGACCGGGGCGGCGTCCTGCCCGTGCTCGCCGCGGCGGCCGTGTCGCTGGTCGCCACCGTGCTGGTCTCCCGCACCGGGTACCTGGGCGGCGCGCGGTTGGCCGGCGACCTCTATGCCCAGCTCGGCCGATCCCTTTCCACTGCGAAGTTGTCATGGTTCACGGCCGAGAGACGTGCGCTCGTGACCACCGTTGCCGGACGCAGCATACCGGCGCTCATGGGTGTGCCCGCCCATCAGCTGCAGACGTTGATCTGCGCACCGCTTGTCCCCGTGCTCATGGTCGCTGCGGTCGGGTTCGTGTCAGGTGCTCGAGAGGCAGGCGTACTCGCACTCCTGCTGCTGGCCGCCCTCGCCGCGCAGATGCTCGCGCAACGTCACCTGCAACGCGCCGACGCCGAGCGCCATCGCATCGAGCAGGAGTCGACGCGCGCGACGATGGAATTCGTCGAACACCTAGAACTGATCCGCACCGCCGCCGGCCCTCGAGGTCTCGTCCGCGCAGATGAAGCATGGACACGACAGGAACAGGCGATGGCGCACACCAACCGGGCCGCGGCGCCCGCAACCCTCGTGTCCTCTCTCGCATCGGTCATGCCCGTTGCCGGGATGCTGATCCTGCTCGCCGCGTCCGGACAGCTCGCGACCCCGCTGGCAGCCCTCGCGTTGCTGGTGCTCACCATGCGGGCTTCCGCCCCGATCGACGAACTCGCCCTCGCCGGCATCAGCCTCAACGAGGTACGCTCACACAGCTCGGCCTACCATTCGGCCGCGACGGCGCCGAGCCTGCCCGCCCCCGCTGGCCCCGTTCCTCCGGCAGGTTCTGAGATCGAACTTCGCGACGTCGCGCATCCGCCCGCGCTCCGCGCGATCACCGCGACCATTCCCGTAGGGACACGCGTCCACGTCGCCGGATCCAGCGGTGTGGGCAAGAGCACCCTCCTCGGACTGTTGCAGCGCTTCGACGACCCCGCCGCGGGCGCTGTCACTCTTGGCGGCGTCTCGCTCTCCGCACTCGAGGAGACGGAGATCACTGCAAGAATCGCTTACGTCCCCCAGGACCCCGTCGTGCTCACCGGCACGCTTGCCGAGAACATCAGACTCGGCCGCCCCGGAGCCTCCGACGACGAGACCCTTCACGCAGCCGAGCGCGCCCAACTGCGCGAGGTGATCGCTCGCCACCCGCTTGGCATCCATCAGCACCTCGGCATTCACGGGCAGTCACTCTCCGGAGGTGAACGTCAACGCGTCGCGATCGCACGCGCTCTCCTCAAGAACGCGCCGGTGCTCGTGCTCGACGAGGCCACCTCCGCCCTCGACAAGAACACAGAAGAGCGGATCGCCGACGCCCTCGCCGACCTCGATGCGACTCTCGTCTTCGTCACACACCGCGACCCCGCCATCTGGCACCCCGACCGCACCATCACTCTGGAAGGACCACAGCCGGCATGACCACCATCCGACACCGCATCCGCGAACTCACTCAGCAGAACATGCGTCCCGTCTCCACCAGCGCCGAGATCACCAGCATCCGCAGCATCACCCCCAGCTACACCCGCGTCACCCTCACCTCCGCAGACCTGGCCGACTACAAGCCCACGCTGCCTGCAGACGGCATCAAAATCGCCGTACCCGGAAAGGACGGCGCGCCCGAGATGCGAGCAATGACCGTCTCACACCGGCTCGCACCCGACACGATCGAGATCGACGTCCTCACACACATGGGCGGCATCCTCGCCCCCTGGCTCATTCATGCCCGCCCAGGAGACCAAATCGGCGTGCACACGGTGCGACGCGAATGGGCGTGCGGTGACGACATCACCGAACACCTCCTCATCGCTGACGCCAGCGCACTCCCCGCAGCGGCCGCGATCCTCCGGGGCGTCCCGGAACAGCACCGAGTCCATGCCTGGCTTCACATGCCGGAATCTGACGATAGCGTGCTCATCCCGAGCCACCCCCGCCTCCAACTGCATCTCCGCAGAGGTGACGCGTGGACCCCGACGGAACTCCGCGACGAACTCGATAAAGCACTCCCCACGATCCCCCTCAAGAATGGAGTGCAGACCTGGCTCGCTGCCGAAGCCTCGACCGTCGCGGAGACACGCCGATGCCTCATTCGGCACGGACAACCTCGGGACCACCTGTTCGCCGCCGCCTACTGGAAGCACGGCCGCAACAGCACAACACGCGACGAACATATCCTGCACGCCTATGCAGAGGCGATGACGCGAAACATCGACCTCGCTGACCCCGACTCGCGCGCCGTGACAGAGATGCTCGCGGACGAAATAGAGGCCGATCCCGAGGCCCCCTCCACCCCTTAGCGCGCTGTTCGGGCCTTTCCGGCGGGAACCTGTCTGATCGCGATGGGGCTGAACGCCCAGCGGTGGGTCCCGGTGTCGCACCTCCCTTCTGGGAGGCGTCACCGTGGACGAACACACCTCACCCGACCTCAATGGAGCTGCGGGAACGGCTGGCTCAACCAGCAGCAGTTTCGAGAGCCCAGAAGGCCTACGCACCTTGCTCACCCGATTACACGACGACGGGCCGGGCGCGTGGCGGGGCGACCGTGAAGCGGCAGAACTCATGCGATACACGGCGGTCAAATACCGTCCGCTCGCCCGGAAGCACGGACTGGACGCCTGGGAGATAGCGTCTGCGGCGTTCGAGGTGATGCTTGCCCCTGCGACACGGAACGCGGGCAACCCGTGGGCCGTGGTCACCCGAGCCGTGCAGATCACCTGCCACGCGGAGACTCGTGCCGCCGGAATACTAACCTCTGCAAGCAAGGTGCGACATACCGCCCGGATCATCGGGTTCCATGATGCTGTGCGGTTCGCCGAGCGGGAGCGGTTGGCCGACTATCACCCCGCGTTCGCGCACGACCCCGATACCGACGACACGGACGAGAGCGAGCCTGAGACGCGAGTCGCTGCGCTGCTATCTGCGACGGTCGCGCTGTTCGCTTCTGTGGGATGGGATGCTGCGCTGGTCGCCAATTGTGTGGAGCAAGTGGCCTACCGACTTGCCGATCTATCCTCCCGGCAGCGTGGGGTCGAAGTGCTGCGCCGTGACCGCACAGTCCCGGTGGCGCTCGGTCTGCCGCCCCGATCGTGGTCCGCGCTGTTGCGGATCGTGCTCGGGCATCCCGACCCGAAACACGCGGGCACCCTTGTCGGCGACGGTGTTCTACTGCGACTACTGAGCGGCGAATCACTCGAGGCTTTGCGGGGCGACGACGCTCTCACGGAGACGATCCGTGCCGCCAACCCTGACAAATAGCTCTCCCATGATCTGGGGGTGGGGCGCCGCACCTACCGGTATGAGCACCCACACCGTCCAATCCGCCCCTACCCCTACTGTCCCCACTCCGTCGCCTGCTGCCACCCTTGGCGCGCGCCTTGCTGAGGCGTCACGCCGCACACAGGGCTTCACTGCCATCGTGGACGATCCTGCTGTTCTGGCCGAGTTGCGCGGACTCTGCACCGCGCCCCGCCCGGTCAAGAGTGCCGACCCTGAGAGACGTGAAGGCCCCGCACCCTGAAGCGTTGCGCCAGTCAGGGACGCGGGGCCACTCCCACTTGACGTGGGGCTATGCGCGCCAGATGAACTCGACCCGGCTCGCCAGAATCTCAGCGCGGTACGCGGTACGGCGCACATGGAACGCTTCGACGCTCTCGTTACGACGACGAGCCGGGGTCGCGCCGTTCACCCCCTCCGGCAGCGCATGAACCAGCACCGCTTGAAGGATCAGGCTCGTCGCCTGGTACTGCCACATCGGGGTACGCCCCTCCCACTCCGCCGCGACGGTGGTTACGTCGATACTCGGCCCCACATGATGGTCAGGAAGGGTGGCGGTGTATTCGCGGCGGGTGCGCTCGATCCGCTCCGCGATCCGGGAGCGCTGCCGAACCCACATAGCCTTGTCGATCAACCCGTCATAGTGATCGTCATCGAGCTGCGCCAGGCGCTCCCGATCCGCGTCGAGCGTCGCCGCTAGCCCAACCCGCGCCGCAGGATCACCGCGAGATGATTGGCGTTTGGTGGGGTCGAGGGTGATCTGCTCGAACGTCGCCAGCACCGCCTCCTCGATGAGCTTCGATATTTCAGAAGAGCGGATCGACCGGTGACATCCACCGCGCGTAGCTTGCACGCATTGGTAGACGGGGCCGCGGTGAATCATCGTCGTCCCGCACCCAGAGCAACGGATCAGCCCTGAGAACGGGTACAGCCGTACCGCGGTGCCGGCGCCGGGTTGGTGGAAGTTCCGGGCTTTCTTCCTGGCGTCGAGCACGTCGGAGACTTGCTGCCAGGTGTCCTCGTCAACAATCGCAGGCCACGCCGCCTGCACCTGCATCTTCGAGGTCTTTGCGCGGCTCCCGTCCGGCATCACCGGGCGGTACTCGCGGACTCCCTTGTTGGAAGGGTTGCGGAGCATCAGTTTCAGCGTCCGATCCGACCAGGCGCACCCGTGCGTGGTGAGGATGCCGCGCTCGTTCCAGTCCTTGCGAATCTGGTACAGCGAGTCACCGGCGAGCACTCGCTGGAACGCCTCGACCACCAGCGGCCCAGTCACCGGGTCGATGACGAGGACTCCGTTCTCGGCGCGGTATCCGAATGGCACCCGGCCCCCATGCCAGGTACCCTCGATGGCCTGCTGCTTCGCTGCCCGCGCAACGCGCCGAGCGGTGTCAGCGGATGACTTGTTCGCTATAGCCACCAGCACACGGGCCATCGCCACATCAGAATCCGTGTCGAGGCGCAGGGAACCCGTCACCGAGCGGACGCTGAACCCGCCGAGTACCTTCGCGTCGATGAGGTCTTCCAAATCGCGCGGGTCGCGCACCGCGCGATCCAGGTCGTAGGCGATCATCACCTGCGACTGCCCATCGGTGAGGGGTGTCAGCATCGCACGGAACTGTGGACGGATCACCCGCCGCACCCGCTCACCCGACGGCAACGTGATCGTGCGCTGCTTGAACGCCGATGTGTCATTCTCACGAAACACCGCGGTGACTTCCCAGCCGTGAGCTGCGGCGTAGGCGCGGCAGTCGGCCTCCTGCCGATCCACGCCACGTTCCGTACCCTCGGGGTCGTCACTGATCCTGACGTACACCACCGCCCGCAGCGGTTCGTTGGTCTGTTCCTGTTGCTCGTTGTAGCCCATGTCCCTGCCCCACCTTCCTACTCGTGTGAGAGGTAGGTGCGTTTACAGCACCTCGGCTACCCGAGTTCGACATGCTCGCTGACGTACACGGCAGGGAGTGCGATTGTTGTGC
>NZ_JBQDSX010000063.1:0-15679 GCF_052099035.1 Microbacterium sp. | reverse complement strand
CCACCGAGCCCGCTCCGACGGAACCTGCGCCCACCGAGCCCGCTCCGACGGAACCTGCGCCCACCGAGCCCGCTCCGACGGAACCCGCGCCCACGGAGCCGGCTCCGACCGAGCCTTCGCCGTCCGCCCCAGCCGAGACGTCGGCGCCGGCGGAGACCACCGCGCCTTAGATCGTCGGGATCGCCGCGAGAAGTTGCTTCGTGTAATCGTGGCGCGGGTGCACGAGCACCTCGTTCGTTGCGCCCTGTTCCACGACGGATCCGTCCGTCATCACCACGACCTCGTCGCACACGTTCTGAACGACGCCGATGTCGTGGCTGATCAGGATGAGGGTCATGCCCTCCTCGCGCCGGATCTGGCCGAGCAGATCGAGGACCTCTGCGCGCACCGTCACGTCGAGCGCGCTGAGTGGCTCGTCGCCCACGAGGATACGCGGGCGGTGCACGATCGCTCGCGCGAGCGCGATGCGCTGACGCTGCCCACCGGAGAACTCGTGCGGGTAGCGGTCCTCGACGCCCTCGAGGCCGACGCGAGCGAGCACCTCCGCGACGCGCGCTCGCCGGTCGCCGTCGATGCCGAGCGCCCAGAGCGGTTCGCCGACGATGCGGCCGACGCTCATCCGGGGGTCGAGCGATCCGTACGGATCCTGCAGGACGACGCCCATGGCGCGCCGCAGCCAGCGCAGGTCGCGGGCCTTCGCCCCCGCATCGACCGCCATCCCGCCGACCTCGACGACCCCCGACGTCGGCTGATCGAGGCCGAGCAGCAGCCGCGCGAGCGTCGACTTGCCTGATCCGGACTCGCCGATGATGCCCACGGATGAGTCCGTGCGCACCGTGAGATCGACCGGGCCCAGCGCGAACGACCTCGTGCGCTTGTCGAACAGCGTGCGCCGCGGCGCGAAGAACTCGCGCGTGACGCCGCGCGCCTGCAGGATGACCTCGCTCATGATGTCCCTCCGGGGCGCCACAGGGTCGCTCTCGCATCGCGCAGGAGGCCGCGGGTGACGGGATGCTCCGGCGCCGAGAGCAGGCGTGCGACCTCGCCCGACTCCGCCACGCGTCCGTGCTCGAGCACGATCGCGTGGGTCGCGATCTGCGCGAGCACCGCGAGGTCGTGCGTGATGAACAGCAGCGAGACGCCGCCGCCCGTCACGAGGCCGGCGAGCAGGTCGAGGATGCCCTGCTGCACCGTGACGTCGAGCGCGGTCGTCGGCTCATCGGCGACGACGAGCGACGGGCGGCCCGCGAGCGCGGCGGCGATGCCGACGCGCTGCCGCTGTCCGCCCGAGAGCTGGTGGGGATAGCTGTCGACGACGGTCTCGGGGGAGGGGAGCCCCACGTCGCGCGCGAGGTCGACCGCGAGGGCTGCCGCATCGCGCCGGTTCACCGAGCGATGGATCCGCGCCGCCTCCGACATCTGCACGCCGACCCGGCGGATCGGGTTGAGCGCCGAGGCGGGCTCCTGGAAGATCATGCCGATCTCGCGGCCGCGGATCCGCGCGCGCTCGCGATCCGGCATGCCGATCAGCTCGCGGCCGTCCCACCGGATCGACCCGCTCGCGGTCGCGCCGTCGGGGAGCAGCCCCATGATCGCGAGCGCGGTCAGCGACTTGCCCGACCCCGATTCCCCGATGATCCCGGTTCGCGCGCCGTCCGGCACCTCGAAGCTGACGCCGTCCACGACGCGGGTTCCGCCGATCTCGACCGAGAGGTCCTCGACGATGAGGCTCATGCGATCACCCCCGGGGTGTGCGACTGGGTGCGCTTCTCGCCACGGGCGAGCGTGGGATCCGTCGCCTCGCGCAGCGCGTCACCCAGCAGGTTGAGCGCGAGCACGGTCAGCGTGATCGCGATGCCGGGCCACAGCACCGCGAGCGGGTGCAGCGTGAGGTAATTCTGCAGCTCGCTGAGCAGCAGACCCCAGCTCGGCTGGGTGACGGGGGCACCGAATCCCAGGTACGACAGGCCCGCCTCGGCGAGCACGGCGGCGGCCATCGACCACGACAGCTGCACGATGAACACGGGCGCCGCGTTCGGCAGCAGGTGGCGCACGAGGATCTGCGAGCGCGTGAGCCCGGCGGCCTGCGCGGCGGTGACGAAGTCCGACCGGTTCACCCGGCGCAGCTCCGCGCGGGCCACGCGGGCGATGTTGACGCCGTATCCGATGCCGACCGACCAGATCACGACCCACAGGGATCCGCCCCACACGGCCGCGATCATCATCGCGATCAGCAGCACGGGGAACGCGATGAGGATGTCGACGAGCACGGCGACCGACTCGCGCACCGGCCGCGCCGTGAGCGCGCCGAGCGCGGCGAGCACGACGCCGACGAGGGTCGCGACGATGCCGGCGCCGACGGCGACGAGCACCGTGATGCGCGATCCCGCCATGACGAGCGAGAGGATGTCGCGGCCCGTGCCGTCGGTGCCGAGCAGGTGCGGCCAGCTCGGGGCGGCCCAGGAGGCGTACGCGTCCGCGCGCCGCGGGTCGAACGGCGTCCAGACGAGCGACACGAGCGCCGTGATGACGACGACCGCGATGACGATGAGCGCGGCGCGCCCCACGGGGATCCGCCAGAGGCGTCGGAGCGCGCTCATCGCTGGTCCTCCCTCTGCCGCGGATCGACCAGGTGATGGATGAGGTCGACGACGAACCCGACGATCAGCACGAAGCCCGTGAGCACGAGCAGCTCGCCCTGGACCATCGTGAGGTCGCGCGCGCCGACGTCGGTGACCAGCATGCGCCCGATGCCGGGGAGCGTGAAGACCTGCTCGATGACGACCGCACCGACGATGATGCCGGCGATCTGGATGCCGAGCACCGTGATCACCGACAGCCCGACGGCCGGCAGCCCGTGGCGCACGAGCGACTGCGTGCGCGTGAGGCCCTTCGCGGCACCCGTGCGCACGAAGTCCTCGCCTAGGGCCTGCAGCGTGGCGCTGCGCACGAAGCGCATCAGCATCGCGCCCTCGACGATGCCGATCGTGACCGCCGGGAGGATCAGGGCGCGGATCGCGCCGACCGGATCCTGCCAGCCCGCCCGCGGGAAGCCCTGCGCCGGGAGCCAGCCGAGCAGCACCGCGAACAGCACCACGAACATGAGGCCCGCCCAGACAACCGGCACGGCCGCGAGCAGCTGCGAGACGACCCCGATCGCGGTTCCCGTGTGGGTGCGGTGCCGCACCGCCGAGACGACGCCGAGGGGGAGCGCGAACGCGAGCGCGATGACGAGCGACAGGGCGCCGAGCGGAATCGTCACCTGCGCCTTGGCCGCGATCTCGCCCGCCACGCTCGCGCGCGTGAGCATCGACGTGCCGAGGTCGCCGGTCAGCACCCCGCCGATCCACTCGAAATACTGCGCGGCGACCGGCCGGTCGAGCCCGAGGTCTGAGCGGATCCGTTCGACCTGCGCGGGCGTTCCCTCCGTGCCCGCGATCATCTGCGCCACGTCGCCGGGCAGGATCCTGAGGGTCGCAAAGATGAGCGCGCTCGCGACGAGCAGGCCCAGCGCGAGGAACAGGATCCGTGTGGCGGCGTAACGGAGCATGGGATCAGCGGGTGACGGTCACGTCCGCGACGTCCAGCCTCGTGCTCGTCGAGGCGACCGGGAAGTTCTCGATGCCGGGCGCGAGGGCGACGATGTCGCTGCGTGTGAACAGCCAGTCGGCGGGGTGCTGCGCGGCGACCACGCGCGCGGCCTCGGCCAGCAGCGCGGCCGACGCGTCGGGATCCGTCTCGCGCATCGCGTCGACGTAGAGCGACTGCACTTCGGTGAACGCGTCGTTGTCGGCGAGTGCGTAGTAGTAGTCGGGGTTCGCCCACGAGTTGAAGTCGCGCGGCTCGACGTGATTGACGAAGCTCAGCTCGTAATCGCGGTTCGTGTATACGTCGTTGAGCCAGGTCGAGAACTCGACGGGCTCGACGTCGAGCGTCACGCCGATGTCGTCGAACATCGACACGAGCAGCGTCGAGAAGTACGTGGGGTACGTGTTCGAGACGGTCATCGTCAGCTCGAGGTCCTCGGCGCCCGCCTCGGCGAGCAGCTCGCGCGCGCGGTCGGGGTCGAACGAGATCGTGTCGGAGAGGTCTTCGTAGCCGGGATCGAGCGGAGGAATCGGCCCGAACAGCTTCTCGCCCGCGCCGACGCGCTCGAGGATCGCGTCGTGGTCGATCGCGAGGCGCAGCGCCTCGCGCACCCGGATGTCGTCGAGGGGAGCGGCCCGCTCGTTGAACGCGAGGATGAACTTGTCGGTCGTCTCGCCCTCGGTCACCTCGAAGGCGTCCTCGAGCTGCGGGGCGAGGTCGGATTCGACGCCCGTGAGCACGTCGACCGAGCCGTCGAGGCCCGCGTTCACGAGCGCGGTCGCCTCGGGGATGTAGGCGAACACGACCTCCGCAACGCCGGCCTTCTCGCCCCAGTAATCGTCGTTGCGCTCGAACGTGATGCTGTCGCCCTGGCTCCAGTTCGCGAGCGTGAACGGGCCCGTGCCGTTGGCCGCGGTGGCCAGGTCGGTTTCGTCCTCGGAATCGAGGATCACGCCGGCGGGGCCGGTCAGGGTGAACAGGAAGTTCTGGTTCGGCTCGGCGAGGGCGACCTCGACCGTGGCGTCGTCGACGGCCGTGACGGTGTCGATCACCTGAAGGTCGGCGTAGCCGATCGTCGATTCGTCCGAGCGCACGGCGTCGAGCGATGCCACGACGTCGTCCGCGGTGAGGGCGGATCCGTCGTGGAAGGTGACGCCGTCCTGCAGCTCGAAGGTGTACGTCAGCCCGTCGTCGGAGACCTGCCAGTCGCTCGCGAGAGCCGGCTCGACGCCTGAGTCATCGCCGCGGGAGACGAGGCCCTCGTAGACGTTCTCGATCAGCGCCTGCTCGAGGGCGGCGCCGGAGGTGTGGCGGATGTCGAGGTTCGTCGGCTCGAGCACGAGGCCGACGGTGAGCGTGGCGTCCGGATCCGGCCCGCCGGAGGGCTCGGAAGGGGACGTCGATCCGGAGCAGCCGGCGAGAACGAGCGCTCCGGCGGCGAGGACGGATCCTGCAGCGATCCGGCGAGAGGGCAAGGAGACCATGGGTCAGGTTCTTTCGGGACGGGTCGAACGGACGAGGTCGGCGATGTCGCGGTGGGCCGTCTCCTGCACGTTGTGCGTGGCGTCGACGGTGACGATGCGCGCCTCGGGCTGCGCCGCGGCGAAGGCGGCGAGGTCGTCGTCGCCGAGGTAGCCGCGGGATCCGGCGATGAGGGTGATCGGCTGAGCGACCCGGCGCAGCGCGTCCCAGTCGGTGTCGTGGTGGTCGCGCAGGCGCGGCACCTCGGTCTTCTCGGACAGCACGTGCGCGAGGTGGTGCTTCCACTCGACGACGCCGTCCTCGCGCGTGCGCGTGTTCAGCAGCACGCCGCGGAGCGCCTTGTCCCGCGATCCGCCGAGGCCGAACGCCAGGGCGTGGTCTAAGACGTCATCGACGGATTCGAACTCGAGCCGGGCGTAGAACGCGGAGAGCTGCGACGGCCCGCCGGATCCGATCCCCGGCACGATGTCGACGAGGATCAGGTCCGAGACGAGATCGGGGCGCGCGGAGGCGACGTGCGCGGCAGTGAGGCCGCCGAGCGAGTGGCCGACGAGCGTGATGGGCGCTGACGCCCACTCCTCGATCGCGCGGATGATGTCGGGCACGATCGTCTCGGGGGCGTAATCGGCGTCGGTGCGCCACGACGAGTCGCCGTGCCACGGGAGGTCGAGCGAGAGGGCGGGGGCACCGAGGTCGATGACGGTGCGGTCCCAGGTGTGCGCGTTGAGGCCCGCGCCGTGCAGGAACACCGTGTTCGGCGTGCCGGATCCGTACCGGATCGCGCTGAGGGCGCGGCCGTCCGGCAGCTCGAGCTGAACGCGCGCGGCGGCGGGCGCCTCCGCACCCTGGTCGCGGGCATCATCGGCGAGGAAGGAGAACTCGTTCAGGTCGGCGTGCGTCGTCATTGAGGGGGATCCTTGAGCAGGGGACGTTCGCGGGTATCGAACAGTGCCATTGTGGCGGTCGCGAGCGGCCGCGACGAAATCGGATCGAATAACGCACAGTCTATTGCGACAGAAGTGCGCAGAATGCCGCATGTGAGTTTCTAGGAGCGTGCAGTGTGATTTTCCGCGCGATTTTCGCCCCCTCTCGGTAGGGTGCGTTCATGACTCAGAATCGCGTACATCTGGCGAGGCGGGCGCGGGGCGTCTACCAGGCACTCCAGGAGTTCTCGAAGGCGGTCGGCGCTCACGCGCGCGAGCACGGCCTCGACGACAGGCTGATGGAGCTCGTGCAGCTGCGGTGCTCGCAGATCAACGGCTGCGCGTACTGCATGCGCGTGCACGTGGACCGGGCCGAGAAGGCCGGCGTGACGATGGACGAGCTCGGGCAGCTCACCGCGTGGCGCGACAGCGGGGTGTTCACCGAGCGCGAGCGCGCGGCGCTCGAGCTCGCCGAGGCGCACACGCTGATCCACCAGGACGGGATCTCGGACGAGGTGTACAACCGCGTCGGCTCCGTGCTGACGGAGGAGGAGTACATCGGCGTGAGCTGGCTGGCGATCGCCATCAACGCGTTCAACCGCCAGGCGATCGCCGGGCGGTACGAGGTCGCGTCCAGGCAAGGTTAGGCGATCCTACATTTCCGGGCGTACACTGGAACCACTATGACAACGCGCCCGGCCACCTCCCACGACGAATCAGCCTGCCGTTCACGCCATCACGCGCGTGCGCAGCACCTCGTGGTGGCCGACGAGCGCTCGCTCGCCGACCTCGAGCTGGTCCTCGCGACGCTGCCGATGTGCGCGTCGGGCCGCGTGTTCATCGAGGTTCCCGACGCATCGTGGATCTGCGCCCTGCAGGCGCCGCTGCGCATGACCGTGACCTGGCTCGACCGCTCCGTGCGCCGCGGCGCCCCCGGAACGGCCGAGCTGTGCCGCCCGGGCGTCGCGATGACGCGCTCCGCGATCGCGTACGCCGACGAGATGCTCTGCGGCGACGAGGCGCACGAGACGAACATCACCCTGCTCGGTGGCTACGTCGCCACGGCCGACATCGTCGAGCACCTGACGGGCGCCATCGGCTTCGACCGCGACCGCATCACGGTCTCCGAGGCGCTCCGCCAGTACGTGTGACTCAGGCGAGCTCGAGCCGGATCGCGTCGTAGGCTGCCTCGTTCCAGAGGTGCTCGGCGCCCTCATTGATCTGCAGCGTGATCACGTTGTCGGTCGGCGTGAGCAGTGCGGCATCGAACGTGAACTCGCGGTGGAAATTCCTCCCTCCGCGGCCGCTCCGATAGGTCGCGCCGCGGGCGTCGTCCGGCTCGAATGTCCACACGAACGGCTCGCCGTTCACGCGGATGGTCAGGTTGCTCTGCTCGTCCGGTATCGGCAGCGCGGATCCCATCGCCCATGCCGCGAGCCACACGGTCAGTGTCGCGCGACGGCCCGCGGTCGGCTGGTCGAGGCCGAAGACGATCCGCCAGGGCTTCTCCTGCTGGGTGACGTGCAGGCGGTACGTCGACGGCGCGGCGGCGCCGGGCGACGTCACGCGGATCTCGATGACGTTGTGCTCGTCCGAGACGGCGACGTCGAGCCCGTCGTCCGGCACGCGCACGCCGTCGATGTCCACGACGGATCCGCTGCGCGCCGTGGCGCGGACGCGCACCGTGTCGCGATCGTGCGGCAGATCGACCGCGAAGTCCGAGCGGAACGCGCTGAACGACGGCGTGACGTCGCTGCCGTCGACGCTCAGGGAGTCGAGGACGGGGATCGCGGCGTCGACCGCGACGATCTCGACGGCGTTCAGCCGCCCGTCACCCGACGCGACCACGTCGAGGCGCCCGCCGGAGACGGCGACGCGCTGCGTGTGGACCGCGTACTCGCCGGTGGCCGTGTCGAGCGCCACGGGGGCTGAAGATCCGATCGCGACGGTCGTCGCGTTGCCGGCGATCGCGTCACCCGAGATCACCGTCACGTCGTATTCGCCGTCGGGGAGGTCGACGAAGAACGTGGCGCCGCCGACGATGAAGTCGCGCTGCAGGTCGCCGCCGGCGTCGCGATCCCGGAAGTCGGTCGCGCGATCGAGCCCGAACCCGCCGCCCGACGAGTAGAGCGTGTCGTTCGCGACCCGCTCGTACCCGGCGGCGAGAGGGGAGGCGGATCCGCCGAAGTCGAACAGGCGAACGCCCTCGGCGTTCTCCGGCACGATCGTGCCCTCCGGCGCGGAGATCTCGTACGCGCGCTGGTAGTGGATGTAGTTCCAGTCGTTGTCGTCGCTCTGCCCGACGACGTACGTCACCCCGTCCGGGAACTCATCACGGTACGAGTGGAACAGGCCGTACTGGCGGAAGTCGCGCCCGCCGCGGAACTCCCGCGAATCGCGCGTCGGGGATCCGATCTGGAAGATCGTCTCGCCGCTCACCTCCTGCTCCCACACCATGCGGCCGAGCCGCACGACGCTGCCCGCGTCGATCGTGACGTCGTCGATGACGTGCTCGCCCCAGATCCCCTCGCCGTAGATTGTCAGGCGGTAGGTGCCCGGGCGCACGTCGGCGATCGAGAAGTGGCCGCCGGGGCCGACCTCGGACCAGTAGTTGTAGCCGAGCGCACTGTCCTGCATCGGCGTGCGGTTGTCCGACAGCACGGCCACGGATCCGACGATGTCGCGCAGGGGGAGGCCCGGAATGTGCGCCTTGCCGATGACGCGCGAGCGCTGGCGCTTCGGCGTCCAACCCTCGATCGCGAGGCGGTCGTAGAAGCCGGCGTGCGCGTCGAAGCGCGCCTTCGTCAGCGCATCCTGCCGGAGCGCGCGAGGATCCGATCCCTTGTTGAGGTGGACGTAGTACGGGCCGTACGTCTTCTGCCAGGCCTCGCCGGAGGAAACGCGCACGGGGCGAGAGCCGTAGTGCGTCGCGTGCGGTTCGACGAGCAGCACGGGGCTGTCGTTCCTCTGATGCAGCACGAGATCCTGACGCACGGGGCCGCCCGAGAACGCCTCGAGGTTCGGCAGGGCCGCCCACATTCCGTACCCGCTGCCGTAGAGGCCGTGCAGGGAGTGGTCCTTCATGTACACGGCCCAGTCGTACTTCGTGTAGTACCGGCGCGGGTATGCGGATCCGGTGCCCTCGAGGTCCGTCGTCGCATCCATCACGGTGCGGCCGCTCGACATCTCCGCGGGCGTGGGCATGCGCGCGGCGGCGTCGCGCCACGCGGTCGCGTTCGCGTCGTCCGGAACCGACGCGTGCGTGAAGACGCCGCCCGCCGTGTAGAACACGTAGCGATGCTGGTCGATGCGGAACCCGTGCAGCTCGGCCGGGTGGTCGTAGCTGTAGGCGAGGTGGATGCCCGGCTCGCCCGCGCGGATGATGTGGTGGCGCACGAGGTGGCACGGCATGCCGTTCGAGGGCGCATGGTGATAGGCGACGTCGACGAAGTCCTGCTCGCGGCGCACGACGATGCCGTCGTCGGCTCCCGGGAGCGGCAGCGACGCGCCCTCGCGCGCGGCGTTCATGTCGTAGTTGCCGCGGCCGACCATCTCGACTCCGTCGTAGACGAGCGACGTCATGCGGCCGTTGGAGCGGTCGATCACGACGCGCACGAGGCCGTTGTCGACGATCACGGCCGCCTCGGTCTCCTCCAGCGTCGGCCGCGCGGACGACGAGGTCGCCGAGGCGGGCGAGGCGTAGGTCGTCACGGCGAGCGCGGCGGCCGTGATGCCGGCGAGATGTCCGAACGTGCGACGCGTCATTGCGAAGTCGGGTGTCATGTCACGGAGCCTTCCTGGCGGGTGTGTCGTGAGGGGTTCGACCGAATGAAACGAATCGTTTCGTGTGATCAACCGTCCCGAATGTAGGGCGTATTCATCGGACTTGTCAAGGGGGTGGCGCGAGATTACGCTGGGGATCGCGAGACATATCCGAAACGGTTCTTCGAGGGGGAGGCGATGGCGACCTACAAGGACATCCAGCGCGCGACGGGCCTGTCGCTGTCGACGATCTCGAAGCACTTCAACGGGGCGCCCGTGCGCCCCGAGAACGCCACCGCGATCAAGCAGGCCGCCGACGAGCTCGGCTTTCGCGTGAACGGGGTCGCCCGCGGCCTCCGCAGCGGCCGTTCCGAGACCGTCGGGGTGCTCGTGCCGTCGCTCGACAACGGCTTCATCCTCGCGCTCATCGCCGGGGTGGAGCGGCACCTGCGCCGCCATGGCATCGGCGTGCTCGTCTCCTCGAGCCCGGCGCTCGACGACGCCCCGGGCGAGGCGGTGGAATCGCTGCGGTCGCGGATGGTCGACGGGATCGTGTCGGTTCCGTCGCCGCACGACGTCGCGGCTCTCGGCTCTGCCCGCCGAGCCGGGCTCCCGATCGTGACGATCGATCACACCTTCGCCGACCTCGAGGCCGACCATGTGCAGCTCGACAACCGCGCGGCGGGGGCGATGGCGGCGTTCCATCTGCTCGATCACGGGCATCGGCGCATCGGCGTCATCGGCGGCGGGGACGCCATCGGGTCGCTCGGCGAGCGCCGCGATGGGTTCGTCGAGGCGCTCGAGAGCCGGGGCCTCGGCGGCCGCGACCTGCTGCTGAGGGACGACGAGCCGACGGTCGATGCCGGGCGCCGAGCGATGCACGCGATGATCGCGCGCGACGACCGGCCGAGCGCCGTCTTCACCGCCAACTACGACCTCTCGATCGGCGGCCTGATCGCGCTGAACGAGTCCGGCCTGTCCGTGCCGGACGAGCTGTCGTTCGTCGGGTTCGACCTCGACGACATCGCCCGCGTGAGCAGGCCCCGCGCCACGACGATCGCGCAGCCGATCGACGTGATCGCCGAGAAGGCCGCGGGCCTCATGCTCGAGCGCATCGGCCGCGGGCCGGGCGGGGATCCGCGCTTCGTGACCGTGCCCGCAGACCTCACGGCGGGCGAATCCGTACGCCGACACCGCTGACTTCGACAGGATCTCACCGTGACCGACTCTTCTCGCCCGCTGCCCGAATGGGCCCAGCAGGCCACGCTCGGCATCTTCGTCCACTGGGGGCCGTACTCGGTGCCGGCGTGGGCCGAGCCGACCGGCGCGTGGGGCGCGATCGACCCTGAGATCTGGTTCGCGCACAACGCGTACGCCGAGTGGTACGCCAACACGATGCGCATCGAGGGCTCGCCCGCGGCGCGGCACCAGGCCGAGGCGCACGCCGGCCAGCCCTACGACCGCTTCCTCGATGAGTGGGCGCCCGACCAGTTCGATCCGGACGACTGGGCGAGCCTGTTCCGCGCCGTGGGGGCCGATTACGTGATCCCCACGACGAAGCATCACGACGGCATCGCGCTGTGGGAGGCGCCGCGATCAGGCGGCCGCAACACGGTCGCGCGCGGTCCGCGGCGCGACCTGCTCTCGCCGCTCGCCGACGCGATCCGGCGTGCGGGCATGCGGCTCGGCGTGTACTACTCCGGCGGGCTCGACTGGTCGTTCACGGACCTCCCGCCGATTCAGTCGCAGGACGACGTCGAGACCATCCGGCCGACGGACGCGGCGTACGCGCGCTACGCCACGGATCACGTGCGCGACCTGATCGACCGATTCCGCCCGTCGATCATCTGGAACGACATCGACTGGCCCGATGCCGGAAAGCACGATGGGTCGCTGGACGAGCTGATCCGTCACTATCGCGACGCCGTGCCGGACGGCATCGTCAACGACCGCTGGGGAACGGATCTCTGGGACTACCGCACGAGCGAGTACGCCCACGATGTGGGCAACGAGGGCGGATCCGGGTGGGAGCACACGCGCGGGCTCGGCTTCTCGTTCGGGCATAACCGCGTGGAGGACGAGGCGCTGACGCTGTCGCCGCGCGAGCTCGCGCGGCTGTACGCCGACGTCGTCTCGCGCGGGGGGCGGCTGCTGCTCAACGTCGGCCCGGACGCGTCGGGCCGGATCCCGGACGTGCAGCGGCGCACCCTCGAGGGCGCCGCCGAGTGGCTCAGCGCGATCAAGCCGCTCACCTCGTCCCGGCGCATGCTCACGGCCGACGAGGCGGCGAGCGTCGCCGCGGGCGACGCCTGGGTGCGCGGGTGGGTGAGCGGGGACCGCCTGATCGCGGTCGTCGGGACCGCGGAAACCGCCGCGCGGGTGACCGAGGCCCGGCCGGACGCCGTCGTCGTTCGCCTGCCCGAGTGAGGCGCCGGGCTACTTCTTCGCCAGCGCGCCGATGAGGCGCAGGATCGTGCCCATATCGTCGACGGCCGCGTCGGCGGAACGGGGCGCGAACCCGGCGATCGAGGCGCCCGCGAGCTCGAGCCGCTCGCGGATCGCGGCGATGGCGGAAACGACGTCGGCCGGATCCGCCCCGAACGGCTGCGCCACCGAGACGCCCGCCATGTGAGACGGGTCGAGCACGTCGAGGTCGATGTGGATGAAGACGCGGCTCGCACCGGTGGCGACGACGGCATCGGCCAGCGAACCGGCGATGTCGTCGGCGCTGACCACGCGGATGCCCGACTCGGAGATCACGAGGTCCTCGTCGAGGTCGAGGTCGCGCGCGCCCGCCAGGACGACGCGCTCGGGGGCGATCGCGCCGATCGACGCACCGAGGCCCTCGGGGGCGGTGCCGAGCGCGGCCCGCAGTGCCATGCCCGAGTATGCGCCGGAGGGCGAGGTCTCGGGGGAGTGCAGGTCGCCGTGCGCGTCGAACCACACCACGGCGAGGTCGTCGCCTGCCGCGTGCGCGATGGCGGGCACGGCCACGCCGCAGTCGCCGCCGATCACGATCAGGCGCTCGCCGGGGAACGCGCTGAGCTCCTCGCGCACGTGCTGCGATACGCGGCGCAGCGTGCTGGCCCGGTGCACGCGGGTGTCGAGGCTCTCGCCCGCCTCGGTCGGCACGGGAACGCGCGTGGTGGCCGAGCTCGGAAGGTCGCTCTGGATCGCGTCGGCGCCGTCGATGAGCGACATGGCGCGCGCGGACGGGGATCCCTGCCATTGCGGAACGACGATGAACCGAGTCATCCTCATATCTTCCATCACACGTCAGAAAAACGGGAGGGTCGTGCGGATCCGATGCCGCGTCGACGCGCGGCGCCGGATCCGCCCGACCCCGGGCGGCGTCAGGCCTCGATCGAGCCGGAGCTTCCGCCCGACTTCAGCGCGGCGAGGCGCGCCTCGACCTCGGTGAGCTCGCCGATGTCCTCGAGCGACTCGAACTGCGCGTCGAGGCTCGACGCGGCCAGCTCCTGCTTGCCCGTGGAGAGCGCCTCCTGGCGGCGCACCTTCTCCTCGAAGCGGCCGAGCTCGCTCGTCGGATCCATCACGTCGACCGACTTCACGGCGTCGTAGACCTTGTTCTGAGCGTCGGCGACCTTCGAGCGCGCGACGAGCTCGTTGCGCTTGCTCTTGAGCTGATCGAGCTTGACCTTCATGCCGTTCAGGCCGTCCTTGAGCTTGTCGACGACGACCTGCTGCTGCTGGATCTGCGGCTCGATCGACTTCAGCTCGCCCTCGGTCTGCACCTGACGCTGGATGGCGACCTTCGCGAGATTGTCGAACTTGTCGGCGCCGGCGGTGTCGCCCGCCGCGCGCAGCTCGTCGCCCTTGCGGCTCGCGGCGAGGGCCTTGTTGCCCCACTCCGCGGCCTCCTTCTTGTCCTCGGCGGTGTCGCGCTCGAGGAGGCGCAGCTGGCCGATGGTCTCGGCGATCGCCGACTCGGCCTCCGCGATGTTGTTCGTGTAGTCGCGCACGAGCTGGTCGATCATCTTCTCGGGGTCTTCGGCCTGATCGATGAGCGAGTTGACGTTCGCACGGATGAGGGTCGAGATACGGCCGAAAATGGACTGCTTGGACATTGCGTGTGCCTTTCGGTGGTGGTCGAGATGTGTGAGTGGATGAAGTCTTGCGGATGAAGGTAAGCGCGGGATCAGAACCGGCGGCCGCCGCCTCCGCCGCGCGAGCCGCCGCCGAAGCTGCGACCGCCGCCGAAGCTGCGACCGCCCCTGAAGCCGCCGCCGAACGAGCCGCGCGACGACCCGCCCCAGCCGGATCCGCGGCGCGAGCCGCCGGAGATCGCGCCGCCGATGAGCCCGCCGACGATGCCGCCCAGGATCTGGCCGCCGACGCCGGATCCGCCGGAGCGGCCGCCGTATCCGCCCGAGGAGTACATGTTCACGTCGGATCGCGCGGAGCGCGTGGCCTGCTGGGCGAGGCTCAGCCCGCGCTTGGCGGCGGCGAGGGCGGCGGCCGGGTCGGACGACTGCAGCGCGTTCGCCTCGCCGATGGCCTGACCGGCCTGCGCGATGTAGGACCGCGCCGACTGGCCGACCGCCCCGCGGCGGGTGTTCACGAGAGTCTCGGCGGAGTGCAGCTCGCCCGCTGCACGGCGCAGCGTCTGGTGGAGCTGTGCCTGGGTGCGGCGTCGCTTCTCCTCCTCGGCGCGCGCTGTCGCGAGCGCGGAATCCATCTGCTCGTTCGCCTGATCGAGCGCCTCGAACATGATCACGGGGGTGCGCTCGCCGCCGGAGAGGTTGGTGCGGGCGGTGTCGATGTGCGAGCGCGTCGCCGTGATCGCCCGCGCGAGCCGGCCCTCGGGATCCTCGAGCGCCTGGGCCTGACGGATGTCGTTCTCGAGATCGGCGATCATCTCGCGCGCGTCCTTCTCCGCCTCGGCGAACGTCTTCTGGAGCCCCGTCACGGCCGCGACGAGCTCGTTCGCTTGGCCGAGCGCCTGCTCGGCCTCGTGCAGGTCGACGGCGGCCTCGCCGGAGTCGCCGGCGTCGAGGTGCTCGCGGGCCTCGACAAGGCGCAGGTCGGCGAACTCGAGACGCGAGGCGGTCTCCTCCGCGTTGTCCTCGACCGTGTCGATCGCGGGCGACGCATACGTCTCGCGGAGCCGCGCGATCTCGGCGGTGATCCGCTCGGGGCCGTCGGCTGCGGCCGCGCGCTCGGCCGTCAGGCGCTCGATCACGGCGGGCGCGTCCTTCTCGATGGCACGCAGCTCCTCGAAGCCCTCGGCCTTGTCGTCGAGCTCGGCGTCGGCCGTCTCGAGCAGCTGCACGATCTCGCCATACATGCCGCGCTTCTGTTCGAGCGTCTCGGGGGCGGCGTCGTCGAGCTGCTGCTGGATGGTGAACGAACGGTTCAGCGCCTCGCGCGCCCGGGTGAGGGCGGTCGAGTACTCGGAGACGGCGTCGCTGCCGAACTGCGCCACCGCGAATCCCATCTCCTGCTCGGCCGTGCGCAGCGAGTCGTCCATCTCGACGAGCAGCCCGGAAGCGCGCGAGGAGACGTCGTCGACCTCGGCCTCGAGCTTCTCGCGCGCCTCGCGCTCGAGGCGCCGCTTCTTCGCGGCCCGCGAGACCGCGAGCCAGACGATGACGATGATCGCGATGACGACCGCGATGCCCGCGACCCACCACCCGGTGTAGTCCGGTGCGGCCTGCGACTCGAGCTCGTCGGCGGCGGCGCCCGCCCAGTCGTCGCCGCCGAGAGCGGTGCCGACGGCCTCCTCGACGGATCCGAGCTTCGCATCGCTCAGCGATCCCTCGACGGGGCCGACGATCGCGAGCTGGCGCGCCTCGGTCGCGATGGCGAGCAGGTACTGATCCGAGCCCAGGCCGTTGGCGTCCGCCGTGGCGCCCGCCCATTCGCGCGCGTCCGAGGGGTTCGTGAACTCGTCGACGTACACG
>NZ_JBQDSX010000062.1:0-15836 GCF_052099035.1 Microbacterium sp. | reverse complement strand
GAGGGAGATCCTCGGGACCTGTCGCCCGCGTCAACCAATGTCCCCGGTCAGTACATCTAGATCCATGCGGATCCGGCGGATCACCGCCCCCGTGCCACCGGTCAACCAGCCGCCCGTGGCCCACACGACCTTATCGAAGTCGGTGGTTCCCGGGGTGGGGTTGGTGGTGCCGTCGACCTGCCCGAACAGATTCCGCATCGTCGTGCCCGGCTTCACCGAGCCGTGCGCCCGCCGGAACCCCGGCTGCACCCACCGGAGACTCGCGAAGCTGCGCGTGTCCTTGAGGAGCATCCGGGTCGCGTGCGCGACCGTGACCGGGTCGTCTGAGGCGACCTGGATCAGTAGATCCCCGTCACCGTACTCCGGTTGGAGTTGGTCGATGCCGAACGCGGGCAACGGCTGAAGCCACTGAGGACCTGTGCCGCTTGCGCGGGTGACGAAGCCCGGCCCGAATCCGAACGTGACCGTCAACCTCGCGGGTGCGACTGCGAGTTCCGGTTCGGAGTCTGCGAGCGGCGGCACGCCCTGGGCGAGTCGTGCCGCGTCGTCGGTGAGAATCCCCATCATGCGCCGCAGCCCATCCCGGTCAGTCTCTGGGTGTAGGTAGAGGCCGATGAACATGGCGTGCGCCTGTGCATCGGTATCGACCCCCGCCTGATGGGTGCCGTAGAACGGCACCGTCTCGTCACCGTTGAGCGGCACCGACGCAGGAGTGGCCTCGCCGTGTGGAGTGAGGGCGTAGCCGATGCCGAGCGTGGCAGCCGCGCCGACCCCGGCGGCGGCCCCTCCGAGGAGGAACTGCCGCCGGGTCGACGCCGCCTTAACGGACGGCTCGCCCCGGTCGGGGGCGCTCATCAGTGCTCGCTGTGCTCGGCGTCGTCATGGTTCATGTCGCCATGATCCATGTCTCCCTCATACGTCTCGTTTGCGCCCGCGTAGTCCTTCGCGACGGCCGTGAACTCCAACGTGGAGTCGTCGGAGAACGTGAGTGTGAACGTCACCTCTTGACCGGCCTGGATCGCCTCGGGGAGTTCCATCAGCATGAGGTGGTTCCCGCCCGGCTCCAAGTGCAGGTGGTCGTTCGCGGGGATCGTGAAGCCGCCCTCGACCTCCTGCATCACCATCTGCCCGGAATCGTTCTCGACGGTCTCGTGGAGTTCCATCATCGGCGACGCCGACGACTCCACCGATACCACCGTCACGTCCTGATCGGAAGCGTTCTCGAGGGTGCCGAACGCGGCCGTCATGTCGCCCGGCTGGGCGGTCTTCACCCACGCGTCCTCGATCATGACCGAGTCCGCCTGGGCCGTCTGCGCGACAGGCTCCTCCTGCTGCGTACTTGCGCTTTCGTTCTGCCCGGTCGCGCATCCGGTCAGCGCCAGCAGCGCCACCCCGAACACGGCCCCGGCGCGAGCGGCGCGATTGCGAATCTTCATCATTGGTTTCTTGTGCCTTTCAGACATGCATACTCCCGACCACGAGGCGCACGCGTGCGCGGGGTCGGCACCGCCACCCGCCTGTACGGGGATGCGGTCAGATCGATACGAACTGCCGTATGGAAACGCTCGAACGCTCTGTGCTATGCGGCTGGAGGGTTCGCGCAAGCGACAACGCACGCAGGATATGCGTGCGTGGGCGGCGACAACCGGCTACAGCACAAGAATCGCCAGCCCGGAAGCGGCGACACTGGGAGAGTTAGTGAGCGATCCGAAAGACACGAGGCGGCCCGCGCCTGCTCAACGTCGAGGCCTGAAGCTGAGACAGCACCGTCCAACCGCTCATCTCCACGGTGACCGGCACCCGCGCCGGGGCCGTCGCGACCGGGAGACGCAGCGGCACCACGAGACGATGCCGCACCCATGCGACGAACTGCTCAGCCAAGGCGCGGAGACGATGAATCGCCTGCTCGCCTCGGTACAGGAAGAAGACCGTGATCGCAGCACCGATGAAGTGCGACACCCACATCGTGGCATCGCCATGCACCAGCGTGATCGTCTGCTCCGACACCACCGGCATCTGCATCATCCCGTGACCGTGATGATGAGCCCCGCCCGACATATCCATCTGCGCGCCCGCGGCTGCGGTGGGCGTGCCGAGCACGAATAAGGTGTGGAACAAGGTCTGGCTCGCGACCACCGACACCGACAGCCGAGCAAGCGACAGTTTCCGACCAGCGAGCAAGATGCACACCATCAACGACAGCAGCAAGGGCACAGAAATCCCCAGCGGCCCAGGCATCGCGCCACCGCCGACGACATGCGAGAACAATGCCGCGAACGTCGCAATCCCAGCCGCACTCGACCCGCGCACGAGGTGCGGGAGACGCGACGGAGACTGCATACGCTCATTATCGCAGGTCTCAGGTAAGGCCCAGGTACTCAGCGCCCTCGTAGAATAATGTCCGGCGCTTGTTCAACCGTTACAGACCGAGACTTGGCCCGCCCCGGTCGCTTCCAGGTGGAGCATCGAGTCCAAACTTATCCGGCGGAGGCAGGGCACGACAATGTCCACGTGCAGCGTCCAGCTCGCGGTCGAGCACGGCGGGGTCGCAGGTGCTCTTGCGCGTCATGCTCCGCCGACATTCCTCCGGGAACTCGGCGCGGGGGTGCCGATTCGGCATCGCCTCAGAGTGCCGCCTACGACCCGTCGGGCGTGGCGTCTGCGAAGAGGGCGAGGAACTTCTCGCGGGGGATCACGATTCGACGCCCGAGCTTCACATGCGGGATCGTGCCCTCGTTGATGCTCGTGGTAATCGTGCGGGGATCGACGCCGAGGGCTTCGGCGGCTTCTTTGCGGGTGATGACGAGGCTGCGCCGCTTGCGGAGATCGTCCATGTCGAGGGTGCTCTGCCGCATCGTCACACCATCCGTTCGTGTCAGCGCCGAGAAATGTGGTTCATCCCACCGTAGAGAATCGCACTTGCGCTGTCAAGCATTGCGCTGTAGTTTTCTACTATGGAAACAGAGAGGGTGCGGGGCAACCCCGCAGGCATCACGAACACGCACGTCGCGCAGAACATCCGCGCCGCCCGGCAAGCGATCGGCATGGACTTGCGCACCATGTCCGACGGGCTGAAAGCCGCAGGGCGAAAGCTCTCCACCTCGGGCATCAGCAAGCTGGAGGCCGGGGATCGCCGCGTGGACGTGGACGACCTGACCGTGATCGCCTACCTGCTGCGCACCACCCCCGCCGCGCTCCTGACCCCGCCGGACGAGCAGACGACGCTCACCGGGGTGCCGGAGGGGTACGAGCCGGAGGAGATTGATCGGTGGATGCGCGGGGAACTCGGGCTCACCGATGAGGGGCTGTTCAACTACTGGCAGCAGGAATGGGTGATCTGCACCGACCGCATCCACCACCTCGAAACCACCCTCGCGGGCATGACCGCCCCCAGCAAGGGCGACCCCGAGAGGACTCAGGCGCACCCGAAGACCATTGCCGCATACCAGGAGCGTTTGGAGGCGGCGCGGGCACGCGCGCGAGTGATCCAGGAGCGGGGCGTGCAGCTCGACCCGGAGGGGCGCGTGTTCAACGCCGCCAACTACATCGAGAACTATGCCGACACTCACCGGCCCGGGCAGAGCACGGCAAGGAGCACCCGGTCATGACGAAGAAGCCACAGTCCGCAGGGCAGGGCGGCGGGGGTGAGACGCAGCAGCGGCGTTCGCGCTCTCGGCAGCCTGGCTCGATCCAGTCCTATGACACCGACACGGGGAAGCGGTGGCGGTTCCAGATCTACGTTCTGAAAGACCCCGAGTACCCCGAGATGGGATCACGTCGCCTGACCCGTTCCGGGTTCACCAGCACCGACGAAGCCAACGACGCCTTGCAGGAGGCGTTGAAGCAGCGCAAGCAGAACGAGAAGTTTGGCAACAAGGTGCCGACCGTGAGCACCTATGCGGATGAGTGGGTGGCGGGGCTCAAGCTCGCGGCGTCCACGACTACCGGGTACAAGAAGATCATCCGCAACCACATCCGGCCCCAGCTCGGCAATATCCGGCTCGACAAGCTCACCGCCACCAGGATCGCCCGCCACTACCGCGACCTCGAAGACCACGGCCGCAGCGACGAATACGGCAAAGGACAGCCGCTGTCGGCCAACAGCGTCCACAAGGTGCACGTCGTGCTCGGCGCGATCCTGGACGCTGCGATCGACGACGGGCACCTGACGGTTAACCCGGCGAAGAAGAAGCGCACCGTCAAACCCCCGAAGTCCAGCGAGGTGCGGGCGCAGAAACCCGAGATCGCGACGTGGACGGCCGAGCAGTTGCAGACCTTCCTCACCTGGAACCGCGACACCCTCGAAGACGAACTGTTCCCGCTGTGGCGACTCATCGCCTACACCGGTATGCGCCGCTCCGAAGCCCTCGCCCTGAAATGGTCGGACATCAACGCGAAGACCATGCGAGTCAGCATCCGCCGCGCCGTCGATACCGACGACTGGACGAAGACGAAGACCACCAAGACCGGGCAAGCCCGCGTCATCGACGTGGACGCCGAGACGTTGAAAGCGCTCGCCTCGTACAAGGTCGCCCGCGCTGAGGTGTCGTTCGAGCTCGCGAAGGCCGACGCCTACGTCTTCGGCGACGATGACGGGAAGCTCCGTTCACCCGACGCGATCACCAGCCGCTGGGATCGCCGCCTCAAGTGGGCGACCGCGAAGTTCGACAGCCTGCACCGGGTCACGATCAAGGGCCTGCGTCACACCCACGCAACCCTGCTGCTCGAACTCGGAGAGCACCCTAAGGTCGTCCAGGAGCGGTTGGGGCACTCAACGATCACGACGACGATGAACATCTACTCCCACGTCACCCCGACCATGCAGAGGTCAGCAGTAGACCGCTTCGCCGCCCACCTCGGCCTCTGAGGCACAGCACCCACCGGATAGCGCAGTCCGTGCAGAACGTGCTACTTGCCGTTGGCAGCAACCTCACCCAGAAAGGCTCCCAACATGCGCGAGCTCATCGGTGGTCTTGCGTCTCAACAGGCTGACGCGCAAGGATCAAGGCTCGACGACCGTGATGGTTCCGATCATTGGGGGGTGGGGTGTGCAATGGTATCCGTACTCGCCGGCTTCGGTGAAGGTGTAGCGGAACTCGCCTTCGGTCATGAGTTCGCTGGCGAAGAGCTCGTCGTCGGAGACTACGTCGTGTGGCATGCCGTTGGATTCCATGTCCCAGACGACGGTGTCGCCGACCTCGATCTCGATTTCGGCGGGAGTCCATTTGAGCCCGTCGATGGTGACGGTGTGCTCGGTGCCGCTGCTTCCGCAGCCTGCGAGTCCGAGTGCTAGTACGGCAGCCAGCGCGGACGTGACGAGGGTCGCGGCGGCTCGGCGGGGCGCTTGATGGCTGCGGGACATGATGCTCCTTCGATGTTGATGCGGGGTACTGGTTGGATGTGGACGGGGTGGTGTGCGAGTCGGGTTCAGGTTCACCGGATGTATCGGATCGGCGCGGTCATACCCGCGGCGAAGTGGTAGGCGTTGTGGCAGTGGATCATCCAGCGGCCGGGGTTGTCGGCGTCGAAGTCGAGGGTCGCTGTTTCGCCCGGAAGCACGGCGATCGTGTCGCGGCGGAGGCCTGCGTGGGTGCGGGAGGCGAAGGTGTGCCCGTGGAGGTGCATGGGGTGCCACATCGAGGTGGTGTTGGTGAGCTGCATGCGGATTCGTTCGCCGAGGCGTGGCTGCAGCCGGGCGGCGTCCTCTCCCGCGATACCCCACACATATCCGCCGGTGCCTTCGATGAGTTCCAGCCTCCACAGCTGGTCGGGTTCTCGCTCGGGCAGCGCGGCGTGCTCGGCCGGACGGAGGTCCGCGTCAACTGCGAGGCGCCGGTCGAGCTCTGGGATCTCTGTGGCGCGGGCGCCGGTTGGTGTGGCTCCGGCCGCGTCAGCGGTGCCGATCACTGCCAGCGTGGATCCTTCGCGTCCTTCCACCCTCGCCACGAACGGCCAGACGCCCGATGAGAGGTCGACGGTGAGGTCGAGGCGTTGTGCGGGCGCGATCAGCGCGGCATCTGTCTCGAAGGGTTGCGTGTCGAACCCGTCTGCGGCGATGACCGTGAGACGGTGACCGGCGAGGGCGATGCGGTACGGGGTCTCGGCGGCGGCGTTGATCACACGTAGCCGCACTCGGGAACCCGAAGGGACCTCCAGGCGTGCGGGATCCTCGCGGGTGCGACCGTTGATCAGGTGCAGCGGGTAGGCGATGTGCTGGGTCGGCCCGCCGAGCACGTCGGAATGGCCCATGCCCTGGCCGACGAGCTCCTGTGCTGTGGGCGTGATCTCGCCAGAGACGTCGATGCCGTGGGATCCATGCGATCCGTGTCCGCCACCGGTGGGGCCGAGGGCGGCGAGCACCTGCTCGGGTGTCGCCGCGATTCCGTCGAGCCAGTCGTCGAGGACGAGCACCAGATCGGTGTCCGCACCACTAGTGTCGTCGGGGTCTTCGATGACGAGCGCCCCGAACAGGCCCCGGTCGGCCTGGAGGCCGCTGTGGGAGTGGTACCAGTAGGTTCCGTGGTCGGGGAGCGTGAAGTCGTAGGTGAACCCGCTCCCGGGCAGGATCGGGTCTTGTGTGTCGGGCGGGGAGCCGTCCATGTCGTTGCGGATGCGAAGCCCGTGCCAGTGCACGGAGGTGTCCTCGGTGAGCCTGTTGTCGACGTCGACGACGAGGCGGTCGCCTCGACTGGCTCTGAGGGTCGGACCGAGTGCGGCGAGGGCTGCGTCCTCACGAAATCCCCAGGTGCCGAGTAATTGGCCCTCGGCGAGTGAGATGAAGTCTGCCTCGGCGGTGAGCCGGTGTCGGACGGTCGCTCCGCTTCGAGGGCGCGTCGCCTCCCGCTGCGCGACTTCCGGGTCTGTCGCGAGGATGTAGGAGGGTCCGGAGGGGGCGCAGGAGCTCAACGACCATACGCCGAGCACACCCAGCGCGCTGCCGCCCGCGGCGGCGAGGAAGCTGCGCCGTGAGAGCCCCCTGCTCATCTGAGCGACTTCTTTGCTCGGGGGGTCGTACGGAGCGTGCGGAGGGGAATGACGGTCGGGACGCCGGTCTCGGCATCGAGGCCGACCTTGGCTTCGACTTCGAATACGTCACAGATCAGGTCCGGCGTGACCACCTCCGCGGGGGGACCGGCGGCGACGACGGCCCCCTCGTGCATGACGATGAGGTGGGAGGCGAAGCGTGCCGCTTGCGTCAGGTCATGGACCACCGCGACGACAGTTCGATTCCGCTCCTCGACGAGCGCGCGGCAGAGTTCGAGCACGTCGAGCTGGTGGGCCAAGTCGAGGAAGGTCGTGGGCTCGTCCAGCAGCAGCAGCGGCGTCTTTTGAGCGAGCACCATCGCGATCCATACCCGCTGGCGCTGCCCACCGGAGAGCTGGTCCACCGGCAGCGCAGAGAACTCAGCCACCCCGGTGATCGCCATCGCGTCCGCGACAGCGTGATCATCCTCTTCTGACCATCGTCGCAGCAGACTCTGGTGCGGATAGCGTCCGCGCGCGACGAGTTCCGCGACTCGGATCCCGTCCGGTGCCGACGACTGCTGTGCGAGCAGACCCAGCCGTTTGGCCAGCTCCTTCGTCTTCATGGACCGGATGTCTGCGCCATCCAGCAGCACGGTGCCCGTGGTCGGGGTAAGGAGTCGCGCGAGCGTGCGCAGGGCGGTGGACTTACCGCATCCGTTCGGGCCGACGATCATGGTCACCGAGTTCTCGGGGATCTCGAGGGTGATGCCGGTGCTGACGGGTGGGCCGCCGTAGCCGACGGTGGCGTTCTGGATCTGGATCATGAACGTCGGGCCTCTCTGAGGATGAGGGCGAGCAGGTAGGCCCCGCCGAGAACGGCGGTGACGACCCCGACCGGCACGGAGACGGGCAGGAGGTGGGACGCGGCGACGTCGGCAGCGCTGAGCAGGAGTGCGCCTGTGGCGGCGGATCCTGCGAGGGTGGCCCCGCCGTTGCCGGTGAGGAGGCGGGCCAGTTGCGGGGCGACGAGTGCGATGAAGGCGATGGGCCCGGTGACGCTGGTGATGATGGCGGTCAACAGCACACCGACCGCGAGCAGCGCGAGCCGTGCCCGCTCGATGGGCACGCCGGTGGATGCTGCTGCGCTGTCGCCCAGCTCCAGCTGCCGCATGGAAGGTCCGAGCCCGGCGGCCAGGAGGATGAGGACCAGAACGCACAATGCCGCCGGCCAGACCTCGGCCCAGGTGACATCGACGAGGCTTCCCTGGCCCCAGATGCTCACGGTGGTCGCGAAGCGCGTACTCATCCGCAGCAGCAGGATGGAGTTCACGGCGGTGAGTGCCGAGGACAAGGCGATGCCGACGACGACGAAGCGGATTCCCGAGAGCCCGCGACGGTAGGAGAGCAAGTAGACGATCAGCGCGGAGCCCACCCCGCCAGCGAGAGCGAGCACGGTGACCGCGACGCCACCGCCGAACACGAGCGAGGCGATGAGCGCACCGGTGTAGGCGCCCACGCCCAGGCCGATGACATCGGGGCTGCCGAGCGGGTTGCGGGTGATCGACTGGAAGATCGCCCCCGAGACGCCGAGCCCTGCGCCGAAGACGAGCCCGGCGACCGCGCGAGGCAGTCGCCATTCGAGTACCACCTGGTTGCTGAAGCCGTGGTCGCCGCCGCCGAGGATCGAGAAGACCTCGCCGAGCGGCACGGGAAACTTCCCCAGCGAGACGGCCAGGAAGAACGTCACCATGCCACCCAGCAACGCGACAATCACCAGCGTCGCAGTGCGGGTGTTCACGATGCTCGATGTCCGACGCGTTCGCAGCAGAATCCGGTGGGACCCGAAGTCCACAGTCTGCCGTTCGGTCACCGCTGTTCCTCCTTCGCGCGGCCGGCAGATCCGCGCACCAGCATGGCCAGCACCGGAGCCCCAATGATCGCCGTCAGCAATCCCGCAGGCGCCTCGCCCGGGGGGATCACGACCCGACCGATCATGTCGGCGACGAGCAGCAACAGGCCCCCGGCCAGCGCACTGTAGGCGAGTGCCCAGCTCAGCCTCGGGCCGACCAGGGCGCGGGCGAGGTGGGGCACCATGAGCCCGATGAAGACGATCGGCCCGCCCAAGGCCGTGGCACCCCCGGCGAGCAGCATCACCGCGATAGCCGCGCCGAGTCGGGTGCGTCCGACGGCGACGCCGAGCCCCCGAGCCGTGTCGGCGCCGAGTGCGAGTTGCGCGAGCGGCCGCGTGACCGTCATAGCCACCACGAGCCCGACTCCGATCACGATCGCACCCTGGCCGATGACCTCGAGGTCGCGTCCGGCGACGTCCCCCGACATCCAACCGCGCAAGGCGTTGAACCGGGCGGAGTCGAGCACCGCAAGCGCCGTCGACACACCGGTGAGCACCGCGGTGACGGCGACGCCAGCGAGGACGATTGTGAAGGGTGAGCCGCGTCCGACGGTGAGCGAGACCGCGTAGACGAAGAGGGAAACGAGCAGTGCACCGGCGAGCGCGAAGCCGATGTACGCGTTGAAGCTCGTCAGTCCGATCGCGCCGACGGCGATCATGACCGCAAGCCCTGCCCCGGCGTTGACCCCGAGCAGGCCGGGGTCGGCGAGCGGGTTACCGATGAGGGCTTGCATGATCGCTCCGGCGAAGCCGAGCGCTGCTCCGACGAGCAGGGCGTTGATCGTCCGCGGCAGCCGCATCTCGCGGACGATCGTCACGCTCTCGGCGTCCCCACCTCCGAGCAGGGCATCCACGACATCCTGCGGTGCGACGTGACCTGCTCCGACGAACAGGCTCGCCGCCGCCGTGGCGCCCATGAGGAGGATGCCGAGGACGAGCACAGCCACGCGCCCGGTGACGCGGTCACCCCGCATCGATCCTCCAGTTCAACGTGCCGCTGCGCTCCGCCCAGAAACCTGCGTAGCTCGGACTCGCGTCGAGGAGTTCGTCGTGACTGCCGGCGGCTTCGATCCGACCCTGGCCGTCGAGTACGACGATCTGGTCGGCCTGACGGATCGTCTGCAGTCGGTGCGCGATCACCACTCGGGTCTTGTGGCCGGAGAGGTCTGCAAGGCCTTGCTGGATGAGCGCTTCGCTCTCGATGTCCAGCGCTGCCGTTGCCTCGTCGAGCAGGACGATCGGGGCGTCCTTGAGGAGCGCACGGGCGATCGACACCCGCTGACGTTCCCCGCCCGAGAGCGTGCCGCCGCTCTCGCCTACCGGGGTGTCGAACCCTTGCGGCAGTCGCTCGGCGATCTCGATGACCCCGGCGCGGCGGGCGGCATCCTCCACCTCCGTGTCGCTGGCGTCGGGACGGCCCAGCCTGATGTTCTCTCGCAGCGTGTCCTCAAACAGGTACACGTCCTGGAACACCACCGACAACTGTGCGAGGGTGACCGCGGTGCCGAGCGCTCGCACATCGGCGCCGCCGATCTTCACCGCGCCGGATTGGACGTCGAAGAAGCGCGCGATAAGCCTGGCGATGGTGGTTTTGCCGGAGCCCGAGGGGCCGACGATCGCCGTCATGGTTCCTGCGGGCACGTGGAAGGAGGCCCCGCGGATCACCGGTGAATCCGCACTGTATCCGAAGGTGACGTCATCGAACTCGATGCGCGCGTCGACGGGGCGGGCCGGGGCGTCGGGCTCGGGGAGCACCGGCGCGGTCATCAGCCGGTCGATCTGATCCAGGGTGCGGTTGGACATGTCCAGGCCCTCCCCGAACGGGAGACCGTGCACGGCGAACCAGGTGCCGAGGATCTGCATGGCGAGGAGGGCGACGAACGTCGGGGCATCGAGTTCGCCTGTCCCGACCTGCCAGACGTCAAGCACGACGACGATGAGCAGTACCGCGTACGCCACCACGTTGTACAGTGCCATGCTCCGGTTGCTCTGCGCGAGCACACGCTCGGCCGCTGCTCGTTGTTCGCGCAACGCTGCCCGAACACTGCGTTCGGCCAAGGAGTCCGGGCCTGCGGCGCGCACGGCAGGCTGCGCGGCGGCGAACTCCAGCACGCGCGCGGTGCCTTCCTCGTTCATCTGGTCTGAGCGCAGCCGGAATCGTTGCTCTCGTGCGCGTACAGCACGCCAGACGAGGACCACGGCGATACCGCCGAGCAGCATGGTGGCGCCGATCACTGGGTGGATGAACACCACCGCCGTCGCAACGACGAGCGGGCCTACGGTCGCCTGCCAGACCGGACGCAGGAACGAGTTCGGTGCATTGGCAGCGAAGGTGACCCCCCGTGAGGTCAAAGCGCTGATCGTGCCGATCCGCTCGCTGTCGAACCAGCCGATCGGCAGGCGCATGATCCGCTCTCCGATCACTTCGTGCATGCGGAGGATGAGCACTGCGCCGGTCCGCTCTCCATACATGCCGCTGACGATCTCGATGGTCATCGCCGCCAACCCGACCGCCGCGATGGCGATGACGGAGGGCAGCGCTTGGGCAGGATCATCTGAGAACAGCGCGCGGATCAGGGGGATCAGTAGCACCAGGGCCGTGGAGACCAGCATGATCGCGACGGCGGAGAGGACTAGGTAGGTTGTCAGTCTGCGTCGAGCGTCCGCGTCGGCGATGGCGTAGAGGCGCCGGATCATCGCTTCGTCTCCTCTGATGGGCTGGTGGTGGTGTCGGCGAGCGGGGTGTCTCGCGCTCGTTGATAAGTCCGCCACATCCGGGCGTAGAGGTCGTTGCGGTTGAGCAGCTCCGCGTGGGTGCCCCGTTCGCGCACGGTTCCGCGGTCGAGTACGGCGATCTGATGCGCTGAGGCGACGGTGTGCAGCCGGTGTGCAATGACCAGCAGCGTGCGCCCGCGGGTGAGCTCGGCCAGGGCGCGCTGGATGGCGGCCTCGGAGTCCGGATCGGCGAACGCAGTCGCCTCATCGAGGACCAGAATCGGGGCATCCATCAGAATCGCCCGAGCGATCGAAAGCCGTTGCTGCTCGCCGCCCGAGAGTCGCGCGTCCTCGCCGACGGCCGTGTCGTAACCCTGCGGCAACCGCTCGATGCGCTCGTGGATCTGCGCGGCACGCGCCGCCGCGACGACCTGCGCGTCGGTGGCGTCGGGGCGAGCCAGTCGGATGTTGTCTCGTACCGTCATTCGCATCAGATAGGGCTGCTGGAAGACGAACGCGATGTGCCGGTAGAGCTCCAGGGCGGTCAGCTCCGTCGTGTCGACGCCGCCCAGTCGCACCTGCCCGGTGTCGGGGTCGAGGAGACGGGGCACGATGGAGGCGAGTGTGGACTTGCCCGATCCGGAGGGGCCGACCAGCGCGGTCACCGTGCCGGGTGTGAGTGCGAGGCTCACGTCCTGGAGTGCTCGTGGACCGTCTTCGTAGGCGAAGGTGACGCTGTCGATGTCCACTGCCTCTCCGGATGCTCGGCGTCCAGGGTCGCCCTGTGTCGCGGCGGGAAGCTCGAAGAACTCGACGATGCTGCCGGCTGCGCCGTTCGCCTCGCGGAGGAACTGGGTCATCTGCATCATCAGGTAGAGCGGGCCTGCGATGTTCGCGGTGAGCAGTATCGAGGGCAGCAGCAGTACCGGATCCGCTCCTGCCAGGACGATGAGCAGCGCCGTGCCGCTCGAGGACACGACGACCGCGAAGCCGGGCGAGGTGAATACCGTCATCAGGGCCGACCCCCGGGTGGTCGACTCCATCCACTCGGTGTAGAAGCGGTGATGGCTGCGTGCGCTGTCCCAGAAGCGGCGATGACCCTTTGCTGATGCCTCGAAAACCTTGATCGGTGCGATGCCGCGGACGAACTCGACGACCGCAGCGCTGAGGTCTGCCAGCGCTGTGTTGTACTGCGCGAATCGGGTGGTGACGTCCTTGAGCATCAGGGGCAGACTCGCTGCGGCCAGCACCAGCGGCACGAGCGCGATCAGCCCGATCCTCCAGTCGATCAGAAACAGCACCACCAGGCTGGCCAGGGGGCGAACCAGACCGTTGGCGGAGTCAGGCACAAGGTGCGCCACGAGCTGGTGAACTTTCACTACGTCGTCCTGGATGACCTTCTTTACCCGCCCGGAACCGGTGCGGGCGAACCAGTCCAGCCGCAGCCGGAGCGCCTGATCCACCTGACGCTGACGCAGCGACTCAGCCAACCGAGCATCGGCGACGTGGCTGATGCCGTACCCGGCGAGAGTGAGCGCCTGGGCGAGCACGACGCCGAAGATCAACGCACCGACGATGACGTACGCCTGGGTGGCATTCGTCTCGGCACCGCCGAGGCCGGGCACGAGGATACGAACGAGTTCCATCGCGAACAGCACCGGGAGCACACCTGCGATCGCTCCGAGCGCAGACAGAAGCCCTGCCAGCTTCACGCGCCCGCGTACGGGGGCAGCCAGCTGCCAGAACGTGACCGATCGCTCCGACACGGGCGCGTGAGCCGACACCTCAGCCGCCGATCGCCGTGAGGTAGTCGTTCCAGCGCTCCGCGCCGTCATCGACGGTACCCGGAGCATCATCGCCAGCGGCGATCGTCGCGAGATCACGCAGCACCCAATAGGTGTAGAACGCGGCGCCGCCCGACCACAGGTCCCCGTCGACGACGAGAGACCGGTCGTTCGTCACCGCGGCGAGCGAGGGGTAGAGCGGCATCTCGGTGATGCCTTCGAGGTTGTACTGCGCGGCGACGGCGATGGCAAGCACATCGGCATCCTGTGCAGGCAGTTGCTCGGGAGAGAAGACCGTCCACCCGCCAAATGCGCTGCCTTCCGCGGGGACCTCGTCCTGCAACGGCGGACGGGTGAAGCCTGCCGCAGCGATCGTTCCATGAAGCGAGTTGGCCGCATCCATGTACAACGGCATGTTGTCCTGCGCCCACGACATGAGCACCGAGATCGAGGTCTCGCCAGCGGGCTGGGCCGCAGCTGTCTCCTCCGCGAGAGCGTCCAGAGCGTCGCTGACGCGGGCCGCCTCCGCGGGCCTGTCGAAGTACTCGCCGTACGCCTCGATGATCTGGCTTCCGTCAGCCTCGGCGTACAGCGCGCCAATGAGCGGCGCGATGCTCGCGTACGCCGGCCCGGATTCGGCGAACCCTTCGGCCGCGGTGCCAACGATCAGATCGGGCTCGAACGCGGCTACCTCTTCCAACTCCGGGTAGAACGATGACGTCGTGGCCATCTCGATACCGGCCGATTCGAGGATCGCCTTTGGGACCGTGGTACGCCACGAGTCAAACACGACGTCGGGGGTGATACCGATGCTCAACATGTTCAGCGCAGCCGGCTCGTCGAGCGCCACAATCATCTCCGGGTCCACCGGAACGGTGGACTCGCCGACTTCACTGGCGATCGTTCGCGTCTCGAGATCTGCTGGCGCGTCGCCGGGGTCGCCGGAACAGGCGGACAGCAGAAGAGCAGCGCTCGCCGTGAGTGCAAGGACAGGAAGCGCGCGCCGGCGCACAGATGTAGACACAGGGATCCTTTCGATACGGGACGAACGCCTGAGTAGGCCAGCAGCCCAACCACTAGAACAACGTTCGAGTATTGAGTATACGGTAAGGCATGCCTAACCTGCATCACACGTTCGATGTGATCGCCGAAATAACCACGCGGGCGCCCCTGAGGGCAACCACCTCAAGCACTGAGAGTGAGGGGCGCACGTGCCGATTTACGGAAGTCGCGCAGCAAGTCCGGTGAGCAAGGTCTCCACGAGCAGGTGGTAATAGGCGTCATTGACGGCTTCGCCGGCCCGAGTCGGGTCCTCAGCGAGTGGTCCGAGGACCCCCCGAATCATGCGGCTGATGCCGCTGCTCTCAACGTTCATCGCGGAGAAATCGCGGAGCATACTGGCATGGTCGCGGGGGCCGTCATCTCCCGACTCAAGACGGTCATCGCTCATCGTGATGGTGAGCATTGCGGTGTTCACGAGGAGCGCGTAGACGAGGGCCGGCTGCGGGAACCCTGCTCGCTCGAGAGTCGAAATCCCCGCATCGAAGAAGCCTCGGATGCTGGGGAAAGTCGGCCCATGCATGATGAGCCACTTCGCGACGCCGGGGTACGGGTCGATCGCGGGCCGCCCGTCATACAGGAACGCCCGGAACCACGCTTGCCAATCCAAGGCGGGATCCGGAGGGGTCATGCCCTGGAGCACACGTTCAACGACCCCCCGGATAATTAGGTCGCGGCCACCTACGTGATGGTAGATGACCGAAGGAGCGACATCGAGCGCGTCAGCAAGGTCGCGCACAGTCCATGAGCTCAGGCCGCCACCCCGAGACAGTTCCATCGCAACCTCGACGACTCGCTCGGGAGTCAGGCCGATCCGGCGGTCTGTTCCCTTACTAGTCTCGCTGCTTCCGCTCACCCCTCCACTCTAGCCATGGCTTTGCCTTGCTCTGGGCACTGTCCGGGCTGCCGTGGGGCGACCTGGTCGATGTTCCCGGGCTGTAGTGCGGCTCGTGGCAACTAGACAAATCAGAACTGCCCTCTACTCGCCGCGTGGGCAGTATCTCTTCTTCCCCGAGCCTGCATCCCAAACCTGGAGGAGGGAAGCATGCTCAAGGCTCACCGCCGAGGCTGTGCCCGAGCCAGCGCCGTCGAACACATCGACCGTCGTATCCTCGAAGCCTGAAGCACAGGGCCATACTTTGCAGTCCAGACGGCGGGATCCTCGCGCACTCCTTGCAATAACGCCACGGACTCAGCGCGAGGCATACCTCTATGTTCCCAGGTCCTGCTGACACCGTGGTACGTACGAACGCTGGCACCCAGATGCCCCATAGAGAACACTTAGCACTTTTTCTAGCACTTCCAACGAAAACAACCCCTGACCTTGGGAACTAAATCCCAGGTCAGAGGCCATTTCATTCGCGTGCGCGAGGGGGGACTTGAACCCCCACGCCCTAATACGG
>NZ_JBQDSX010000061.1:0-16606 GCF_052099035.1 Microbacterium sp. | reverse complement strand
GGGTCACCGTCGAAGTCGTCGTCCCAGACGCCGTCGATGAGGGCGCGCTTCGACATGACCTGGCCGCGATGACGCATCAGGTACTCCAGCACGGAGAACTCCCGCGCGGTCAGCGTGACGGCGCTTTCGCCGCGCCAGACGCGGTGCGCAGCGGGGTCGAGCCGCAGATCGCCCGCTTCCAGGATCGCAGGTCGGGCGACGGCTCCGCGTCGGACGAGCGCGCGCAGGCGTGCCACCAGAATCGCGAACGAGAACGGTTTCGTGACGTAGTCGTCGGCCCCGGTCTCCAGCGCCTCGACCTGATCCCATTCGCCGTCCTTCGCGGTGAGCATCAGCACCGGCGTCCAGTTCTCCTCGGCGCGCAGCGCCTCGCACACCTTCCACCCGCTCATGCCCGGCATCATCAGGTCGAGCACGATCGCGTCGTAGCGCGTCTCCCGCGCCCGCCAGAGTCCGTCGACGCCATTGTGCGCGACATCGACGGCGAACCCCTCGGCCTCGAGACCGCGGCGCACACCCTCGGCCAGGCGCACCTCGTCGTCCACCACCAGGATCCGCATTCCCCCAGTGTGGCCGCTCGACGCTGAATCCGGGCTGAAGCGATGCCCGAGACCGAGTTTCCCGCACGAAACGGCACCAAACACACGCGCTGTGCTGTCGCGGGACGCCGCTCAGCGAGCCGCATCTCGTCGGCGAAGTCGGCGGCCCTCTTGATGGCGGTGGAGGATCACACCGGAAGCGCCATGATGAGCAGTTCGAATTTCGTGCTTGCTTGGAGGTACAGGGTGCCGATGGCGATGTCGGCACGGTCGGCGATCTGCTGCATCGTCACCCGTGCCGATACCCCGCAGCGCGAGCAATTCCCTGGGCGCGGAGAGGACGCGACGCCGCTTGTCCCGCTTCGCTCGCTCCATCCTGACCCATCGCTTCGGGATGCGATTCCACGATGTCCTCCCTTTGACAATCGGGCCCTGCTGCGCCGCGGCAAAGGACACGTGGTCACCCCATCATGCACTGGGAGAGGGCGCGAGCATGGACAACCGCCCACTCGTGATCGGCATCCAGCGCGTTCCTGCTGGGCGGATTCATTGCTTCCAGCGGCACACTGCTGGGCTGACGCCGGCCCCGCGCGACGTCGTGCTCGCCCTCGGAGGCGTTCGGGTCTGTGTCGACGCGCGGCTGGTCACCGACCGCGCAAGGGCATGGGCTCTGTCCGATCGGAGGTGTGCAATGTGGTCCCCTCTGACTGCCTGATGTGGAAGGACGACGGGTGACTTTCCTGTCGATTTTCGACTATGCGCGCGCTATGCTCTGGCCAGGGTGCGAAGAAGTGCTGGGGAGCTATTCGGACCTCTCGGGTCGTTCGCTGCAGTGCTGAAGGGGGTAGTGCCTGCAGTGGACGTCTCGCGCACGAATTCGGGACAAACAATCGCCCTCAGCTCACGGTGCTTCGTCGGCTGGGAAGTAGCGGCGTAGCGTGCGGTTCCAGGGGTTGTGCGTTAGTTCCGGGTATAGCAGTGCCGCGGCGACACAGTACTTGCTCACGGTGTGCGGCCGGACACCGGCGTGGATCAGCATCCGGTCGAGCGACCCGCGACCCCCCATGGATTTCGTCTCGACGAGTACGTCGTCGGGACCATGGTGTTCCGCATCGGCGGCGGAGAAGGCCAGGTCGACATCCAGGGTAATCCGCTGGTCGCGTTGGACCAGGGTGGTGCGCTGGTAGACGGTGTCGAGCACGGGATGCAGTCGGGTGGGGTTCGCCCCAGTGCAGGATGCTACGAACGCGGCACCGGGCGGATCGAGCGTGTCGGGCCGGTCGGGGTCGTGATCGATGCGCCGCTTCACAGTGCAGCCACGGTATCCCTTCGACTTCACTTCGAGCAGGCACTCACCGCTGTCGGTGTAGGTGCGGGTGCGCACCTTGTGTCGGTGGCGTCGGCCCTGCACGTGCTGCCGGTAGAAGTCGAACGCGGGCGAGTCGAAGTACACGGTGCGGTAGTGGAAGCGGCGTCGCCCGTCGATCTCCAGGACGCGGCATTCATCCAGCTCGGTGATGAGCTGTGTCAGCAGCAGCCGCGGGACGAAGTATTTGCGGTCGACCCGGGTCAGCAGCTGCGCCGTCGCGTTGAGTTCGGTTAGTGAGATCGGCGGCAGTTGCCTCACAATCCCATCAATGAGTGTCATGCGGGAATCCGGTCGACGGCGGGAGTCGTACGAACCGTCCCCGTCCACACCTTCTTCTCCGGCTCCTCCAGGCGACGCCGTCTCTCACGGGCTACCCGGTACCGGACGTCGACGACGGTGACATCGCGCACCAGGTCGATGTCGAGCACTTCGACGCGGGTGACTTCGGCGTGCAGTACCTCTTCGAGCGCGGCGGTCAGCGCGGCGGGTGCGGTGATCGCGTGGTCGAGGGTGAGGGTGTGGCGGCGGGTACGGGACGCGACCCGGGGGCTGTCGACGATGAGCATCACCGCCAGCAGCAGCGCCGAGAGCGCCGGCACGATCCATACCGGTGTCGGCCGGAGGCCGGCGAGCAGACCGAGCGTCAGCGCGACGAAGTAGTAGGCGATTTCCTGTTGGGTGATCTGGTCGGAGCGGAGCCGGATGATCGAGAGGATGCCGAACAGCCCGATGCCGAGCCCGATGCCGACTTCCACGGAGCTGAGAGCGACAGTGACCGCGAGGACGCCGACGTTGAGCGCGATGTACGACAGCAGCAGGTCGCGACGCTGGTGACGGCGGAAGTACAGACCGTACGCGAGAATCGCGATGGCGACGAGATCGGTGGCGACCGCGACGATGAACTCCAGTGACATGAGACCACTCCTTCAATCGAGATGATCTCAGACTCCCGCGCGCCGGTGAGACGCTGATGAGCCTTCCATGAGAGAGTTCACATCCGTTCCGGGTTCAGGCGGTAGCCGACGCCGCGGATGGTCTCAATGTCGTCGCCGCCGAGCTTCGTGCGCAGATATCCGACATACACGTCCACGACGTTCGAGCCGGGGTCGAAGTCGAAGCCCCACACCTGGCTCAGCAGCTGCTGCCGGGTCAGCACCTGGTCCGGGTGCCGCATGAACGTCTCCAGCAACAGGAACTCGCGTGCGGTGAGCTCGACCTCGGCATCGCCGCGCGTCGCCCGCCGGGTGCGCACGTCGAGACTGAGCTCCCCCACCCGCAACACGGTGGGCTCTGCGCCGCCCTCCGACCTCAGCCGCAGCCGGATCCGTGCGATCAACTCCTCGATGGCGAACGGCTTGCGCATATAGTCATCGGCCCCGCCCGACAAGCCGGCGACGGTGTCCTCGACGGCATCCCTCGCGGTGAGGATGATCACCGGGATCTCGATTCGGTCGGTGCGCAGCCGCCGCAGCACGCTGAAACCATCCAGCCGTGGCAGGCCGATGTCGAGCACGAGCAGGTCGAATCGGCCCGATTCCGCGTACTCCACGGCAGACGCGCCGTCCCGGACGACCTCGGCATGGAATCCATGGGGCTCCAGGCCCTTGACGATGAACGAGCCGATCCTGGCCTCGTCCTCGGCGATCAGGATGCGGTTCATGCGGTGCCTCCATGTTCGTGCGGGTCGTCGGGTGCCAGGTAGGGCAGGTCGAGGGTGAATGTCGCGCCCTCGTCGGGGCGGGAGTCCAGCTGCACCCGGCCGCCGTGTGCGTGCGCGATGCGGGTCACGATCGCCAATCCCAGCCCGCTGCCGTCGGCACGGTTCTCGCCCGCACCGCGGTCGAAACGCGCGAAGATCCGCTCCTGATCCTCGACCCGTACACCGTCACCCGTGTCCGACACCCAGAGCCGGATACGCCCGTCCTCGACGGTGCCGCCGAGCGAGATCGCATCCCCGTCGGCGGTGTGATCGACCGCGTTGCTGGCCAGCTGCAGCAGCGCCTGCGTCAGCCGCTGCCCGTCCACGAGCGCCGTCCCGTCCGGCACCGCATCGATGGACCAACGGCGCTCACCCAGCGCAGTGGTCTTGGCGAGCGTTTCCACAACGAGATCGGTGAGGTCGACGGGCGTCATCGCGAGGAAGCCGGGCCGGGCGCTGCGCGCCAGCAGAATGAGGTCGTCCACGAGCCGCGACATCCGCTCCAACTCGTCGGTGACCAGCCGCAGCGTCTGCGCGCGATCGACCGGATCGTCGCGCATCACATCGAGGTGGCCACGGATGATCGTGAGAGGGGTGCGCAACTCATGACCGGCATCATCGAGGAACCGGCGCTGCCCATCGAACGCGGACTCGACGCGATCCAGCATCCGGTTGAAGGTCGCAGCCAGCTGGGCGACGTCATCGGTGCCGGACACCGGGATCCGTCGCCCCAGGTCGCTCTCACTGATCCGCGCGGCCGTCTCTCGAACCTCCCTGATCGGCGCCAGCACGCGCCCGGCGACCAGCCATCCCGCCAGGGCCGCGGCGAGCAGCGCGGCACCTGCGATCGCCGCCATCACAAGAATCGTCGACCACGCCTCCTCATACGCGGGCGCGAGGAACTCCACGATCACCAGCGTGCTGCGTCCGGCTCCCTCGGCGCTCTGGATGGGAATCACCGCGTACGCGGCGGGACCCGCGGTGGTGTCGACCCGACCCGACCGGGGTTCAGTCGCCGCTGCGGCTTCTGCAACGAACCCCGGGTCCCGGTCCAGCCGCGCCAGCGCCTCACCGTGGCTCCGCAGGTGCGCACGCCCGTCCACGATGGTGAAGAACGTCTCGGCCCCCTCGGGCACACTCTGCGCCAGGTACGCGGCGAGAAGGTCCGGAACCGACGCGAAGGAAGGCGCCGTCCCGGTTTCCTCGCCGGCGAACGAGCGGAACTTCTCCGCCTCGTGGACGATTTCGGTGCTCGCCGCGACGTCGACCCGTGCGAACAGCGCCCGCCCGGTGGCCAAGACGATCACCGCGACGGCGATCGCGACGATCAGTAGGATCCAGCCAAGAATTCGACCACGTGCGGTCAGTCCGCTTCGCTCAGTCCTCGAGGTCGTTAGCGTCGTCAACATCGTCGTTGTCGTCTTCGTCGTCTTCGCCCGCGGGAGGCGGTGGCGCGGGATCCACCGTTTCCGCACCGGGATCTGTCGGTGGCGCCGGCGGTGAAGACGGCGGACTGGGCTCACTGGTTGGGCTCGGCACGACGGTGATCACCACGCTCGGACCGAGTTCGGGTGGCGTCGTCGCTAACGCGAGGTCCACGACGGCCCACGCCCCTACAGCCGCGACGACGACCGCGGGAACGCCGATCCATACCCACCGAGCCATCTCCTCAGTATGCACGAGCGGGGCCCCGCGCATGCGTGGACTAAGAAGCCTCTCACCTCGAGGTAGCGAGACGGCATCGACCTGCCCAACAGGGCTGCTGTGGACCCGTCTCGGGGGAGCTCAGGCAGACGGTGCGTGGTCGGTGCATAGCGTCGAGACCCACATCTGGATCACGTACTGTCTCGCAGGCCCGCCACATTCCTCGCACGTCTCGATGCTCTCCCATTCCGCGGCGCGAATCGCGTCGGTGAAGTCCTCGTCGAAGCTCGAGGGTTCCTCGGATGGCTGCGCGTAGAAGCTCAGTGCACCGAACTTAGATTTCACCTGCTGCACGATGTAACCGGGAGTGATGCCCGCAAGCGTCGCGTCGAGTCTTGCGAGGAGCGGATACCAGCCAGGTTGCACGTCGATGATCTCGGGCCAAGAAGGCGCAAATCTGTCGATGATGCCCTGAAGTTCTGGCGGGTAGTCCTCGGTCATGTCAGCTCTGATCCCCTCCCGTTGCCGAAGGCAACGTTCCTCTCCGATGCCTTTCGGTCGCGGCATGGCCGCGGAAGCCAGCGACTGATCGGCACCCTGCGAGTCGCGTAACAGCAGGTTATCGGTCTGGACGGTCATGGGAGTGCGAGTTCGTCGGGTTGGAGTGGGCGGTTGCGGGTGGCGCGGGGGCGTGGGGCTCCGCCGGTTCGTTTCCAGCCGGTGTCGCGGATCTGTGCGGGGGTGGCGTGTCGGAGCAGGCAGGCGCGTTGACGTCCGGCTGCGACGATCAGGGCCCGGTTCATGGGGCAGGCGAGGTTCTTCGTCTGCGGGGTGCGCCGGAGGCCCGCGGCGTAGTGCACACTGCGGTGCGCGTATCCGACGATCGCGCGCGCGAGCATGCGGAGGCCCTCATTCGGGTGCCCTCCGCATGCTGCGGCGACAGCGACGGTGAACCTGTCGGCCTGTGTGAGCGCGGAGACGGCGGTGTCAAGCAGTGGAGTGATGACGCGCCGAGTGGTGATCAGGGTCGCCACTCGGATCACGTCAGGGTAGGCGCACAGCAGGGTCTCCTCGTACGACCGTGGCGATGCGAGACCGAATCGCTCCGATCTGGTGTGGAGGGGGCAGGGTTCGGGGGTGCCGTCGTTCCAGGCGCGCACGAGTGCGGCGGCGAGGTTGATCTCGCCGGTATGCAACGTCACACCGCGCTCCCACAGCGTGGTCTTCACTTGCCGCTCGGCCCATTCGTACTCGTCTGTTTCAGGGATGGTGGCGTGCAGATCACGGAAGGACCATTGGGCATGTCGTGTGCAGTAGGCGCCGCCGCGGGCGATGGTGAGCGTTGGCAGGCCACCAGCGCAGAGGGTGCAGGCCGTTCGTGGTGTGTCGAAGCGTCGGCAGCGTGCGCATTTCTTGGGTGACCAGGCGGGGTGTCCGCAGCGGACCCACATGCCATGCTCCTCGAACGAGGGCGTCAGCGCATGTAGCGGAAGGCCGGCGAGTTGCGCGAGCGCGTCGGGCAGCCGGGAGTCGCTGCTGTTCCAGCCCTGCCGTCCGATGTGCCGGATGAGTTCACGGCGGATGTCGGGGACGTCGAGCAGGTGGGTGGCCGCGAGCCGGTCGATGTAGCCATCGCAGATTTCCCCGGCGACGGGTTCGATCAGGATCGGAAGGGTTCTCAGCACGGTGCTCACCAAGGCGACGAGCGGGTACCCGGGGGCCGTCGGGCGTCGTTGTGTCGCAGGAATACGGCCCGCAGCCGCGGCGTAGATTCTCTGACAAGGGTGCCGAGCGAGCCGATGGGCACCGGCTGGCCGTACCGCACCGTGCGGGTGATGCGGACGGATGCCTCACGTCCAGTGGCCTGGAAGGTCTCGCTGATGTTGTTGAGGTCTGATCGCGAGTGGGCGGAGACGGCGACGACGGTCGCTTCGATGAGTGCCACGACCGGGAGCTGTCCGATGTGGGTGTGGGCGAGGAAGCGCGTCGCCCAGGGCTCGGTCAGGAACGCAGTCAAGCAGACCGCCTCGGGGTAGAGCGCGCGAAGTCGCTCGGCCGCGTCGCCACGTCCTTCAACGGCGCCGACGTGTTGCCGGTGGAGGGTGAGCAGTTCGGTGGCGAGCTCGAGTTCGCCGGTGTCGAGTCCGATGCCCCGTTGCCAAAGGGGCCCGGTCAGGCACCGTTCGGCCTGCCCGTACCGGGTCTCGTCGCCGAGGTCGTCGTCGTGTCCGGCGTAGTGCCATCGTCGGTGGCGTGCACAGACGCCGCCGGTCCGCGCGCGAGCTTCCACGTTCTCGCCGCCGGTGCAGCGTCTGCACATCGTGACCGGTGCGGGCAACGGTGCGCATGCCGGGCAGCTGCTGTGCTGCCAGAGCGTGTGTTCGCAGCGAACGAACAGGCGATGCGTATCGGCGTCCTGATCGAGCCGGCCGCGCGGCAGCCCGGCGAGGTCCTCGACGATCCGCGGCACGAGCCCTGGAGTCGTGCGCAGCGGAAGCCCCGGGTTCTGCCTGCGGATCGCTGTCCAGAGTTCTCCGGTAGTGAGGTCGTTTCGTTCGACGAGGCGATGGTAGACGCTGCAGACGGTCTCGCCCTGGAAGGGTTCGATGGTCGCCGGCAGTGCTCTCATCGTCTGCTCATCGCCGGTCCGCGTCTGCGAGTCCGGCGCGGTTCTGCGGCCTTCTCCGTGGCCCATTCGTCGGCGTCCTTCCTCGATGCCAGCACCACCAGGAGGTCATCGAGGTTGAGGTGTTCGGTGCGGTCCTCGATCGCCTGCCGAGCGCACCTTCGGATCGCCTTCGCCATGCGTCCGATCGATCCCCGGGACAGGTCCCGAAGCTCAGCAGCAACAGTGAGGATCTCACCCTCGGGCTGATCGATCAAGCACAGGGAGGCTTCCAGGTCGGTGAGGATCCGGCCCCACACTTCGGCGGCCTCGAGTGTCTCGGCGTCGTAGGCGTCGAAGGTGACGAGCTCGAAGCGGGCCATGATCTGCTCCCCGCGGGCACCCCAGAACAGCCCGTTGGCGGCGACGTCGACGCCGGCGTAGACCATGGTGCCGGGGCACCGTTCGGAGAGCTCCTTGAGAGCGTCCGCCGCTTGTTCGTTCGCCCGGTAGCGCAGGTCGAGGCGATGTATGTCGTCGATGATCACGAGTTCCGTGGAACACGCCCGCATGGTGTGGCTGACGCGGCTGAGGAGCGTCTCGTAGGTGGCGGTGCGAGAGTAGGGCAGCGCGTAGAAATCGGCGAGTTTCTTCATCATCGTCTTCTCAGTCGCGTGCGTGGGAACCTGCGCGAACGCCACCGGGATCAGGTCCCGGCGCGGCTTGGGGTTGCGGGCGCGGCGGGCGTGTTCGTAGGCGCGGCCGAACTCCTGTACCGCGGTGGTTTTCCCGTGCCCGGGCTGGCCGGAGATGAGGACGCCGGATTTGCTGGCGTCCGGTGACCGGTTGTCGGCCATCGCGTTGCGTGCGGCGGACACGAAGCGCTTCAGGGACGGGGTGACGACGCGGGCACTCACCGTCATGTATCGCTCGCGGGCGATGTTGTAGAACGCCCGATCCGTCGATGACATCGCATCGTACTCACGCCGGGTCACAGGGGGCGGCCGCGGCGCCGTGAATTCGACGAACTCGCGCCAGCCTTCCTTGGTCGCATAGTCGAAACCAACTGTGGGCGTGTCGAGATCGAAACCGTCGATCAGATCCCCGAACATGACTTACCCCTCCGGCGGTCGGGTGTATCCGAGCGATGGTCCCACCGGCCACGGCTTCGCCGCCGCCGGGACAGCATAAGGGGCCTCCGCCGTGGGAGGTGTCGCGGGAGGATGATCATCGCCAGAGGCGGTGGCGTCCGCGATCTGGTTCGTGATTCCGAGCAGGTCAGCGTGGTTCGAGAGCGCTCGCTTCCGTTCTCGTGCCGTCTGGAGTCGGTTGCCGGTGTGCATGAAGCGGCGCATGACGTCGTTGAGGTCATCATGGTCGGGCTGGTCGTCTCCGCGCGCAACGGCCTGCGCCCGTGCGATCCGCCAGACTTCCTCCGCCATCGGCGCACCCCCGTACGGGGACCGCCAGGTCAGCGGGATGAACTCGTCGTCGACTTCGAGCCAGACCGTCATCGGGTTGTACGGGTCGACATGGATCGGCCACTGGCCTTGATGGTTGCGGTGCCGGGAGCGGGTGCGTCGGAGCCCGTGCAATTTCTCGGAATCGTAGATGCGGTAGTCGATGTTGATTCCGTAGTGATGGATCGCCCGCCAGCTCGTCGGCAGCAGAGCGATGTAGCGGTCCGCGGTGAGCGGGATGTGCAGTTCGGGGGCAACCTCACGGAACGCGGTCACCATCTGATTCGGGGTCAGCTTGAGGCGCGGGTTCCTCGGGTCCCGGAGCGCGTGGGAGGGCCGGTTCTGCCAGTACCCGGCGATCCAGTCCTCCAGCAGCTCCTGCAGCTGTTCGAGAGTCAGCAACTGCGACACAGGGATCAGCTCAGTGCCTCTCATGTCCGGGCTCTGACCGAGGAAGCTGACCGCGTACTGGGTGAAGAGGTCCTTGATCGTGCGGAACATCCGCTCGACCTTTGCCTTATGTGTCGGCGTGTATTGCGCCGCGAGCGTGAGCGAGATCCCGAGCGTCCTGCAGGCGTCGGTGAAATGTTTGGATACGTACGTGGATCCTCGGTCGGTGGTGATCGTCTCCGGGAAGATGTACGGCTGCGATTCCCGGACGTCCTCAAACCGTTGCGCAAGCAGCTCATCGTCGCCGATCCACGCCTGTGACACGGTTCGACGGTTTGCGCGCACCCCGTCCGGACGGAACGCGTACGGGACCAGGGCGCGGGCGAGAACGACGATGAGGTCGATGCTCCGCGTGCCGACGGTGACGATCGCGGCCGGCACGCTCCGTGATGCTTCGTCCAGCAGAATTGTCAGATCTGGACGCACCGGTTCACCGTCGCACTCGACGAGGATCTCCATCGGCGTCGTATCAATCAACACCTGCTCACCGGGCCGCAGACCGACACGCTTCCCGTGCATGTGCTTTGGTTGGTTGGCCGTCGTCCGACGCGTCCGGGCACTCCCGAACGTGTGGCGCCCGCCCTCAATCAGATCGATCAGCCGGTATAACGTTGCGCGGCTGGGAACCGGTATGACACCGGCGCCGTGTCGCTGTTCCAGTCGCTGTAGCGCGAGCCACATGACGCGCGTCTTCGTCCCCGTCGCCTTGTTCGTCTGTTCATCGATGACCTCCGTGAAGGCTTCGACGAGCCGCGAATCGTAGGCGCGGGCGGGTGCGTCGGCGAGGCCGAAGCGGCGTCGGTCAAGGAGTCCCGCAACTCCGCCCTCCTGCAACGCCTGGCGTTGACGCTGAACCTTTCGCGGGCCGTAGTCGGTACCGAGCCGCCGGTTCACATTGTCGATGATGAGTCGGTTCGCGGCGGCTTTCGACGTACCCTCGGCGACCAGAGACTCGAAGCGATCAAGCTCGTCGAGCCACACGTCGACGTGGTTCCTCTCCGCGCGGTCGAGGTCGTCCAGCACACGCAGATCCAGCACTTCCGATGCGGACACGGCTGAGGCAAGTTCTGCTTCACCCGGCAGGTCGGCGGCGAGAACCTCGACGTCATCATCACCGTCCACTGGCCGCAACGTCAGGTAAGTGTTGCGGACCAGAACGACATGGTGTTCCTCGCCGCGCCAGCGAATCAGGTCCCCCGGATGCACTTTCACCGGTCTGCTCCGAAGCGAACGACCGTTGTCATCGAGAGCGGCCGGTCAAGGTTGACTCTGACGTGATCCAGCCAGATGAGCGCGTACGCGGCACCCTGCGGCGAGTGGACGGCGCCGCGAAGAAGACCGACGAAGTCTGCGAGCGTCATCGACCCCTGAGCAGGCAATGAAGATAGGTCGATGCCGTCGAGCCAGCGCGGGTCTCGGTAGCGGGTCAGGAAACGAAGATTCTCCTGAGTTGCGCCAGGGAGGTCATCGAAGACGAGATACTGCCAACCGAGTGCCACGGCCAATCGCCGTGTGAGTTCGAACACTGCCGCATCGTCGGGTTCGATGTTGGCCTTCTCACGGACATCGACGAGCAGAGCGCCTCCGTCGGCCTGACGCACGAAATAGTCCGGAGCGTGCGAGCGTTTCGGCTCCCGCCAGTGAATCCACATGGGTTGACTGGACACGCTCCGCGCCCGGCCCGTGCGATCCAAACTCGCCAAGAACGACCGCTCCCAGAAGGACTCGAACGGGACATGCTCGCCCGTGGAAGCCACCCAGAACCGACCCTCGAAATAACGCTTGTGCGGGTACGACGGGAACTCTCGAACAGGATCCGCCTCCTCGAACGGAACCTGAGCGGCATCCGCTGGATCGGCCTCAAGCGTGCGACCGTACAGAGAGTACGAGATCGTCGCGTCCAATGCGTTGGTGTCGTCAAGTGCCTCAAGCCACGCGGTTGTCAGAGTCACAGCACGAGCCTCCTATCCGGGGCCCGGTGTCCGCGGAGGTCCGTGGTGCGGTTCCCGACTTGCACCGCAAGTTACGCCTCGTGCACATGAACGCTGGCCAGAACACGCCGACGTCGGACAACTCGGATGTGAAAATGCCAACTCGGATGAGACGACGGACAACTCGAATGAGAATTTGCCAACTCGAGTGAGACCGGACAAGCCGGTCTCATCCCGGTCGGCAGCGCCTCGGCGATGGACGTGCTCTGGTTCCGGCTGGCCAAACGGCCCGGCGAGAGCTATCCGTTCATCCAAGCGGGCGACGGCATGATCATCGCGATCGACCGCGACGATTTCTTCCAGATCGCTCACGTGATTCCGGCCGGGACCTGGTCGGGGAGTACAGCGGACATCGAGGCGATGCGTCAGCGGGTGGCGCGCATCTCGCCGCGCATGGCGGATGCCGTGGCATCCGTCACCGCCGGTGATATGCACCTGCTGCGGGTGAGTCTCAAGCGGCTGCGCCGCTGGTACATCGACGGCCTCCTCTGCATCGGCGACTCCGCGCACGCGATGTCGCCCGCCGGCGGCGTCGGCATCAACCTCGCGATTCAGGATGCCGTCGCCACGGCCCGCATCACCGGACGGGTGCTGCATTCCCGGCGGCCCACGCCGCAGGACCTGCGTGCCGTGCAGCGGCGCAGGTCCTGGCCGACCCGTGTCACGCAGTTCGCGCAGCGACGGCTGCAGGGGCCGCTGCTCGCGACCCGTTCACCGGGAGCTCCGCTGCCGGTGCCGCTGCGGCTTCTCCGCGGCATCCCCGTGATGCGGCGGCTGACCGGACGGTTCGTCGGGCTCGGCGTGCGGCCGGAGAAGATCTCCCGCTGACGGGTGGTGGAACGGCGAACGGTAAGTGGTGAGACGGCGAGCTATGGCTGGTGAAACGGCGAGTCGAGGGTGGTGAAACGGCGAGTCGAGGGTGGTGGAACGGCGAGCACACTAGTAACGTCGTGGACATGAATGACTCGTTGTTCGTCCAGCGACTCGTGTATCCGCGAGTTCGAGAGGCGCTATCCGACACCAGGATCGTCGTGATTCAGGGGGCTCGGCAAGTGGGCAAATCGACATTATCCAGCCAGGTCCTGACTGAGTATCCTGGTGTCTCCGTGACGCTGGACGACCCCGCATCCCTGGATTTCGCACACACTGACCCGACAGGTTTCGTCGAGCAGGCGCCGGATCAGTTGCTGGTGATCGATGAGTTGCAACGTGCTCCAGAACTCGTAGTTGCGCTGAAGGCCGCCGTGGATCGCGACCAGCGTCCGGGTCGCTTTCTCGTCACGGGTTCGGCCAACCTCCTCGAACTCTCATCGACTCATGAGTCGCTGGCAGGACGCGCTGAGCATATCGAGCTCTTCCCGTTCAGCCAGCGCGAGATCGATTCGATGCCGGACTCATTCATCGACCTCGCCTTCGGTCCTCAGTCGCTGGCGTACCACGAGAGCACACTCGCTCGTGACGACTACATCGAGCGAGCCTGCGCGGGTGGATACCCGGAAGCATTGCGCCGAACGTCTGCGCGTCGACGACAGGACTGGTACGAGGCTTATGTGGCACAAATCGTCCGGCGTGATGCAGTGGACATCTCGGGATTGCAGCGGATTGCCGATCTGCCCAGGCTCCTTCGTCTCATCGCAGCGCGAATGGGGACGACAATGGTCTGGACGTCTCTCGCCACAGACGCAGGCATGCCGAGGCGCACCCTCGATCCGTACATTGCGCTCCTGGAGACTCTGTATCTGACGCATACTCTGCCGGCATGGGGTGTGAACCTGACCTCCCGGGAGGTGAAGCAGCCGAAGGTCTTCCCAGTGGACTCGGGACTCGCTGCGACTCTGCTCGGTGCGTCGCCCGAGGCTCTCGGGCCCGGAGCCACGCTCGCTGGCGCCCTCTTGGAGTGTTTTGTCGTCGGGGAGCTGCGTCGACAGCTGGGCTGGGCCTCACAACGCGCCACACTGCATCACTATCGGGACAACCGGGGCGTAGAGGTCGACGCTGTGCTGGAAACTCCGGATGGTCGTGTTGTCGGGATCGAAGTAAAGGCATCGGCGACAGTGCGGGCCAAGGATGCTGTGGGGCTCAGCATCCTGCGGGATCGGCTCGGCGACCGCTTTGTCGCCGGTTACGTGCTGCACACCGGACGATCCTCCGTTGCGATCGGGGAGCGGATAACTGCCCTCCCCATGGACGCTCTCTGGGCCGCCACGTGACGGCGGGAACTCCCAGCCCGCTCGCGTAAAATCAGCCCAATGACCGACGCGCCCGCCGACAGCACGCCAGACCTCGGCGACGGCCTCGATCCTGACGACCTCGCCACCACCCTGCGCGTGCTCGCCTCGCTGGACTCGATGAGCGAACAGCATCCCGACTACATCGCCGTGAGGCGCGGAACCGCGCAGATGTTCAAGGCGGTCAAACGCGCCCGCCGCAAGGAGATCCGTGACGCGATCGCCGAGGCCGACCGGGCCGTCGTCGCGAACACGGCGACCGGCGCGCCCGACCGCATCGACGATGAGACGCGCGGCAACGACCTCGCCTCGAACGTAGATGCCCCGATCGCCGGCGAACTGCTCAAGCCCCGCAACTGCTACATCTGCAAGCAGCCGTATACGCTCGTCGACGCGTTCTACCACCAGCTCTGCCCGGACTGCGCGCGCTTCAGCCATGGCAAGCGCAATGCCCGCACCGACCTCTCCGGCAAGCGCGCCCTGCTCACCGGAGGCCGCGCGAAGATCGGGATGCACATCGCGTTGCGACTGCTGCGCGATGGCGCGCATCTGACGATCACGACGCGCTTCCCGCGCGACGCTGTGCGCCGATTCACGTCGCTGCCCGACTCGGCCGACTGGCTGCACCGTTTCCGCGTCGTCGGCATCGACCTGCGCGACCCGGCACAGGTGATCGCGCTCGCCGACTCCGTCGCAGCCCAAGGTCCCCTCGACATCCTCATCAACAACGCCGCGCAGACGGTTCGGCGCTCGCCGGGGGCGTACTCTTTGCTGGCGGATGCTGAGATGCAGCCGCTGCCGGACGGACCGCTGCCCGAGATGGAGACGTTCGGGCACACCGCCGATCCGCATCCGCAGGCGCTCGCGGCATCCGTCGCCTCGAACCCTCTGCTGTCGGTCGCAGCCCTCGGCGGCACCGTCGCCGAGCAGGGCGGACAGGCGCTGACCGCGGAGGATCTTGCGCGTCTCGCGATGGCGCCGGGGTCGTCGTCACTGGAGAAGCACGCCGACGGATCCGCGATCGATGCGGGCGGGCTCGTACCCGACATCGATCACGTCAACAGCTGGGTGCAGTCGATCGAGCAGGTCGATCCACTCGAAATGCTCGAGGTTCAGCTGGCGAATACGACAGCTCCGTTCCTGCTGATCAGCAGGCTGCGGGCGTCGATGGCTTCTTCCGCGGCGCACCGTAAGTACATCGTGAACGTCTCGGCGATGGAGGGGCAGTTCTCGCGCCGGTACAAGGGGCCGGGGCATCCGCACACCAACATGGCCAAGGCGGCGCTCAACATGCTCACCCGCACCAGTGCCGGTGAGATGCTCGAGACCGACGGCATCCTGATGACCGCTGTCGACACCGGCTGGATCACTGACGAGCGCCCGCACCACACCAAGGTGCGCCTGGCCGAAGAGGGCTTCCACGCCCCGCTCGATCTCGTCGACGGCGCCGCGCGCGTGTACGACCCGATCGTGCAGGGCGAAGCCGGAGTCGATCAGTACGGCGTGTTCTTGAAGGATTACAAGCCGAACCCGTGGTGATGCGTCGCCGCCAGCCTGTCCCGATTTGCTGAGGTCGTCCCGATTCGCTGACGAATTCAGCAAATGCGTCCGCAGATCGGGGCGCGGTCAGCAGATCGGGACACTGGCCCGACAGCTCTCGACAATTGAGCCGCAGAGACGGATGCTGGACGCATGACAGCTTTCACGGCGGATCGAGCGTTCAGCGGTTTCAGCGTCGATGACATCGACGCGGCCATGCAGTTCTACGGCGAGACATTGGGGCTCGATGTCGAGGCTAACCCGATGGGATTCCTCGATCTGAAGCTTCCGAGCGGTGGGTCCGTGTTCATCTATTCGAAGCCGAATCATGAGCCTGCGAGCTTCACGATCCTGAATTTCCCGGTGGCAGACATCGATGCCGCGGTCGACGACCTCATCTCTCGCGGAGTGCAGACCAAGATCTACAGCGATGAAGAGTTCGCATCCGATGAGCGCGGTATCGCCCGCGGCAACGGGCACGGACCGGATATCGCGTGGTTCAAGGATCCGGCGGGCAACGTCCTCGCCGTCATGCAGGCGTAAACGTTCGTCATGACCGTCTAGTGATTCGTTCCTGGCTCGAGCGGCAGGTCGATCCAAGTCGATGACTGTGGGTCGAGCTTGGGCACGTGAGTGCTCGTGATCCTGGCGCCCCGCAGGTTACGCTCAAGGACTGCGAGTTCATGTTCAGCGGTCACATTGACGAGATCGATGAGTGCTTCGCAGACCGCGGTCAGATCCTCAACATGGCCGCTGTGCGAGCCCAGCGTCCAAGACATCCTACTTAGACGTTGAAAGTTCCCCTTGCGGTCGAAATCAGCGACAACAAAGCTCTCGGTGTGGTCGACCCGGTGGCCCACATGGCGGTTCCGGAGCGCGATGAGCTTGTCGTGCTTTTCTCTCAGCGAATGTGGGAGTTGCTGAGCGTGGTCTGCGATCGTACGTCGTCGGGAGGAGCCTTGCGCCGAGCGCCCATTTCCGAAACAGCGTCCATAGGCAATGAGTGCCGATTCATACAACGCCGAACGCATATCTGAATCATCTGCTAGCGCCGCATATGCCTGCGTGCGGGTCAGTACCTC
>NZ_JBQDSX010000060.1:0-17184 GCF_052099035.1 Microbacterium sp. | reverse complement strand
CTAGTCGTCCGCGGCGCGCGTCGCGTTGCGGTCGGCGATGAGGGTGTCGCGCACCTTGCGGCGCAGCACCTTGCCGATCAGGGAAGTCGGCAGCTCCTCCCACACGACGTACGAGCTCGGCCGCTTGTACTCTGCCAAGCGGTCGCGGGCAGCGGCACGCGCAGCATCCCCGTCGAAGGTCGCCCCCTCTTCGAGGACGACGACGGCCGTGACGACCTCGGCGCCGCTCCCCCGCGGGATGCCGACGACAGCACACGACACGACGCCGTCGACCGAGGTGATGACCTGCTCCACCTCGCTCGGCGAGACGTTGAAGCCGCCGGTGATGATGAGTTCCTTCTTGCGGTCGACGACGGTCACGAAGCCATCGTCGTCCTGCACGACGAGGTCACCGGTACGCAGCCAGCGATCCTCGAGCAGGGTGGCCGCGGTCTCCTCGGGACGCTTCCAGTATCCGTGGAAGACCTGCGGTCCGTGGATGAGCAGCTCGCCCGCCTCGCCGAGCGCGACCTCACGGGTCGGCTCATCGGGGTCGACGACCTTGATGTCGGTGGACGGGAACGGCAGGCCGATCGCGCCGATACGACGCGCATCCGTGAAGGGGTTCGCGAGCGCGACGGGGCTCGTCTCGGTGAGCCCGTACCCTTCGTTGAGCATGCTGCCGGCCTGGTCCTCCCAGCGCTTCACGATCGCGGGCGTCAGAGTCATCGCACCCGAGATCGCATAGACGACGCCCGAGAGGTCGAGCTTGCCCTCCTTGGCCACGCGCGAAAGCCGATCGAACATCGGCGGAACCGCGGGGACGAACGTCGGCGGGAACTTCTTCGCCGCCTTCGAGACGAGCTCAGGGTCGAAGGTCGGGAACAGCACAGCGCACGACCCGGTCTCGACCGAGTAGATGACCGACAGCAGCACGCCGAAGGCGTGGAACATCGGCAGCAGCCCGTAGATGCGTCCCTCGCCACGGGTGAAGTCCGGCATCCATGCCGCGCCCTGACGCGCATTCGACCACAGGTTCGAGTGCGTGATGATCGCCCCCTTGGGCGTCCCGGTCGTGCCGGAGGTGTACTGCAGACATGCGATATCGGATGCTGTCGGGCGCGGATGCTGGTCGGAGAGAGGAGCGCTCTTCTCGAGCTGCGCGAACGGCGTCGCGCCCGGCGCGGGCGCAGTGAGCTTCTCTCGGGACTCGCGCGCCTTCGCGATCGGGAGGCTGAGAGCCAGACGCATCGTGAACGGCATCGCGCGCGTGACGTCGACGGCGATGATGTCGCGGATGCCGAGATCGGCGGGAAGCGCCTGCAGCGTCGGCACGATCTTGTCCCAGGTGATCACGACCGTGGCGCCATGATCGCGGAACTGCACCTCGAGCTCGTCGCGAGTGTAGAGCGGATTGTGCTCGACGACGACCGCGCCCAGGCGCAGCACGGCGTAGAAGGCGATCACGTGCTGCGGAGCGTTCGGCATGATCAGCGCGACCCGGTCGCCGGCCTTCACGCCGCGCTCGCGCAGGGCGTTCGCGACGCGGGAGACGCGGTCGCCGAGTTCCCGGTAGCTCACGGTTCGGTCGAAGAAGGCGATCGCCGGCCGCTCACTCCACTGGGCGACGCGCTCGTCGAGCATGTCGCTGAGAGAGCCTGTCACGGGCTCGATGTCGATCGGGGTACCCGGTGCGTAGAACTTGTTCCACGCGCGCGTCTCATTCAGCTCCATGGCCAGAAGCCTACGCGGGTGTGGGATCTGGATGGGGAGGACGCTTCGACTCGTCGCTGCGCTCCTCGCTCAGCGCGTTTCGTCTCGCTTCGCTCGCTCAACGGCCCGCCGTGGCTGGCACTCCCGCGGGGGCTGGCACTCCCCGCGGTGGCTGATGCTCCCGCGGGGGGGTGGCACTCGCGCGGGGGCAGCCTCGTGTGCGGGTCGTTGAGCGAGGGAGCGGAGCGACCGCGACGAAACGGGGTGAGCGAGCGTCAGCGAGTCGAAGCCGGATCCGGCCGCCTCACCCCCGCGGCGCGGCGGCGGCCCGTTCGACGACACGAGCCTTGCGGGCGATGCCCAGAGCTCGGGCGCCGACCTGGTTGAGCTGGCTCTCCTGGAACCGGTTCGACCAGGTGACCTCGTAGTCCTCCTTGGGGAAGTCCGCGGGGCTCTCACCGCGGCGGAAGTTCTCGGCGACCTCCTTGGCGTACGCGGCGTTCTTCGCGCACATGGGTGCTGCGGGGATGTAGATGACGTTGCCCCAGCCCTCCTGGCTCTCCACCGACGCGACACCGTGGATGACATCGGAATGCCACCACACCGAGTCACCGGGCTGAACCGTCGGGATGCCGGAGCGCGCCCGCATCAGCAGCGGGTGGTACTGCTCGTTGATGCCGAGCGCCTTGCCCTGCTCCGCGCCCGCGAGCTCGTCGTCGGGAACGTCATCGAGCAGTGCGCGTACGAGGATGTACGCCATCGCCTCGGGGATCGGAACGACCCACAGCACCCCCTGGTCATGCTGCATCTCCGACATGGCCAGCCAGCCCTGGAAGCTGCGGAACATGCTGCACATCGTCGAGGACGGGTACTCGTCGACCTCGGTGCGGAACGCAGCATCCCACGGGTCGTAGGACTCGAAGTCACCGGTGAAGATCGACTCGAACACCTGCTGGTACGCGGGCGTCAGCCAGCGCTCGACGGAGCCGGAGTCGGTGTGCGCGCCGAGACCCTTCGAGTTCGTTCCCGGCGGGCGCCGGCGGATGCGGTCGGGGTACATCGAGTCCTGGTCGGGGTCGAACCAGGTCACCCCGCGCGACTCGCTCTTCCACATGCGGTTGAGGAAACTCTGCACATTCGCGGTGTGCTGGTGCTGGCGGGCTTCCATCTGCGCGGGGGACCAGTAGATCGGGTAAATCTCGGGCGTGGATGCGTCGAGCGTCCCGAAGAAGTCATCGGCCGGACCCCGGTACTGGTTCATGAAGTCGTTGCCGTCGACGTACTCGACCAGCGAGCGATCCCACTCGGTCGCCTGGTCCTCGGTTACCTGTCCGCGCACGATCGCACACCCGCGGCGGTGGATCAGATCGATCGTCTCCTGCGGGACGGTGCCTGCTTCGATATCGGCGTACTGCACGATCGGCCAGACGTCTTCGCCGCGATCACGGGTCTGCTCGATCTCGATGACCTTGGGCTCGATGGCCGCTTCGATGCGGGCGAAGAGCGCGTCGACATCACCGATCTGCTCGCGCAGCTTCGCCTTGACGGCGCGGATCGCGGCGGGGAAGTCATCCGGCGGAGTTGCCCAGCTCGTCTGCTCTGACATGAGAAGATCTCCTTGCGTTCGAGGTTCAGTAATGTACTATTACTGAATGCGTGATTCCGAGAATAGGAGACCATCGATGCCGATGTCAAGTGCGAGAATCGCCGCCCCCCGCCCGGAGGTGCTCGCCTCGATCACGGATCGCACTGTTCTCACCGCCGTCGCGAACGCGGCGGCTCCCGTCTCCCGCGCCGAGATCGCCACGATCACAGGGCTGTCGAAACCGGGCGCGGCAGCAGCAGCGAAGCGACTGCTCGAGCGCGGCATCCTGCATGAGGTGGGCATCCGAGAGGGGCGCCGGGGCGGCGTCGCGACGCTCTTCGAGCTCGACCCCGACCACGGCCGGTCTCTCGCGGTTGTGATTCAGAGCAACCTGATCACCGTGGAGTCCCGCGACCTGACCGGCACCGTTCGGGTCGTCGTCGACGAGGCGATCACCGCGGATGCGACGCCCGCCGAAATCGTGACCGCCGCGAACAGTCTGATCGAGATGGTCACGCAACAGCATCCAGCACCGGTGCTGGCAGCAGCGGTCTCAATCGCCGATCCGGTTGATTACGCATCGGGGACCCCCATCCCCCGTGAGCGATCCGTGTTCCCCGCGGCCGCATTCAGTGCGCTCACCGAGCTCGATCTACCGGAATCCGCCCACGTCGCAATCGACAACGACGTCAACTGGGCAACGCTCGGCGAATACCGCCGGGGCGAGCTGCGCGGCGAGGACGACTTCGTCTATATCTATCTCGGGTCGGGCCTCGGCGCCGGCCTCATGCTCGGCGGACAGCTCTTCCGCGGCCGCAAGGGCCTCGCGGGCGAGATCGGATATCTCCGCGCCGACAGTGCCGGTCGGCTGGATCTCACGCAGCGGCTCGTCGAGCTCGGACTCGGTGATCCCGGTCGCTACGAGATCGACCTCGAGCGTGCGTCCGCGATGCTCGCGCCCGCGGCGCTCGACCCCGAGGCGGATGCCGTCATCGATGAGATCGCGCACGCTGTCGCCAATATCGTCATTCTGCTGAACCCGAGCGCGATCGCACTCGGCGGTCCGCTCAGCGTCTACCCGGCCTTCACCGACCAGCTGGCCGCGCGGGTCGAGTCCCTCAGCGTCGATCCACCTCGCTTCGTCCGCAGCGACTCGACGCCGCTCCTCGGCGCCGGAACCGAAGCGCACCGATCCGCGCTCTCGTCGATCGGACTCACCGACGCCGACGCCAGGAGGATGCCGTGATCAGCGCGAACCAGAACCGTGCCAGCCACCTCGATGATGCGGCGACCTACCCGGCGTGGGTCCGCGAGCTCGACCTGTCCCTGCCGATCACCGGGCAGTATCTGATCACCGGCAATGTGCACGATCAGCACTACCCGCATGCGGAGGGCTCCTTCTGTTCGACGGTCGACCTCATCGAGCAGTGCCTCGTCGCCAATGAGTACGACCTCGTCTATCGATTCGACTCGCTCGACGGCATCCGATTGGACCATGTCGCAGATCAGGTCGTCAGCAACGATTTCTTCCCCGACGCGCATCTCAATCGCGCGACGGTCGGTTCGGTCGCCAAGCTCGCCGACCTCATGATGCAGTCCGCGAGCCAGTCGCAGACGCGGGTCGCGCTGATCGTCGAGTCGGCGTCGAACATCTGGGCGGATGCCGACAACGTCGAAGCCGGCCGCTTGCTGCTGGCCAGCCGCAGGCTCGCGACCCGCGAGGTCACGCGCGTGCCCGGCGGCAGTCGAACGGTCTCCCCCGGGAACACGATCATCTGGATCAGCGAGTCCGAGAACGATGCCCCGGACTGGTTACGGCCGGCCGACAATGCGCGGACGCTCCGTGTTCCCCTCCCCTCGCTCAGCGCACGGCGCCTTGCCGCGGGCGCGCTGCTCACCGAGCTGCCCGGGTTCGATGAGCTGGGCCCCGAGGGCCGTACCGAGGCGATCGATCTGTTCGCCGACTCCACCCAGGGCGTCACGATCCGCGGCATGCGCAGCATGACCACGCTCGCGCGCGACCAGGAGCTCGGCCCCGAGCACGTGGACGAGGCCGTGCGCAGCTATCTGGCTGGGATCGTCGACAACCCGTGGCAGGACCCGCTGCTGCTGGCCCGCATTCGTCGAGCGCCCGAGACGATCGAGCAGCGCGTGCTCGGCCAGTCGCGTGCCGTGCAGCGTGCGACCGATATCCTGCTCCGCTCGGCGCTCGGGCTCACGGGCGCTCACCAGGGACGGCGCGGGCGGCGTCCGCAGGGCATCCTGTTCTTCGCGGGTCCTACCGGAGTGGGGAAGACCGAGCTCGCCAAGACCCTCGCCGAGGTGCTTTTCGGGGCGGAGGACGCGTATATCCGGTTCGATATGAGCGAGTTCTCCGCCGAGCACAGCGAGGCGCGACTGATCGGAGCCCCGCCCGGATACATCGGCCACAGTGCCGGAGGCGAGCTGACGAACGCCGTGCGCGAGAAGCCGTTCTCCGTGCTGCTGTTCGATGAGATCGAGAAGGCGCACCCGCGCATCCTCGACAAGTTCCTGCAGATCCTCGATGACGGCAGGCTCACCGACGGCAGTGGCAACACGGTGTTCTTCAGCGAGTCGGTCATCATCTTCACCTCGAACCTCGGCGCCGCTCGGGCGATCACCGGGGCGGATGCTGGGGACTCCGCCGCCGCGCACGACCAGATCCTCGCCGAGATCCAGCGGCACTTCCTCGAGGAGCTCGAGCGCCCGGAGCTGCTCAGTCGGATCGGCGACAACATCATCGTCTTCGATTCGATCACTGCGCCGGTGGGCCGACAGCTGGTGGCCCAGCACATCGATGCGGTGGCCAGTACCGTGCGGGCCCGGTTGGGGGCGTCCCTGGACGTCTCAGCTGCTGCCCGCGAGACGATCGAGAGCTATGCGCTGACCAAACTTCCGTTCGGCGGACGCGGCATCGCGACGGCGATCGAGACGGCGCTCGTGAATCCGCTCGCCCGCGCGCTCGCGGATGCCGCGGGAGCGTCGCAGCTCACCGTGGTCGGCGCCGCGCTCGCCCCCGACGGCTGGGTCCTGACGGTCGAGTTATCGACGACCTGACTTCGCGAGAGGTCACACGCGGGTAGCGCGGAGCTCCGCCTCGATCTCGGATGCTGTGCGCTGGAGCGCTGGCAGCAACTCCGCCCGCACATCGTCAGCCGCGCCGCGCGCGGTGCTCGTAGAGACATTCAGCGCCGCGGTCACTCCCGCGCGCGTTTGCAGCGGAACGGCGATCGAGCGCAGCCCCTCTTCGAGCTCACCGTCCACCATCGCCCATCCCTGCGCTCGCACGGTGTCGATCTCGGCGACGAGGTCGGCACGGTCGGCGCGGGTACGCGGCGTGTAGGCGACGAGCTCTGCCGCGTCGAGCTGCGCTGCGGCATCCGATTCGGACAGACCTGCCAACAGCACCCGACCCATGCTCGTCGCGAATGCCGGCAGCCGGGTGCCGATCGTGATGCGCACGCTCATGATGCGGCGCGCGGCGGCGCGAGCGACATAGAGGATCTCGCTTCCGTCGAGCACGGCGACCGACACCGATTCGCCGATCCGGTGCGAGAGCTCGTCTAGGTGCGGCTGGACGATCTCGGGAAGCGACAGCGACGAGAGGTAGCCGTAGCCCAGCTCGAGAATGCGCGGAGTCAGCAGGAAACGAGCATCCGGCGTCGCCCTCACGTACCCGAGCTGCTCGAGCGTGCGCAGGAATCGGCGGGCCGCGGCGCGAGGGATGTCGGCCCGGCGCGCCACTTCGGCGAGCGACAGCTCGGCCGGTTCCCCATCGAACGCGCGGATGACGGCGAGGCCGCGCGCGAGTGACTGCACGAAGTCGACTGATGACGAATCGGGCGTGGGTGCGGCATCCGAATCAGTCACTCGAGAACCTTATCGCTCCAGGACGACGGCAAGGCCCTGCCCGACGCCGATACAGATCGCAGCGACCGCGACTCCCCCGCCGCGGCGCCCCAGCTCATGGGCGGCATGGCCGATGATCCGACCTCCGGATGCCCCGAGCGGATGCCCGATCGCGAGCGCCCCACCATGGATGTTCAGCTTCTCGGGATCCAGGTCCGGCCAGCCGCGCAGGCACGCCAGCGACTGCGACGCGAACGCCTCGTTCAGCTCCACGACGTCGACGTCGGCCCAGGTGCGCCCGGCCCGAGCAAGAGCCTTGTTCGCCGCTTCGATCGGCGCGATCGGGAAGTCATCCGGGTCGACGCCGTGCGCCGCGCGGCCGGTGATCCGTGCGAGCGGTTCAGCATCCAGCGCACCTTCGGCACCGAGCAGCACGGCCGAAGCCCCGTCGTTGATCGACGAGGAGTTTGCGGCGGTGACCGTACCGTCCTCGGCGAACAGTGCCCGCAGGCCGCCGAGTTTCTCGACGGTCGACCCGTCGCGAATGCCTTCGTCATGGGTGAGCTCAGCGCCTGCGACCTGGACGATCTCGCCCTCGTAGATGCCGTTGGCCCAGGCTTTGGCTGCGAGCTCGTGCGAGCGCACGGCGAAAGCATCCTGATCCTCGCGGCTGATCCCCGCAATGCGTGCCGCCTTCTCTGCGGCCTCGCCGTTGGAGATCGTCCAGTTCGTCGGCAGCGCCCTGTTGGTCATGCGCCAGCCGATCGCGGTGTTCCACATCGTCTGGTTTCCGGTCGCAGGGTACGGCTTCGCCGACTTCTCAACGACGAACGGTGCGCGGCTCATCGACTCGACGCCGCCGGCGAGGATGATCTCGGCGTCCCCCGACTCGATCGCCCGCGCTCCCTGGATCACGGCCTCGACGCTCGATGCGCACAGCCGGTTCACTGTCACACCGGTCACCGAGGTCGGAAAACCTGCGAGCAGCGCCCCGAAGCGGGCGACGTTGCGATTGTCCTCACCCGCCTGGTTGGCGTCGCCGAGGATCACGTCGGCGATGCGCGCCGGGTCGATTCCCGTGCGCTCCACGGTCGCGCGCATGACGGTCGCCGCCAGATCATCAGGGCGGATGCCGGCAAGCGCACCGCCCGCACGACCGAACGGGGTGCGAACGGCGTCGTAGATGTAGGTGGTGGTCATTTCAGCTCCAAGCCAGTCAACTCCGAAAGGGACGCTACGGTGTTCTCGCCGAAGGCTTCGCGCACGCGGAAGCCCTCTGGCGTCACGTCGAAGACGCCGTGGTCGGTGTAGACGCGGCTGACGCAGCCGACACCGGTGAGCGGGTAGGTGCATTCGGCGACGAGCTTGGACGAACCATCCTTGGCGAGCAGATCGGTCATCACGTACACGTCCTTGGCGCCGATCGCGAGGTCCATGGCGCCGCCGACGGCGGGGATCGCACCAGGGGCGCCGGTCGACCAGTTCGCGAGGTCGCCGTTCTGTGCGACCTGGAACGCGCCGAGTACGCACACGTCGAGGTGTCCGCCGCGCATCATCGCGAACGAGTCGGCATGGTGGAAGTACGCGGCCCCGGCGACCGCGGTGACGGCCTGCTTGCCGGCGTTGATAAGGTCGGGGTCGATCTGCCCCTCGGGCGGAGCGCCGCCCATGCCGAGCAGCCCGTTCTCGGTGTGCAGGATGATCTCGAGGTCATCGGGCAGGAAGTTCGCGACCAGCGTCGGAGCGCCGATACCGAGGTTCACGAAAGCCCCCTCGGGGATATCGGCAGCGATACGCGCAGCCAGTTCGTCACGGGTGATGCGGGTGGTCATCGCACTGCCTCCTCTGTCGCGGCATCCGACAGTGCGGCATCCAATGCCGTGCCTTCGAGATCGACGCCGCCGATGAACTCGCCATCCCGCAACCAGCGGCGCTCGCCGACGGCGACGACGCGGTCGACGAAGATGCCCGGGGTGACGACCGTCTCCGGATCGATCGCCCCGAGATCGACAATCTCATCGACCTGCACGATCGTCGTCGTCGCAGCCGTCGCCATGATCGGGCCGAAGTTGCGCGCCGTCTCGCGGTAGACGAGGTTGCCCCAGCGGTCGCCCTTGAGAGCGCTGATGAGGGCGAAGTCCGCAGTGATCGGATACTCGAGCACGTGGCGGCGACCGTCGATCACACGCTCCTCCTTGCCATCCGCCAGCTGCGTACCCACGCCGGTCGGGGTGAAGAAGGCGCCGATGCCGGCACCCGCAGCACGGATGCGCTCGGCGAGGTTGCCCTGCGGCACGAGCTCGAGTTCGATCTTGCCCGCACGATACAGATCGTCGAATACCCACGAATCACTCTGCCGCGGGAACGAGCACAGGATCTTGCGCACGAGCCCCTTGGCGAGGAGCGCCGCGAGCCCCGTATCGCCGTTGCCGGCGTTGTTGTTCACGATCGTGAGGTCCTTCGCGCCGTGCGCGATGAGGGCGTCGATGAGTTCGACCGGCTGCCCGGCCCTGCCAAACCCGCCGATCATGACGGTCGCACCGTCCGGAATGTCGGCGATGGCGGATGCCGCATCCGCCACGGTCTTGTCGATCACTGCGCCCCCTCGAGAGTGTTCGTTGTGCGAACGTGCGTTCGTTATGTGATCACACTAGCGCATGCTGTGTATGGGAGCGAGCGCCACTTCGACTCGTCGCTGCGCTCCTCGCTCAGTGCGTTTCGTCTCGCTCCGCTCGCTCAACGACCGCGAAGCGAGCCCTCGAAGCCCTGGACGCCCTGCCAGATGGCGCGCGCGGGATGGATTCCGCGGCCAGGACCGGACCGGGAGGCGTGAAAAACAGCCCGCGCGCCTGCGTTCCCCGCAGGGCGAGCGGCGGGCCGGAACTCAGTGCGCGGGAACGCCGAATGCGTGCCGGGACTTGACCTCGTCAACAGAGTCGGATGCCAGAAACGCCAGCACCTCGGCGGCCCGGGCAGGCGAGGTGGATGCCGTGGCCACAGCCCCGGCGAACACCGTGTCGATCGCGCAATCGTCAGGCATCACGCCGAGGATGCGAACACCTGGCTGTCCCACGAGCTCGCTGAGCTGCTGGAAGCCGAGGTCGACGACACCTGCGGCAACCGACTTCGCGACGGGGACGCCCGGCTGCGCCTGCATGAGCCGGTCGCCGACCTCATCGGTCATGCCCCAGTCGTCGATCATCTTCACGAGCGCCGTGCCGCTCGGGCCGGTCGAGTACCCGATCCGGTTCGCGGAACGAAGTGCGTCACGCAGTTCCGAAGCGTCGGCGAATGCGGGTCCGTCCGGACGCGATGCCGGCGAAGAAGATCCGGACGGCACAGCCACCGCGGTCTGCGACAGCACGAGCGGCACCATCGGCCCCGACACGTGCCCGTCCGCAGCGAGCTTCTTCAGCGCACCGGATGCCAGAAAGACAAGATCGAACGGTTCCCCATCGGCCACCCGCGCGGCGGCATCCACTCCCCCGACCGATTCGACCTCGACCGCGGGCAACCCCGAAGAAGCAGCAGCCTCAAGAAGGTCAGCGAGCACATGACGCGTCGCCATCGAGGAGATGGCTTTCACGCCGCATCCTCGAAGGTCTCAGCATCCACCTCAGCGGCGGGACCCGGCGCGTAGCGCGGACCCGCGACCGTCGACGTGTCGATGAGCGAGCCAGCACGCTCGAGCAGTCCGGCATCCACCGACAGCGAGACCGCCGCATGGTTGGAGCGCATATGCGCAACGCTGGTCGTCCCCGGAATCGGCACGACGTGCTCCCCGCGCGACAATAGCCACGCGAGCGCGAGCTGCGCGGGCGTGCATCCCGCTTCTGCGGCGAGCGCGCGCCACTGCGGAAGCAGGGCAGCATTCACGGGCCAGTTCTCCGACGAGAACCGCGGCATCTTCCGGCGAATATCCTTCTCAGCGAGCGCAGCGGGGTCGCCGACCGAATCGCTGAGGAACCCGCGCGCTACCGGAGAGAATGCGACGAGGGCAATCCCGTCCTCAGCCGTCGCGGAGAGCATCCCCAGCTCGGCATTGCGCGTCCACAGCGAGTACTCATTCTGCACGGCGGCGATCGGGGCGACCTCTTGTGCCGAACGAAGAGTCGCCACCGACACCTCCGAGAGACCAATGGCGCCGATCTTCCCAGCATCCATGGCAGAAGCGAGCGCCCCGACGCTCTCGCCGATCGGTACGGTCTTGTCCCACCGGTGCAGGTAGTACAGGTCGATGTGGTCGACGCCGAGCCGGTCGAGTGACGCGTCGACCTGCGCGAGCAGCGTGGAGGGCCGCCCGTCGATCACCTTCACGCCATCGAGCTGAGCCATTCCGCCCTTGCTGGCGAGTACAACCTCGTCGCGCCTGCCGCGAAGCGCGCGCCCGACGAGCTCCTCGTTGCGCCCGCCGCCATAGAGCGTCGCGGTGTCGAGGTGGGTCACTCCCGCATCGAGGGCGGCGCGCAGCAGCGCGAGCCCCTCTTCCGGCGACGGCGGGATGCCGTAGGCGTGGCTGAGATTCATGCATCCCAGGCCCATGCGGGGAAGCTTCACGCGAGCTGCTCCTCCAACTGTCCGAGTACGCGATAGCAGTCGATCACCTGACGCAGCGACGAGTTCGGTTCGCGGCCCTCGCGGATCGCGGCGATGAATTCACGGTCCTGCAGTTCGATGCCGTTCATGCTGACGGCGACGTCCGAGACATCAATCTGCTCGTCCTTGCCATCGAACAGGTCGTCGTAGCGGGCGACGTAAGTCGCGGTGTCGCCGATGTAGCGGAAGAATGTGCCGAACGGCCCGTCGTTGTTGAACGACAGCGACAGGGTGCAGATCGCGCCCGACTCGCTCTTGAGCAGGATGCCCATGTCCATCGCGATTCCCAGCTCGGGATGCTTCGGCCCCTGAACGGCGTGCGCCTCGACGATCTTGCCCGCCTGGTACGCGAACAGGTCGACGGTGTGCGCGGCGTGATGCCACAGCAGGTGGTCGGTCCACGACCGCGCCTCGCCCTTGGCGTTCGTATTCGTGCGGCGGAAGAAGTACGTCTGCACGTCCATCTGCTGCACGTTGAATTCGCCGGCCTCGATGCGGTCGTGCACCAGCTGGTGCGAGGGGTTGAATCGGCGCGTGTGGCCGACCATGGCGACGAGCCCCGACGACTCGGCAGCGTCGCCGACAGCCAGAGTGGCCTCGGCATCCGCCAGCGAATCGGCGAGCGGGATCTCCACCTGCACATGCTTGCCGGCGGCGAGCACGGCCTGCGTCTGGTCGGCGTGGAGCCCGGTCGGGGTCGCGAGGATGACAGCATCCACGTCGTCGCGCTCGAGGACGGCGTCGAGACCGACGACGGCGTTCGCGACGCCGTACTTCGAGGCGACGCCGTCGGCCTTCTCCTGCGAGGTGGCGGAGACGACCGTCACCTCGGCATCCTCGATGTTCTGAAGGCCATCCAGGTGCTTGATACCGAAGGCGCCGTTGGCGCCGACGACGGCGATGCGGATCTTGTCCGTCATGAGTTACTCCTTCGAGCCGGTCGGGTTGCTGAGGACGAGGTGTCCGACAGCGGTATTGGATGCCGGCACATGGTAGAACCGGTGATCCGTCGACGGCGACTCCCCACCGAACTGATCGTCCATCGCGCCGCGGGCGATGAGCCAGTCGACCAGCTCGATGCCCTCGGACCCGGCCTCGTCGACGTACTCCATGTGCTGCCACTCGGTCAGCCCCTTGGGGTCCTCGATGAGGTGGTCGAGGAACGCGTTGTCCCACTCCTCGTTGATGAGGCCGGCGCGCGGCCCCTGCAACTGGTGGCTCATGCCGCCGGTACCCCAGATCTGCACGTTCAGCTCGGGCCCATCCCACTTGTCCAGCGCGCGACGCAACGCCTTGCCGAGCTCGTAGCAGCGGCGTCCGGACGGCACCGGGTACTGCACGACGTTGACGGCGAGCGGGATGACCTTGACCGGCCACTCCTCCTCTGTCTCATGTTCGCCGAAGACGAGCGACAGCGGAACGGTCAGCCCGTGATCGACGACCATCTCGTTGACGAGGGTGAGGTCGAAGTCATCCTGAATGATCGACTGCGCGAGGTGCGCTGCGAGCTCGGGGTACCCCTCGATACCGGGAACCGGACGCGGGCCGTAACCCTCATCCGCGACGGGGTACGACGCCCCCGTGCCCAGCACGAACGTCGGAATGATCGACGCATCGAACGCGGTGGCGTGGTCGTTGTAGATGAGGATGACGACGTCCGGCTTGGACTCCTTCTGCCACGAGCGCGTCCACTGGTAGCCGTCGAAGACCTTCTTCCAGTACGGCTCCTCGGTCTTGCCGAGGTCCATCGCCGCACCGATAGCCGGCACGTGCGAGGTGAACACCGCCGAGGTGTACTTCGCCGGAGCGTTCGGACGGAAGGTGTCCGCCTTCTGGCCCGGTGCAGGAGGCGTCCAACCGTCGAGATCCTTCAGGCGGTTCCCCTCGGGGCGACGTCCGCCGCCGACCATCATGTCCCGATACGCAGCCTCGCTCATCCCGGTCATGGAACCGGCCATCTGCTGGAAGCTCAGACCATGCGTTGCACCGATCTTGCTGAGGAAGTAGATGTTGCCGCCCTCGGCGATCATGGTGTTCAGATCCATGTCGAGCACGGCCTGACGCTGCACCGGGTTCAGCGGATGTTCCATGTCGCCGCCGAGGACCGACTCTATGAGGGGCTGCGCTTCCCGCCAGGGCGCTTCCCTGATCCGATCAAGCTGCTGCCCTCGCATCCGTCGGTCTCCCGCATGGTGCGTTTCGTCGCGGAGCGGTTGCCTGCGCGACTGTTGGCCGTTCTCCTGCGCGGAGCGCTGACGAGCTGGGTCGGACCGAACAACACGATGTACGGTGCTGGCGCCATCCTCGTCAACGAGCGTGGACAGCGCGTCGCGAACGAGGACTCCGACAAGCTGCTGGCCCGCGGAGTCGCATCCGACAGCAACCAGGGATACATGGTGTTCGACGAAGCGCTCGCGAAGCGGTTCTCGGCGTGGCCGAACCCGGTCTCGACGTTCCCCGGCGTCGCATACGCCTACGTCGGGGACTACGCGCGCTACCGTCCTGACATGTTCCACAAGGCGGACACGATCGAAGAGCTCGCGACGAAGGCGGGGATCGATGCTTCGGCGCTTCGTGCGACGATCCAGAAGGTCCGCGAATACGCGACGGCTGGCGAGGACCCGGAGTTCGGACGGACCTCCTTCGGCGCGGGTATCGGCGAAGGCCCGTACTACGCGCTGGGTCCGATGCAGTCGTACATCACGCTCGCCGACGGCGGCCTCGCCGTCGACACCACGCTGCGCGTGACCACGCCCGAAGGGGACCCGATTCCCGGGTTGTACGCCGCAGGGTCCACCGGCCAGGGCGGGCTCCAGCTGCTCAATCACGGCCTGCACATCGGCTGGGCAATGGTCTCCGGCCGGATCGCCGGTCGTCACGCGGCTCAGGCTGCTCCGCGGACCGATCTCGTCCCCGTGGGGGCGAAGGGGTCCGTGCTCGAGACGCCCGTTTCGGAGTTGACCGTCATCCAGTGAGCCGCGGCGGCGTCAGGCGCGCAGGAACAGCGCCGTCGCCTCGGATCGGCTCGTCACATCGAGCTTGCGGTAGATGTTCGCGATGTGGAACTTGACGGTGTTCTCGCTGATCCCGAGGTCGGCGGCGATCTCGCGGTTGCGTCGTCCTGCGGCCAGCCGGCGGAGCACCTCGTGCTCTCTCGGACGCAGATCCCAGGCATTGCCGCTCCCGGGCGCCACATGCGGCGGGTCCAGCGGGATGGCGATCGCGATCTCGGTTCCCCACCCCGCGGTCGCGGTGATGGCGATGCGGCCTCCGAGTGCGTGGATGCGCTGACTGACCGATTGCACCGACACCGATTCGGCCGTGATGTCGCCGTGGCCATCGTCGCGCATGTCGATGAGCAGATTGGTGCCGTCGCAGTCCCACTGCACGCGCACGCGGCCGACCTCCGGGCTCTCGAGCAGTGCGAGCACCGAACCGCGCACGACCGCCCGCGCACCGTGTGCGACCTCGCTCGGGAGGGGCCGACCGTCCTCGGGCGGCTCGACGAACTGCACATCGATGTCGCGGTAGTGCACGAGCGGCCGCAGGTCCTCGCGGAGCCGCTCGAATGCGGTCGTCACAGGCTCTTCCGCCGATGTGCGCACGCGGTCGCTTGCCGTGCGGAGATGCACCAGACCGGATGCCGCGACGGCCGTGGCCGCCGACCGCGCGGCACTGTCGTCCACCTTTCCTGACCTGAGGACCGCGAGGATCGACTCGAGAGTCGTGGAGTACTCGTCGATGAGCTCGGTGAGCACTTCCATGCGCTCACCCGCTGAGGTCCGAGCATGGCGGAGGGAGTCCGGGTCGGCGAGCTCCTGCGCGCGTACATCGTCGTCGAGCATGCCCCCACGGTAGTGCACCACCCTTTCGGGTGGGAAAGACGGCCCAACGGGACGATACCGCCACTCGGATGGATGAAGGATGCTCGAGACACGACCCACAGCGAAGCGCGGGCGGCGACGCCCGGGAATGGAGATGTGTCATGGCGGGCAATCGAGCGGTCGCCTACAACGGGCCCGGAGTCGTCGAGGTCATCGACACTCCCTACCCGGAGTTCGAGCTCAAGGACGGTCCGGGCGTGAATCCCGCGAACGTGGGCAGGAAAGTGCCGCACGGCGCGATCCTCAGAACGGTCGCGACGAACATCTGCGGCTCCGACCAGCACATGGTGCGCGGGCGGACGACAGCACCTGCGGGCCTCGTGCTCGGACACGAGATCACCGGCGAAGTCGTCGAAGTGGGTCCGGATGTGGAGTTCATCAAGGTGGGCGACATTGTCTCCGTACCGTTCAACATCGCATGCGGCCGCTGCCGGAACTGCAAAGAAGGAAAGACCGGCATCTGCCTGAACGTCAACCCCGACCGGCCGGGTAGCGCATACGGGTACGTCGATATGGGCGGATGGGTCGGCGGACAGGCCGAGTTCGTGCTCGTCCCCTACGCGGACTGGAACCTGCTGAAATTCCCCGACCGCGACCAGGCACTCGAGAAGATCCTTGATCTGACGATGCTCTCCGACATCTTCCCCACCGGCTTCCACGGTGCGGTCACCGCCGGGGTCGGCCCCGGCTCGACCGTGTACATCGCTGGCGCGGGTCCGGTGGGTCTCGCCGCGGCGGTCGGCGCGCAGCTTCTGGGAGCTGCGGCCGTGATCGTCGGCGATCTGAATGAGGATCGTCTCGCGCAGGCCCGGTCGTTCGGATGCGAGACGGTGGACGTCTCGAAGGGAGACCCGAAGGATCAGATCGAGCAGATCCTCGGTGTTCCCGAAGTCGATTGCGGCGTGGATGCCGTCGGCTTCGAGGCGCGCGGACACGGATCGGATGCTTCGCACGAAGCGCCCGCGACCGTGTTGAACTCCCTCATGGACATCACCGCCGCGGGCGGTGCTCTCGGCATCCCTGGTCTGTACGTCACTGGCGATCCCGGTGCCGTCGATGACGCCGCCAAGGTCGGATCTCTCTCGATCAGCCTCGGCACCGGCTGGGCGAAATCTCTGTCGTTCACGACCGGGCAGTGTCCCGTCATGAAGTACAACCGGCAGCTGATGATGGCGATCCTCCATGACAAGGTGCAGATCGCGCAGGCCGTGAAGGCGACGCCGATCAGCCTCGACGACGCACCGCGCGGCTACGCGGAGTTCGATCAGGGCGCCGCCAAGAAGTACGTACTCAACCCCAACGGCTACATCAAAGCCTGACCCACCCCCGCAGTTCGACCACCACGAAAGGAACGGAAATGTCTGCAAATCTTGAGGATGCTCGTCGAGTCATCGCCGCCGCCGAGAAGAAGGCCACCGAGATCGGCCAGCCCATGAACATCGCCGTCGTCGATGCCGGCGGAAACCTCGTCGCCCACGTGCGCCAGGACGGAGCCTGGATCGGCAGCGTCAACATCTCGATCAACAAGGCGTGGACGTCGAAGGCGTTCGACATCTC
>NZ_JBQDSX010000059.1:0-17498 GCF_052099035.1 Microbacterium sp. | reverse complement strand
CGCGCGAGATCGACTCCATGTTGTCTTCGATGCGCAGCAGGAAGCAGCTGACGAGTTCGCCGCGCTGCGCCTTGCCCGAGTTGAGGAAGGTCGGCGTCGCCGGCTGGAAACGACCGGAGATGATCTCTTCGACGAGGTCGATCGCGACCTGCTCATCACCGTCGGCAAGTCCGAGGGCGGTCATCACGACACGCTCCTCGAAGCGCTCCAGGTAGCGCTTTCCATCGAACGTCTTCAGCGTGTAGCTGGTGTAGTACTTGAACGCGCCGAGGAACGTCTCGAAGCGGAACTTCTTCGAGTACGCCAGGTCGGTGAGCTTCTGGATGAACTCGAACGAGTACTTCTCGAGGAGTTCGCCCTCGTAGTACTCCTTCTCAACCAGGTAGTCCAGTCGCTCCTTGAGCGAGTGGAAGAACACCGTGTTCTGGTTGACGTGCTGCAGGAAGAATTCCCGCGCCGCACGCTTGTCGGCGCCGAACTGGATCTTGCCGTTCGCGTCGTAGAGATTCAGCATCGCGTTGAGCGCGTGATAATCAAGCCCCTCGTACGCGGGATTGATCTTGAACTCCACCTGCTCGGTCACTGCCTGCTCGTCAACTGCGGTGTCCACCATCGTTCCAATCCGTCGCTCACGCGATCTACATCGTCTTGCGTGCCGAATACTTCAAGCCGGTACAAGTGCGGCACATGACACTTGCGGCTGATGATGTCGCCGGCGACGCAGAATGCTTCGCCGAAGTTGGTGTTGCCTGCGGAGATGACCCCGCGGATGTTTCGCCGGTTGCGCTCATCGTTGAGGAACCGGATCACCTGCTTGGGGACAGCCCCCTTCTCTTCACCCCTGCCCTGGCCTCCGCCATAGGTGGGAGTCACGAGAACGAACGGCTGATCGATGAGAAGTGGCTCCTCAGATCGATACAGCGGGATGCGGCGCGCCGGGAGGCCTACCTTCTCGATGAACCTGGCCGTGTTGCCCGAGGTGCTGGAGAAGTAGACCAGGAGCGGCGCGGCGGTTGCGACGGCGGTCATGATTCACCTCGGTCCCTACGCTTCGACAGGCTCAGCGGTCGGTTGCTCTTATGCCAACCGAGACGCGAGTTCGTTAATCTTGTCGGGACGAAACCCCGACCAGTGCCCCTCATCGGTGACGACAACGGGTGCCTGCATGTACCCGAGCGCCTTGACCTGCTCGAGCGCCGCAGCGTCCTCGGAGAGGTCATGAATCTCGTACTCGATGCCCTTCGCGTCGAGCGCGCGATAGGTCGCATTGCACTGCACGCACGAAGGCTTGGTGTAGACCGTGATCGACATTGCTTTCCCCCTCAAAACTTGGTTTTCCCGGTAGACCCTCACCGGGATCTCAATACTACATATGGGGACGGACATTAGGAGTGACCACAAGGGCTAGTAGTTACATCCGTGTAGTTTTCCACCGTTCTCCACTGGTTACAACACAGGTTGTCCACCATTTCATCCACAGCCGCGGGGTCAGTTTCGAACCCCGCGAAGCGCATGATCTCGCGGTTCTCAGGAGCCGCTCAGAAATCCATCCACAGGTGGGACGCTACGCGGGGGTTCGGACATTCGATTTCCTGTGGAAAACGCATCTCGGCGTGTCGCGGCGTGTCGTGTGTGCGCCCCTCCCGCGTGAACACGGAACCGTCGCAATAGGCTGATCCTGTGACCGCCGTGACATTGCCCCGCTTGTCCTGGGGCGACCCCGATTCCTCGAAGACCGCCCTGCTCGTGCACGGGCTCGGATCCTCCGCCGCACTGATGTGGATGCTCGGCGACGCCCTCGCGAACACCGGCTGGCGTGCGATAGCCGTCGACCTGCGTGGCCACGGCGATGCTCCGCGCACGACGGACTACACCGTTACCGCCTATGCCTCCGATCTCGCAGCCACCCGCCCCGACAACGACGGTTCGTGGGATGCCGTCATCGGACACTCCCTCGGCGCCGCGGCAAGTGTCGTGGCCGCGGCATCCGACCCTGCCTGGACGCGCAGGCTCGTCCTCCTCGACCCGGCCATCCTCGTCGACGGCCACGAGGCGCAGGTGGTGCGGCGCAGCCAGGAGCGCGCGTTCGATGACAACCGGATCGAGGTTGTTCAGGCCGAGCATCCGCACTGGCATCCGCAGGATCACGAACTGAAGATCGATGCCGTCGCCCGCGCAAGCCGCTGGGCGGTCGAGCAGACGAGCGCCCAGAACCAGCCTTGGGATGTGCGGGCGGATGCTGCGCGCCTGACAACACCCACGCACATCATCGGTGCCGACCCCGAGATCTACAGTCTGTTCACCGGAGACGTGGCCGCCGAGGTGCTCGAGAACGCGAACATCACGATGTCGGTCGTTGCCGGCGCCGGCCATTCCCCGCACCGCGACAAGCCCGATGACACCATCCGCCAGCTCTTGGAGGCACTGCTGTGACTTTCGATCCCACCACGCATCTCCCCGACGACCTGCTCGATCGCATCCGCGAGCGCGCACCGATCCACGACCGGGAGAACACGTTTCCCGAGCAAGATCTCGCCGAGCTTCGGGATGCCGGATATCTGAAGATCCTCGTCCCGACTGAGCGCGGCGGCGCGGGCCTCGGGCTCGAGCAGGCTGCAATCCTGCAGCAGCGTCTGGCGACAGCATCCCCGGCCACTGCCCTGTCCATAAACATGCATCTGGTCTGGACAGGCGTCGCGAAGGTGTTCAGCGACCGCGGCGTTCCCGGGCTCGAGTTCGTGCAGGATGGCGCCGCTGGCGGCGAGGTGTTCGCCTTCGGGATCAGCGAGGGCGGAAACGATCTCGTGCTCTTCGACAGCAATACGGATGCCGTGCCGCAGGCCGATGGATCGTACGCGTTCACGGGAGTGAAGATCTTCACTTCGCTCGCGCCGGTGTGGACCAAGCTCGGCCTGCACGGGCTCGATACGACGAGCGCCGACGCACCGCAGCTCGTGTTCGCGTTCGTGGACAGGACGGATGCCGTCACCACCAGCGATGACTGGGACACCCTGGGCATGCGCGCGACGCAGAGCCGCACCACGCGCTTGGACGGTGCCCTCGCACCCGCGTCGCAGGTCGTGCGGCGGATCGACCCGGGGCCGAGCCCGGATCCGATCATCTTCGGCATCTTCAGCGTCTTCGAGCTGCTGCTCGCCTCGGTGTACACCGGCATCGCTCGCCGTGCCCTGGATCTCGCCGTGGAGACGGTCCACAAGCGCACGTCGAAGAAGACCGGGCTCGCGTACAGTCAGGACCCCGACATCCGCTGGCGGATCGCCGATATGAGCCTCGCCTACGACGCCCTGCCTCCGCAGATCGCTGCTCTCGCGCATGACGTCGACGAGCAGAGAGATAACGGCGCGCGCTGGTTCACACTGCTGTCAGGGACGAAGCACCGCGCGGTCGTGATGGCCAAGCATGTCGTCGACCAGGCGATCCTCACCGCCGGCGGCGGGTCCTACTTCTCCTCGAACGAGCTGTCGCGACTGTACCGGGACGTGTTGGCGGGGATGTTCCATCCGTCTGACCCGGAGTCCGCGCACTCCACCGCGGCGAGCGCGCTCCTCGGGCCGCTCGCGTAACTACTTTCGCTCGAAGTCGAATGCCTTCAGAAGCTCGTCGACGGCTTGCTCGCGCTCGTCGCCGCCCTGTTCGAACATGTGCGTGACGTGCGTGCGCAGATGGTTCTCCAGCAGAAGGCGATTCAACGACTCCAGCGACTTCTGGATGGCACGGGACTGCGTGATGATGTCCATGCAGTATTCCTCGCCTTCGATCATTCGGGTGACGCCACGCAGCTGACCCTCGAGGATGCTCGTGCGATGCAGGGCACGCTTCTTGATGTCTTCGATCACGACTCGAGGCTACCCCGCCTGCCGGTCCCTGAGCCTGTCGAAGGGCATGCGAGGATGACAGAATGCCGCGCACTCCGATGGCTCTGCTCTCCCCCGCCGATCAGGAACGCCTGCGCGCCCTGCGCGTGATGAAGGCGATCGCCCTCGGCGCCCTCCTGTTCATGGCCGTCGTCTTCGTGATCGCGTTCTGGTTGCAGGGACGGTATCCCTGGCTCGGCTATGTGCGCGCCGCGGCAGAGGGAGGAATGGTCGGCGCCCTGGCGGACTGGTTCGCGGTCACCGCGCTGTTCCGCCGCCCGATGGGACTCCCGATCCCGCACACGGCGATCATCCCGAACCGCAAGGACGAGATCGGGCGCACGCTCGGCGAGTTCGTCGAGACGAACTTCCTCGCGGCCGACGTCGTCCGCACCAAGCTGTCCTCCACCCCGATCGCCCAGCGCGCAGGTGAGTGGTTGCAGCAGAGGCCCCACGCCGAACGGGTCGCCGCGGAGGGCTCCGCGATCGCCGTGGGCGTGCTCAACGCGCTCAGCGACGACGACGTGCGCGACCTCATCACAGACCTCGCGCGCGAGCATCTCGTGCAGCCCGAATGGGGTCCCCCGGCCGGTGCCTGGCTGGAGAAGATCGTGGAGTCCGACGCTCACCGCAGTGCCGTCGACCTGGCTGCCGACAGCATCGCGACCTGGCTGGTCGCCAACGCCGACGCGTTCTCGGGACTGGTCTCACGGCGCCTGCCGGGATGGGTTCCGAAGCTCGCCCACCGATTCGTCGACGACACGGTCTATCACGAGGCGATCAAGTTCGTCGATGCCGTGCGCGCCGACCCGCAGCATCCGGCTCGCCTCGCGATCGATGGTTATCTCGCCCGCCTGGCCGATAATCTCCAGAACGATCCCGTCACACGCCGCAAGCTCGAGAACGCGAAGGCATCGCTCTTCGACAGCCCGCGCGTGGGCGCGCTGGCCGCCGAGGCGTGGAACACCGCGAAGAACGGACTGATCCGTTCGCTGGAAGACCCGCAGAGTGCCCTGCGGGTGCGTGCTGTGCAGGCGATCGAAGAGGTCGGCGAGCGCCTCATGACGGATGCCGCACTGCAGCGCCGCGTGGACTCCTGGGTCTCCGAGGCTGCCGTCTTCCTCGTCGATCGCTATCGGCACGATATCGCCTCGATCATCACCGACACCGTCGAACGCTGGGATCCGGCGGAGACCACCGAGAAGATCGAGCTCATGGTCGGACGCGACCTGCAGTACATCCGCCTGAACGGTACCGTCGTCGGCGCTCTCGCCGGGCTGGCGATCTTCACCATCGCCCACGCGATCATCCCTGGAGTGTGAACATGGCTCTCTCTCACGACCCGATGTGGCCGCGCGCCGGCGCCTGGCCCGCTTACGACGGCGCGGCAGATGCCGTCCTTCTCGGAGTCCCGACCTGGCGCACCTCCCTCTCGCCGACGGGTGCGCACGCGACCCCAGGAGCGGTACGGGAGGCACTGCAGCGCTACAGCCCAACGCTGATGGGGTCGCCGGTCACAGATCTCGACGCCATCCTCGCGATCCGGGATGCCGGTGACATCGAAGAACCGGACGGCGATGCGGGCGAGGCCAGCGTCATCGCCCGGATGCGCGAGCTTGCACCGGCATTCGTGATCGCGCTCGGTGGGGACAATTCGCTCACATACCCGGTGGCGCTGGGCTCGGCAGCATCCGGTCTCATCACCTTCGATGCGCACTTCGACCTGCGTGACGGCATCTCCAACGGCACACCCGTCAGGCGGCTCGTCGAGGACGTTCCCACCGCAGCTGGCGTGCCGACCTCGCGGATCGACCCGACGCGGATCGTGCAGATCGGGATCGCCGACTTCGCGAACTCGGCCGCCTACGCGCAGCGCGCGGCGGACTGGGGCATCCGCGTGATCACTTTGGATGAGGTGCGCCGCCGCGGGATCGATGACGTGGTGGCCGAAGCCGTGGAGATCGCCGGCGGGCAGGACGGGCGCGTGCACCTCGATATCGACGTGGATGTGTGCGATCGTTCGGTCGCACCGGGGTGCCCGGCGAGTGTCCCCGGCGGGCTCGCCGCGTGGGAACTGCGCGCGCTCACGCGCGCCGTCGCCTCGGATGCTCGTGTCATCAGCGCCGACATCGCCGAAGTGGATGCCACGTCCGACACCGAAGACGGCCGCACTGTGCGCCTGGCCGCACTGTGCGTGCTCGAGCTCCTGGCCGGGGTGGCGGGAAGAAAAGCCGCATGAGTGGAGAAGCGCGACGCGGCGCTGACTTCGAGGATGCCGGAATCGCGCGCAAACTCGCCCTCACCGTGCGGTTCCTGCTCGAGCTCGCCCTGCTCGCCGGAGTCGCCGTACTCGCGTGGCGTGTGACTCCGGCTGGCTGGAACTGGGTCGCCGCGGTGATCGCCGTCGTGATCGTCGCCACTATCTGGGGGATGTTCCTCTCGCCGAAGGCTCGATACGACATCGGCGGGTTTGCACGGCTCATGCTCGAGGTTGTGCTGTTCGGCGGTGTCGCCGCGGGACTCATCACGGTCGGGCTGGTGGTTGCCGCCGCCGTCGGCTTCGTGATCTGGGTCATCGACCGGCTCGCGCTGCGCTGGCTTCGCTGATTCGGGTTCGCAACTCCTCAAGGATCCTGCCTCGGCCCGCCCACGAGCCCGGTCTCGGCCGGTTTCCCGCAAGCCGTGAGGAGTTATGAACGCTTGGCGACGAGCACGCCGTCCTTCCAGACGCTTCGCACCTGCGGAACGCCGGGCCGGTACGACAGGTGCACGTGGCTGGGCGCATCGAGCAGCACGAGATCAGCGCGCATTCCCGGAGCGATCGTGCCGATGTCATCACGACGCAGCGCCGCCGCTCCCCCGGCGGTCGCCGCCCACAGCGCCTCGACCGGAGTCATGCCCATGTCGCGCACGGCGACGGCGATGCAGAACGGCATGGATGACGTGAAACTCGATCCGGGGTTCGTGTCGCATGCGAGTGCCACGGTGACGCCCGCGTCGATGAGGCGTCGCGCGTCCGGATAGGGCTGGCGCGTCGAGAACTCCACGCCGGGCAGCAGGGTGAGCACCATGTCGGATACTGCGAGTGCCGCGACGTCGTCGTCGGTCAGGTACGTGCCGTGGTCGACGGATGCCGCGCCGAGCTCGACCGCCATCCGCACACCGTCGCCGGGCCCCAGTTGACTGGCGTGCACGCGCGGCGCGAGTCCGCGAGCGATGCCGGCTTCGAGCACCCGCCGGGATTGCTCGACGCTGAACGCACCGCTCTCGCAGAACACATCGATCCAGCGCGCGTACGGGGCGCAGGCATCCAGCATCGGACCGATGACGAGATCCACGTAGGCGTCAGGATCCTCGGCGAACTCGGTGGGAACCACATGCGCGCCGAGGAATGTGACCTCGTCGGTCGCCTCGGCGGCGAGGCGCACGAGGCGCTGTTCGGTTTCGACATCGAGGCCGTAGCCGCTCTTGATTTCGACCGTCGTGGTCCCCTGCGCATGCATCTCCGCGATGAAGCCACGCAGTCGGACGCGCAGTTCGTCATCGGTCGCAGCCCTGGTTGCCGCCACCGTGGAACGGATTCCTCCGGCGGCATACTTCTCGCCCGCCATCCGCGCCTCGAACTCGGCTGCCCGGTCTCCGCCGAACACGATATGGCTGTGACTGTCGACGAAGCCTGGGATAACGGCGCGACCGCCCGCGTCCACGACTTCTTCCGCGTGCGTCGGTGCATCCGCGGCCGCCCCCACCCACGCGATGCGTCCGTCCTCGACGAGCACAGCCGCGTCGCGGAGCATCCCGTGATCGGCGTTGGTCGTCAGCTCACCGATGTTCGTGATCAGCGTGCGCATGGTCTCATCATCACAGCATCGGCACGTTCAGGCCACGTTCGCGAGCCACGTCGCGGGCTCGTTCGTATCCGGCATCCACGTGACGCATGACGCCGGTGCCCGGGTCGTTCGTCAGCACGCGCTCGAGTTTCTCGGCGGCGAGCGCGGTGCCGTCGGCGACGGTGACCTGTCCCGCGTGGATGCTGCGTCCGATCCCGACGCCACCACCGTGATGCAGGGACACCCATGACGCTCCGGATGCCGTGTTCAGCAGCGCATTCAGCAGCGGCCAGTCCGCGATCGCATCCGAACCATCGGCCATCGCCTCGGTCTCACGGTACGGGGAGGCGACGGATCCGGCATCCAGGTGATCGCGACCGATGACGATCGGCGCCTTCAGCTCACCCGAGGCAACCATCTCGTTGAACTTCAGCCCCGCGAGGTGACGCTCCTTGTAGCCGAGCCAGCAGATCCGGGCCGGCAGCCCCTCGAAGTGCACCTTCTCGGCCGCCTGGTCGAGCCAGCGGTGCAGTGCAGCATCTTCCGGGAACAGCTCCTTCACTGCGCGGTCGGTGGCGGCGATATCGGCGGGGTCCCCGGAGAGCGCGACCCAGCGGAACGGCCCCTTGCCCTCGGCAAACAGCGGCCGGATGTACGCCGGCACGAAACCAGGGAAGGCGAAAGCGCGGTCGTACCCGCCGAGCTCGGCTTCGCGGCGGATCGAGTTGCCGTAGTCGAAGACGGCGGCGCCGGCATCCTGGAAACCGACCATCGCGGCGACGTGCGCTGCCATCGATTCCCGCGCACGCCGGGTGAATTCCTCGGGGTCGCGCTCGGACTCGGCCTTCCACTCCGCCACCGAAATTCCGACCGGAAGATACGCCAGCGGGTCGTGCGCACTGGTCTGGTCGGTGACGATGTCGATCGGGATGCCGCGACGCAGCAGTTCGGGGAAGACATCAGCCGCGTTGCCGACGACTCCGACGGAGAGTGCCTCGCCGGCATCTTTGGCGGCGAGGACGCGGGCGACCGCGGCATCCAGATCTGCGGTGTATTCGTCGAGATACCCGTGCTTCACACGGCGGGCCAACCGCGTCTCGTCGACATCGACGATGAGCACTGCTCCCCCGTTCATCGTCACGGCGAGCGGCTGTGCCCCGCCCATTCCGCCGGCCCCGCCGGTGAGGGTGAGGGTGCCGGCAAGAGAGTCCCGGGACAGCGACTGCGCCACGGCGGCGAACGTCTCGTACGTGCCTTGCAGAATGCCCTGGGTGCCGATGTAGATCCAGGATCCGGCGGTCATCTGCCCATACATCGTGAGGCCGAGCGACTCGAGGCTGCGAAACTCCGGCCATGTCGCCCAATCGCCGACGAGGTTGGAGTTGGCGATGAGCACGCGCGGCGCCCACTCGTGCGTGCGGAAGACACCGACCGGCTTCCCGGACTGCACGAGCAGCGTCTCGTCCGGCTCGAGTTCGTCGAGCGTGCGGACGATCGCGTCGTAGGCCTCCCAGCTGCGCGCGGCTTTGCCGGTGCCGCCGTAGACGACGAGGTCTTCGGGATGCTCGGCGACCTGAGGGTCGAGATTATTCATGAGCATTCGCTTGGCGGCCTCCGCACCCCAGCTCTTGGCGGTGCGCTCGGGACCGCGTGCGGCGTGGATCTCATTCATGTGCGTTCTCCTTTGCGACACGGGCGACAGCGCCCGATCGGACGAGTTCAGTGACCGCTTCGATCTCAGGCGAGAGGAAACGATCAGGGCCGGGACCGCCGGCAACCGTGCGGACGAGGTCGCGAACAGCCCCCGTCGCCGGAGCGGGCTGGATCGGCGCGCGCAGGTCCAGCGCCAGGGATCCCGTGATCACCTCGATCGCGAGCACGCGCGTGAGTCCATCGATCGCGCGGCGCAGCTTGCGTGCAGCGGCCCACCCCATCGACACGTGGTCCTCCTGCATGGCGGATGAGGGAATCGAGTCGACGGATGCCGGCACCGCCAGGCGCTTGAGCTCGGAGACGATTCCGGCCGCGGCGTACTGCGCGATCATGAGCCCGGAATCGACGCCGACCTCGTGCGCGAGGAACGGCGGCAGCCCGCGGTTGCGCGCGGGATCGAGCGCGCGGTCGGTGCGTCGCTCGGACACCGAGGCAACATCGGCGACAGAGATCGCGAGGAAGTCGAGTACCGCGGCGACGGGCGCCCCGTGGAAATTGCCGTTGGATTCGATGCGTCCATCGAGTGTGACCACGGGGTTGTCGACGACGCTGGCGAGCTCGCGAGAAGCGATCATCGCAGCGTGTCCCATGGTGTCGCGGGCTGCGCCGTGCACCTGCGGCGAGCACCGCAACGAGTACGCATCCTGCACGCGGCCGTCTTCCGGTCCGCGGTGGCTGGCGACGATCGGAGAGTTTGCGAGAAACGCGCGCAGGTGCGCAGCGGAAACCGCCTGACCGTGTTGCGGCCGCAGCGCCATGAGGTCGGCTGCGAACACGGCATCCGTCCCGAGCTGGCTCTCCACCGACATGGCAGCGGCGAGATCCGCTGTCGTCAGCAGCGTCTCGAGGTCGTGCAGGGCGAGCAGCAGCATCCCCAGCATCCCGTCCGTACCGTTGATGAGGGCAAGCCCCTCCTTCTCTTCGAGGACGATCGGATCGATGCCGGCGGATGCCAGCGCGTCGGATGCTGCGACAGGCTCAGCACCCGATCCGGCAGAAGCGACGCGGACGTCACCCTCCCCCATGGCTGCGAGCGCAATGTGCGCGAGCGGAGCGAGATCCCCTGAGCATCCCAGCGACCCGTATTCGCGGACGATCGGGGTGATGCCGGCGTTGAGCATCGCGATGTACGTCTCTGCGACGACCGGCCGCACGCCGGTGCGCCCGGAGGCGAGGGTCTGCAGCCGGAGCAGCTGGAGGGCGCGCACGACTTCGGTCTCGACCTCGGGACCGGTGCCGGCCGCGTGGGAGCGGATGAGGCTCGCCTGCAGCTGACGGCGGCGCTCGGGCGCGATGAAAGTTGTGGCCAGAGCCCCGAATCCCGTCGAGACACCGTAGTGCGGATGCGGGTCGGCGGCGAGCGCTTCGATCACGCCGCGGGTCTGAATGATGCGATCCCGTGCCTCGTCCGCGAGCTCGACATGTGCGCCGTCACGAGCGATTGCGACGACTTCGGCGGGGGTGAGAGTTTTGGCACCGATGCGAATGGGATGGGGCATGTCTTGATTCCACACCCACCTGCTGGCGGTGGACAGCTCGTCGTGGGATCCTGTGTCTGTGATCCCAGACAATTCTCCCGTGGGTGTGCAGGTGCCCGCCGCGGATCAGACACTGCGGATCCTGCGGCATATGGCCACACGGCCTGCTCCTGTCGCGGCATCCGCCATCGCTCGCGATCTGAATCTGCCCCGCTCGACCGTCCATCATCTGTTGAACACGCTCGCAGCGCACGGGTTCGTGCTGCACCTGCGCGAAGCGCGCCGGTGGGCGCTGGGAACGGCAGCATCCGAACTCGCCGGCGGCTTCGCCCGCCAGCAGCCGCTCGCCCGGGTCGGGCGCCCGCTCGTCGCAGCTCTCGCCGACCGGCTCGGAGAAAGCACGCACCTGGGAGTGCTCTCGGGCGCCGATGTCGTCTATATCGTCGAGGAGCGCGCACCCCGACGTCCCGCGCTTGTGACGGATGTCGGCGTGCGCCTGCCTGCGCATCTCACAGCGACCGGTCGGGCAATGCTCGCAGCCCTCCCGCGCGAGCAGGTACGGGCGCTGTATCCGAACGTGTCAGCATTCTCGACGCGCACCGGTCACGGCCCCGGACGGCCAGGGGAACTACGCGAGCTGCTGCGCAGCATCCGCGCTGCAGGTTTCGCGTCGGAAGACGGCGAGGTGACCGCGGGTACGCGCTCCGTGGGAGCAGCCGTGCGCGACACGTCCGGGTGGCCGATCGCCGGTGTCGCGGTGACATGGTCCAGTGGCACCGGACCCTCCGAGCAGGATGCTGCTGCCGCTGTCATCGAGACGGCGGAGGAGTTGCAGCGGCGATTGCAGTGAACCCGCGCTGAGGCGGGAAGGAGAAAGGGAAGGGGAGCCGCAGGTCACCCGACCGCGACTCCCCTGTCCCTCAGGGACCGGACCTTCGTCAGATCAGCCAGCCGCACCCTTGCGTGGCTTGAGGAAGGATTCCGGCTCCTGCTTAGCGCGCTTGGCTGCTCGTTTCTCCTTGAGCGACAGCTGCGCGGTCTTCTTTCCGGTCTTTGGTGTTGGCGTTTTTCCTGCCATCGGGACTCGCTTCCCCTCTCGATTCGGCTGGCGGGTGTGCCTTGACCATATCCGGTTCCACAGGGAAGTCAAATTTCCCGATGAGAAGGAAAAAATGGGATGCTACGACCCGGTCTTCGCACACCGCTATTGGGCTGACGGCCCCATGCTGGCAGAGTGTCTTCATGAGCGCTTTTCGCATCCTGCATCTGAGTGATACGCACTTCTCAGGTGATGGCGGACGACACTACGGCGTCGTAGACACCGCCGAGCATCTTCGACGCGCGCTGGCGCATGTCGGGCATCTCCTGTTCGACCTCGTCGTCGTCTCGGGCGATGTGAGCGAGGACGGCACGGTCGAATCGTACCGGCGCATCCGCGAGCAGATCACGCCGTGGGCCCAGGCGCGCGGCGCCCGCGTCGTCTATGCGATGGGCAACCATGACGATCGAGAATCGTTCCGGACCGTGCTCGGTGGCGGTCAGCCGGATGCCGGTGAGCAGGAGCTTCCCGGGATCGATCTCGACCGCCCGGTAGCATCCGTCACTCGGACGGACGGCTGGCGCGTCATCGTGCTCGACAGCTCTGTTCCCGGTGCGGGATACGGTGATCTGGAACTCGAGCAGAGGCAGTTTCTGCGAGAGGCGCTCGAGACCCCGTCAGAGAGGGGCACGGTGGTCGTCGTGCACCACCCTCCGGTGCCTGCGCAGACCGACCTGCTGCAGGCGCTTGCGCTCGACGAGCAGGATGCGTCGGAACTCGTCGAGATCGTGCGGGGCACGGACGTGCGCGTGATCCTCTCGGGTCACTACCACCTGCCCGTCATGGAGTTCATCTCGGGTGTTCCGGTTTCCGTGGCGCCGGGAGTGACGAACATCTCCTGCGCGTTCGGGAACCCTGCAGAAGAAGCGGCGATCGATGGCTTCGGCGGATCGGTCGTCACCGTCGACGACGGGCGCGTCCGCGTCGTGCCGTTCATCGAGCGGCTGACCCCCGACGACATCGTCTTCCACTTCGACGCGGACGTCGTGACCGACATCATCCGGGATGCGGGGCGGTCGGAGGACTGACCGCCCCACCCATTACAAGAGCTTCGTCGACTGCAGCGCCGCATCCATCTTGTCGTTGAACCCGATCAGGGGCTTGCGAATGGCGAGCCCCAGCAGCAGCATCGGCACGAGGAAGAACAGCAGCCAACCGATCGAGATCCAGTAGTCCCCCTGGTAGATACCCGCCAGCGCATCGCGGAACGCATCCATCGCGTGCGTACCGGGAAGGAACGGGCTGATGTTCTGGAACCACTGCGGCAGGAGCGAGAGTGGATACGCACCACCGGCCGCAGACACCTGGATGACGAGCAGGAACACCGCGAGGGCCTTGCCCGCGTCTCGGAACGACACGACCAGTGTGTAGATGATGAACGTGAAGACGGTCGATGATACCCAGCCCACCAGCATGAACAGGAGCGGGTGAACCGGATCGAGCCCGACGAGGAAGATGTTCCCCAGGAAGACCAGGGTGCTCTGTGCAAGCCCCAGCAGACCGAAGATCATGTACCGGCCGAGGAACTGCTCGTGGAGCTTGAGCTCAGGGCCGCCGTCGAATGCCCGCGTGGGCGGCGCGACGCGCAGCGTCACGGACATCAGCAGCGCGCCCACCCACAGCGACAGGATGGCGTAGAGCGCGGCCATTCCGGCGCCGAAGCTCACCACCGGGTACACCGGGATCCGATCCAGGCCGATCGGCTGTGCGAGCGCGGTGGCAAGCACGGAAGGATTCGAGCCGATGATCTTGCCGATCTGGCTGAAGTCTCCGGAGTCGATCGCCGTGGCCAGCGCCTGCTGCACCCGATCGACCTCGTCTGCCGCGCCTCCCAGCGCTTCTGCGAGCACCTGGTTGTCCGAGGCTGCGTTCTCGATGATGGTGACGATTCCGCCGGCCGCGTTGCTGACGCCGGACACCTCGCCGGCGACACTGTTGAGCGAGGAACCGACCGCTGCGAGTGTCGTCCCCAACTCCTCGAGAGTCGGCTGCAGATTGTTCACGTAGATGCTGTTTGCGTCATCGAGCGCAGTCTGTGCTTCGTTGATCCTCGTGTCGATCGATTCGCGGAACTGCTGGACATCGGAGTTGCCCGTAGCGATCCCATCAGCGGTCGCCTGCAGACGCGACTGCAGATCCTTCTCCCCCGCGATCGCGGAGTCGAGGTCAGCAACGATTGCCTCGAAGGCCGGCAGATCCGCCTCCGGAACCTTCGGCTGGACGTCGTTGACAAGTCGCTCGCGCAGCGCTTCGTGGTTGCTGATGAGGGTCCCGAGGTCCGCGTCCATCTTGCCGATCAGCGCGACGCTCGCATCGGCGTCGGTGTTGATGCCGGTGAAGATGCGATCGATCTCAGAGGAGAACCCGGCGAGCTGCGCACGGCTGGCCTCGAATGCCGAGGTCAGCGCCTGCGTCGCCTGTCCGATCGCGCTGTCGGCGTCCTGTACAGCGGTGATCCCTCCCTGCACCAGGCCTTCCGCTCCGGAGAACTCGGACTCGACCGAGCTCAAGAGTCCGGATGCACCATTCACCAGCGGCTCGCTGGCTTGGAGGAGGGCGGTGAACATCGTCGCCGTCCCCGACGCTGCGCGTAGCTGCGATCCCACCTGTCCCAGGTGCGCCTCGATACGGCCGTAGGCGGCCTGCGACTCGGAGTCGGTCAAGGTCTTCTCCAAGGACAAGACCAGGCTGAGCGCGATGTCGCTGAGCTCCTTGGTGAACTCGGCGTTGATCTTCGCGGACAGGTCGTCCGCTCCCTCGCTGGTGATCAACGGTGCAAGAGGATTGGACTTGTCGTTGGTGTAGTAGTCGATCTTGGTGCGCTGCGACCCGGCAGTGTAGAACGTGAGCATGCGCTCGCTGAAGTTCTCCGGCAGCACCATCGCAGCGTAATAATCGCCGGATTCGGTTCCGGCGATCGCATCCTCTTTCGAGGTGATGACCCAGTCGAGTTGATCATTCGCGCGCAGGGCGGATTCGACGATGCTTCCGACGTTGACGTGGAGCGGGAGCAGCGGGCTCGTGTAGCCCTTATCCACGCTCGCAACGGCAACCTTGAGGCTCTTCGTGTTATCGAAGGGCTGCCAGCTGCCGATGACGTTGAACCAGGTGAACGCCGAGGGGATCACGATCAGTCCGCACAGGACGATGACCGCCATGACGTTGCTGGTGGCGCGCTTGAGATCACTTCGGAACAACTGCCAGATGCCGGTCATCGCGATGCCTCCAGCTCCGTGAGCTTCTCACGCAGTTCCGAATCGGGCATCTCCGCCACCTCTGTCGAAAGCCGCAGGCTGTAACGGATGTACTCCAGCGCGACCAGCGCGACGAAGATAATCACCAGCCACAGGATCCATAGACCGACATACTCGGTCTTGTTGTCTGGGAACATCATCGCGAGCGCGGCGAGGACGACGATTCCCACCACTCCGACCGCGATGATCGCGCCCCGCATCTTCCGGTAGGAGCGCGCGAACGGCAGTGCGCGCTTGGCGAGGCGCTCTTGATACCTCGCGCGGCTCGCGAGGGCCCGCAGCACGTGATTGATCCGGTACCCGCGCCCCATTGGCTCTCCCGTTTCAGAGGTGAACAGCTCGGTCGTTGCCACCTCGTGGGTGAACAGACGCGTGAGGTTGGCCACGTGGTGGCGCAGCACGAGTCCCAGGAAGAACGCGATTGCAACGAACAGCAGCAGCATGCCGAGATATCGCCAGTACGCGAAGCCGGCGAAACCGCTGATCACCTCGCGCATCGCATCGATCCCGTAGGTGAACGGGAAGAACGGGTACATCGGCTGGAAGAACTCCGGCATGAGCTGAATCGGGTAGATGCCCGACGCCCCTGGAATCTGCATGATCACGAGAATCACCGCCAGCCCCTTCCCGATGTATCCGAAGGTGACCGATAGCGCGTAGATGATGCTGAGATAACTCAGCCCGATCAGCATGGGGGTGATGAAGAAGGCGAAGGCGTTGACGTGCTGCACGCCGATCATCATGTTTCCGATGCTGAGCGCGATCGTCTGCAGCACGGTGATGAAGGCGAGCAGCAGCCATCGCCCGAGGTAGCCCTGGCGTGTGGTCAGGTTGGGGATTCCCTCGCGATCGACCTCGAGTTTGAGGATCACCACGAGCACGAATGCGCCGATCCACAATGACAGGTTGATGAACAGCGACGCCATCTGCGAGCCGTAGGTCTTGGTCGGGAAGATGGTGTGCTGGTCCACCAGCACCGGGGTCGACATGAACTGTGCGATCTGTTCGGGGTCCAGCGTGGTCAGCGCCTGCAGGTCCTGCCAGAGCGCGGCACTGCTGAGCGCACTGAGATCCGAGATCGCAACGCCCATATCCGACTGGATCGCCGCGAGGTCGCCATCCAGGCTGGAAAGCGCAGCGGAGGTCGCGCCCAGCTGCTGATCGAGCCCGGAAAGCAGGTTCCCCGCTTGATCGAGGAGGTCACGCTGCGCATCGACGGCTGCGGACAGCGAACCGGTGGCGATGCTGACCCTGCCCAGTGCTGCGATCGCCGCCGCCGTTCCTTCAGCGACTTCGGCAGAGCCGATCACGTGCCCCGTCGTCGCTTGGCCGGCGAGTCCAAGCAGATCCTCCTGCGCGCGGTCTGCGAGACCACGGGCATCGGTCAACGTGACCTGAGCATCGCCCAGAGCGCCATCGATGTCGGCAAGTGTGACCGTATTGGCCTGCAGGCCCTCCCGTGCGACGCCGAGATCGGTCTGCAGCGTCCCCAGGTGATCCCGTGTCTGTGCAATGACCCCGCTGGCCTGTTCGAGATCGGTGATGATCTTCGCCTGGGTGTTCATCAGATCCTGCTCGGCGGCTTCGCCGCCGCCCTTGATCGCCGTGGCGACGGAACTGGCTACCTGCTTCGTGAACGCATCGATCATCTGAGTCTGGACAGTGGTGGCTCCGGTGTCGGTGATCTCCGGTGCCACGCCATTGAGCTTCTCGTTGACGTAGTACTGCAGCTTCGGCTGAGTGAAATCGCCCGTCGTGATGCTGAGCAGGTCTTTGGTGAAAGTCTTCGATACGACGAACGCCGCGTAGCTCTCGCCGCTCTTGAGCGAATCCATGGCCTCGTCCTCGGAGAGGAAATGCCACCCGAGATCATCGTTGTCCTTCAGCTGTGCAACCAGTTGATCTCCGACGTTGACCTCGCCGGTGAGCGTCGTCGAAGCACCCTCGTCGAGGTTGACGACCGCGATGCTGAGATTCTTCGTATTGTCGAACGGATCCCAGAATGCTGCGATGTTGAACCACGCGTACATCGCGGGGGTGACGAGAGCTCCACCGACGATCACAAGCGCAAGAGGCACTCGAACCAGGCGTTTTATATCACGAACAAAAACGCGCCAGATGTTGCCCATGCCATAGCACCCTGTGATCGCCGAACTCGCAGTGATGCTGGCAACCCTATCGGTTCCGGCGACACCGACACCGAAGAGTTAGCGCAGACAATCACGACGCAACAACAACCACATGGTGGA
>NZ_JBQDSX010000058.1:0-17633 GCF_052099035.1 Microbacterium sp. | reverse complement strand
AGACCATCCACCCGCTGCTGTGGATCGTCGGCTTCGGCTTCGTGCTGTTCTTCGCCCGCGGCCCGCTGCAGGCCGCGTTCGGCGTCGCCTGACCCAGAAAAAGGTGAAGGCCCCGGGGTGGAGCCCAGGGCCTTCACTTGCAGTCTATCTGCTTACAGCGACTGCACGATCTCACGCATCAGGTCAGCGGTCTCGGACGGGGTCTTCCCGACCTTGACGCCGGCGGCCTCGAGGGCCTCCTTCTTCGCCTGAGCGGTGCCCGCAGAGCCGGAAACGATGGCGCCGGCGTGACCCATGGTCTTGCCCTCGGGAGCCGTGAAGCCCGCGACATAGCCGACGACGGGCTTGGTGACGTGCGCCTTGATGTACTCGGCCGCGCGCTCTTCGGCGTCGCCGCCGATCTCGCCGATCATGACGATCGCCTTGGTCTCGGGGTCAGCCTCGAACGCCTCGAGTGCGTCGATGTGCGTGGTGCCGATGACGGGGTCGCCGCCGATGCCGATAGCGGTCGAGAAGCCCAGATCCCGCAGCTCGAACATCATCTGGTAGGTCAGCGTGCCCGACTTCGACACGAGACCGATCGGACCCTTGCCGGTGATGTTCGCAGGCGTGATGCCGACGAGCGACTCTCCGGGTGTGATCACGCCGGGGCAGTTCGGCCCGATGATGCGGGTCTTGTTGCCCTTGCTCTTCGCGTAGGCCCATGCCTCGGCCGAGTCGCCGACAGGCACGCCCTCGGTGATGACCACGAGCAAGGGGATCTCGGCGTCGATGGCCTCGATCATGGCGTTCTTGGTGAATGCACCGGGAACGAAGGCGATCGACACGTCGGCGCCGGTCTCCTTCATGGCCTCGGCGACCGAGCCGAAGACGGGGAGCTCGACGGCGTTCCCATCCTTGTCGGTGTGCGCGACGGTCATGCCGGCCTTGCGGGCGTTGACTCCGCCGACGACCTGGGTGCCGGCCTTGAGCATGAGAGCGGTGTGCTTGGTGCCTTCGCCGCCGGTGATGCCCTGGACGATGACCTTGGAATCCTTGTTGAGGAAGATCGACATATCTCTAATCCTTCTGTCTCAGGCGTTCGCCAGCTCGGCGGCCTTGTCAGCACCCTCGTCCATGGTGGCGGCGAGAGTCACGAGCGGGTGGGCGTACTCGGCGAGGATCGCGCGACCCTCTTCGACGGCGTTGCCGTCCAGGCGCACGACGAGGGGCTTCGAAGCCGCAGCCCCCAGCGTCTCGAGCGCGCCCTTGATGCCGTTGGCGACAGCGTCGCAGGCGGTGATGCCGCCGAAGACGTTGACGAACACACTCTTCACCTGCGGGTCGCCGAGGATGACGTCGAGGCCGTTCGCCATGACCTCAGCCGATGCTCCGCCGCCGATGTCGAGGAAGTTGGCCGGCTTCACGCCGCCGTGGTTCTCACCGGCGTACGCGACGACGTCGAGCGTCGACATGACAAGGCCTGCGCCGTTGCCGATGATGCCGACCTGGCCGTCGAGCTTGACGTAGTTCAGGCCCGACTTCTTGGCCTTGGCCTCGAGCGGGTCCGCGGCATCCTTATCCTCGAGCGCCTCGTGCTCGGGGTGACGGATCTCGGAGGCGTTCTCATCGAGCGTGACCTTGCCGTCGAGGGCGATGATGTCGCCCTCTTCGGTGAGAACGAGCGGGTTGACCTCGACGAGCGTGGCATCCTCGCCCTTGTAGACGTCGTAGAGCTTGACGAAGACATCGGAGACCTTCTCGATGAGGTTCTCCGGGAACTTCGCCGCGCGAGCGATCTCGACGGCCTTGACCTTGTCGATGCCGGTCAGCGGGTCGACCTCGATGCGGGCGAGCGCCTCGGGGCGTTCAACGGCGAGGTCTTCGATCTCCATGCCGCCCTCGACGCTGCACAGCGACAGGTACGAGCGGTTGGAGCGGTCGAGCAGCACGGAGAAGTAGAACTCCTCGGCGATGCGGGCGCCTGCGGCGACCATGACGCGCTTGACGATGTGGCCCTTGATGTCGAGGCCGAAGATGGACTTCGCCGCCTCGTACGCCTCATCCGGGTTCTTGGCGACCTTGACGCCGCCGGCCTTGCCGCGACCACCGGTCTTGACCTGAGCCTTGACGACGACGACGCCGCCGAGCTTCTCCGCAGCCGCTTTCACCTCCTCAGGGGTGTCCGCGACGATGCCGGCGAGGACCGGCACTCCGTACTTCTCGAAAACGTCTCGTGCCTGGTACTCGTACAGATCCACTGTGCTTCCTTCACTGGGCTGCGGGGGCGGAAAGTCTCTCGATGTCGAGATATCGACCAGTAGCAAAGCCTACTACTTTCGTCTGAACGGGCGATCCGACGGTGGGCGGGATGCCGCAGCATTAGGCTTCTCGCTATGCATGAGTCCGTAAAGATGCCGAGTGGCGTCGTCGCCGCTGCACTCGCTCTGTTCCGAGATCAGGGGTTCGACCAGACCTCGGTCGAGCAGATCGCGCAGGCCGCCGGTGTCTCCCGATCGACGTTCTTCCGTCAGTTCGGTGGCAAGGAGGACGTCGTGTTCGCCGATCACGAAGTGCTGCTGGGCGAGCTGCGGGAGTTCCTCGCCGAGGGCCACCGAGACCCGTGGGAGGCCGTTTGCCGGGCATCTCAGCACGTCTTCTCGCACTTCGCGCACGACCCGGATCTTGCACGTCTGCGCTACCAGGTCGTCCGGCAGGTTCCAGCGCTCCGAGAGCGCGAGATCGTGACCGTGTTCCGATACGAGCGCCTCTTCGACGAGTACCTGCGCCGTGCACTCCCGGGCATCGCCCCATTGGATGCCGTGGGCTTCGCAGCCCTCGTCACCGCCGTGCACAATCACGTGCTGCGTCAGCTGCTGCGCGGCACCAAGCGCGTCGCGCCCTCGGTGCTGCAGTCCGCGCTGGATGACGTGCGCCGCCGCTACGGAGTGTTCCCGGACGCGGCCGAGGAGGCTCCGGACGACGTCGTGGTCGCGGTGTTCCCGCGCGCCATGCCGATCGCCGAAGTCTCCCGCCGCCTCCAGGTGCAGCTGGATTCGTAGCTCAGTCGCAGCCGCAGCCGCCGGAGGCGTTGCGGACCATGAAGCACACGTCGCACACGCCGTACTCGCGCTCTGCCACCGGCGTGGCCTTGGGAACGCGCGGGGCGGCCGATGCGGATGCTGCCTTCCGCGGCGCCCGCGAGGATGAACGTGCTGGGGTGAGAGGTCGGAACTCACTCGGGTGGGACGCGTAGAAGTACGGTGCCCGCCCCTCACTCGGGCGAAGCCGCAGGGTGGTCGCGCCGACGACGATCTGCTCATCCTCGGTGAAGCCGTTCGTGTAGGTCTTGCCGATGTGCAGCGCGGCGCCCTCATCTCGGCGCACGGCCTCGATGTAGCGGCCGCGGTCGATCAGGGAGGTGATTCCGACGGCATCGACGATCGCGGTGATGAACTCAACGTTCGCCGGGTCGATCCGATGCGCGCGCAACGCTTCGCTGAGATTACGGTATGGGCGGGAGGTACCTGCGGGCGTGGGGCCCTGAGTCTCGTTCATTACCTCCAGGATCGCACGTCCAGCTGGGGAATTCCGCCGGATGCCACGTGCCGAGCCGATCGGACTGGGAGACTGAACGCTATGACACGGGCGACGATCATCGGCAGCGGGCCCAACGGTCTGGCCGCGGCGGTCTCGCTCGCCCGCGCCGGATACGACGTCCGCGTGCTCGAAGCCGCTGACACGGTCGGCGGTGGCATCCGAACGTCCGCGGCCACGCTGCCCGGTTTCGCCCATGATGTGTGCTCGGCGGTGCATCCGGCAGCGGTCGCTTCCCCGTTCTTCCAGGCCTTCGGCCTCGCCGAGCGAGTCGATTGGATCACACCGGAGATCTCGTACGCGCACCCTCTCGATGCGGGACGTGCGGCGATCGCCTGGCGCGACATCGAGCGCACCGCCCACGGCCTGGGTGCGGACGAGCGCAGGTGGCTCGCGCTGCTGCGCCCGTTGAGCGAACACATCGACGGCATCGTCGACTTCACCGGGAATCAGATGCTGCGCATTCCGCGCGAACCACTCACGACTGCGCGCTTCGCGATGCGGATGCTGGAGCAGGGCACCCCGCTTGCACGGGGCGCATTGCGGACCCCCGAAGCCGCAGCACTGCTCTCCGGAGTGTTCGCTCACGCGAACACCCCGCAGCCGTCGCTGGCGGGCGCCGCCGCGGGGCTGCTGCTTGCCGCTCACGCTCATGCCGGGGGCTGGATGTATCCGCGCGGCGGAGCGCAGCGCATCGCCGACGCGCTCCGCTCAGATCTCGAGGCGCACGGCGGCGTGGTCGAGACCGGCGTGCACGTGCGCGATCTCGGCGGGTTGGACTGGGGCGATCCGAATCACGGCGACGTGCTGCTGCTGAATTCCTCGCCGCGCCTTGCACTCACGCATCCGGATGCCCCGTCCTCGTACGCGCGTGCTCTGGAGCGGTACCGGTATGGGCCGGCTGCGGCGAAGGTCGATTTCGCGCTCGACGGACCGGTGCCGTGGGCGAATGCTGAGGTAGCGCAGTCCCCCACCGTGCACGTCGGCGGCACGCGCGAAGAGATCTGGGCGAGCGAGAACGCCGTCGCGCACGGTCGAGTGTCGGACCGGCCCTATGTCCTCGCGGTCCAGCCGTCGGTGCTCGACGAAACGCGTGCTCCGGCCAGCAAGGCCGTGCTCTGGGCGTACATCCACGTTCCGTTCGGGTCAGAGCTCGACGCCACTGAGCTGATCACCGCGCAGATCGAGCGGTTCGCCCCGGGATTTCGTGATCTCGTGCTCGCGTCCCACTCGGTGCCGGCCTCCGATCGGGAGGCGATCAATCCGTCCGAGATCGGCGGTGACGTGCTCGGCGGGGCCTTTACCGTCCGACAGGCGCTGGCGCGTCCGGTGCTGTCGCGGCATCCGTGGCACACGCCGATGCGCGGGGTGTATCTCGCCTCGGCCGCGACCCCTCCTGGACCCGGCGTGAACGCCATGGCCGGGTGGCACGCAGCGCGTACGGTGCTGGAGGATGCTGGGCGGTCCTCCGACCTGACTGACCTGTTCGCGTAAAGCCGCGCGCGCGCTTCGACAGGCTCAGCGAGCGAGTGCAGGTCACGGTTCCGTCGACCGTCGGTGACGGGCAGGATGGGCCTATGCGCTACGAGATCCCGACACCGATGCTCGCAAAAGCCGCCCCCGCCGTCCCCGACCCGGACAGAACACCGGGCGGGATGCTGTTCGAGCCGAAGTGGGATGGATTTCGCGGCCTGATCGCCTGGGACGGCGACACGGTCGAGATCGGTTCACGCGGTGCGAAGCCCCTCACGCGCTACTTCCCGGAGCTCGTCGAGGCGCTGCCGCAGATTCTCCCGGAGCCCTGCCTGCTCGATGGAGAGATCGTCGTCGCGACCGGAGAGCCGGGAGCGCAGCGCCTGGATTGGGAGGCGCTGAGCCAGCGCATCCATCCGGCAGCATCCCGCGTCGCCCGCCTGTCCGAAGAGACCCCCGCGATGTTCATCGCGTTCGACCTGCTCGCGCTCGGCGAGGAGACGCTGCTGGATGAGCCCTTCCATCAGCGCCGTGCACGTCTGGAGAAGCTGCTCGCCTCGGCGCAGCATCCGCTTCATCTCACCCGCACGACGACCGATCATGCCGTCGCGACGAAGTGGCTGGCGGAGTTCGAGGGCGCCGGCCTCGACGGCGTCGTGGCGAAGCCGCTCGATGCGCCGTACGCCCCCGGAAAGCGCACGCTCATCAAGATCAAGCACGCGCGCACGGCCGACGTGGTGGCGCTCGGCTACCGCATCCACAAGTCCGGAACCGGCGTCGGGTCGCTGCTGGTCGGTCTCTACGACGATGACGGGACGCTCCGCCAGATCGGCGGCGTCGCCGCGTGGAGCGACAAGCGTCGACAGGAGTTCGTCGAAGAACTCGCACCCCTTGTCGAACGCGACGATGACGGCGAAGCGGTGAAAGGCGCAGGCGAACGCAGCCGCTTCACCGGCGCCAAGGACGTGTCCTTCGTGCGCCTGCGGCCCGAGCGTGTGCTCGAGGTGCGCTACGACCAGCTCGAGGGAGCACGCTTCCGACACACCGTGCAGTTCGAGCGCTGGCGGCCCGACCGCGAAGCGCGCTCCTGCACCTACGACCAGCTCGATACGGTGGCCGGCTACGACCTGGGTGACGTGCTGACGAACCTGTGATCGGGAGTGCAACCGCGCGGCAACCTCGCCGACATGGGAAAGACCTCGAGGATGCGCGGCTGGAAGGTTCTCGTGGCGCTGCTCACGCTCATCACCGTGTTCTGCGGTGTCGGCACCTGGGCGATGATCACCTGGATCTTGCCCAGTGTGATGAACCTCGATCCAGCCTGGTCGCAGTCGAACGGCGATCTGTGGCCGTGGCTGGCATTCGGTGGCCTCGTGGCAGGCTCGATGGTTGCCTTCGCACTCGACTACTCACCGTTATGGACGAACAGGCTCCCCCTGCTCTCGGATGCCGGGACCGCAGCATCGCTATCGGGCGCGGCCATCGGCGCCGTTGCCGCCGCAGGATCGTTCTTCACCGTCGTCCCGGTATCACCCCTCGCGATCCTGATCGCCGGAAGTATCGCGCTGATCTTCACTGCGCTCGCGTGGCGCCGCATTCGCAGCACGATCGTCGACGTCCGCTCACACGGTGCGAACCGCGAGCGTGTCAAGACCCTTCGCGCGACAGGCACCCAGGTGCAGGCCGATGTCGTGGATCTGCATTTCCAGCACACGTGGTTGGGCGGCGATTCCCCGGTCTTCACCGTCACTTCCGAATGCACGACCCCGTCCGGCAGTCAGCGTGGCGAGGGGTCCGTGGTGACGTCTGTCCGCGGAGCCCCCGTTGTGGGCGGCACAGTGCTGCTGTGGTTCTCAGGCGACGGCAGTGACACTTCGAACATAGACATCGTGCAAGACCCGAGCAGCGTCCTTGACCCGGATGCCGAGAGCACCTATACCGCGCCGTCCGCCTGACGCATACGCCGGCCGGTCCTTGATACGCCGTGTCAAGCTCTGCCGGGGGTGGAGGTACTGGCGCGCACAACGAATTCCGCGGCCGGCAGATCGATTCCCGGCAGTTCCTTGTCCTCCACGAGGGCGACAAGCATCTCTGCGGCGGCTCTGCCCCAGGCTGGAACGTCCTGGCGAACCGTCGTCAGCGGAGGCGAGATGAAGGGAGCGAGGGGAATGTCGTCGAAACCGATCACCGACAGATCGTCGGGCACTCGCAGACCCCGGTCGGTCGCGACGGTCATTCCTGCGATCGCCATCAGATCATTTCCGTAGATGATGGCCGTGGGCGCATCTGCCAGATCCAACAGTTCGTGAGTAGCCCGGGCGCCACTGATGCCGGTGAACGCGGCCGACGCGACTGGACCAGGCGGCAGGCCGAGCTCGGCGAGCGAGTTCTCCCACGCCCGGCGCCGCAAAGCGGAGTGGACATAGCCATCGGCACCGGTCACGTGTCCGATGCGACGATGGCCGAGCGCGGCCAGATGATGCACGGCGCGACGGATGCCGTCGCCGTCATTCGCACCGATCGTATGAGCAGCGCCGGATTCCGACTGCGGCGCGACCCCTACGGCGATGAGTCCGAGCGACTCCAGCAGCGCCGGTCGGGGATCGTCGACGCGCATGTCCGTCAGGAAGACGCCTTCGACGCGCCCTTCGTCAGCGAAGCGCGCGTAGGCGCTCTGCTCGGACGTCGCATCCGCGACCACCTGGAGCAGGAGCGCATATCCGTGGGAGGCGAGGCCCATTTCGACACCGGCGACGAACTGAGGAAAAAAGGGATCGGTACTCAGAAGTTCCGGAGCGCGGCGGATCACAAGCCCGACTGTCTGCGAACTTCGGCGCGAAAGTGCCCGTGCTCTCGCGTTCGGCTTCCACCGCAGCTGCGCGGCCGCCCCCAGTATTCGCTCACGTGCCTGCGCGCTGACCCCTGGCCGGTTATTGAAGACGAACGAGACCGCGCTTTTGGAAACGCCAGCCAGCGCAGCGACGTCGCCGATGGTCGACTTCCGCGCCTGACCGGCGGTCAGTTTTGCATCAGTTGCGCTTCTATCCGACTTGCTCGTATCACTCACAGGTAGAGCATAGCGCGAGTTTAGTTTTTGTTTAGTAACGATATCTGTAGTGTTAGCTCGATTCTGGATCTCATTTCTCTACCTTTGACATAAAGCTACTTAACCGGTTTAATGGCGGGAACGTCGCCGATGACAGCCCGTGATGTCGGTCGACGATCCCCACCATCTATCTGGACGATCGTCCGAAAGAGGAGTTCGACACAATGAAGCGTCATACGCAAATCGCATCACTGGCAGCCTTAGGTCTTGTGGCCCTGCCGCTAGCAGCATGTAGCTCTGGCGACACCGGCAACGAGGCCACCGATTCCGGCTCGCTCAGCAGCGGACCCATCGAGATCTGGTACTCGACAAACGAACAGGAGATCGCCTGGGGCGAAGCAGTCGTCGAGGCCTGGAACGCTGAGTATCCTGACGAAGAAGTAACAGCACAGGCGATTCCTGCCGGCAGCTCATCCGAAGACGTGATCGGTGCATCGATTACGGCTGGCAACACGCCGTGCCTCGTATTCAACACGGCGCCCTCTGCTGTTCCTGCCTTCCAGAAGCAGGGCGGTCTCGTCAACCTCTCGCAGACATTCGACGACGCTGAGGATTACATCACCGGTCGATCAGGTGATGCCGCTGACGGCTTCCGCAGCGCCGATGGCGATCTTTACCAGCTTCCATGGAAGACGAATCCGTTCATGCTGTATTACAACAAGGACGTCTTCACGCAGGCGGGACTGGATGCCGAGAACCCGACGCTCGACACTTATGACGACGTGCTCGCTGCGGCCCAGGCAATCAAGGAGTCCGGTGCCGCTGACTTCGCGATCTACCCGCCCGCGACCGCCGATTACACAAATATCAACTTCGACTTCTATCCGTTCTTCCTTGCGAACTCCGGCGGAACGCAGCTGATCGAAGACGGCGAAGCGGCCTTCGCTGATGAAGCAGGCCTGGAGACGCTCGAGTTCTGGCAGACCCTCTACGCCGATGATTACTCCTCCGCCGAGGCATACAGCGGCGACATGTGGGCGGGTCCCTTCGCGGATGGTGTGGCAGCGATGGGCGTCGCGGGCCCCTGGGGCAAGGCGCAGTTCGATGGGAAGGTGAACTACGGCGTTGCCTCGTTGCCTACGGCAGACGGCACCGCCGCGGAAGAGACCGCCACCTTCGCTGACTCGAAGAACATCGGCCTGTACAGCTCGTGCGAGAACCAGCAGACCGCCTGGGACTTCCTCAAGTTCGCAACGAACGATGAGAACGACCTCGCTCTTCTGGAGACGACCGGCCAGTTCCCGACTCGTACCGACGTGAACGAGCTGGCTGCAGACTTCCTCGGTGGCGAGCCATTCTTCGAGCCGTTCGCGACCGCAGTGCCGCTCGCTGTCGATGTGCCGAACGTCGACGGTCTCGCTGAGAAGATGCAGGTCTTCCGTGATGCCTGGAGCCAGAACGTGCAGTCGGGCGAAGGTGACCTGGAGGCTGCATTCGAAGAGGCAGCGACCAGTATCAACGGCATCTCGGGCTGAGGATCGAGGCAATTGTCCAAATGAGCACCCTCCCAGATGAGGCCGTGCGCACCGGGGGACGGGGCAGCCGCAAAGCGGCTCCGTCCCCCCGTCGCGGGCGGCGTATGCAGCGCTGGTTCGGGCAGAACCCGCTCGGTCTACTGCTGAGCAGCCCGTACATCGCATTCGTCGCGGTGGTCTTCCTGATTCCATTCGGCTTCGGGATTTGGATGGCCTTCCACGACTTCTACTTCACGGCCCCCGGCGTGGAGGTTGAGAGCCCCTTCGTCGGCTTCGAGAACTTTGCCACCGTCTTCGCGGACCCTCTGGCCCGCAAGGCGTTCCTCAACCTGCTGATCTTCCTAGTCATCAACGTTCCATTGACCGTCGTACTCGCGCTCGTCTTCGCGATGGGGCTGAATACGGTCGTGCACTGGAAAGGATTCTTCCGGGTTTCCTACTACGTGCCGTACGTCACCGCATCGGTGGCGACTCTCACCGTCTGGATCTTCATGTTCAACGGGAACGGCGTGGTCAACAATCTTCTGGGCGACCTCGCGCCGGATCCGACGTGGCTGGCCAACCAGGGGCTGATCATGCCACTCATCGCTGTATACGTCACCTGGAAGAACCTCGGGTTCTTCATCCTGCTGTACCTCGCAGCACTCCAGAATGTTCCTTCCGAGTTGCATGAGGCAGCCGAGATGGACGGCGCGAGCGTCTGGCAGCGGTTTCGCTCGGTAACGCTACCGGCGGTGCGCCCCGTCACCTCCCTCGTCGTGCTGCTGTCAATCATCACGACCGGACAGATCTTCACCGAGCCCTACCTGCTCACAGGCGGCGGCCCGAACGGCGCTTCGATGACGCCGTCGCTGCTGATGTATCAGAAAGGCATACAGCAGGGGCAGCCCGACATCGCGGCAGCGATCGGCATGATCCTCGTGATCGTCGTGATGATCGTGTCGCTGGTCTCACGCCGACTGACGGAAGGAAAGAACCGATGACCGCCGAAGTCCAGACCACGGCGGCTACCCGTCGACCACAAAAGTCCGCCCGGTCCCGCATCCTCGCCGGGCTGCGCTTCGCACTGCTGTCGATCGGCGCGATCATCTCGCTGCTGCCCTTCTATTACATGATCATCGGGGCGTTGCAGAAGACACGTGATACCAGCTTGCTGGGCTTGCTGCCACTGCCCGATAACCTCACTTTCGACAACTTCGTCGGCGTGAACGAATCGCTGAACCTGCTGCAGTCGTTGATGAACTCGCTGATCATGACTGCTGGAGTCATGGGGTGCACGCTCGTCTTCGGGCTTCTCGTCGGATACGCGCTGTCGATCCTGCAGTTTCGTGGGCAGGGCATCGTATTCGCTCTCGTGCTGCTCGTGCAGGCGATCCCTTTCCAACTGCTGATGATTCCGCTGTACGTCATGGTCGTCCGCTACTTCGGTCTCGCTGACAACTTCATCGGCATGGTCCTGCCGTTCGCGATCAACTCGGTCGCCGTGCTGATTTTCCGTCAGTACTTCCTGCAGATACCCAAGGACATCTTCGATGCCGCTCGCATCGACGGTGCCAGCGAATTCCGCATCCTCCGATCGATCGCCATGCCGCTGGTGCGCCCGGCGATCCTCACAGCGATGCTGGTGACCTTCATCGGGCCGTGGAATGAGTTCCTCTGGCCGTTCCTGGTGACCAAGAACGCCGACATGCAGCCGCTCGCGGTGAGTCTGGCGAACTTTTCGCAGGCGAACTCCACCTTCCAGGACAACCCGATGGGCGCAGTCCTCGCTGGAGCATGCGTGCTGGCCATCCCGGCAGTGCTACTGTTCCTGCTTTTCCAGCGCCATTTCACCTCGGCGAACCTCGGCTCCGCCATCAAGGGCTGAATCCAGCCACCGCTCCGCTACGAAGAAAGACCCCCGTGAATACCACCACGAATCCTGCTGTCACTGTGCCCTACGAGCTGCGCCGGGTCGGCACGATCATGACACCCGAACCCGGTAACCCGCTTGAGGTCGAGGGCGTACTCAATCCCGCGACCGCGTGGGGACCGGACGGCGAGCTGTATCTCTACCCGCGCATGGTCTCGGAAGGCAATATTTCCCGCGTCGGACGCGCACGAGTGATCGTCGAAGACGGAGTGCCGGTCGGCGTCGAGCGCCTCGGTGTCGTGCTGTCACCCGATGAGGGCTGGGAGTACGGCGCGAACAATGCCGGCGTCGAGGACCCGCGCATCACGTTCGTCGAGCCGTTGGGAGTCCATGTGATGACGTATATCGCGTACGGTCCGCTCGGACCGAAGCCGGCCCTGGCGATCTCCGAGGACACGGTGTCCTGGCGGAGACTGGGCCCGGTTCGCTTCTCCTACCAGCCTGAGCTGGACACTGATCTGAACCTGTTTCCGAACAAGGACATCGTCTTCTTCCCGGAGGCGGTTACTGGACCAGACGGGCGTCCTGCACTCGCGATCTTGCACCGCCCGATGTGGGATCTGGACTGGTTGCGGCCCGGCGAGGGCGCTCCCACTCCCGCCGGTATCGACGACACGCGCCCCGCGATCTGGATCGGCTTCGTTGACCTTGAGGCGGCTCAGCGCGACCACTCAGCGCTCACGCTGATCGAGAATTCCACGATGCTCGCCGGATCCGCATACCCGTTCGAAGCCTCGAAGGTAGGCGGCGGTCCCGCGCCGCTGCGCGTTCCAGAGGGATGGTTGATGCTGCACCACGGAGTGACCGGTGCCGAGACGAAGGGGTTCGAGCTCGCTTACGGAGCGCGATACACGGCTGGCGCGATCCTGCTCGACAGTGACGACCCGCGGAGGGTCATCGCACGCACCTCCGAGCCGCTGCTTGTGCCCGAGACGAGCGACGAACTGCAGGGAACGCTGGGCAACGTCGTCTTCCCGACTGCCATCGAAGAGATCGGCGGCCGCCGGTTCGTGTTCTACGGCATGGCGGACTCGAAGATCGGTGTTGCGGAGTTGACGCGTGCCGGCAGCTGACCTCTCCGGCATCATCAAGGCCTACGACGTTCGCGGTGTCGTTCCCGTCAACTTCGACGCGCGCATCGCGCGTTCGCTGGGGAAGGGGTTCGCCGAGCTGATCCTCAATGAGGGAGGCGCGGGGCAGGGCGTCGTGGTCGGTCGAGACATGCGTGAGACCGGTCCAGCGCTCGTGGATGCCTTCGCCGACGGCATCCTGTCCACCGGCGTCGACGTGCAGGATGTCGGCCTCTGCTCGACCGATGAGTTGTACTTTGCCTCCGGCCGGATGAATGCGGCGGGAGCGATGTTCACCGCCAGCCACAACCCGGCACGCTACAACGGCATCAAACTGTGCCGGGCCGGGGCGCGTCCGGTGGGTCAGGACACTGGCCTTGTCGGGGTGCGACGCCGCGCGGAGGAGATCCTGGATGCTGGCGGCACCGGCTTTCCTGACGAGTTCGTGCGCGTCGGTACGAGACGCAGCGTCGAGATCCTGCGTGACTATGCGGTGCTTCTGCGTGCACTTGTGAATCTCTCCGACATTCGTCCGCTGCGCGTGGTGGTGGATGCCGGTAGCGGCATGGCAGGGCTGACGGTGCCCGCTGTGCTCGGCACCGCGGCAGGCCTTGATGAGCTGCCGATTGACATCTTCCCGATGTACTTCGAGTTAGACGGCACCTTTCCTCACCATGAAGCGAATCCGATCGTGCCGGGGAACACGGCAGATCTGCAGCGCGAAGTCGTTCGCCTTGGCGCCGACATCGGCCTCGCCTTCGATGGCGACGCAGATCGCTGTTTCGTCGTCGATGAGCGCGGCGAACGCGTCGACCCCTCTGTGCTGACGGCTTTGGTGGGCCTTCGCGAATCCCGGCGTGAACAGCAGGTGGGGCGGACCCCTGTCGTGCTGCATAACCTGATCACCTCTCGTGCGGTACCGGAGATCTTCGAGCGTGCCGGCGTCCGCACGATCCGCACTCGTGTGGGGCATTCATTCATCAAGGCTCTGATGGCGAAGGAAGCTGCGGTCTTCGGCGGCGAACACAGCGGCCACTTCTACTTCCGCGACTTCTTCGGCGCAGACTCCGGACTGCTCGCCGCTATGCACGTGCTGGCTGCCGTGGCCGAACAGGACGGGCCGCTGTCGAAGCTGGCTGCGGAGCTGGATCCTTATCATCGATCCGGCGAGATCAACCTTCGCGCCGACGACATCTCCTCTGCTGAGCGCGCGGTGATCGATGCCCTGGGAGCAGACCTTCCGAGGTCGGGGATCGAACTCGATCGACTGGACGGGCTCACACTCACCCATGGGGACAGTGCGTCCAGTGCCGCTGACGACGAACGCTGGTGGGTGAGCCTGCGCCCATCGAATACAGAACCGCTTCTGCGGCTGAACATCGAGGCCGACACTGCTGAACGAGTCGATCGGCTGCGACGGCTGATCATCGCGAGTGTGCCGCAGCACTGAACTCTTCCGGAATTTCAACCACCGATACAAGGAAGTAGGAGGATATTCATGAGAGGCAGAGCGCCCACACGTAGGCGATTCATCGCGGGAATGACCGCATTAGGGGTGCTGGGGGCGGGATTGATCACGGCCCCAGCCGTGGCAGCAGAGTCGGCATCGGTCGATACCCGATACTTGGCCGACAGTACCGACGCCCAGCAGCGCTGGCTGTCAGTGCCGAACTCGCGGATCGTGCTGAACCCGTTCAATTCGGACGGGACTGACAGCGAACTCGAGCAGACCACTGATGAGACACTTCCGTTGCACGTCGGCTACTACGCTGCGGACAATGCCATTCTGCAGAAGCGTGTGCTGGAAACTTATGCCACCTCCGGTGAACGGCCCGAAGGATCGGACTATCGCAGCGCACTGGCAGAGTCGTTCGATGACCCGAGCGATTGGTCGGACCACGGTGTCACGACAAGTGCCGCAGACGGTGTTTCGACCGTCACGCTCGATGGTGGCGAGTGGGGCCACATCGAACGCACGGTGGAGGTCGCGGACGCAGCCGACACGCGTTTCCTGACAATCGACGTCGCCTCCGTCAGTACGGGGTCGACGTGGAACGTGAAAATCGCTGGCGAGAATGGAGATGATCTGCCCGATCTGCAGGCGGACTCCGACGAGACCGGTGAGTTCGTCTTCGACCTTGCCGACGCGTACGGATGGGAGTCGGGCGCACGCACCGTTACGGTCAAGATCTACGCGGTGAACAAGACCGGCGAGCCCGGCGGCTCGGTCGCCCTGCGTTCGCTGTCATTCGACAACGCCGCCGACCTTCCGTGGCACGGCGCAGCAGATGCGGTGGTCGATGACCTCGACACTGCCGCAGGCTGGGCGCGCGCCGCGAACTCTGGCTTCTCGGCGAGTGTCGTGGCCGATGGCTCTCAGACCACTGTGCGCCTCGGCGATCACGATTTCGGTGCGGTAGAACGGTCGTTCACGGTCGACCTGGACCGGACGCCGCAGCTCAGCGTTCGGGCCGCAGAGACCAGCGGCCAGTGGGCGCTGAAACTCTCTTCCGGATCCGGTGATGACATCTCCGTGCAGCCGGACACCTCACAGACAGGCCTGGTCACCTACGACATCGCGGCCGCGACTGGATGGAGCGGTGAGCGCACCTTCACCGTCAAGCTCTTCCATATCGGAAAGGACGGATACTCCACGTTCAATGACCTCGGATTCCACCCCGGCAGCGCGTGGCTTGCATCCGCGGAGTCGTATACGAACGAGTGGCGTCCCGAGGCGCTGTCCTCGTTCGGCGAGTACAGTGATGGCTCGATCGACGTCGTCGATGCATTCCACGATGCCGATTCGTTCTCGCGTTCGATATCGGCATCCACCGCCGGAGTCGCCGCCGCCGGAGTCCATGAGGGTGCTGCTTCGTGGGACCCGGCAGCGCGCGTGCTGACGGTGACCGGCGAGCACCACACGTATGCCATCGCCTTCCCCGAGGGCGTAGCCTTGCGCTTCGGCGGCTCGGTCGCGGAGTTATCGCTCGGCGGCGGCTCAGCGGAGCCGCTCGACGGAAACGGGGCATGGGCAGCCGCGCTGCCTGCGGGCACCTCCGCACAGGTGATCGGCGTGGGCATGGCTGTTCGCGATGCCAGGGTGACGCCGGATGCTGCGGCAGCTGCCCACGAGCGGGCCGTGGCTGCCGCGCAGGATGCTGAAGGCGATCGTGCCGAATGGGCATCGTTCTGGGATGAGTTCCTGGTGAGCGTTCCGCAGGTGCAGGATTTCTCCATCCAGCGAGTCGCCGACGGTGGCGTGACGGCGGATGAGATGCGCCGATTCTGGTTCAAGGCATGGGTCAATCTTCAGATGAACGTGCTTCCAGCGACTCCGGAGACGGGCAATGAGTATGCCCAGCTCGGCACGGGAAAGCCATCGATGTGGATGTATGGCACGCCGGGCACGAAGAACGTCGCCAGCTGGGACTCTCTTCTCGGCATGCAGCAGCTCGCCTATGTCGACCCGGACAATGCCTGGGCGTCCTTCCAAGGAATGATGGCGCTCGTCGAAGACGGCTCGGACGCAACTGAGCCCAGTGATGAGATTTATGGGACGCGTGGCGAGTTGGGCGGCGAGTCGCTGCCTTCGCGCAAGGCGCAGACCGCATGGGTCTTGTATTCCATCACGGGTGACCAGAGCAAGCTGGAGAGCACTTACGAGCCGCTCGCGCTGCACCTGAACTGGGAGCGCTACAACATGCGGTGGGTCCTCGGCGAGAACAACCACTTCGACGAGCGTGACAGCGAATTCGTCACGTCGCTCGCGTACGACCTTGAGTTCGCGATCAAGATCGCGAAGGCGCTGGACCGCGATGAGGATGTCGCGGAATATCAGGCCGTGATCGACGAGATCTCGGCGAGCTACACGGAGTGGTTCTTCCCGGCCGGTGCCGATGATGACGGCAAGGTGTGGGACACGGTGCAGAAGGTGTACCTCGATGAATCACGCGGCGAGGTGCCGTTCGGCGACGACACTGAAGGACACCCGTTCCGCAACGAGGATGGGCAGTGGGTACGCCCTGGGTTCTCCTTCTACACCTCCACGGCGTTCGTTATGGATGAGCTCGATGAGCAGTCGATGGTGAAGACGATGGACCGCTTTCTCGATGATTACGACGAGAACAAGCAGTTAGCGGGGCTCGGTGACTTTGCCGTGAAGGCACCTGATCTGCAGCTGCTCACCTACGGCCTGCTCGACATGGAGGCGATCGAAGGATCCACTGCGCCCGAGTTGCGTGACCGTGCCACCGTCATGATCAATTCGATTATCCGGGACATGGTGCGAAGCGGCTGGTTCGCCGAGGTTTACTACGCCGACGGCGACCCTGGCGAGCAGGTGGGTGCGCGCGGTGTGCGCCCGTCGTTGTTCGGGATATCGAACTACATCGATTTCGTGCTGATGTCGAATGGCGTGCGCACTGATGAGGGCGATCCCACGTTCGTGAGGCTGGCCGGCGCGACCGGTGGCGTCAGTGGGCTGACGTATCTCGGTGAGCAGCTCAATGTCGACGTCGACGAGACGGCGATCCGGTTCTCTGGGGCGGCCGCCGAAGGCCAGTGTGATGTGAACGACACGGTCGAGGGCGACACGGTGACCTGGAGCGAGGAGTGCGGCGAAACGCCCGGTGGCTCCGACGGTTCGGAGGGTTCTGACGGTTCGGATGGTTCTGATGGCTCCAACGATTCCGGGGCGGGTAACGGCGACTCCGGATCGGCGACGAGCCCGGACGGTGAACTCGCGATCACGGGCGCGGATGCCGGGTGGACGCTGCTGGCGCTGCTTGCGGCAGCCGCGCTCACCGGCGGCGGGATCATGCTGGTCCGACGCCGCAGGGCTGCGGCCGAGTAGTCGCATGGAGGGGACCCGTTCCTGGTGTGAACGGGTCCCCTCCATGCTCACCGCGTTCGACGTCGGATCACCGTGACGACACTTATCGCGATTCCGGCGAGCACGGCGAAAAGACCGATCAGGAGGGTGAGCGAGGAATCTGCTCCGGTAGCCGCAAGCGTTCCCTGGG
>NZ_JBQDSX010000057.1:0-18336 GCF_052099035.1 Microbacterium sp. | reverse complement strand
TACCGGTGATCACGCTCGTGATCTGGTAGAAGAGCAGTGCCCTGCGGATCTGGGGAAAGGTCTTGAGGCGGGGCTGAGCCATACCGCACATCCTATCGAGAACCGCCTGGGGGATTCGCGGACGCTGTTCGGCGCTCCACGATGTCACAGTCGCACACGCGGCGTTACAAGACGTCACAGTCACACATGCGGCGTCACACCCGCTCATACGACGTAATGCGCGTTGCGACGATCGGCGGCTGTACCGCTACCGTCGACCCACGGCACACGCCGTCTCCGCCGTCGGAAGGACCGCCATGTCACGCCGCCCCATCACACGCATCCTGCTCGGCTCAGTCGCCGCGGCGTCGATGATGGGCATGCTCGCAGCATGCGCCTCCGGCGCCGGTCCGGCCGACGATCGCGACACGACCTCGAGCGCTGTGGCGCCTCCGACCGACACTTCGCAGGCCGCGCAAGGCGGCACGCTCACCCTCTCCAGCTCACAGGACCCGCTGTGCTTGGACGGGCACCAGGTCTCCAGCGCCGCGCTCCAGATGCTCGGCCGCATCGTGTACGACAATCTCGTGAGCCTCGACGAGAACGGTGACCCATCGCCCTGGCTCGCCGAATCGTGGGACGTGTCGGACGATGGCACCGTCTACACATTCCATCTTCGAGAAGGCGTGACGTTCAGCGACGGCGCGCCCCTCAACGCGGCGGCGGTAGTCGCGAACTTCGACCACATGAGAGATCCCGCGACGAAGTCTCCGCTCGCCGCCGCGTACATCGACCCGATCGCGTCGACGGAGATCATCGACGATCTCACACTCGAGGTTTCGCTTGAGTACTCGTACAGCCCGTTCCTCAACGTGCTTGCACAGAGCTGGCTCGGACTGCTCTCGCCGGAGCAGATCGCCGAGAGCCCCGATGAGACCTGCCTCGATCCCATCGGATCCGGCCCGTTCGTCGTCGATGCATATACTCCCGGCGAGGGCGTGACATTCGATCGACGCGAAGACTATGACTGGTCCGCGGACTACCTGAACCATGATGGCGCGGCGTACATCGATCGCATCGAGATCAGCTTCGTCGCTGAGCCTTCGGTGCGCTTCACATCGCTTGCGAGCGGAGAGTTCGATGGCACGGACAACGTTGCGCCGCAGAACGCCGCCTCGGTCAAAGCGGACGAATCGATCGATTATTTCAACATCTCACGGCTCGGGAACCCGCAACGCATCACGCTGAACACATCACGTGCTCCATTCGATGACGTAGACGTTCGCCGCGCTGTGGCTGAGGGCATCGATGTCGAGGGCATCGTCGGTGCTGTCGGCTTCGGAGAGTACGACGTGCGCCACGCATACCTATCGCCGACGACCCAGTACTACAACGCCGACGCCGAGTCCGAATGGGTGCACGACCCTGAGCATGCCGCTGAACTGCTCGATGACGCCGGCTGGTCCGAACGCGACGCTGACGGTTATCGAACGAAGAACGGCGAGCGCCTGCACGCGGAATTCCCGATCGTCGATTCCGCAACGGCGACCGCGTTGAATGATCTCATCCAGTCGCAGTTCAAAGACCTCGGAATCGAAGTCGAACTGATCCAGTTGCCGCAGGCTGAGACCTCGGAACGCGTGCGCGCTGGCGATTTCGACGTCACAACCGGGGTATGGCATACGAACACCCCTGACGCGCTCTATGTCGTGTACAGCTCTGACGAGATCACCGACGATGCGCGCATCGGTCAGAACACCTCGCGCATCACCGACGAGGATCTCGATCAGACTCTGCTGAAGGCGCGCCAGACGACCGATACGACCGAGCTCGCGCAGCTGTACGCCCACGCCCAGGAGCGCCTCGCAGAGCTCGTCCCGGCGATTCCGCTGTACGACTTCTACACTCCGTGGGCTGTGCGAGAGAACGTGCACGACGCGCTCGCCGATTCTTCTCACGGTGTGCCGCTGTTCACGATCGCGTGGCTCGACCAATGAGTGCGGTCGCAGACCTCATCACGAAGCGGCCATCCGCCACATCGAGGATCCTGAAGGCACTGCTCACGCGAGTCGCGAGCGGGACGTTCGTGCTGTGGGGCGCTGCGACGCTCACGTTCTTCGCCTTGCATGTCCCCAAAGGCGATCCCGCTATCACGCTGCTCGGAGGCGCCGAGGCGCAACCGACCCCGGAGGTGCTCGCGCAGGTGCGCGCAGAGTGGGGATTCGACGACCCGATCGCGGTGCAGTACCTGCTGTACATCGGACGACTGCTGAGGGGAGACCTCGGCACGAGCTACCAACAGCGGATGCCGGTGGTCGATGCGATCGGCCTGCAGATAGGACCCACCGCCGTATTAGCGTTCACCTCCGCGATCGTCGCGGTCGTCCTCGCGATCGTCATCTCGCTTCTGACCAGCGGTCGCGGAAGGCTCGTGCAGGGAGTGACCTCTACGACCTCGCTTGTTCTGGCGAGTATCCCTGGCTTCGTGCTCGGCATCATCCTGCTCTTCTTGTTCGCTGCGATCATCCCGGTCTTTCCGTCGTCGGGCACGCAGGGGCTCTCGCGGCTCATCCTTCCCGCGCTGACGCTCGCGCTGCCGATCGCCGCGTCGCTCACCCAGGTCCTGCGCGCCGAACTCGACGAAGTCCTCGAGCAGCCGTTCATCGTCACGGCACGCACTCGCGGGATGGGCCTCGCCGCGGTCAAACTGCGTCATGCATTGCGACACGCCCTCATCCCGGTCGCGACCATGACGGGGTTCATCGTTGCGAACCTCCTCGGCGGCGCAGTACTCGTCGAGACGGTGTTCAGCCGTCAGGGCATCGGCCGAATCGCCTTAGAGGCTGTGCAGAAACAAGACATGCCTCTCGTCATGGGCGTCGTGCTGCTCGCGGCACTCGCCTTCACCGTGATCAACGTCGTCGTCGACGTCGTCTATTCGTTCCTCGATCCGAGATTGACTACCGCATGACCGCCGCTATCCTCGACGCAACACCTGCACCCGTCAAGCGCACTCTGCGTGCGCGCGCGACGCTCGTCGCATCCGTCATCTTCCTCGCCCTGCTCGCTGTGTGCTGGGCAGCGCCCGGGTTCGTCGCACCGCACGATCCCCTCGCCGTCGATCTCGGCGCCGTTCTCGCGCCGCCGAGTCTCGCACATCCTCTCGGTACCGACGATGCGGGGCGCGACGTGCTCAGTCGTCTGATCCACGGCGCCGGAGCGTCACTCTCGATCGGGTTCGGAGCGACCCTCGTGGGTGTAGTCGGCGGCTGCGTGCTCGGTGTCATCGCCGGGCTCGGACCCCGCCTCCTCGACGGAGTCATCATGCGCGCCGTTGATTGCCTCGTCGCCATTCCCGACATCCTGCTCGCACTCATCGTCATCTCGCTCGCCGGCGGCGGCACGATGAACGTGCTCCTTGCCGTGGGGGTCGCAAGCATTCCGGGTTATGCGCGCATCATTCGTGCCCAGACGCACCAGGTGAAGGTCGCACCGTACATCGAGTCGGCACGCACGATGGGCGTGTCTTGGACGTTCGTCGCATGGCACCACGTGCTGCCGAATGCCTTTCGACCGCTCGTTCCTGTCGTCGCACTGCGCGTCGGCGGCGCAATCGGGGCGGGTGCTGGTCTCAGCTTTCTCGGGCTCGGGGCGCAGCCGCCGTCCGCGGAGTGGGGAGCGATGATCTCATCGGGCCGCAATTTTTTAGCGAACGACCCGTTCCTGGTCCTCTGGCCGGCCCTGGCCATCACCCTCACGGTGCTCGCGGTGAGCGTCGTATCCGTTGCACTAAAGCGCCATTTGGAAGGTCGGATCCGGTGATGTCCGCACCCGTTATCGACGTCTCTGGACTCAATGTCTCATTCCGGGACTCGGGTGGTTACCGCCGCGTCGTATCCGACGTTGAGTTCGCAGTGCACTCAGGTGAGTGCCTTGCACTCGTCGGCGAGTCCGGATCGGGTAAATCCGTCACTTCGCGATCTCTGGTCGGGCTCGCTGGCGACAACTCTCTCGTCGAGGCTGATCGACTCGAGATCGAAGGCGCCGACGTGCTCCGTAACACTGAGAGCCAATGGCGAGACATCCGGGGGTCTCGACTCGGCTTCGTGCTGCAGGACGCACTCGCGTCCCTCGACTCGCTTCGACACGTCGGCGCGGAAGTGGCAGAGCCTCTGCGCCTGCACACGGATCTCAGCTCACGCGAACGCGACGCGCGCGTTATCGAACTGCTTCGCGACGTCGGTGTTCCTGAGCCGGAGCTCCGTGCGCGGCAACGCCCGTTCGAGTTATCGGGAGGTTTGCGCCAACGCGCTCTGATCGCGTCGGCAATCGCCGCTGGCCCTAGGATCCTCATCGCCGATGAGCCGACGACGGCGCTCGATGCGACGATAGCGGCGCAGATCCTTCGCCTGCTCGAGACGCTGAAACGGACCTCCGGCGCGATGCTCATGATCAGCCACGATCTCTCGGTCGTCAGCCGCATCGCCGATCGTATTGCGGTGATGAAAGCTGGCGTGATCGTCGAGCAGGGCGACGCGGAACAGGTGCTGTTCGATCCGAAACACGATTATACCAAGCAGCTGCTGGCGGCGATCCCCTCCGAGGCGACGCGCGGCTCGCGCCTTTCCGACACGTCGCCGGCCGGCCGCACCTCTTCCCGCGCGACGAGCGCTCTCGAATCGCGCGCCTCGGCCGGGGCACCGCTCATTGAGGCCTTGGGATTATCGAAGACCTACCGCGGCCCAGACGGCCGGGAACGAGTCGTTCTGAAGGATATGAGCTTTGCAGTGCACCGCGGTGAGACGCTCGGCATTGTGGGCGAGTCCGGGTCCGGTAAGACCACCGCGGCGCGTTTGATCCTCGGCGCCGAGCTTCCTTCGAGCGGATCGGTGTTCCTCGGCGGCGTCGAGGTGGCGACGCTGTCACGGCGTCACCAGCGCGAATTGCGTCGAGGTGTGCAGGCAGTGCATCAGGATCCGCTCGGTTCGTTCGATCCGCGTTACACAGTGCGCAAAGTGCTGGATGAAGCACTCCGTGTTGCCCGAGTGCCGCGTGGCTCGCGCATGACTCGTTCCTTCGAGCTGCTCGACCTCGTGCGGTTGCTGCCAGCGACAATCGATCGTCGCCCGCTGGAGCTGTCGGGAGGACAGCGCCAGCGCGTCGCCATCGCCCGGGCGCTCGCGCTCGACCCGGCCGTGATCATCGCCGACGAGGCCGTATCGGCCCTCGACGTATCCGTGCAGGCGCAGATTCTCGACCTGCTCGGCGATGTGCAGGACGCTGCGGGCGTCGCACTTCTTTTCATCTCACACGACCTGGGGGTCATCCATCATGTCGCCGACCGCGTGCTCGTCATGAAGGACGGGTCCATCGTTGAATCGGGCGACGTCGAGCACGTCTTCACCTGCCCGTCCGCGCCTTACACGCGCACGCTGCTCGACGCGATCCCCCACATCGAAACTGCTAGAGCCTCGCGAATCGGAGCCTCATCATGACCCATCAGCCCCGCCATATGAGCATTGGCATGAATATTCTCGGCCTCGGCGGACATGCCGCCGCCGCGCATCTGAAGGAGGTTCCGCCGACCGCGACGACCGACGTCGACTACTTCGTGAACATCGCGAAGATCTCCGAGCGCGGTGCGATCGACGGCGTTTTCCTCGCCGATGGGCCCGCGTTCCAGGCGGGGGCCGCGTCGGCCGGGAAACTGGATCCGATCGTGCTGCTCACGGCCGTCGCGGCGGCCACGGAGAGAATCGGTGTCGTCGCAACCGCATCGACCTCATATAACCATCCGTACAATTTGGCACGGCGCATCGCGTCGCTCGATCACATCAGCGGCGGACGAGCGGGCTGGAACGCGGTGACCACAGCGGGGGACGCCGCCGCGCGCAACTTCGGCCAGGACGGCGCCGCTTTCCACTCGGACCGCTATCGCCGCGCCAACGAGTTCATCAGCGTCGTCGACAAGCTCTGGCGCAGCTGGTCACCCGTAGCGACGCACCTTGGCGAGAACGGCCTCGTCGATCGCGCTGACAACGCCGTAGCACCCATCGAGCACGTCGGGGAATTCTTCACGGTCGAAGGCGCTGGCACCCTCCCCCGCACGCCGCAGGGACGTCCGGTGGTCCTGCAGGCAGGCGCTTCCGAAGGCGGGCGCAATCTTGGCGCCAGACATGCCGACGCGATCTTCACGGCCCAGACCACCCTCGAAGACGCGATCCTCTTCGCCGAGGACATGAAGAGGCGCGCCACCGCGTTCGGACGAGACCCCGATCATCTCAAGATCCTGCCTGGACTCTCCACTGTGATCGGATCGACCGAGGAGGAGGCGCAGCGACGCTGGGACGACCTCGACAGCCACCTATCCTTCGATCAGGAGTTCGCACAGATCTCACAACGCCTCGGAGTCGACGTCCGCGAGCTCGACATCGACAAACCATTGCCATGGGAGTCCTTCCCCGCACCGAGCGATGCCGTTCGATCGAGTCACGGCTTCCTCGAAGCGCAGCTGAACCTCGCCCGCCGAGAGAATCTCACACCGCGCCAACTGACGAAACGCATTCGCAGCGGGCATCGTCTCGCGGTCGGCACGCCGGAGCAGATTGCCGACACGTTGGAGACGTGGTTTCGGTCCGGTACCGGCGACGGGTTCAACATCATGCCCGATGCTTTCCCCTCCGGCGCCGAAATCTTCGTCGACTACGTGGTCCCCGAACTTCGCCGCCGCGGGGTGTTCCGCCATGAATACAGCGGAACGACTCTGCGAGATCACCTGGGGTTACCGCGCGGCTGAAATTCGGCGCTGACCACGACGCGGATAGAATCCGAGGATGAGTGCGACCGACCCCACCGCTCGTGTTCGAGACGCGGCCCGAGCGCGCGGACTCGACATCGAGATCCGCGAATCGCCCCGTGCCGAATCGCTCGAGGAGGCGGCCGCCCTGCGCGGGATCACGCCCGCCGACATCGTCAAGACGCTCGTCGTGAAGGGCAAGGGCGATCAGTACTACTTCGCGCTGGTTCCCGGAGACCGCGCCATCAGTTGGGGCAAGCTGCGCGCCGCCGTCGGCGCGAACAAGCTGCGCCTGCCCGCGGCGGATCTCGCGCTCGCGGCGACCGGTTACGAGCGCGGCACGATCGTGCCGCTCGGATCCACGACCGCCTGGCCCGTCTACGCCGACGAGCGGATCCGCGGCAAGCGCGTGTCGATGGGCGCGGGCGCGCACGGCCACGCGCTCTACGTCGACGCGGATGCGCTGCTCGCGGCCTACGACGCGACGGTCGCCGACATCACGGATCCGATCGACGGCATTCGCGGGGAGCTTCCGCGCGAATAGCAGTGCCGCCGCGCTCCTGCCGACCCCAGCGTCAGAGATGCAGGCGCTTGGCGAGTTCGTGCCGGGTCTCGCGGAGGCTCGCGAGCTGCATCGCGAGGGCGACGAGGCTCAGCACCCCGCAGACGACCGAGACGGCGGGCTGCCGGACCCATCCGAGGGCGAGGAACACGACCGGCACGAGCCCGAGCACCGCGGTCATCCAGCTGTAGACGATGTGCTCCCCCACCTCGGTGCGCATGACGCGCACGGTGATGAGCACGGCAACGATCGAGCACGCGCACGTGGCGGGCACCGCATAGCTGAGCGCCCAGCCGTGCCAACCCGTGAGATAGTCCCAGTACGCGCTCACGCCGCCCAGCAGGATCACGAGGTATGCCGTTCCCTTGGCGACGTTGCGCCGCTTGCGCACCGCCATCATCACGACGAGCCACAGGGCGACGACACCCAGCCAGATCGACCGGAGCACGCCCACGCCGGCGTCGCCGCGGTTGAACAGCAGCTGCGCCGCGAGCGACACGAGGATCACGCCGAGCGACGCGAAGAACAGGATCCGCAGCACCCTTCGGCGCGAGAAGTCGAGCGGCACGGCGGGCAGCGGATCCGGCACGCTCGCGCCCGCCGTGGATGCGCCGCAGAGCGGGCAGCGCTCCCACGTTCCCTCGATCCCGACGGCGCATGCCTCGCATCGCCTCATGGCGTCTCCTCATCGTGCTGCGACCGAGCGGCCGTCAGCTCGTCTTCGGTCACCCGGGCCGCGGCAACCGTCACATCGATCCCCTCCGCACTCAGACGCCGGGCGAACTCGCGGATGTGTTCGGTCTCCGAGAACGGAGAGGTGAAGCTGATCGTGAGCGCCCCCGCGTGCGAGACGACGCAGAACTGAGGGCGCACCGCGGAGACGTGGAACAGCATGCGCGTCACGTGCGCGCCGGCGGGCTGCGGCAGCCGGATGTTGCCGAGGTTGGAGACCGCCACGGTGAGACCTCGGTTGCTCGCGCGATTGATCAGCCCCAGGAACACGTCTTTGAGCGGGCGCGGCACGATGCGCAGCGCGATCATCCGCTCGAATCGGATGAACCGGCGCACTCGCACTGCCAGAGCGTCCGGCGCCGTCTGCGGGCGGAACTGCGCGTCGAGGTTGCGGCAGACGGCGCCGAGGCCGTCGTCGCCCTGCCCATAGGTGTGCTCCAGGCGCACGGTCGTGAAGAAGTTGCGCGCCGACGTCGAGGGGAAGTACTGCCGCAGGTTGACCGGCACCGAGACGGCGAGCGTGCTGCTGTCGCCCGGTTCCTCCTGAGCGGCTCGCAGCGAGGCGAAGAACAGGGCCGTGAGGTACATCGTGAGCGACACGCCCTCGGCGCGAGCGAGGGCGAGCACATCCGCCGCGGGCATCGTCAGCTCCACCGCGCGCGTGCGGTTGTCGGGCGTGCGGGTCCCCTTCACCGTGTACGTCTTCTCGGTCGAGGCCCCCACGACGCGGCTGAGGCCGCGCGAGCGCTCCGCACTGCCCCGCCCCGCGGGCTCGCTCAGATCCTTCGTGCGGAAGTAGCGCGTGAAGCTGTCGGCCTCGAGCTCGTGCCTGGGGCCGGAAGCACTGCCATCCGAGTTCGCCCCCACGCTCTCCGGCCCGCCGTCGATGCGCGCGCCGCGGCGTTCGGGATCCCGATCGGGCGGCGGCTCGTCGGGGAAGCGCAGGCGCACGTAGGCGGTCACGAGATCGGTCAGGAACCACAGGGCGCCCGTGCCGTCGGAGAGCGCGTGGAACACCTCGAGGTTGATGCGGCGGCGGTGGAGCACGACCCGGAACAGCAGGGTGCGCACGTCGGCCTGGTAGATCGCCGCGCAGGTGTGCTGGGTCTCGTCGACGACCTCGGGCCGCAGGTCGCTGTCCTGCAGGTAGTACCAGAACACGCCACGTCGCAGCACGGCGCGGTAGAGCGGATACCGGTCGAACGTCGCGTCCAGCGCCGTCTGCAGCAGCTCCCGATCGACCTCGTGATCCATCTCGGCCGTCATGCGGAACACCTTGGGATCCGCGTCGCTGCGCGCCGCGAGGAACATGTTCGAGGCGTTGTCGAGACGCGCCCACGTGCGCCGGGTCACGCGAGATCCTCCTCGGAAGCCTCCTCGCGGATCGCCGAATGCGTCTCATCCATGGCGTCTTCGACCGACAGTCCGCCCGGCGCGGCGGGAGCGTCGAGGAAGGCGTTGATCACCTCGTACGCTTCGCGGAGCGCGCGCGAGAAGCGGGGAAGCGTGATGAACCCGTGGATCGCGCCGTCCACGCGGTGCATCCTCACGGGAGTGCCCGCCTCCGCCAGCGCCCGCCCGTACGCTTCGCCCTCGTCGCAGAGCAGGTCGAGCTCCGCGGTGATGAGCAGCGTCGCCGGCTGCCCCGTCAGGTCCTCGGCCAGGATCGGGGCGACGCGCATATCCTGCCGGCGTGCGGGATCGGGCACATAGAGATCCATGTAGTCCTGCACCTCGGTGTGCGTGAGCCGGTACCCCTGTCCGTGATCGCGCACCGATGCATAGGGAGAGGTCTGCGGATCGTGGTCCCAGTGGGTCACGGGATACAGCAGGATCTGCTTGTCGGGCAGCTCGTGCCCCTCGGCGTGCAGCAGCAGCGAGACGACCGCAGCGAGGCTGCCGCCCGCGGAGTCGCCCACGAGGATGACCTGCGCCGGGCGCTCGATGCCCACCCGCTGCGGCTCCTCCAGCACGATGCGCGCCACCCGCAGGCAGTCGTCGAGACCCGCGGGGAACGGGTGCTCCGGCGCGAGGCGGTAGTCGACCGACGCCACGACGCATCCGGTGAGGTCGGCCATCGCGGCGCACGCCGGCGTATAGCTCTCGATGTCGCCCGTCACCCACCCTCCCCCATGGAAGAAGAGGAGGACCTCGTCGCGCCGCTGCTCGCGCGGCTGGAAGAACCGCAGGGGGATCTGGTGGCTGCCGTCCTCCGACACTATCTCACGGTCGAGCATGCGATAGCGCGGCACCGGCCGGGCGGCCAGCTGTCTCTGCAGACGGCGCACCTTCGGGTAGTCCTCGTGCATGTTCACCCGCGGTGCGGCGAACAGGCCGAGGAACGCGCTCAGCACCCGGTTCATGATCGGCCGCTCTGCGGACGCACCACGACACGGGCCCCGGCCCGGAAGCGGCCGGTGGAAGCGATGCGAGAAGAGGGACTGACCATGATCCGAGTGTAGGTGCGCCGGAGGGGACGAGCGGCGGCCGGCCGATTTATACAAGACAGCTTGTCGATATCTGCTGCCGCGCCTAGTTTCGGGGAATGGTCACCACCCGCACCCTCAGGGTCCTCTACCATCCCGATCGGCGCCGCATCCTCGATGTGCTCACCGCTCGCGGCGCCTCGCGCGTCGGAGACATCGCCTCCGCCCTCGATATGCAGGTGGGCAGCGTCAGCCACCATCTGCGCATGCTCGAATCGGAGGGATTCGTCGAGCGCGCCGACGACCTGCGCACCGACGGACGCACGAGCTGGTGGCGCTCGGTGCCGAGATCGTTCGCCTGGTCGGTCGACGACTTCGCCGACGACGGATCCGACGTTGCGCTCGCACGCGACCTCGAGCGCGCGAACTTCCAGTACCAGGCAGCGCGCCTCGCCGAGTGGAAGCGCCGCGCTCCCCGTGCGTCGCCCGAGTGGCGGCAGGCCGCATTCAGCTCCGACGCCGTCGACCGCGCCACCCCCGACGAGCTGAGGAGGCTGAGCGAGGCACTGGCGGCGACCGTTCTCGAATGGAGGCGGTCGATCGATGCCGTCGACGGGCAGGAGCGCGAGGCCGTGCGCGTCTTCACCCATGCGTTCCCTCAGCCGTCATGAGCACCGCGCCTCCCTTCGCCCGTGACCGCATCATCCACGGATGGATCGGCCTCAAGGCCCTGTCCGATGCCGGAGACGCCGCGTGGACGCTGGCCGTCGCGTGGACGGCGGTGACGACCGCTTCCCCCGCCGTTGCGGGCCTCGTCGTCACGGCGAGCACCGTCCCCCGCGCCATCACGCTGCTCGTCGGCGGCGTGCTCGCCGACCGCGTGGATCCGCGTCGTCTGATGCTCGGCACGACCATCGCCCGCATCGGGATCCTCGTCAGCGCGATCATCGCGATTGCGCTGATCGGCGAGAGCATCGCGCTGCTGTTCGCCGTCGCGATCGCGTTCGGCATGTGCGATGCGCTCTTCGAGCCGTCGAGCGCCTCGCTCACGCGCCAGCTGGTGAGGCCCGACGACTTCGCGGCGCTCGCCGGTCTCAGCCAGACGTCGTCCCGCCTCGGCGCACTGGCCGGTTCGGCGCTGGGCGGGATCCTCGTCGCGGCGGGCGGCCTCGCCGCGGCGGCCGTCGCCAACGCCGCCACCTACACCGCGGTGCTGCTGTACCTCGCGTTCCTGCTGCGGGCGCGCTTCCCGAGAAAGCCCGCAGACCGGATTCCGATGATGCGCGCGATCGGCGACGGCTTCGCGTATCTGCGGCGCGACGATCTCGCCAGCGGCCTCGTGCTGTCGCTGCTCGGCCTCAACCTCTGCGTCTCGCCCGCGATGAGCATCGGGCTCGCAATGCTCGTCGACCACCTCGGCGCCACGTCTGCGACCCTCGGCGCGCTCGAGGCCGTCTTCGGCGTCGGGGCGATGCTGGGCGCCCTGGTCTTCGTGCGCATCAGGCCGCCGCGACCGGCGCTCACCGGCTTCCTGCTGCTGGTTGTGCAGGGCCTCGCGGTCGCGTCCTTCGCCGTCGAGGCTGCGCCCGCAGCATTCATGTCCTGCGCGGTCATCGGGGTGACCGCAGGCGCGGCGTCCACCCTGCTCAGCGCGCTGTTCATGCGCACGATCGCGTCGGATCGGATCGGACGTGTCTCCTCGATCCAGCGACTCGGCGATGACGGGCTGATGCCCGTCGCCACGGGAGCGTTCGGCGCGCTCGCGGCCGGGTCGCTGCCCGCCGCTTTCCTCACGTTCGGCGGCGTCATGGCCGCGTACATGGCGGTGACCGCGGTGCGGCGCGCCAGGGGCGCGGGAGGGCGTGACGACGAGGTCGTCGTCACGCGATGACCGTCGGCGCGCACGAACGACGCGCGACGGCGTCGGCCCGCCAGGGGGATCCGCCTGGCGGGCCGACGTGCGGATCAGCCGCAGTCCGCGGCGTCGTACGGAGCGCTCGCCGTCCCCGTTCTCACCGATCCATCGACGGCTGCCGTTCCTTCAGCCGTGATCTCGCCCGCCGGCACGTCGGACGACCGCGTGCTGAACGCGTGCGACGTCGTCGCTCCCGGCTCCAGCCCCTCGAACGTCTTCGTGCCGAACGGCGAAGCGACCGTCACATCGGCCGCGACGTCGGCCTCGTTCGTCGCCTGCGCGACGAGCACCGTCTTGCCCGCGACGCAGCGCGGGGACGCCTCGACGGACAGCGTCAGCGTCGGATCGGCGTCGTCTGCGGCGTGGAACTCGAACGTGTCGATCTCGAAGAGGTCCCCCTCCGGGCCCGTGAACGAGAAGTACACGTCGTGCGTGCCGACGGCACCGTCGAGCTGTGCGGTCACGTCCTGCCAGTCACCCGCAGCTCCGTCGACGTCGATCGTTCCGACGACGGGTCCGTCCGGCGCGTCGAGGCGCACGTCGATCGACCCGCCCGCCTGCGCCGGCTTCACTCTCGCCGTCACAGATGCCGCGCCGTCGTCGCCGAAGGCCACGGAGGACAGTCCTGTCCAGTCGCCGTCGTCGATGTCCGTCACGACGAGGTTGGGAGCCGACTCGCCGAACTCCGCGGATCCGCCCTCGACCGCCGTCGTGGCGACGCCCTTGGTCCATCCGAGCGTCTCTGCCTCGAACAAGCGGTACGGGTCGAAGTCGCGCACCTGCTCCACGCCCTCGTAGTCGCCGACGACCTGCTGCACAGTGCCGTCTTCGTTGAAGCTGAGCTCCTGCAGATGCGGGCTGCGGTAGCCCTGCGTCGCGTCTCCGTTGACAGCCTTGTTCAGCGTCGGCGCGTGGTACGAGAAGTAGTACTTGCCCTCGTACTCGAAACCCGATTGGTGGTTGTTGCCCCCGGTGCCCGCGCCGAAGAACTGCGACTGGTTGGGGAACATCACACCCGCGTAGGTCTCCTTCGGCCACGACATCGGGTCCTCCGACATCAGGTAGCCGATCTCGCCGCCGCCCGGATAGCCGGGGAACGTCTCCTGCGCACCGCCGAAGTCGTCACCTCCGAAGTGCGACGAGTAGGACAGGTAGTAGTAGTCGCCGCGCTTGAAGACCTGGGCCGCCTCGAACGAGACGGGCGTGTCGACGACGACGGCTGATCCCTCGGTGGAGACCATGTCGTCGCCGAGCTTGATCGCCCGAATGTTCTTCGGGTTGTTGAACCGCTCCTCGGCGGGCATGTCGGTCGACGCCGGACCGCCGCCGAAGTAGAGGTACGCCTGGCCGTCGTCGTCGACGAACGGCGCCGGGTCGAACCTCCACGCGACGCCCTCCGTTCCGGGGGTGCGGTCGTCGATCAGCGTATCCGTGCGCTCGCTCGTCCACGGGCCCACGGGCGAATCCCCCGTGAGTACGTTGGAGGAGCCGCCGCCGTTGGCGTAGTAGAGGAAGTACTTCTCCTTCCCGTCGATGACCTTCTTGGCCATGCCCGGTGCCCACGAGTTGTTCGTGAACGGAGCGACCCCGTCCTCCCCGGCGACGGGGATCTCGCCGTGATCGGTCCAGTTCACCATGTCGATCGAGGAGATGACCGTGATCTCGGTGATCTGGCCGTAGTCGATCTGCGGAGACACCCCGGTGTCCGGGTCGGGCGCGTAGCCCTGGGTGTCGTTGGTCATGTACATGTACACGCGCCCGTTGTCGACGAAGCCGAAGCCATCGGCGCCGAACTTGTGTCCCAGCAGCGGGTTGTGCTCGCCCGGCTTCTTGCCCGCGATCTCGATCGTCTTCGACGGCGATGCGGCGGCCGCAGACGCGTCGGCCGTACTCGGAAGTTCTGCTGAGTCGTCGGCGTGCGATGCCGCGGTCGCGGTGAGCGATGCGGCGGCGAGCGCCGTCGTCGTCAGCCCGACGACCGCCCATCTGGGCGTCCGCCTGCTCTTGTCGTGCTGTCGGTGAACCACGAATCCTCCTTGATCGATGTGCTGTGGCATGTGTGCCCCGCTCGGCGGCCGCCGAGCGGGGCGTCCGAGCAGGCGGGCCCGAATCACGCGGCCCGCCTGCGCAGGTCAGGAGCAGCTGCGCGCGCCGTACTCAGCGTCCGCCTGCCAGGAGACCGGGGCGCCGTCGACCGTTGCCGAGAGCGACGCCGTCACGCTGCCGTCGGCGACCGCCGCGCCGCGGGTGCCGAACGCGACGGACGTGCCCTCCCCGGGTGCGATCTCGCGCGACGCTTCGCGTCCGGACTCCGTGGTGAGATCGAGCGACACGGGAACGTCGGACTCATTGACCGCGCGCACCGCGATGACGACCTGGCCCGCGGCACAGCGCGTGTCGGCCTGCAGCGATACCTCGGGCACCGATTCGGATTCCGCGAGCGTTCCGAGGCGCGCGAGCTGGTAGCTGAGCGCGCGCTCCGGCGCGTCGATCTGGTTCTGCGTGCCGAAGCCGGCGGATACCGCTGCCTGCGCCTTCGCGAGCGCACCCTGCATGTCGGACCAGGCCTCGGCCGGGTGGTCGGCTTCGTCGAGCGACTCCGCATAGGCGATCGCGGCCTCGAGCTCGCTCGCGTCGAGCGGCTCTCCGTCGGAGCTGAGCGTATCGCTGAGCAGGAAGTGATCGACATCGACGTGACCGCCCGCGGTCTGCGTCGCATAGTCGAACAGACCGACGCGGTGGCCCATGAAGTGCGTCAGACCTCCGTCGAGGTGCAGCGGCCCGACGGCGTCGCCGAGCTGCTGCCACGCACGGCCGTCGAGGCTGTAGGAGAACGTCGTGTACAGATCACCGGGCGAGGATGCGAAGTCGAGGTCAGCCTTGAGGTGCACCTCTGTCGCGTCACCGAGGTCAGCCGACTGCCCCGGGAGGAAGGACTCGACCTCAGCCTGGTCGATGGACGCGGAGAACGGCTGGCCGCGGTGCACGACGCCGACGCGGTACTCCCCGGCCGTGCGCGTGACGCCGACATACGAGAAGTCCCGGTTGTAGGCGGCGAGTCCGGCGACGTCGCCGTCGTTCATCCCAGACACATCGAGCTTCGTCTCGACCGACTGGCGCGGGCCGAACGTGCGCTGCGAGAGCGTGTTGCGCGCCTCTTCGAGGCGTGTCAGCTCATCGCCCGATTGGTGCACATACTCGTCGGTGACGACGCTGCCCGTGGTGAGGCGCAGCCATCCGTCGCGGTCGGTCAGCGACCAGTACCGGTTGTCCGGTGCATGGTTCCACTGCCAGGCCGGATCGAGGTCAGAGCCGTTGTCCGCCAGCTCATCCGGATCGGCCCCGGCCTCCGCCGCGTCCCACTCCTCGTCCTGGTACGCGCGGTGCTCCGCGTCGTTGTCGAAGTCGTCCGAGGCGACGATGCTCTTCTGCCGTTCGAAGCGCTCCTGCGCAGGCGACAGCTCGATGGGTTTGGCGAAGCTTCCGTCGACGGGAACCTCGCCGGCATCGCCGAAGGTCGGCCAGCCGTCTTCCCAGACCGCCGGGACCAGCGCCGGGATGCGCCCCAGCGGGAACGTGTCGCGGAAGAAGAATCCGTACCAGTCGTCGCCGCCGGCATCGTCGGCGACGGGCACGAGGCTCCCCTGTGCGAAGCCGTTCGAGTTCAGCACTCCGCGCGACTCGTACGGAGCGGGATCCTCGGCGAGACGGCCCAGCAGCTCGTCGGACCGGAACAGCGCCACCTGGCGCCCGCTGCTCGGCCAGGTGATCATGGCGACGTAGTACTGGCCGTCGATGTAGAACACCTGCGCACCTTCGAACAGGCCGTCGCTGCCCACATGCGACTCGTCCTCATAGTCGCTGCGGCGGATGACGTCGGGGAAGTCCTCCTCGATCGTGGTCAGATCGTCATCGAGGCGGGCCGCGCTGACACCGCCGTAGAACACATAGGGCGTGCCGCCGTTCGCCTCGTCGAAGAAGAGCGAAGGATCGTGCAGGCTGCGCCCGAGCGACGTACGGGTCCATGCGCCGTTCTCGATGTCGTCAGTGCGATACACGAACGCGCCGCCCAGGTTCAGGGAGTTGACCAGCACGTAGTAGGTGCCGTCGTGGTAGCGCAGCGACGATGCCCACTGCCCGCGCCCGTACGAGCTCTCCCCGTTTCGCAGCGAGAACTCATCCCCCGCGCTCAGGCGGTTGTACACGTAGTTCACGATCTCCCAGTTGACGAGGTCGTACGACTTCATGATCGGTGCGCCCGGGCTGAGCTGCATGGTGGTGCTGATCATGTAGTAGACGTCGCGCCCTTCGTCGTTCTCGGACGCGGGCACGCGTTCCACACTGACATCGGGCACATCGGCGTTCAGGAGCGGCACCGAGTAGGTGCCGTCGCCGTTGTCAGTCGTCGTGTACGACGACTCGGGCTCCCACGCCTCGGCGGCCTGCGCCGTCGGCGCGGTCGTGCTGACGCCCAAGCCGACGAGCAGTGCTGCCGCGGCGACGAACGCGGTCATCCTTCGCAGCCCCACCCTCGGGAACAGTTGAACGGACACAGATCCTCCTTGATCGATATCGGTCGGCGACACTCTGCGCCGATGCGGACGGAGCCCGATCAACGCCGCGCGATGCGTCAGGTTGATCGATCAACTTCCACGTGTTCCTGGATGTTACCGGGAACAATCAGCGAACCGCAAGGTCTGCGCCGCGGACGCGCGGCCCGCCGGCGCACGACGGTGCGAAGATGAGGGGATGGTGGGGAGCAGCGGTCCGCGGGTGACGATGCAGGACGTGGCGACCCACGCCGGGGTGTCGCATCAGACGGTCTCGAACGTGCTGAACGGGCGCGCCTCCCGAGTGAGCGACGCGACGCGGGAACGCGTCGTCGCGTCCATCAGCGCGCTCGACTACCGGATGAATCAGTCGGCGCGCTCGCTGCGGCGCGGCCGCACCGGAACCGTCGGGCTCGCCCTGCCGTCGTTCGACTCCGAGTACTACGGGGCCTTCGCGGAGGCGCTGATGGTGCGCTTCGCGGATCGCGGCATCCGGCTCGTCGCCGAGCACACCGGGGGCATCGTGAGCGCGGAGATCAGCGCCCTCGCGTCATCCCATCTCGATGCCTACGACGGCTTCGTGCTCGCCCTGGCAGCGGGCGATGCCGAGCATCTCGACCGGATCGAGGCCGCAAAGCCGATCGTGCTCGTGGGTGAGCGCGCCCTGGCGAACAGATTCGACCATCTCCTGATGGACAACGTCGGCGGAGCGCGCCGGGCGACGGAGCATCTGCTGCAGCGCGGAGCCCGCAGAATCGTCGTTCTCGGCGGCGCGGCGGCCGAAGAGGAGTCCATGCCCGGGCTGCGCACCCGCGGTCACCTCGAGGCGCTCTCTGCGGCGGGGATCGACCCGGATCCGGCGCTGATCCTTCCGTCCGGCTTCACGCAGGCGGCGGGGTGCGACGGGCTCCGGAGCCTCCTCGCGCGCGATCATCGCTTCGATGCGGTGTTCGCCGTCACCGATGCGGCCGCGCTCGGTGCGCTGCGGGCTCTGGCAGACGCCGGGCTGCGCGTTCCCGACGACGTGCAGGTCGTCGGCTTCGACAACATCGCTGCCGCCGCACATTCGACCCCGCGACTGACCACGGTCGATCCGAACAACGCGGCCCGGGCAGATTCTGTCGTCGAGCTCATGATGGCTCGGCTCGACGGCGATTCCGCGCCCCTCGGACGCCAGGTCGTCATGCACCCGGCCGCACTCGTCGAGCGCGAATCCACTCTGAGCCGGCAGCAGATCGAGCCCGGACGACGCCGGGGCGGACCTGGCGCCTGACCCGGGCGCTACTCGTCGTCTTCGTCGTCCTCATCGGGATCGATGCCGGCGAAGATCTCGAGCTCGCGCTCCCAGGCGTCCTTCGCGAGGCGGTACCAGAGGT
>NZ_JBQDSX010000056.1:0-18491 GCF_052099035.1 Microbacterium sp. | reverse complement strand
ATGGTACTGCAGGGGGGACCCTGTGGGAGAGTAGGACACCGCCGAACTCCTTTTAAACAAAAGAGCCACCCATAGTTGGGTGGCTCTTTTGCGTTAACTCAGCCGATCGCCTGGACGATCAGCATGACGGCCAGGGCGATCATCATCACGGCGATCATGCCGTCGAGGATCCGCCACGCCCGCGGTGTATTCAGCCACCTGCTCAGGCGACGCGCTCCATAGCCCAGAGCTGAGAACCAGATGATGCTCGCGAGCACCGCGCCGGATGCGAACACCCAGCGATCTTCTCCGTGAGCTGCGGCGATCGATCCCAGCATGAGTACCGTGTCGAGGTACACATGCGGATTGAGCCACGTCAGGGCGAGAACGGTCATCACAATAGGTGCGAGGCGTGTCCCGTTCCGAGACACGCGATCACTATCTGTGTCGAGTGACTCGCCCGTCCCGCGCAGCGCTCTGCGGGCAGCCAACAGCCCGTATCCCAGGAGGAACGCGGCACCGAGCCATCGAACGATCACGATGACCCAGGGGAGCTGCTCGATCACGTAGCCGAGACCCGCAACTCCGGCGACGATGAGGATGGCATCAGATGCCGCGCACACCACGACGACAGCCAGCACGTGCTCCCGCCGAACGCCCTGGCGCAGCACGTAGGCATTCTGTGCGCCGATGGCGATGATGAGCGAGAGGCCGAGGCCGAGGCCGGAGAAGAACGTGATCACCCTTCGACCGTAAGTCGCGCCTCGCATTAGCGCCAGCGCAGATAACTTACTCTCCATTAGCATCGCTTCATGGCATCCATTTCTCCAGAACTGGCCGCGACAGTGGCAGCGATCGTCGACGGCGGGAGCCTTGAGGCGGCGGCGCGCGCACTCAGCATCACGCCATCGGCGGTGAGTCAGCGGCTGAGGACGTTGGAACAGCAGCTCGGCCGGGTTCTGATCGTGCGAGGCCGACCGGCGACGGCGACGACCTCCGGCGAGGCGATCGTCCGGATGGCACGCCAGGTTTCACTCCTTGAGCATGAAGCGCTCGCGGAACTCGGCGTAGCCGGTGCGAGCGGGAGGGTGAGTGTGCCGCTCGCGGTGAATGCCGATTCCATGGCGACCTGGTTCCTCGCACCGCTTGCACGACTCAGCGCGTCGCACGACATCGACTTCGATCTGCATCGCGACGATCAGGACTTCACGGCGCGACTGCTCGAATCCGGGGAGGTGATGGCGGCTGTCACTTCGGAGGCGACGCCGGTGACCGGATGCACCGCCACAGCCCTCGGCGTTCTGCAGTACGAAGCGGTGGCCACGCAGGACTTCATGCTGCGCTGGTTTCCGGACGGCGTCACACCCGATGCCCTCCACCGAGCTCCCTTCGTCGAGTTCGACCGTCGGGACGGGCTGCAGCGCCAGTGGCTGGCAGACCGCGGCATCGACGCTCAGGGCCTACCGCGTCACTACGTGCCGGCCTCGCATGACTTCGCATCTGCGGTAACGCTTGGCCTGGGGTGGGGGCTGCTTCCCGGCGTCCAACTGACTGCCGCTCTGGCATCCGGTTCGGTCGTGCGGTTGGGTGGAGCGCCGATCACCGTGCCCCTGTACTGGCAGCAGTGGAATCTGCGATCCGAGCTGCTCGATGCGATCGCCCGCGAGGTCGCAGCGGAAGCGCGCAGGGTGCTGAGTTGAGGAACTAGTCGGCAAGCGCGAGAGCGCGGAACGCATCGCGCTCGCGGAGCGCTTCGCGTCGGCTGGATGCCGCAGCGACCGCCGCGCTCGGCGGGCGCTGTCCGGTCGTACGGTGATAGAGCTCGTCGATCAGCCTCGTTGCAAGCCCCACGAGCTGTCCGATCTCGCGCTCGTCACGATCGATCCATACGCATCGCGGCTCATCATCGATGGGGCGGAAGTCGACGTGCTCCTCCCATACGAAGAGCGTCCGCTCCGCGCCGAGCACGTGCTGTTGCCACCAGACCTGCCGCAGATAGGTGCGGGGGATCGTGCGCCAGTTCTTGTTCGTCGTCTTGATCTCCGCGAGCAGAATCCGGCCATCGGTGTCTTGCACGACGCCATCAGGGGTGGCCAGATGCCGCTGCTCGGCCTCGGCGCGGAAGAGTGCAGAGGAAGGCCGGATGCCGTGTGTCGCAGCGACCCACGCCGCGATCTCCGGCTCGCGCCGTCGACCGTGATCCGTATAGGCGTTGCCGGCGAAGCGTGCTCCGCCACCGAGCTTGGCGTCAGCCGCTCTGGCGATCGACTTCTCGCTCGAGAGTCCGGCGACGTCCGTCGCCGTGATGCCTCGTGCGCGTGCCCGGAGCCAGGCGACCCGATCGCGGGAGTCCGCGACGATTCGAGCCTGAAGTTCTGGGGTCACCACACGAGGCTACCCTGCGCCACAGGCCCTGATTGTCCTGCCGCGCCGCTCAGCGCTGGAACGGCCAGCGCTCGGGCCCGTGTGAACCGGCCGCATATTCGTCGAGCGGCACCTCGTCGTTCGACCAGGCGTCCAGCACCGGTTGAACGATCCGCCAGCACTGCTCCGCGGCATCCCCGCGGACCGACAGCATCGGATCCGCATCGAGAATTCCGGAGAGCACCTCGGCATAGGCGAGCAGCTGACCGGCACCGAGATCGGCGGACAGCGTCGCCCGTTCAAGCACGAACGGGTCATCGGCACCATTGAGGTTGAGCTCGAGCGACATCTGGTCCGGCGCCAGGGAGAAGCGCAGCACAGCGCCAGCGGCCGACCCGCGTAGCCCGACCGGGATGTGCCGCACCCCTTTGAAGCGCACGACGATCTCACGCGCGGGGTCACTCAGAGCCTTGCCGGACCGCAGGATGAACGGCACCCCCGCCCAGCGCGCGTTGCGCACCTCAAATGTGGCTTCGGCGAGCGTCTCCGTGCCGCGCTTCGGATCGACCCCTGGCTCATCGGTATAGGACGGCTTCTCGACGCCATCGACACTTCCCGCCGTGTATCGGGCGCGCTGTGACGAGAGTGTGGCGTCGCCGTCCTTGATACGGGTGGCGCGCAGGACAGCGGATGTCGCCTCCCGGAAGTCCAGCTCATCGAGCGTCGCTGGCTGCTCCATCGCAACAACGGCGAGAACCTGCAGAAGGTGGCTCTGGATCATGTCGACGAGCGCGCCGGCATGATCGTAATAGCCCGCCCTGCCCTCGAGCCCGAGCCTCTCGTCGTAGACGATGGTCACGGATTCGATGCTCTCAGCCGACCACAGCGGCTCGAGCACCCGGTTGGCGAAGCGCGCGCCCAGCAGGTTCAGCGTGGTCGACTTGCCCAGGAAATGATCCACACGGAACACCTGCTCCTCTGGGACGAGCTCGGCGAGGCGCGCGTTGAGCGTACGTGCGCTGTCCTCATTCGTTCCGAACGGCTTCTCGAGCGCGAGCATCGCACCATCGGGAAGCATGTCGGCGGTGAGGGCTTCACAGGCTGCGGCCGCGACATTCGGAGGTACGGCGAAGTAGAGTGCGACCTGGCCGTCCAGGCCACTCAGCAGCTTCTTCAGATCTGCGGTCTGGGTGATGTCCGCTTTGCGGTAGGTGGCCTCGACGCGTTCGATGCAGGCCGCAGCATCCGATGATTCGAACGACGTGCGCACCACCTTGTCCAGGTCTTTGTCCGACCAGTCCTGCATCCCCGCGCCGATGAGGCGGACATGTCGATCCGGTTCGGTAACGAGGAGCTGACCGAGCGCCGGAAGCAGAAGGCGCGAAGCCAGGTCGCCGGTGACTCCGAAGATGACGAGTGTGGTCGCAGCATTCATGGGCCCACCGTAACGCGACCCGTGCGCCCCGACCAGAGGCATGCAAGAATCGGGCAATGCCCGCTCCGATCGAGGACTACGCCCTTCTCAGCGACTGCCGAACGGCTGCGCTGGTTTCTCGCGAGGGCAGCATCGACTGGTTGTGTCTGCCGCGCTTCGATTCCGCATCGATCTTCGGTGCGATCCTGGGCGATCCGACGCATGGATGCTGGATCCTCCGCCCCCGCGACCGGTCGGCGACCGCGCAGCGGCACTATCTGCCGGATACGTTCATCCTCGTCACCCGGTGGGAGTGCGCGGACGGCGTCGCCGAGGTGCACGAGTTCCTGCCGATGACGGACGACCGCACCGATGTCGTCCGCCGTGTCATCGGCATCACGGGGAATGTCGCCTTCACCACTGAGCTGCGCATGCACTTCGACTACGCGCGCGCTCTGCCCTGGGTGCGGCAGGTCGGTACACCGGAAGAGCCGGCGGTGAGCGCGATAGCGGGGCCGGACGCAGTCATCATCCGCGGCATCGCGCTGACGGCATCCGATCACAGGCACACGGCCGACTTCACTGTCTCGGCGGATGAGACCCGAGACCTCGTTCTCACCTGGCATCCATCGCATGAGTCCGACCCTGTTCCGCTGGACGTCGAGGCTGCGATCGCACGAACGCGTTCGTGGTGGCAGGGATGGGCGAGTCCCATCGCTCACGAAGGACCGCACCGCGACACCGTGGTGCGCTCGCTGCTCGTGCTGCGCGCGCTGACGAACCGCGACACCGGTGGCATCGTGGCGGCTCCGACGACTTCATTGCCGGAGCAGTTCGGAGGATCCCGTAACTGGGATTACCGCTTTGTGTGGCTGCGCGATGCCGCGCTCACGCTGGAAGCTCTGATCACGCACGGCTTCCTCGAGCAGGTGCACCACTGGCGGAGGTGGCTGCTGCGTGCGGTGGCCGGTGAGCCCGCCGAGGTGCAGATCATGTACGGGATCGCGGGCGAGCGTGATCTCACCGAGCGCGAGTTGACGAGTCTGCCCGGCTACGACGGCGCCGCGCCCGTGCGGGTGGGAAACGGTGCGGTCGAGCAGTACCAGGGTGACGTGCTCGGCGAGGTTCTGGTCGCGTTGGAGGCGGCGCGGATCGCAGGACTCGATGAGACCGAGTTCTCCTGGCCGCTGCAGAGAGCGCTCCTTGAGCGTGTGATCGCCGGTATGGAACGTCAAGACAATGGGATCTGGGAGATCCGAGGTCCGCTGCGCTGGTTCACTCACTCTCGCGTGATGATGTGGGCTGCGCTGGACCGTGGGGTGCGCGCGGTGCGCGAACACGGGCTCGCTGGGAACGCGGACCGCTGGGAGCAGATGCGCGAACGGTTGCGCGCCGAGATCGACGAGCGCGGCGTGCATGCAGACGGCTATTTCGTGCAGCACTATGACACGGATGAGGTGGATGCCTCGCTGCTCACCCTCCCGCAGGTCGGATACTGCGCGGCAGATGACCCGCGGATGCTGCGCACTGTCCAGCAGATGGAGCACACGCTCATGCGCGATGGCCTGCTCATGCGGTACCGCACCTCTTCCGGCGTCGATGGGCTCGATGGGGGCGAACATCCGTTCCTGGCCTGCAGTTTCTGGCTCGTCGAGCAGTATGCGGCCAGCGGCCGCATCGATGACGCCACCGCCCTGATGGGCCGGCTCGTCGCACTCGTGAACGACGTCGGTCTGCTGTCCGAGGAATACGACGTCGACAAGGGGCGGCAGGTCGGCAACATGCCGCAGGCTTTCTCTCACCTCACACTCGTACGGGCGGCAGACGCACTCGGTGGGCACTCGGGCCGCGCGGCCGACCGGCACTGATTTTGAGGACGACTCGCGGTGGGTTACAGTTGAACTAACCGAAGACCGCTGGTCATCGCCGTGCGCGCAAGCGCAAGACGAATGAAGCACTGCATTGCAGGGGCCCGCGCAGGGACATGATCGTTTCTCCAGGAAACTGGATTCCACGCTCCGTCGCTTGCGCCGGGGCGTTTTTGTTTGCATGCGAGCGGTCCAGGTGGTGCCTCACGCACGTGAGGCATCCCGTACACACCAAGGAGTGACCATGGCGCAGAAGGATGCATCGGTTGCCGAGCTCACGAAGTCATTCGAGAACTCGAACGCCGTCCTGCTGACCGAGTACCGCGGTCTGACGGTTGCCCAGCTCAAGGAGCTGCGCAACAGCATCCGTCAGGACGCTGAGTACGCCGTGGTGAAGAACACGCTGACCAAGATCGCTGCCAACAAGGCTGGGATCTCCGCGCTGGACGACGACCTCAAGGGTCCGTCGGCTGTCGCGTTCGTACATGGTGACTTCGTCGCCACTGCGAAGGCTCTTCGTGATTTCGCCAAGGCCAACCCGCTTCTCGTGATCAAGGGCGGCGTTTTTGAGGGCAATGCTCTCAGCGCCGACGAGGTCAACAAGTACGCCGCGCTCGAGAGCCGTGAGGTTCTGCTGGCGAAGGCTGCGGGCATGATGAAGGCGACGATGGGCAAGGCTGCCGCGACCATCGACGCGCTTCGCGAAAAGCTGGAGACCGCACAGGCCGCGTAAGCGACCGGCGATCTCGTTCCACAAACCCCATCAAACTAGGAGATACATCATGGCGAAGCTCACCACCGAGCAGCTGCTCGAGCAGTTTGCAGACCTGACCCTTGTCGAGCTCAGCGAGTTCGTGAAGGCGTTCGAGGAGAAGTTCGACGTCACCGCTGCTGCCCCCGTCGCCGTTGCCGGCGCTGGTGGCGCTGGCGCTGCTGAAGAGGTTGAGGAGAAGGACTCCTTCGACGTCATCCTCGAGGCTGCTGGCGACAAGAAGATCCAGGTCATCAAGGCTGTCCGCGAGCTCACCTCGCTCGGCCTCGGCGAGGCCAAGGCTGTCGTCGACGGCGCTCCGAAGGCTGTCCTTGAGGGCGCCAACAAGGAGACCGCCGAGAAGGCCAAGGAGACCCTCGAGGCCGCTGGCGCCTCGGTTACGCTCAAGTAATCGCGTCTCGCTCTAACGAATGCCCCGGGTCACGACCCGGGGCATTCGTGCGTTCACCGCAGCGGTGCAGATGAGTTGCGTACCACGAGAGCGGATGCTGCGATCACGTGCTGGTGAGGTGCATCAGGGTCATCCAGGCGGCGCAGCAGCAGCTGCACAGCCGTGCTTCCCTGCTCGCGCGGCTGCTGTCGGATCGTCGTCAGCGCGAACATCTCGGCGTGCTGGTGATCATCGATTCCGACGACGCTCAGCTCGGTCGGCACCGCGATGCCGACCCGTCGTGCGGCGATGATCGCGCCGATCGCCACTTCATCGCACACGCCCACCACGGCTGTCGGCCGGGTGCGTCGATTGCCGAGCAGTTCCACAGCCGCCTCGTAGCCGCTGGGCATCGTTCCCGAGGCGGGAATCACCAGCGAGCGGGCGGTGAGGCCCGCAGCATCCATCGCTGATCGATAGCCGTCCCGTCTGCGGGCATCACCGAAGGTGAGCGCGTCGGTCCGGTCGCCACCGCCGAGGAAGGCGATCTCGGAGTGACCGAGATCGATGAGGTGCTCAGTCGCGATCCGCGCTGCGGCGGCGTCATCGATCGCCACCGCGCTGATGTCTGCACTGTGCGGGCCCACGCTGACGATGGGGCGATCCAGGCGGAGGAGCTGGCGCATATCGTGCGAGTCCGGCTGGATGCCGACGGCGACGAGTCCGTCGAACCTGCGCCGGGGGAGAAGGTCGTCGATGACGTGAGCGCGTGCGGATGAGTCTTCGGGAACACCGAACAGTGTCAGGTCGTAGTCGCGCTCGAGCAGTGACTCCTGGATGCCGGCGAGCAGCTCGGAGAAGAACCATCGACCGACGGTCGGCACGATCACGGCGATCGTCTGCGTGCGCCCGGTCGCGAGGCTCGTGGCAGAGGAATGCGCGACGTACGACAGGGTGCGCGCCGCGGCTTCGACACGTTCACGCGTCTGAGTCGACACGTAGCCGCGACCGCTGAGAGCCCGGCTGGCGGTCGCTTTGGAAACGCCAGCACGCGCGGCGACATCCGCGATCGTGCTCATGCATGCTCCCCGATGACTGCGCGATGCCTCATCGCACCCGCGTCCACAGCGTAGCCGGGGGACCCACAAAAGGGAACCGGTCCCAGACTTTTCAGCTGGTACCGCTCCCATGATTTTCCTTGCGGAGACGATCAAAGGTTGTCAGCTTGTGATCTCCCGGCATTGTGCGGGGTCGTTCGCGGCCAGTATGTTGGGGCTGGAAGCGGTTCCCGATCCGGTTGCTCTGTGCGCTGGATCGCACAGGGGACGTGAACTCGAAGAGGAGAAATCACATGGCACTGTCACAGCGTTATCGGCGTCTTGCGCCGCTCGCCATCCTCGGCGTAGCGGGCATCGCGCTTGCGGGGTGCGGAGCACCCGGTGCACCAGAAGGCGGCGGCAGCGATGGCGGCGACGGCGACGGCGGTACGGTCACCATCTACGGCACGATCGTCGACAGCGAAGCCGAACTCCTGCAGGAGTCCTGGGCTGACTGGTCCGCCGAGAACAACATCGAGATCAAGTACGAGGGCAGCCAGGACTTCGAGACGCAGCTCGGAACGCGCGCACAGGGTGGCAACCCGCCCGACATCGCGATCTTCCCGCAGCCGGGTCTGTTCGCAGACTTCGCGTCGCGCGACTTCCTCAAGCCCGCTCCCGAAGAGGTCGAGAAGAACGCCAACGAGTACTGGACCGAAGACTGGGTGAACTACGGCACCTACGACGGAACCTTCTACGGTGCTCCGCTGATGGCCAACGTCAAGGGCTGGATCTGGTACTCCCCGGCGAAGTTCGCCGAGTGGGGCGTAGAGGTTCCGAAGACCCTCGATGACCTTCAGACCCTCACCGACACGATCCAGGCCTCGACCGGTGCACCGGCATGGTGTGCGGGCTTCGAGTCCGGCACCGCAACCGGATGGCCGGGAACGGACTGGATTGAGGACTACGTGCTGCGTCAGTCCGGACCTGAGGTCTACGACCAGTGGGTGACCAACGAGGTCACGTTCACGGACCCGCAGATCAAGGAAGCGTTCGATGCGGTCGGCAAGATTCTTCTGACCCCGGCCAACGTCAACGCCGGCTTCGGCGATGTCAAGTCGATCAACTCCACCGCGTTCGGTGATGTAGCTCCGGCTCTCGCATCCGGCGAGTGCGCGCTGACCCACCAGGCGTCGTTCCTGTCGGGCTTCTTCCCGGAGGACACCACCATCGCTGAGGACGGCGACGTGTGGGCGTTCATGCTTCCGGGCGAGACCGCAGATGCCAGCGCCGTCACCGGTGCCGGTGAGATCGTCGGCGCGTTCAGCGACTCCGAGGCGACGCAGAAGGTGCTCGCGTACCTCTCCAGCCCCGAGTGGGCGAACAGCCGCGTGAGCCTCGGCGGTGTCACCTCGGCCAACAACGGCCTCGACCCGGCCAACGCACAGGACCCGATCCTTCAGGAGACCATCAAGATCCTGCAGGACCCGGACACCACGTTCCGCTTCGATGCCAGTGACCTGATGCCGGGTGCTGTCGGTGCAGGCACGTTCTGGAAGGGCATGGTCGCCTGGGTCAATGGCAGCCCCACAGACGAGGTGCTCCAGCAGATCGAATCGGGCTGGCCGGCAGGCTGATCCGTTTCCAGGTGGGCCGCCCGAGCGGGCGGCCCACCTGCTCTGGTCCGCGCGATGACGCATCGACCATCGAAGATCTTGCAAAGGGGACTCCGTGACCGCGACTGACTTCTTCCTATGGATTGGAACGCTGCCAGCGGTGCTGCAGGCTGTGGTTGTCGTCATAGCCTTCGCCGTGGTGGTGGTCGTCATCCTGTTCCTCGTGGACGTCGCACCACGCAGCGGCAAGTGGTACACCGTCGCACGCCTGGCGATGTGTCTGCTCATCCCGGTCGCGGTGATGTGGTTCTTCCGCTCCTACTACTGGGCGATCGGCGTGGCCGTCGTCGTCGGTGCGATCTTCTTCCTCCTTGACTACCGCTCGCGGGCGGGCAAGGGATATCTCCTGCAGCTCGTCGCGTTCCTCGCGCCGGCATTCTTGCTGCTGCTGATCGGGCTCATCCTTCCGTCGATACAGACATTCGTCGCCTCATTCCTGAACTCGTCGGGCAAGAGCTTCGTCGGCCTCGCCAACTACACCTGGATATTCGGGCAACCCGATGGTGTCCGCGTCGTGGTGAACACGATCGTGTGGGTGCTCGTCGTGCCGACCGTGTCGACCATCGTCGGCCTCGCATACGCGGTGTTCATCGACCGCACACGCGGTGAGAAGATCTACAAAGTCCTGGTCTTCATGCCGATGGCCATTTCGTTCGTGGGCGCCGGCATCATCTGGCGGTTCATGTACGAGTACCGCGGGTCGCAGTACAACCAGATCGGTCTGCTCAATCAGATCCTCGTCTGGCTCGGCGGCGAACCGCAGCAGTTCCTGCTCAATCCACCGTGGAACACGCTGTTCCTGATCATCGTGCTGATCTGGGTGCAGACCGGATTCGCGATGGTGATCCTTTCGGCATCCATCAAGGGCGTGCCGATGGAGCTCCTCGAAGCAGCCGAACTCGACGGCGCCAACGCCTGGCAACGCTTTAAATCGGTCACCGTTCCCGCGATCCGTCCGGCACTCATCGTCGTACTGACGACGATCTCGATCGCCTCGCTGAAGGTCTTCGACATCGTCCGGACGATGACGGCAGGAAACTACGAGACCAGCGTGCTCGCGAACGAGATGTACACCCAGTTCTCGAAGTTCGAGGCGGGACGAAGCGCCGCGCTCGCCGTCATCCTGTTCATCCTGGTGCTGCCGATCGTCGTCTACAACGCGCGCCAGATCCAGAAGCAGCGGGAGATCCGATGAGCGACACACTGAGCAGCCCCGACCTCGAGACGATCGCGATCGACGGTGCCGGCAAGGGCACCAAGCGCGGACGCCTGGATGCCTCGGCAGGACGCGCTCGCAAGAAGCTGTCGCGCCCGTGGGCGTCGGTCGCCTCCATCATCATCGCGGTGCTGTGGACGGTCCCGACACTGGGGCTTTTCATCTCCTCGTTCCGTCCGCGTGATCAGATCCTCACGAGCGGCTGGTGGGAGTTCTTCCTGAACCCGCAGGTGACGGGGGAGAACTACGTCGACGTGCTGGCATCCGGCACCACGCAGCTGACGATGCTCGAGTCGTTCGTGAACTCGATCGCCATCACCATCCCGGCCACGATCGTCCCGCTGATGATCGCATCGATGGCTGCGTACGCGTTCGCATGGATCGATTTCAAGGGACGCAACTTCCTCTTCATCTTCATCTTCGCGCTCCAGATCGTGCCGATTCAGATGGCACTGGTGCCGCTGCTGTCGACGTTCTCGCGCGGTCTGAGCATTTTCGGTCTGCAGGTGACGCTGCCGCTGGGAGCATCCGGCGGCTATGCGCAGGTGTGGTTCGCCCACTCGATGTTCGCGCTGCCGCTGGCGATCTATCTGCTGCACAACTTCATGTCGGAGATCCCGAACGAAATCGTCGAGGCCGCCCGGGTGGACGGCGCATCCCGCGGACAGATCTTCTTCCGCATCGTGCTGCCGTTGACGATGCCGGCGATCGCGTCGGTCGCGATCTTCCAGTTCCTGTGGGTGTGGAACGACCTGCTGGTCGCGCTGGTGTTCGCGGATGGTGGTGCAGCTCCGATCACGAAGCTGCTGGCAGAAATCACGGGAACACGAGGCAACGACTGGCATCTGCTCACCGCGGGAGCGTTCGTGTCGATCATCGTGCCGTTGATCGTGTTCTTCGCGCTGCAGCGGTACTTCGTGCGTGGTCTGCTGGCGGGGTCCACGAAGGGGTAACACGACGCACGGCGCCTCTACGCTGGACTCATGGACTACGCCGAGCACATCGTCGACCTTGTCGGCAATACCCCTCTCGTGAAGCTGCAGCATGTCACGGCGGGCATCGAGTGCACGGTGCTGGTCAAGCTCGAGTACTTCAACCCGGGCGGGTCTGCGAAAGACCGGATCGCCGGGCGCATCATCGATGCGGCCGAAGCATCGGGTGAGCTGAAGCCCGGCGGCACGATCGTCGAACCCACCAGCGGCAACACCGGTGTCGGTCTGGCATTGGTCGCCCAGCAGCGCGGATACTCGTGCATCTTCGTCGTGCCGGACAAGGTCGGCGAAGAGAAGATCGACGTGCTGCGTGCGTACGGCGCAGAGATCGTGATGACTCCCACGTCGGTGCCGGCCGACAGCCCCGAGTCGTACTACAGCGTCAGTGACCGGCTGGTGCGGGAGATCCCGGGGGCGTTCAAGCCCAACCAGTACGACAATCCGAACGGTCCGCGCAGTCACTACGAGACCACCGGCCCGGAGATCTGGCGGGATACCGACGGCCGGGTCACGCACTTCGTCGCAGGTATCGGCACTGGAGGCACGATCAGCGGTACCGGTCGCTATCTGCGTGAAGTATCGGAGGATCGGGTGCGCATCGTCGGGGTCGATCCCGAAGGAAGCGTGTACTCCGGCGGGACGGGCCGGCCCTACCTCGTCGAAGGGGTCGGCGAAGACATCTGGCCGGGAACATATGACCCGGCCATCCCGCACGAGATCGTCGCCGTCGATGACGCCGAGTCGTTCACGATGACGCGGCGCCTGGCGCGCGAGGAGGGGATCCTCGTCGGAGGATCCAGCGGCATGGCTGTCGTCGGTGCGCTGCGCGTCGCGAAGACCCTTCCTGCCGATGCCGTCATGGTGGTGCTCCTGCCAGACGGCGGTCGCGGCTACCTCGCGAAGATCTTCAACGATTCCTGGATGCGCTCGTACGGGTTCAGCGAGATCGAGGCGGGGGAGACCGTCGCAGACGTCGTGGCGGCGAGTCTCGCGCTGCGACAGGCCCAGGGGTCAGCGGACAACAGCATCCCCGACCTCGTGCATGCGCACCCGAGCGATACGGTGCTCGACGTCATCGGCATGATGACCGAGTTCGCGGTCTCGCAGCTGGTCGTGCTCAGCGCCGAGCCCCCGGTGATGATGGGCGAGGTCCTCGGGTCGATCGATGAGAAGGGTCTTCTGGACCGACTCTTCCGTGGGGAGGCGAAGCCGACCGACGCCGTGGGCGCTCATATCGACGGGATGCTGCCGCTCATCGGCATCCACGACTCTGTGGAGCAGGCGCGCACGGCGCTCGCCGCCGCCGATGCGCTGCTGGTGACGGAGGGAGGACGGCCGCACGCCGTCCTCACGCGGCAGGATCTGCTCGCCTATCTCTCGCGCTGACGCAGAGCGTCACACACGCGCACCGGATGTGCGCCCGGCATAGTCTGGAAGACATGTCCGATCACGCCTTCGCCACCCGTGCCATCCACGCCGGTCAGGAGCCCGATCCGCTCACCGGCGCGATCATCCCACCGATCTATCAGGCATCCACGCACGTGCAGGACGGCATCGGCGGCTTCCGCGCGGGGTACGAGTACAACCGCGCCGCGAACCCGACGCGCAACTCGCTCCAGACGCAGCTCGCAGCGCTCGAAGGAGGCGTCGAAGCGCTCTCGTTCGCGTCCGGCCTTGCCGCAGAAGATGCGCTGCTGCGTGGCATTCTGAAGCCAGGGGACCACGTACTGCTCGGCAACGATGTGTACGGGGGCACCTACCGGCTGCTGACCAAGGTTCACACGGCGTGGGGCGTCGAGACGACCACGGTGGAGCTGGGCGATGCGGATACGGTGCGCGCAGCGATCCGGCCCGAGACGAAGATCATCTGGATCGAGACGCCGAGCAACCCGCTGCTGAAGATCATCGACATCGCGAAGATCGTCGAGATCGCGCATGCGGCCGGGGTTCTGGTCGTCGTCGACAATACGTTCGCCTCCCCGGCACTGCAGAACCCGATCGCGCTCGGAGCCGACTTCGTCGTGCACTCGACCACGAAGTACCTCGGCGGGCACTCCGATGTGCTCGGCGGAGCGGTGATCTTCGCAGACGATCGATTCTTCGAGCCGGTGAAATTCCAGCAGTTCGCCGTCGGCGCGGTCTCCGCGCCGCTTGATGGATGGCTCACCACCCGCGGCATCAAGACCCTCGCGGTGCGGATGCGTCAGCACTCGGAAAACGCGCAGGCGATCGCGGAATGGGCAGCCGGCCGCCCGGAGTTCGAAACCGTCTACTACCCGGGCCTCGCTTCGCATCCAGGCCACGAGATCGCCGCGTCGCAGATGAGCGGATTCGGCGGGATGCTGTCGTTCGGCCTCGCGGCAGGACCGGAGGCAGCACGTGCCTTCGCTGAGTCGACTGAGCTCTTCCAGTTGGCCGAGTCTCTCGGTGGAGTGGAATCGCTGATCGGCTACCCGCCGGACATGACGCATGCATCGGTGCGGGGTACTGAGCTTGCTGTTCCCGAGAACGTCGTGCGGCTGTCGGTGGGAATCGAAGACAGCGCAGATCTGCTCGCTGACCTCGCGCAGGGGCTGAAAAGCATCGCGCGCTGACACCGGGGCCACCCTTCAGCGGGCACAATGAGGAGATGACTCGAAGCGCGCTGGTGTGGTGGGGCGTCGCGGCCCTCGTCGTCGCGGCAGTGCTGGGGGCGGTGACCTCCGACGCTTTCGGGATCGACGGCACAGCGGTCGATGTCTGGTGGAACGGCCTGATGGGGCAGGTGCGTGATCCGTTCGTCGTCGATGTCGCGTACGTACTCAATGCGGTAGGGGGCGGATGGATCGCCACCTTCGCGATACCGATCCTGATCGCCGTGGCGCTCGTGATCGCGCGACGGTGGCGTGCTGCACTGTTTGCTCTCCTCGCGTTTCTCGTGAGTGCCGGGCTCGTGCAGGTGCTCAAGCATCTGTTCGGCAGAGTGCGTCCCGAGGAGATGCTCGTGATCTCCGACTACGGTTCATTCCCCTCTGGGCATACGGCAAACGCCGCTACGATCGCCGCTGTCGCCGTGCTGCTGTTCCCCCGGGTGTGGATGGTGATCCTGGGTGTGCTGTGGGTGCTGGCCATGGCTTTTTCGCGGACGCTGCTCTCGGTGCATTGGATGACGGACACCATCGGCGGTGCACTGGTCGGCATCGCCGCATCGCTCCTACTGGGTGCTCTGCTGCTGCCGTGGGCGCAGTCGCACGGGACTATTAGCCGAGCACGTCGCGGGGAGGATACGACGTGAGTGCCGCTGACTATTCCAAAGTCCGTTTCATCGGCTAGGCGATCCCGACGGCGCCCGCCGACATGGTGGCTGTGGGCGACCCGAACGGATCGGGTGCGGTCGCGGGAACATATCGCGCGTCGGACGATTTCGGCGCCGATATCGAGGCCCGTGCGCAGACGCTGAAGCGTGCTGTGGATACGGCGAAGGCGGCTCTGGACGATGTCGGGGATCCCGATGTGCTCAACGTCTTCCTCGCTCCGGAATTCTTCTGGCACGGCACGGTGGGGCCGTACATTCACAAGCCGAGCGATCAGGATCCGGCTGATGTGATCCTGCGCAGATTGGCCGAGCTCTTTCCTGCTGACGAGTACCCGCACTTCAATCTGGTCCTCGGCACGGTCATCACCGCTGAAGTCGCCGATATCGATGCGGTGTTCTCGTCGTCGGCCTCGACGGTGCGCAACGATGTCGTCCGTCAGCTGGGCGAGAGCTGGCGAAGCTCTGCCGGGCCGATGAAAGATGTCATCTTCGACATGCTCGTGAATTTCATCAAGGTCGCCCATTCCTATCCGCTCGTCGAGGTGCGCAACCGAGCGCTGGTGATCAGTGCGACGCCGGTCGAAGGAGTGCTCTCAGAACTGGGCGTCACCGCTTACACCACGGAGAAGTACTTCGACTCGAATGAGGATTTCCTGCTGTGGGACGTCACAGGAAGACCTGCGGTGACTGAACCGATGACCGCATACCCCGTGCTTGATATCAGTGGCGGTGATTTCAAGACAGAAGCATTTGATCCGTACGCGATCGTGGGGGTTCCGACCGCATCCGATGCTCTTCATATCGGCGTGGAAATCTGCCTGGATCACGCCGACCATCGACTGCGCAGGAGCGTCGCCCTCAGCCCCTGGCCACGCCGTTCCGATGGGGTCGACCTCCATCTGATTCCATCATGCGGAATGCAGCTACACCCACCGGCAGTAGCGGCGCGCGCCGGAGGCTGGGCGTTCAACTGCGACGGCCAGTATCCGCTGGGGCCGGGAACGGCTGGAACGCCGCAACGCGGCGTTGTGGGAGGAGTGAACAGCGTCTATGCCGACTACACGAACCCGGCATCGCCTGCGTATGGCGCGCACACACAGCTGGCGCGCGTGCGTACGGCAGCTGAACAGGCAGATCAGTTCGCATCAGGCGCGCACGACGCGACGTTCGATGACCCGCCCGAGGTGAGCATCGATGTCCTGCCGGTAGACGGAAGCTCCACGCATGGCGCGTTCTTCGCTGGCGGGCCCGGGGCCGTCCACATCTATGGCAAGAGCGATCCGCTGGCGCTGAGAGCATGAACAGGGCCCGTCGAACATGACCGCCTCAGTGCGAAAGTCCCCAGCCCGGTCGGTGCTCGTGCTCGCTGTGCTCGCCATCGCGGCAGGGATTGCGGTCGGCTTCATCGGAGGAACATTCCGCTGGCTGCTCGTACAGGCCGAGACGCTGCGTGACGGCGTGGCATCCTGGGCCCACGACGTACCATTCGGCTGGGCGATCACCATCGCGTTCGTCGCAGTCGGTGCGCTGGTGGGAGCGATCCTCGTCCGCATGTCGCCGCGGTCCGCCGGCAGCGGGATCCAAGACGTCGAGGCGGTGTTTCATCATGAGATGCCGCTGCCGCCGCTCTCTGTCGTTCCTGGCCGGTTCATCGGAGGTCTCGCTTCGATCGGCTCCGGTATGGTTCTCGGCCGCGAAGGCCCCACCGTTCACCTGGCAGCCGCTCTCGGCGTCGGTGCAGGACGGGCCGCACGGCTCGATGATGATGACCTCACGGTCATGCAGACCGCGATGTCGGGTGCCGGCCTCGCTGTCGCCTTCAACGCGCCCGTTGGTGGCGCGGTGTTCGTGCTCGAAGAGGTCGCGAGGTCCGCGAACTATCGGTTGATCGTTCCGACCGTCCTCGGAGTCGCGAGCGCGATCGTGTGCTCCAGGGCCGTGATCGGTGATCAACCAGATTTTGCGGTGCAGGACATTGCCGGTCCGCCGCTGTTCACGCTTCCGCTGTTCCTGGTGTTCGGTGTGGTCATCGGCCTTGCCGGGGCGCTCTACAACAGCCTCATCGTCGCTCTTTTCCGGGCGAGCCGCCGCCTCACACGGGTTCCGGTGCTGGTGCGGGCGACGGTCATCGGCGCGCTGATCGGGCTCGCGCTCTACCTCGATCCGCTGGCGGTGGGGGGTGGCGATGCGCTGACGCAGATGCTGCTGGCAGGCCATGCTTTCGCGCTTCCCGTGCTACTCATGTACATCGTCATGCGCTTCGTCGCCGGGCCGCTGTCGTATGCGGCAGCGACACCCGGTGGTCTCTTCGCCCCGCTTCTCGCACTGGGCGCACTTTTCGGCACCGCGTTCGGACATCTGGCGCAGTTGTTCGTGCCCGGCCTCGGCACGCAGTTCGTCGTCGCGATGGCGATCGTGGGGATGTCGACGATGTTCGCATCCGCCGTGCGGGCACCGTTGACCGGAATCGCGTTGATCATCGAGATGACTGCCATCACGACGGTCACCGTGCCGATGCTGCTCGCCGGGGGCGCAGCTGTCGTGACCGCGATGCTCGTGAAGTCCCCGCCCATCTACGACAGCCTGCGCGCGATCATGCTGGGCAGAGAATCGGCGAAAGAATGAAGGGCCCCGCTGACGCGAGGCCCTTCATTTCGGCGTTGAATCACACCTAGCCTGGGATCATGCCCGACTTCAGCGATTACGTGGTCTACGTCGATGAGAGCGGCGACCACAGCCTTGCGAACATCAATTCGCAGTATCCGGTCTTCGTGCTGTCTTTCTGCATCTTTCCGGTCAAGGATTATATTTCGACGGTGGTCCCGCAACTCCAGGCGATGAAGTTCGAATTCTTTGGGCATGACATGGTGATCCTTCATGAGCGCGAGATACGCAAGTCAGCTCCGCCTTACGACATTCTCTTGAACGAGGCAGTGAGGGAGCGCTTCATGGACCGGTTGAACGGAGTCATCGCGTCATCTCGTTTCGAGATCGTCGCCTGTGTCATCGACAAAGAGCGCTTCCGGGAACGTCGCGGAGGCAATGCAAATCCGTACCATGTCGCGCTCGAGTTCGGCCTCGAACGTGTCTTCCTCCAACTCCAACAACACTGCCAGGCACGTCGGCCCGCACGTGTCGTATTCGAGAGCCGGGGCGCCAAGGAAGATCGTGCGCTTGAGCTTGAATTTCGCAGGATCATGGACAGCACTCGGATGCGAGGGATGCCGGAGACTCTTGCCTTTCACTGTGCACCGAAGAGCGCGAACAGCTCGGGTCTGCAGATCGCGGATATGACGGCCAGACCCATTGGTCTCCATGCCATGGAGGGATACGGGCTCAAGACCTATCCCTAGAAAGCGAAAGGCCCCCGAGATTCCCGGAGGCCATACGCCGATCGAGCATTCCCGATCCACTTGTTGCAACACTACGCGACGTCCGTATGTTCCGCCAGGCCGCGACGTGCCTCAGCTTCTTTGAGCGTGTGGGATGTGCTGGTGCCTCACGTACT
>NZ_JBQDSX010000055.1:14875-18703 GCF_052099035.1 Microbacterium sp. | reverse complement strand
ACTTGTAATAGATCTTGTGCTCGAGGCTCGCCCAGAAGTCCATCGCGATCGTGCGGAACTGCACCTCGACAGGGACGAGCAGCGGCCCCGTCGACAGGAAAACCGGCACCTCGATGATCGCGTGCAGGCTCTTGTATCCGTTGGGCTTGGGCTCGGCGATGTAGTCCTTGACCACGCGGACCGTGATGTCGTCCTGCTGAGTGAGCAGCTCGAACAACTGGTACACGTCGGCGACGAAGCTGCAGGTCACGCGAACCCCGGCGATGTCGGTGATCTCCTCGCGGATCCGAGCGAAATCCGGCTCATCGATCCCCTTGCGGGCGATCTTCTCGACGATGCTGTCGGGCGTCTTGAGCCGGCTCTTGACGTGTTCGATGGGGTTGTACGCGTGATCGTTGAGGAACTCATCCCGCAGGATCGAGATCTTCGTCTCGACCTCACGCATCCCGAACTCGTACTCGCGGAGGAACCTCTGGAACTCGTCGCGGAGTTCCTTGGTCTGGCGGATTGTCTCTTCGGTGACCTCGATGGTCGTCATGGCTTCGACGTTACGCGTCTGTGTTCAGAACGGGCTGTGCGTTCGTCATCAGCGGAAGGGATGCTGCGCTCCTAAGCTGGTTCGATGACCGAATCGCAGCGCCGCGAAGGATGGCCGAGCGGCACCTGGCCCCGTCGTACCGAGCGCTTGGAGATCCGTCCGTGCACCCAGGATGACCTCGCCGCCGTGTGGGAGTACCGGCAGCTGCCCGAGGTGAGCCGCTGGCTCGGCCCCGCGCCGCAGGACCGCGAGGCGTTCGATGAGCTGTACCTCGAGCCCCGGCGACTGGGGATGACACTCGTCATGCGCCGTCTCGACGATAACGCCGTGATCGGCGACATCATGTTGAAGATCGGCGACGGGTGGGCGCAGCGCGAAGTGCTCGAGCAGGCCCGCGGCGTGGAAGCCGAGCTCGGCTGGACGCTCGCTCCGGACTTCACCGGTCAGGGGTATGCGACCGAGGCTGTGCGGGCAGTCATCGATGTCTGCTTCGGACCGCTCGCCCTGCGGCGGGTGCATGCCGGATGCTTCGCCGACAACGAGCCGTCCTGGCGCCTGATGGAGCGACTCGGGATGCGCCGCGAGGAGTTCAGCCGCAAGACGGCGCTGCACCGCTCCGGCGAATGGATGGACGGCATGAACTACGGGCTGCTCGCGGAGGAGTGGCCGACGCCGTAGAAGCTGCGCGTAAGGATCCCGTATGCGTGCGGAAATGCGGCCGTAGGGATTCCGTGAGGATGCCGTCCGCGCGAGCGCCGGAAGCGTAGCGTCATCCTTCGTGACAGATCAGCAACCGGATGCCCCGCAGCTCGCCAAGCGGCTGCTCATCGGCGACCCGCTCACCACTGAGCAGGTGAACGATCAGCTGCTCCCGAAGCGTCGGGCGCTGCCGATCTTCGCCTCCGATGCTCTGAGCTCGGTGGCCTACGCCCCGCAGGAACTCGTGATGATCCTGTTGATCGGCGGGCTCACCTTCCTCTCGTTCAGCCCGATGGTCGCCGCCGCCGTCATCGTGCTTCTGGTCGTCGTGGTGCTCAGCTACCGGCAGCTCATCAAGGCGTACCCTTCCGGGGGCGGAGACTACGAAGTCGCCCGCACCAACCTCGGCGAGATCCCCGGGGTCATCGTCGCAGCCGCCCTCCTGGTCGACTACATCCTCACGGTGGCGGTGTCGGTGGCATCCGGAGTCGACAACATCATCTCCGCCCTCCCCGGCCTCAACGCCTGGCGCGTGGAACTCGCGGTCGGCTTCGTGGTGCTCATCATCGTCGTGAACCTGCGCGGCGTCCGCGAAGCATCCACCGTCTTCGCGATCCCCACCTACGTCTTCATCGCCTCCGTCGGCGTGATGATCGCCACCGGCATCGTCCGCACCGTGCTGGGCGACGCCCCGATCGCGTCGAGCGCAGACTTCACGGTGCACGCCGAGAGTCTCAGCCAGGCCGCCGTCATCCTGCTCATCCTACGCGCGTTCTCCAGCGGATGCTCCGCGCTCACCGGCGTCGAAGCCGTCTCCAACGGCGTCCCCGCCTTCCGCGCGCCGAAGGTGCGCACAACGCCCAGGGGACGCTCGTACTGATGGGATCGATCGCCATCTGCCTGTTCGCCGGGCTCACCGCCCTCGCTCTCATCACCGGCGTGCACTACGCCGAGAACCCCTGCGACCTGGTCGGCTTCGACTGCACGAGCCCGCAGCCGAGCCTCATGGCACAGGTCGCGGCAGCGACCTTCGGCGGCGGCAGCATCCTGTTCTTCATCGTGCAGGCGGCGACCGCCTGCGTGCTGCTGCTCGCCGCGAACACCGCGTTCAACGGATTCCCGCTGCTCGGCGCGGTCCTCGCCCGCGACGGCTACGCACCGAAAGCACTGAACACCCGCGGCGACCGCCTGGTGTTCTCGAATGGAATGATCCTGCTGGGGCTCGCGGCGATCGCCGTGCTCATCGTGTTCCAGGCGCAGCTCACGACCCTGATCCAGCTGTACATCATCGGCGTCTTCGTCTCGTTCTCGCTCGGCCAGATCGGCATGGTCCGGCACTGGCGGCGGATGCTGCGCGGCCCACTCCACGCGAAGACGGCGGAAACGGCATCCGATCGCCACTCCGCGCATATCGGGCTCGTGATCAATGCGCTCGGGGCGACGTTCACGGTGCTCGTGCTGATCATCGTGACCGTCACCAAGTTCACGCACGGTGCGTACCTCGTGTTCTTCGCAATCCCGCTGCTCGCGCTGCTGATGATCGGTGTCAAGCGCTACTACCGCGACGTCGAGCACGAGGTCGCAGTCGACGACGACACCGAGTTCGGTGCGTCCGGCGACGTCGCGATCGTGCTCGTGAACCGGCTGCAGAAGCCGGTGCTGAAGGCGATCGACTACGCGATCGCCGCCGATCACGACAAGACTCTCGCCGTGCATATCGCGTTCTCCGCGGAGGACGGCGAGCAGCTGCACCGCGACTGGCGTGCGCACGGCATCCCGATTCCTCTGGTCATCCTGGACTCCCCGTACCGCACCTATGCGCAGCCGGTGGCGAAGTTCATCGAGCATTACCGAGAGAAGAACGGTTCGTCCGTGGTGACCGTGTACCTGCCGCAGTACATCGTCGGCCACTGGTGGGAGCGCCTGCTGCACAACCGGCGAGCGCGGCGCATCGCGAACCAGCTCATGCTCGTGCACGGCGTCTCGATCACGCTGGTGCCCTGGCTGCTGGACTCGTCGGCGCTCATCTACGGGCGGCGTTCCCGCCCGATTCCCGGCCAGGAGCGTGCCGGTCATGTCGGCGTCTAGGATTCAGTCATCATGAGCACCGATCCGCTCGACAGGCCCAGCACTATCGCGGAGCTCCCCCGGTTCGCCGGCGGCGCCCTGGGCTGGCGGCGTGAAGTCGCAGGCTTCGTCGTGACGCTTGTGGCGGGCCCCCTCCTGACCTGGTTGCTGTTCACCCTGCGCAGTCCCGAGTCGATCACCTACGAGGTCCTCTCGTACCAACTGCTGGTGGTGATCGTCGCGCTGATCGGCGGGATGCGCCCGGCTGTGACCGCCGCGGTGCTCTCCGGGATCACGCTGGATCTGCTGTTCGTCGCGCCGGCGTTCTCCATTGCGGTCGAGCATCCGCTGCACATCGTCGCGCTCGCGCTCTACGTGATCATCGCGGTGCTGGTCGGGTTGATCGTCGCACAGGCCGCCCGGCGGGCCCGCGTCGCCGAGCGCGCCACCGCCGAGGCAGAGCTGCTGGCCTCCATCGCCGGTCACGTGCTGCGCGGAGAGAACGCGGTGCTCGCGATGGTGAG
>NZ_JBQDSX010000055.1:0-14775 GCF_052099035.1 Microbacterium sp. | reverse complement strand
CGCACCGAGCTCACCGCGACAGCACGTGAGGCCGAGGCTCTGGCCGAGACCGACCAGGTGCGCGCCGCGCTGCTCTCTGCGGTCAGCCATGACCTGCGCCGGCCGCTCGCGGCCGCGGTCGCAGCCGTCGGCGGGCTGCGCGGCACGCAGGACCTTTCCGACGAGGACCATCGCGAGCTGCTCGCGACCGCGGATGAGAGCCTGTCCACTCTGACGTCGCTGGTGACGGATCTGCTCGATGTCAGTCGCGTGCAGGCGGGCGTGCTCGCCGTGTCGCTGACGCCCGTGGATGCTGTCGGTGCGGTCGTGTCCGCGCTGGATGAACTCTCGCTCGGGCCTGCGGATGTCGAACTCGACCTCGATCCGGTGCCACCGCTCTCGGCCGATCCGGTGCTGCTGCAGCGGGTGCTCGTGAATGTTCTCGACAACGCGCAGCGGTACTCTCCGCAGGGCGAGAAGGTCATCGTGTCGACCGCGCTCCGCGGAGAGCACGCCGAGATCCGAATCATCGACCGCGGACAAGGGGTACCTCCCGGGCGCCTCGCCGACATGTTCCAACCATTCCAGCGTGCAGGGGATACGGACAACATCACAGGCCTCGGCCTGGGGCTCGCTCTCTCGCAGGGATTCACCGAGGGCATGCGCGGAACTCTGAATGCCGAGGAGACATCGGGTGGCGGACTGACCATGGTCGTCTCCTTGCCGATCGTTCCGGGAGAGCCCTCATGAAGCTCCTCATCGCCGACGATGACCCGCAGCTCGTGCGCGCACTGCGGATCACTCTCGCCGCGCACGGGTACGAGATCGTCGCGGCCGGGGACGGCGCGACCGCGATCACTTCCGCCGCACAGGAGAAGCCGGACATCATTCTGCTCGACCTCGGGATGCCGCAGCTCGACGGCATCCAGGTGATCCAGGCCCTTCGCGGCTGGACGAGTGCCCCGATCATCGTCGTGTCGGGGCGCACGGGGTCTGCGGACAAAGTCGAGGCGCTGGATGCCGGGGCCGATGACTTCGTCACCAAGCCGTTCCAGATCGACGAGCTGCTCGCACGTCTGCGGGCGCTGTCGCGCCGCTCGCAGGGCACCCTCGGCGAGGCCGCGGTGGCGTTCGGTGATGTCGTGGTCGACCTTGTTGCGAAGGTCGTGAGCCGAGACGGGCACCGCGTGCATCTGACGCCGACGGAATGGCGGATGCTGGAGCATCTCTGCCGGCACCCTGGCGCACTCGTGACCCGGCAGGATCTACTCAAGGAGATCTGGGGCAGCGACCAGGTATCGGACTCGGGCTACCTGCGCCTGTACATGTCCCAACTGCGCAAGAAGCTGGAGGCGTCGCCGGGTGAGCCTGCACACCTGCTCACCGAGCCGGGGATGGGGTACCGGCTGGTGCTGTGACGCTCGCGGTCACCGCCGCGCGGCGACCATCGCCGCTTCGGTGCGCGTTGAGACACCGAGCTTGCGCAGGATCGCCGACACGTGGACGCTCGCGGTCTTCGCGCTGATGAACAGCTTCTCGCCGATCTGCTTGTTGCTCAGTCCCTCTGCGACGAGTTCGACCACCTGCCGCTCGCGCGCCGTGAGCTCTGACTCGGACCCGCGCGCGCCTGCGATCAGTCCGCTCGCACGAGCGAACGCCGCGACGACCTGTTGCAGAGGCACGTGACCGATCTCGGCAGCCACGGCCGCAGCATCCACCAGCAGCACGTGAGCCTCGGCTCTCTCGCCGTCGGCAACCAGTGCGCGTGCAAGCTCGAGGCGCGTGACGCCGCGCATGATCGCCGGCACGTCGTAGCCATCGGCGCGCTCGACCGCCTGACGCAACACGGCAGCGGAGGGGGCGAGCAGCGCGTCGAGCATCACCGACCAGCCATCATCGCGCACGGTCTCGGGAAGCTCGGCCCAGTGCTCTCGAATCGCCGCAACGGCCTCGTCGACGGGCTGGCCGGATGCCCGCACCTCGGCGACGATCCAGCCGGATTCGAGCAGCAGCCGGTACGCGTGCAGAAGAACGAACCCGGCATCGCGGGTCATCGCCAGGACCGCATCCAGGGCTTCGGACCATTCCCCGCGAGCGACCGCCACGGCGATGTCGTTCTCGATGATCCGGTACCACGCCTGCCGCTCGAGCCCGCCGATCGAGCGCAGGATGCTGGTGAGCGGGCCGTATGCGGATCGCGCAGCGCCCAGGTCCAGACACCGACCGACATGAATGTCGGCGCGCACGGCCGTCTCATGCTGGAACTCGCGCAGCAGGCGCGTCTTGCCGATGCCTGCCTCACCCTCGATGAGTACGGCGGTCGGCTCTCCGCCGACCACCCGATCGAACGCGCGATGCAGTTCGGCGAGGTCGTCATCGCGACCCACCATTGAAGTGCTGATCGTCGGAACGGTCACCACCTCATGGTGCCACGCGCCACGGGCATCGGGGCCGAGGGCGGTGGAAGACGGTGCATTCACCGGGCGTGGGCCGGACGGTCCGGCATCGGGGTCGCGGCATCCGCTCGTCGTGCGTGGAACCAGCCGCGTACGCGATCGCGGAACGGATGCGCGCGCGGCACGACCTGTTCCGGATGCTCGGCGACCGCGAGCCGCAGCTCGTTGGCGCGATCCACGAGCTGCTGGTCGGCGACGATGACGCTGTATGTGTAAGACGGGTGCTCGAACATGGTGTGGACTCCTCTATTGCTCTGAGTCCACACTCCGCTCTAAGGCACCCTCACGACATCCGGCAGATGCCCTATTTTCTGGCGCGCTGCACGTGACTGCGGGCGTGAGCCGCGGCCGCATCGAGATCGTCGAAGAGGTGGTTCTGGTGCCGCAGCGACGACAGCACTCCGACGCGCTCGGCCAGAGCGAGATGGCGCGGTTGGATGCCCTTCACGAGCACGGTGATGCCGCGCCGTTCGAGCCCCGTGATGAGTTCGGTGATCACCTGCGCACCTGTCGCATCGAGGATCTGCAGCTGCGACATGCGAATCACCACGACCTCGACGTCGCGCAGTGCGCTGATGCGTTCCAGCATCCGCTCGGCGACGCCGAAGAAGAGGGCGCCCTCGAGGCGGAACACCGCGATCCGCTCGTCACCGGCGACCGCCGCTCCCGGCAGCTCCTCGCGGTGCACGCCGCTGGCCCGCGCCAGCTGGCGAAGCGCGAAGAAGGCGGCCACGGCGATGCCGATCAGCACGGCATAGATCAGATCGACGCTGATCGTCACGATCGCGGTGATGACGAAGACGACGGCATCCGCTCTGGTCGACCCGATGACCGTGCGCACGGTCGCGATCGAGATCATGCGGCACGCGGTGACCATCAGGACGCCGGCGAGGGCTGCGAGCGGAACGCGGGCGACGACGGATGCTCCGACGAGCACGATCAACAGCAGGAGAAGCCCGTGGGCGATCGACGCGATGCGCGAGCGTCCCCCGGCACGCACGTTGACAGCTGTCCGCGCGATCGCACCGGTGGCCGGCATCCCGCCGAACAGCCCCGCGGCAACCGAGGCGAGTCCCTGGCCGACGAGCTCGCGGTCGGCGTCGTACGGTCCTGTGTCCGAGATCGAGGCGGCCACGCGTGCGGACAGCAGCGATTCGATCGCGGCCAGCGCGGCCACGGCGACAGCCGGGCCCGCCAGCGAGAGCAGCGTTGCAGGGTGGAGCACGGGCAGCACCGGGGCGGGCAGACCCGGCGGAAGCTGTCCGATCGCATCGACGGGCAGGTCGAACACTGCGGTGGCGACCGCGGCGATCACGATGGCGACGAGCGATCCGGGCACACGCGGGTGGATGCGCGGGGCGACGAGCATCACGGCCACGACGATGGCGACGAGCAGGAGCGACCAGCCGAGCTTCGGCCACGAGACCGTCTGCACGGTCTGGATCGCGGCGACGAGCGCGTTCGTGCTCTCCCCTCCCGCCGTGCCCGTGGCCGTCGGCACCTGCTGCAGAAAGATGATCACGGCGATTCCGAAGGTGAACCCCTCGATCGCCGGCCACGGGATGTACGAGATCGTCCGCCCGAGTCGCAGCACACCCGCCAGCAGCACGATGACACCGGAGAGCAGACAGATCGCTGCGAGTGCGCCGGCGCCGTGGGATGCGATGATCGGCGCGAGCACCACGACCATCGCGCCCGTCGGGCCCGACACCTGCACGTGCGATCCGCCGAAGATCGCCGCGACGATCCCGGCGATGATCGCGGTGACCAGACCGCTCTCCGCTCCCGCGCCCGAGCTGACCCCGAAGGCGAGCGCGAGGGGCAGTGCGACGATGCCCACGGTGACGCCGGCGAGCAGGTCGCCGCGCCACGTGCGGCGAGCGCCTCGGTAATCGCTCGCCGACGGGAGCAGCTGCCGGATGGCCGATCCCGCCTGGCGCGCACGAGCGGATGCTGTCACGCCACCGGCTCCGGAATCTGCGGCAGACCGTCGCGTTCGACGAGCTGCTGCTGCGTGGTCTGCAGAATCTCGCCGAGCAGCGCCCTGGCGACGCGGAGCAAATCGGCCACCTGCGGGTAGGCGAGGCGGTAGTAGACCAGGCTTCCCCTGCGCTCGGAGAGCACGAGCCGGTTGCGTCGCAGCACAGCAAGATGCTGCGACAGGTGCGAGGCTTCGAGCTCGGTGACGGCGAGGATCTCAGAGACGGATGCTTCGGGCGCAGCCGACAGCACCTCGAGGATGCGGATGCGCAGCGGGTGCGCGAGCCCCTTGAACAGGCCGGCCTTCACCTCATACAGCGGACGATTCGGGTCGCTCAGCACGCGGCATCCTCGGTTCTCCCGGATGGGATCGATCTGATGATCTGATCAATTCATCATATCGCTGGATCGCAACCGTGCACGGATCGTCTCATGGATGAGGGCGGGGACGGATGCCGCGCATCCATCCCCGCCCTCGTTGCGCGCGTGAGGTTACGGTGTCATGCGATCGGTGTGTGCCCGGCGACCCACCCCGTTCACGGTCAGCAGCGTACCGGTGTCGGTGAACTCCTGCAGGATCTCGTTCTGGCGCTCCGTCCCGTCTTTGTGGGTGAGCAAACTCACCACGACGGCGACGACCATCGCGCAGACGAAACCGGGCAGCAGTTCGTACATCTCCGGCCACGCGACGTCCCAGATGAACACGCTGACGGCGCCGACGAACATGCCTGCCAGAGCGCCCCAATTGGTGAGCTTGCGCCAGAACAGGCTCAGCAGGATCAGCGGACCGAACGCGGCCCCGAACCCAGCCCACGCGAACGACACCAGTCCGAGAATCGTGTCGTCCGGGATGAGCGCGAGCAACGCGGCGATGATTCCGACGACGAGCACCGTCATGCGCCCGAGCATCACCAGCAGCTTGGGCGAGGGCTCCTTCTTGACCACCCGGAAGAGGTCCTCCACCAGCGCCGACGATGCGACGATCAGCTGGCTCGAGATCGTGCTCATGATCGCCGCGAGCACCGCTGCGAGCACGAGACCGGCGACGAACGGGTGCAGGAGCGTCTGCGACATCACCAGCACCACGGTCTCGGCGTTCGTGAGGTCGATACCCTTCTGCGCCATGTACGCGATGCCGACGATGCCCGAGAACACCGCGCCGACCAGCGAGATGATCATCCAGGTCATGCCGATGCGGCGGGCGGTCTTCGCCTCACGCGGGCTGCGCAGCGCCATGAACCGCACGATGATGTGCGGCTGCCCGAAGTAGCCCAGGCCCCAGGCGAGTCCCGAGATGATGGTCAGGACGGCGCCGCCGGTGAGTGCGGTTCCACCGATGAGCGACAGGTGGTTGGGGGCGAGAGCGTCGAGCGATGCGCCCACTTCCCCGAAGCCGCCGACGGCGATGATCGCTGCGACCGGAACGACGATCAGGGCGATCACCATCATCAGCCCCTGCACGACGTCCGTGAACGAAGCGCCGAGGAACCCGCCGAAGAGCGTGTAGAGCAGGGTGACACCGGCGACCAGCACCATGCCGAGCAGGTAGTCGGAGTTGAACGAGCTCTCGAAGAAGAACCCACCGGCGACCATGCCGCTGGAGATGTAGAGCGTGAAGAACACCAGGATCACGACGCCGGCGAGGATGCGCAGCAGCCGGGAGGAGTCTCGCAGGCGGTTCTCGAAGAAGCTTGGAATCGTGATCGAGTTGCGTGACACCTGGGTGTACGCGCGCAGTCGGGGCGCGACGAGCAGCCAGTTCAGGTAGGCGCCGATCGTGAGCCCGACGGCGATCCAGGCCTCGATGAGGCCGGAGAGGTAGATCGCCCCCGGAAGCCCCATCACCAGCCAGCCGGACATGTCGGATGCGCCGGCGCTGAGAGCTGCGACCCATGGCGGCAGATCCCTCCCGCCGAGCATGTAGTCCTCGTGGTCCTTCGTCCGGCGGAACGCCAGATAGCCGATGACGAGCATCGCTGCGAAGTAGAGTCCCAACGCGATGAAGATGAATACCTGGTCGGACATCATCGTCCTTTCCTGCGGATCGGTTCAGTGCTGTGGGCCCATCCTGACAGGGACGGATGCTGATGACCAGGGCCGAATGTCAGTACCGGCTCATCAGAGACGGCCGGACCGACGGCCTCGTGCCCGTGGGCGTGAGGACAGCGAGCATGCGCACGAGGGTCGTGAGCCAGAGCAGTCCGAGGCCGATCACCATGGCCTCCAGCACAGTCACCGAGAACAGCCCGACGCCGAAGGCGAGCACGACCGCAACGACGATGAGCAGCGCGATGCCGATCGTGGTCATGACAAGTGCACGCGGCGGCCCGGGCATCAGGATCGTGGTCAGAATGCCGGCCGCGACGAACAACAGTTGCGTGGCGAAGGCGGAGATGTTGTGCAGGGCGGTGTTGCGCTCGAGCGGAAACAGCCCGATCGCCGCGAGGGCTGCGCCGGTCGCCGCCCACAGCACGACCGCCCAGGCAATGCGCCCGAGTGCGGCGTCTCCCCGGATGCGGTGCAGATCGCGCCCGATGTACGAGCCGACGGTGGCGGCGAGGAGACCGGCGACCACGAGCGTTCCGTTGAAAGCCCAGGCACCTGCGCCGATCCCGAGCTGAGAGAAGTTCTGCTCCCACCACCGCGGGTCGGCGGCCGTGATCATCGCGAAGAGCGTGCCGATGATGAGGTAGCCGAACAGCAGGTTAGCGAGGTCCGACGTACGCAGTCCGATGCCGGCTTCGAAGGTGAGGCGGCCGGCCACAGCGCTGGCCACGCCGATGAGGATGCCACCACCGAGGGCGGGAAGCTCGAGCCCTTGCAGACCGACGCCCAGCACTTCGGTGGTCAGCAGGACTCCGAGGGCCGTAACCCCGGCGAACGCGATCGTCAGGGCGACAGCCGAGAGCGAGGAGATGACGACCTGCCAGCGCGGCATGGCCGCGTGGTCGCCGCGGCGATACAGCTGCGTGCTGACGACGAAGGATGCCGCGGCGATGATCCCTGCGACGATCGCCGCCGGCATCCCGACCGATCCGTCACCGGCGACAGGGCGCGGGTTTCCCCACAGTACGAGCGTGCCGGCGACAGCACCCGCGACGAAGCAGGCGACAGTGGCCCAGATCGCTCTGACCTCGCGTGCCATCCGCCGCTGCGTGCTCATGTCTCCATCGAACCACGGGGGTGGGACGTTGCGGGGGCGGTCCCGATCTGCGGACCCGCGCCCGATCTGCGGACCTTTTTGCCGAATACGTCAGCAGATCGGGACACCCTCAGCAGATCGGGGCAGCCGACCCAGCCACCTCACCCGCGCATAGCGACGCCGCGGCGCCAGTACCCCATGAACGCCACCTGCGCCCGGTCGATGCCGAGGTCCTTCACGAGGTGCCGGCGCAGTGTCGTCACGACGCCGCTCTCCCCGGCGATCCAGAAGTAGCGGCCGACGTCAGCAGCCACCGCATCGATCGATTCACCGCTGCCCGAGTAGATCGGCGTCTCCCAGACGAGGTCTTCGCCCTCGGCATCCTGAACCGTGATCTCAGAGTGGCCGGTGTCGCCGAGGTAGTCGAGCACGGTCGGGATCACGCGCAGTCCGTGCGCAGCCTCCCCCCGCGGAAGCCAGTGCACCTCGACGCCCGCCGGCGCATCGATCGTCAGCTCGTCGGCCGCCTCCGGAACCTCGATGAACGCGATGCCGCGCAGGTCCCGCGGCGCATCCTCGAGGATGCGGGCGATCGCCGGCGCCGCCGTCTCGTCGCCGACGAGCATGACCGAGGATGCTGCGCCAGGAGCGTATTCGATCCCGCTGCGGTCCTCGCGACCACGGCGCGGGCCGACCATCCAGAGTTCATCGCCGACCGATGCGTGGCTCGCCCACCGTGAAGCGGGACCGGTGAGCCCGGGCGCCAGATGCAGCACGAAATCGACGACGACCTCGGTACCGGCATCCGACACGTTGAGAGAGCGCACCGAGTACGTGCGCATCGACCCGCGTTCGTCCTCCGGCACAGCGAGGTACGCACCCCACCAGTCGTCGGAATCCTGATCGATGTCAGGGAGGATGCCGGATGCCGGCGGGAAGACGAGCTTGATCCGCGCATCGAACACGTCGCCCGGTGTGCCGAACTCGGCCAGGTCTGCCCCGCCGAACGTCACTCGCACGAAGTTCGGCGAGACCTGTTCGACAGCGCGCACCTCAGCGCGACCGAGGACGTACGGCGAGCGGGTGCGAGTGGTTTCAGCGGACATGATGCCTTCCAATCGGGGTGACCATCGGCTTTCCGGAGACCGGATCCGTGGTGATCTGATTCGCCATGCCGAAGACCTCTTCGACCATCGTTCGCGTGAGCACGGCCTCGGGCGTGCCGATGGCGTGCACGCGTCCATCGCGCATCGCGACGAGTTCGTCGCTGTAGCGGGCGGCGAGATTGAGATCGTGCAGCACCATGACGATGGTGGTGCCGCGCGAAACACTGAGGTCGGTGAGCAGGTCGAGCACCTCGACCTGGTGGGCGACGTCGAGGAACGTGGTCGGCTCGTCGAGCAGCAGGATGTCGGTTTCCTGCGCGAGCGCCATCGCGATCCAGACCCGCTGCCGCTGGCCGCCGGAGAGCTCGTCGACGCTGCGATCGGCCAGGTCCGAGATGCCGGTCGCCTCGAGTGCGTCGGCGACGACCTCGTAGTCGTGCGCGGACCAGCGGGCGAGCGTCTTCTGATGCGGGTGCCGCCCCCTCCCGACCAGGTCGGCAACTGCGATCCCCTCCGGGGCGATCGGCGACTGCGGCAGCAACCCGAGGATTCGGGCCACTTCCTTGGTGGGGCGGGAGTGCACCGATTGTCCGTCGAGGATCACCTGACCGGATGCCGGTGACAGCAGCCGCGCGAGCGCACGCAGCAGCGTCGACTTGCCGCAGCCGTTCGCTCCGACGATCGAGGTGATCTTGCCCGGGGCGATCTGCAGGTCGAGGCCCTCGATGATGGTGCGGTCGCCGTAGCCGAGGGTGACGGATTCGGCGGTCAGGGTATGCGCTTCGGTCACAGCGATCCTCCCGAGCGATTGGTGCGGATGAGCAGGTAGATGAGGTACGGCGCCCCGAGAACTCCGGTGATGACGCCGACCGGGTAGCGCGCGCCGAGCGCGAACTGGCCGATCAAGTCGCCGCCGAGCACGAGCACAGCGCCCACCAATGCCGACGGCAGCAGCAGATTGGCGCCGGGCCCGGTGAGACGCGCGGCGATCGGGCCCGACATGAACGCGACGAAGGCGATCGGCCCGGTCGCCGCTGTCGCGAAGGCGAGGAGAACGACAGCTCCGACGATGAACAGCACACGGGTGACGGTGACGCGGACGCCGAGGCCTGCCGCCGAATCGTCGCCGAGCTGCAGCATCCCGAGCGCCCTCGCCTGTGCGAAAAGGAACGGCAGGACGATGACACTGGCAATCGCGACCGGCGCGATGTCTTCCCACGAAGCGTTGTTCAGGCTGCCGGCGATCCAGCGCATCGCGGACTGGATGTCCCACTGCGCCGCCCGCGAGAGCACGTACGAGACGACGCTCTGCAGCATGGCGCCGACGCCGATTCCGATCAGAATGAGGCGGATGCCGGAGAAGCCGCCCTTGTTCGAGAGGAGGTAGATCGCAATCGCCGTGATCAGCGCCCCGGCGACGGCGAACCCTGCAACGGCCAGGCCGCTGAACCCGAGCGTGACGATGGCGACGACAGCCGCAGCACTCGCTCCCTGAGTGATGCCGATGATGTCGGGGGACGCGAGCGGATTGCGCAGCAGCGTCTGGAAGGAGACCCCCGCGATGCCGAACGCGAAGCCGGCGAGGATCGCAAGAACCGTCCGGGGCAGACGCAGCTCACCGACCGTGAAGGATGCCCCCGGCACCGTCTCACCGAAGATCACGCGGACGACCTCACCCGGCGTATAGAAGGTGTTGCCGACCATGAGCGCGGTGGCGGCGAGCGCGAGGAGCAGGATGCCGAGGACGATGCTCGCGGTCGCATGACGGCGATGGCGAGTGCGGCGGCCGGCCGCAACCGCGGCCGTCACAGCTCCCTCACCTTCTGCCGGCGGACGATCCAGATGAAGAACGGAGCGCCGATGACGGCGGTGATGATGCCGACCTGGATCTCTTCTCCGGACGGCGAGATCACGCGTCCGATGATGTCGCTCGCGAGCAGCAGTGCAGCACCGGCCAGTGCGGAGAAGGGCAGTAGCCAGCGGTGGTCGGTGCCGATCAGCATCCGACAGAAATGCGGGATGACGAGGCCGACGAATCCGATGGGACCGGCGATCGCGGTCGCCACCCCCGCGAGGATCACCGCGCCGGCGGCGGAGACGAGCCGCGTGCGGAAGACGTTCTCGCCCAGCCCGGCCGCCAGATCGTCGCCGAGTGCGAGCGAGTTCATGCCGCGCGCGCAGGCGATGCAGATGAGCGCACCGATGGCGAGTGCGGGGGCGGTGATGGCGATGCGCGGCCATTCCGCTCCTCCGACGCCGCCCACCTGCCAGGACTGGAATGCCTGCAGCAGATCGACGCGCGGCAGCATGACCGCACTAATCAACGAGGCGAGTGCAGCCGATGTCGCGGCTCCCGCGAGGGCGAGCTTGAGGGGCGTTGCGCCTCCCTGTCCGAGTGAACCCACCGTGTAGACGAACACGGCGGCGACGGCAGCGCCCAGGACCGCGATGAACATCTGCGTGAACGCCCCCGTCACGCCGAAGACGGCCAGCCCGATGACGACGGCGAGCGAGGCGCCGTTCGAAACGCCCAGGATGCCCGGGTCGGCGATCGGGTTGCGCGTGACGGCCTGCATGGCTGCCCCGGAGAGCGCGAGTGCTGCGCCGACGAGGATCGCCAGCGCGGTGCGCGGCATCCGTTTGATGACGGCGGCCTGCGCGACGGTGTCGTCGTGTCCCGCGAACGCGGCGAGGATGTCGTCGAGCGAGACGGCGCGAACACCGAACGAGACCGACAGGATGCTGAGCACGACGATGACCGCGACACCGATGAGAAGCCAAGTGGTGCGCACCAGAGCCGGGCGCCGCAGGTGTGCGGCGCCCGGCTTCAGAGCTGTTGCGGTCGAGGTCACGCGTCGGTCACTGCGCGGTGAGCGGGGCCTCGAGGATCGAGAAGTAGTCGTCGATCCCCCACGGAATCGACAGGGGGGACGGGTTCGCGGAGTTCGCCATCGGGGTAGCATCCGGAAGGATCGCGATCTGGCCGGCGGCGATCGCGGGGATCTTGCCGAGCAGCGGGTCTGCCTGCAGGGCAGCGATCATCGACTCATCACCGTAGGTGATGAAGACGTCCACGTCGTCGAACTTGTCGACCTCTTCAGCGCTGACGGTCAGATAGAACTCGGTGCTGTCCGCGTTGTCCTTGAGGACCTGCGGCTCCGGCAGCCCCTGATCGAGCAGGAACCCCGGGCGCGTGTCGACCGGCGTGTAGAAGCCGACCTGGCTGAAGTCGTTCGGGTCGAGGTAGGTGAACAGGAGCTTGGCATCTTTCAATGCCGGGTGCGCCTCGAGCGCAGCATCCGTCTGGGCCTGCAGATCGTCGATCAGCTGCTGTCCCTCGTCGGCGAGGCCGAGCGCGGTGGAGTTCATGGTGATCATGTCGTCGACCGACGTTCCCCAGGCGACGTCCGGGTATGCGATGGTCGGCGCGATCTTGGAGAGGGTGTCGTACTCCTCCTGCGTGAGGCCGGAGTACGAGGCGAGGATCACGTCGGGGTTCGTGTCGGCGACGGCCTCGAAGTCGATGCCGTCGGCCTCGTCGAAGAGCACCGGCGTCTCGGCACCGAGCTCATCGAGCTTGTCCTCGACCCACGGGAGGACTCCGTTGCCATCGTCGTCGCCCCAGGCGACCTTGCTCATGCCGACAGGGACGATGCCGAGGGCAAGCGGCACCTCGTGGTTCGCCCACGCGACGGTCGCGACGCGTTCGGGCTTCTCGGTGATCGTTGTCTCGCCGTAGACATGCTCGATGGTGACGGGAAAGGCGTCGGCGGATGCCGGATTCGAGCCGATCCCGGCGTCTCCGCTCGTGTCATCGGTGCTCGTCGGAGAAGTCGAGCAGGCCACGAGGCTGGCGGCGAGGAGTGCAGCAGCGCTGAGGCCGAGGAGTCGGGAGATACGCACAGGCGTTCCTTCAATTCGAAGCGGCGGGGGGTGACGGCTTTGGTAAGCCTCCCCTAACGTAACACGAAGTTAGGATCGCCTCAGTTGTCTGTTTCGCGTCCGGTGCAGGGCTAGCGTGGTCTCATGCGGGTGACGGCAGCAGTGCGAAGCGCGAAGCGCAGTCCGTTTCTGCAGGTGGTGAAATCGGCGGTCGCCACCATCAGCGCCTGGCTGATCGCCGGATGGCTCGTTCCGGGTCCGCTGCCGGTGTTCGCGGCAATCGCGGCGCTGTTGGTCGTGCTGCCGAGTGTCAACCAGTCGTTCACGAAGGCGATCGAACGCAGCGTCGGTGTGATCATCGGCGTGCTGATCGCGACCGGTTTGAGCCTGCTGCTCGGACCGCAGAACTGGGTCGTGCTGCTGGCGATCGTCATCGCGATGCTCGTCGCGTGGGCTTTACGCGCAACTCCCGGCATGGCCAACCAGGTGGCGATCTCGGCGATGCTCGTGCTCGCGCTCGGGTCATCGAGCCCGCAGTATGCGCTCGACCGCATCGTCGAGACACTGATCGGTGCCGTCATCGGCATCATCGTCAATGCGCTGATCGTGCCGCCCGTGCTCACCACGTCGGCTCGCCGTGATCTCGGACTGCTCGGCACGGAGATCGCCGCGAGCATGGACCGGCTTGCCGCAGCTCTTCTCACCACGCAGAAGCCCGCCGACCTGCAGACGCTCATGGTGGAGGCGCGACTACTGCGCCCGATGCAGGTGGCGGCTGCGGCATCCGTCACGGCCGGCGAGGAGTCGTTGACGCTCAATCCGCGCCGCGGCTCGCGCGGCGAGATCGCCGAGATGCGGGCACTGTTCGACACGCTGTCGCCGATCGTGACCCAGGTGATCGGGATGACGCGTGCGTACTTCGATCACTACGACGATGCCCTCGCCGACGAACCGACCGTCCATGCGATCGCCGAACAGCTGCGACGGGCCGGGCACGATGTTCGTCTGGCGGTGCAGGTCGCCGATGTGGCGCCGGAGCCGTCGCCGCTGACCTCGGTGATTCCGGCGCTGACTGCTCCCCTGCAGGTGAAGCCGCCAGCATCCGGTCATTGGATCCTGATTGGTTCTCTCATGGAGGACCTGCGCAGGATTCGCGGGGAGCTCGTCGGGGACGATTAGCCCCGCGAGAATTGCTTTGCCGCACGAGAATCGCGCTGCCACCGTAATTCTGGACGTGCAGAGCAATTCTCGCGCGGAGAACGAATGCGTAGGCTGACCCCATGACCGACTCCATTCCGCTGTGCCCCGAGTGTTCCAGCGAGCATGCGTACGAAATGGGCGCGCTGCTGGTGTGTCCGATGTGTGGCCACGAGTGGTCGCCGACGGATTCAGCATCCGACGCATCGGGCGAGCCGGCGCCGAGTGTCGTCAAGGATGCTGTCGGCAACACCCTCTCCGACGGCGACACGGTCACGCTCGTGACAAGTGTGCAGGTCAAGGGTTCGACGGGAATCAAAGCCGGAACCAAGGTGCGCAATATCCGTCTCATCGACCCGGTGAACGGTCACGACATCGACTGCAAGATCGGCGGCTTCGGTGCGATGCTGCTGAAGTCCAGCGTCGTCAAGAAGGCCTGAGACTCCCTGCGCATGGCTGGGGTCACTCTCGCGGAAGCTCGCGCTGAGCTCGCTGCGCTCGAGGATCCGAAGATGCGCGCCGCGAACGAGAAGCGCGGCGATGATCACGGCATCAACCTGTCGAAGATGCGCGCCCTCGCCAAGAACGTGAAGACGAATCACGCGCTGGCGAAGCAGTTGTGGGCGACCAGTGAAACCGCCCCGCGCCTGCTCGCGCTGCTGATCTGTACACCGCGCGCATTCTCGGCAGACGAGCTCGACGGGATGCTGCGCGAAACGCGAGCTCCGAAGGTCAATGACTGGTTCGTCAACTATGCCGCCAAGAAGTCCCCGCTCGCGGAGGAAATGCGGCTGCGCTGGTTCGGCGACGCCGACCCGACGGTCGCGGCCGCCGCATGGTCGCTGACTTCTGTGCGCGTGGTGAAGAATCCGGAGGGCCTCGATCTCAAGCACCTGCTCGATCTGATCGAACGCGACATGAAGGATGCTCCGACGCGGCCTCAGTGGGCGATGAACGAGACCCTCGCGCAGATCGGCATCCATCATCCCGACCTGCGCCCGCGGGCTCTCGCGATCGGCAACGAGCTGCAGGT
>NZ_JBQDSX010000054.1:0-19059 GCF_052099035.1 Microbacterium sp. | reverse complement strand
AATATGTGAGGCACCGCATCATCCTTCGCGCTCACTTTTAGGTGAGGCACCTCGGCGCGTTGTGCACGTAGCGCATATCGCGGGTCGTTGAGCGAAGGAGCGGAGCCCCGAAGACGAAACGGGTTGAGCAAGGAGCGAAGCGACGAGTCGAAGCCACCGCTCGGTGAGGCTTCGACTCGCTGACGCTCGCTCAGCCCGTTTCGACTCGCTGGCGCTCGCTCAACGTCCGGCGGAGGGCTCGGCGTCAGCCCAGGCGGCCGCCGGATTCCTCGAGATAGCAGTGCCCGCACAGTGACTCGTAGGTGACCACGTCAGCGGGCGCTCCCCCGCTGCCGGCCTCGTCAATCGCCACCTGGTCGCCGTCGAACACGAACCGGCCACCGACGACCCGGCCGTTGAACACGGCCTTGCGGCCGCACCGGCAGATCGTCTTCATCTCTTCCAAGGCGTGCGAGATCGCCAGGAGGCGTGCGGACCCCGGGAAAGCATGCGTGCGGAAATCATTGCGGATGCCGTAGGCCATCACCGGGATGCCGTCATCCACGGCGATGCGGAAGAGATCATCCACCTGCTCAGCGGTGAGGAACTGCGCCTCATCGACCAGGAGGCAGGCGACGTCGATCGGTGCGGCGGGGATCAGTCTCTCGGCGTTGCGCTGCTGCATCCGTGCGCGCTCCTGCCCGAACAGAGCACGGGCGTCACCGTCCGAGGGGATGAGGAAGTCGACCTCGCGAGTCATTCCGAGGCGACTCTCGACCTGCGAGGCGCCCTTCGTGTCGATCTCAGGCTTGGCGAGCAGCACGTGCTGCCCGCGCTCCTCATAGTTATATGCGACCTGCAGCAGCGCCGTCGACTTGCCGGAGTTCATCGCCCCGTAGCGGAAGTAGAGCTTCGCCACGGCGATCGATCACTTCGAGATGTCGAGGGCGTCGGCGGTCGCCACGATCGCCTTCTCGGCAGCGGCGGGATCGTCGTTGAGCGTGTGCCCGTACGTCGGGATGAGCTCGCGCAACGCAGGCTCCCAGCCGGCGTACTGCTCCGGGAAGCAGTCCTTGAGCAGTCCGAGCATGATCGGCACGGCGGTGGAGGCGCCGGGCGATGCCCCGAGGAGCCCCGCGATGGATCCGTCTGCAGCCGCGACGACCTCGGTGCCGAACTGCAGCACGCCGCCCTTCGTCTCGTGCTTCTTCATGACCTGCGCGCGCTGGCCGGCCTGGATGATCGTCCAGTCCTCGTCCTTCGCCGTGGGCATGAAGACGCGAAGGCTGTCGACCTTCTTGCGGTGAGTCTTGGTCAGCTCACCGACCAGGTACGTGATGAGGTCGGGATTCGCGAATGCGACGCGCAGCATCGGCCACAGGTTATGCGAGCGCACCTGCGAGACGATGTCGAACATCGAACCGTTCTTGAGGAACTTCGGGCTGAAGGTCGCGAACGGCCCGAACAGCAGCGACGACTCGCCGTCGACGACCCGGGTGTCCAGGTGCGGCACGGACATCGGCGGGGCACCGACTGAGGCCTGCGAATACACCTTGGCCTTGTGCTGGGCGACCACAGCAGGGTTCGTGGTCTTCAGGAACTGTCCGCCGATCGGGAAGACGCCGAAGCCCTTGATCTCGGGGATGCCGGACTGCTGCAGCATCTTCAGAGCCCAACCGCCCGCACCCACGAAGACGAACTTCGCGTTGATGTGACCGGGCGTGCGCCCCAGGCTGTTGCGGTACTTCAGCTGCCAGCTGCCGTCCTTCTGCTTTTTCAGCGAGCGCACTTCGTGGTTGGTGCGCAGGTCGACGCCGGCATCCGAAAGATGGTCGAAGAGCTGGTGGGTGAGAGCACCGAAGTCGACGTCCGTACCGGCGGGGACGCGCGTCGCCGCGAACGGCTCGCCCTTGCGGCGCTTCTGCATGAGCAGCGGCGCCCACTGGTTGATGACGCGGGAGTCCTCGCTGTACTCGATGCCTTCGAACAGCGGCTGCTTCTTGAGGACCTCGTAGCGGTCCTTGAGGTAGGCCACGTCCTTCTCGCCACGCACGAACGTCATGTGAGGGGTGGCATTGATGAACGTGGATGGCTCATCGAGCACACCCTTGGCGATCAGTGACGACCAGAACTGACGACTCTGCTGGAACTGCTCGTTGATCGAGACCGCCTTGGCGGGGTCGAGCGGTCCGTTGTCATTGCGAGGCATGTAGTTCAGCTCGCAGAGGGCCGCGTGGCCGGTGCCCGCGTTGTTCCACGGGTTCGAGCTCTCCTGGGCCACGTCAGAGAGTCGCTCGAAGGCAACGATCTTCCAGTCCGGCTGCAGCTCGTGCAGCAAAGTGCCCAGTGTGGCACTCATGATGCCACCACCGATGAGGACGACGTCGACGGATTCAGTCACCCGACCATCCTAGTTCGCCGCTTGCGATCCCCCGAACCGGGGTCAGGCGGCCACGGCCGCGAGACGCTCGGCGACGATCTCCGCAATCTGCACGGCGTTCAGAGCCGCTCCCTTGCGGAGGTTGTCGTTGCTGACGAACAGCACGAGCCCCTTGTTCTCCGGTGCGGACTGGTCCGCGCGGATGCGTCCGACGAAGCTCGGGTCCTTGCCTGCCGCGTACAGCGGAGTGGGAACCTCTTCGAGCACGACGCCGGGAGCGGATGCCAGCACCTCACGAGCACGATCCGGGGTGATGTCGTCGGCGAACTCCGCGTGGATCGACAGCGAGTGGCCCGTGAAGACCGGGACGCGCACGCAGGTGCCCGCGACGCGGAGGTCGGGAAGCTCGAGGATCTTGCGGCTCTCGTTGCGGAGCTTCTTCTCTTCATCGGTCTCGTTCAGTCCGTCATCGACGATCGATCCGGCAAGCGGAATGACATCGAACGCAATCGGTGCGATGTATTTCTCCGGCTCGGGGAAGTCGACCGCAGATCCGTCGTGCACGAGCCGCAGCGTGTCGCCCTGGGCGAGCACGCCTTCGACCTGTCCGAGCAGCTCCTGCGCCCCGGCAAGGCCGGATCCGGATACTGCCTGGTATGTCGAGACGATAAGGCGCTCGAGCCCGGCAGCCGCAGCGAGCGGCTTCAGCACCGGCATGATCGCCATCGTCGTGCAGTTCGGGTTCGCGATGATGCCCCGGGGGCGCTCATCGATGGCGTGCGGGTTGACCTCGCTCACCACGAGCGGAACCTCGGGGTCGTTTCGCCACGCGCTGGAGTTGTCGATCACGACAGCCCCTGCCGCCGCGAACCGGTCCGCATACGCGCGGCTGGCCGTGGCCCCGGCCGAGAACAGCGCGATCTCGATGCCTGCGGGGTCGGCGGTCTCGACGTCCTCGACGATGACATTCACGCCGCCGAACTCGATGACCCTGCCCGCGGAGCGAGCCGACGAGAACAGGCGCAACTCACGAATCGGGAAAGAGCGCTCGGCGAGAATCTCGCGCATGACGGTGCCTACCTGGCCGGTAGCGCCGACGATGGCGATGGAGTGTCCGTGATCGGAGATGCGAGTCATGAGAATGTCCTTGGCGTCGTGCGGTGCACAGGTGGACCGCAAGCAGAATGCCGGGCGCGACGTCACAGGGTGCGGATGCCACGCCTGGCGTCGGTGTCAGGGTTCCGGCGAGTCTACCCGCCGACGAGTGGGAATGCTCAGCGGCCGGTCCCGGCGTGGACGACGGCTTCGTCCTCGGCATCCAGCTCGTAGGCTGCGTGCACGATGCGGGCGGCGTCGGCGAGATCGGTGTCGCGCAGCACGACCGAGATGCGGATCTCGGACGTCGAGATCATCTCGATGTTGATGCCGGCCGTCGACAGCGCCTCGAACAGCGTCGCCGAGACGCCCGAGTGCACGCGCATGCCTGCGCCGACGACCGAAAGCTTTCCGATCTGGTCATCGTGGATGAGGCTGTCGAAGCCGACATCGGACTGTTCTGCGGCGAGCGCCTTCAGCGCGGTCGAGGCATCCGCCTTGGGCAGGGTGAAGGAGATGTCGGCGCGACCGGTTGCGGCGGCTGACACGTTCTGCACGATCATGTCGACGTTCGCGCCGGACTTCGCGACGATCTTGAAGATCTCCGCGGCCTTGCCCGGGACATCGGGGACGCCGACGACGGTGATCTTGGCCTGGCCCTTGTCGGTCGCGACGCCGGCGACGATCGGTTCTTCCATGGTTTCTCCCTCAGCTTCGCGCGGGTTCTTCATGCCCTCGCCCAGAACGTAGGTGCCTTCGCTCGACGAGAACGTCGAACGTGCGTGGATGAGCACGCCGTGGCGGCGTGCGAACTCGACGGCGCGGATGTACAGGACCTTCGCCCCGTTGGCCGCGAGCTCGAGCATCTCCTCACTAGAGACATGATCGAGCTTCTGTGCTCGCGGGATCACGCGCGGATCGGCGGTGTAGATGCCGTCGACATCGCTGTAGATCTCGCACACATCGGCATTCAACGCCGCGGCGAGCGCGACAGCGGTCGTGTCCGAACCACCGCGACCGAGCGTGGTGATGTCGCGCGTGTCGCGGTTGAAGCCCTGGAAACCGGCGACGATGACGATCGCACCTTCATCGAGAGCCTCGCGCAGACGGATCGGGGTGACATCGACGATCCGCGCGGATCCGTGGTGGTCGTCGGTGATCATGCCGGCCTGGCTGCCCGTGAACGAGCGGGCATCGAACCCCATCGAGTGGATCGTCATCGCCAACAGAGCCATCGAGATGCGCTCACCGCTCGAGAGCAGCATGTCCATCTCGCGCGGGGCGGGGATGGGCGCGACTTCGTTCGCGAGGTCGAGCAGCTCGTCGGTGGTGTCGCCCATCGCGCTCACCGCTACGACGACGTCATGTCCTGCCCGCCTGGTATCGACGATGCGCTTCGCGACGCGCTTGATGCTCTCGGCGTCGGCGACAGAAGAGCCACCGTATTTCTGCACAATGAGGGCCAAATTCACTCCCAGGGGTTTCGGGCAGTTCCGCCCAGGCGCCATTCTACTTTCGACGCGCATGCCCGCGCCCGCATGTAACCGGACGAGCGCTTCAGAGCAGCCCGAGTCGGCGTGCCTCGCTCGCTGCCGCAGCGCGGCTCGCAACGCCGAGTTTCTCGAGAAGGTGGACGACGTGCGTCTTCACGGTGGACTCCGAGATGTACAGCCGAGTGGCGATCTCCCTGTTCGCCGCGCCCTCGTCGATGAGCACCAGCACGTCTCGTTCACGGTCGGTGAGCACGACGCGCGGTGCGCGCAGCGCGGCGATCACCCGGGTGTCTCCGCCCGGGGTGAGCACCATCGACCCTGCCGCCGCATCGCTGATCGCCGCGACGATCGTGTCGCTGTCGACGTCCTTGAGCAGGTAGCCCGCAGCGCCCGCCTCGATCGCACGGATGATCTGCGCGTCATGATCGAACGTCGTAAGGATCACCACAGCCGGCGCGTCAGGCAGCCTGCGCAGCGCGGCGGTCGTGTCCACTCCGTCGATGCCTGCTCCCAGACGCAGGTCGCACAGCACGACATCCGGGCGCAGATCGGATGCCATCACGAGCGCCTCTTCGCCCGTCGAGGCCTCCCCGACCACGGTGAACCCCCGCGCCTCGATAACCGCACGCAGTCCCGCGCGCACGATCGGGTGGTCATCGACCAGCATGATCCTCGTCGCCATCAGCCATTCCCTCCTGGTACCCGCTCCGCGCCTCCCGGCATCCGGCCTGCGGGGAGCGCTGCGACCAGCGTCGTGCCCTCCCCCGGAGCCGAGCGCACTTCGAGCGCACCACCGAATTCACGCAGGCGCGACCTCATCGCCGACAGCCCGTACGACGTCGAGGTCGTCGCCGACTCGCCGGCCACGAATCCGACACCGTCGTCCGCCACAGTCATCGTCACCGTTCCGGCATCCACCGCGAAGGCGACGGAGACCGCTGCGGCGTGAGCATGCTGGCGGACGTTGGCAAGAGCGGACTGCGCCACCCGGAGAAAGACGACCTCCTGAGATGTCGGCAGCGGGGGCAGATCAGGGGCGACGCTCAGATCCGTCGTGATCCCCGTCGCGTCTCGCAGCGCCTCCAGCATCCGTGCGATCGCTGCCGCGAGAGCCGCACCTTCGAGCTCAGCGGGCGCGAGAGCTGCGACGATGCGGCGGAGGTCTCCCAGTGAGTGCTGCGCGAGGGATTCGATCTGCGGCATGACTGCACCGTCGCCGGTGCGCGCCATCAGCACCATCGAGCTGAGTTCCTGAGCGATCGTGTCATGCAGGTCCCGGGCCAGTCGCGTGCGCTCCTGCTCGGCCCCGGCATCCCGCTGAGTGCGCGCGAGCTCATGCTGGAGCGACGCCATCTCCTCCTGGGTGCGCACCAGAGAGTCGATCAGCCGCTCACGCTCGACGGCATCGCGCAGCAGTGCGTCGTAACCGAGCGAGATCGCCAGTGCGAATCCGCCGCCGAGCAGAGGACCGACGACGTGCGCGAACGTGATCGGCACCTGATGCAAGATCGGTGTGAGAATCGCCGCGGCGAGCACGGGCACGGCGAAGATCACGGACGGCCATCGGCGCAGCACGTGTCCGGCGAGCAGCAGCAACGGGAACGACAGCCAGACGAACTCAGACGAGATCAGCAGCATCCCGAGCCAGAGGATGCTGAGCCCACCCAGCCACCCCCCGGTGAACCGGCCGCGGGCGAATGCCGCGCCGGTGGCGTACCACGCGAGGAAGACGCCGGCCGCGAGCATGGCCGGCAGCAACGGCACCCCGGTGGCGATCGCGCGGATCGCTGTCACGGCTGACAGCAGAGCCGTGATCAGATGCAGCGAGAAGCGTGCGATCGTCAGCATCCGCCAACGTGACGGATCGGCGCGCACAGACGATGGCATGTTCCGATTCTGCCTTCTTCGCGCCCGAATAGGTGCCTGACCATATCGATCTTTTGATGGATTCGCGCCGGGCCGCGCGCGTAAAGGCTAGAAGCATGAACCTTGAAACCACTTCCCCTTCGCGCGCGACATCACGCTCTGCGCAGCTGCTGCTTCTCAGCGCGGTCACCATCTACACCGTGCTCGGCCTCGCCGCCGGGCTCTTCTACCGCGAATTCACCAAGGCCAACGGGTTCGAAGAGGGCCTGATGGGCCAGCTGGGTCTGGCGCACACCCACATCCTCACCCTCGGCATGATCGTGCTACTGATCGTGCTCGCGTTGGAGAAGGTCTTCTCGCTGTCGTCGAGCAAGCTCTTCCGCTGGTTCTTCTGGATCTACAACGCCGGTGTCGTGCTGACGACCGCCATGCTGATCTGGCACGGGATGCTGCAGGTGCTGGGTCGCGAATCGTCGAGCATGATCGCCGGGATCGCTGGTCTCGGTCACATGTTCGTCGGTGCAGGCTTCATTCTGCTGCTGCTGTCGCTGTTCTCGATCATCCGCAAGGAGAAGTGAGCGACGCTCGCGCACTCACGGCGGAGGTAGCGGAGGCAGTGATTCCTTGCGCGTGCGCAGGCGTCCGCCGGTGGCCGCGAACCAGCATCCGATGATGATCAGCGGGAAGCCGATCAGCAGCCCCGGGGTGATCGGCTCTGCGAGGAAGATCGTCCCGAGGAGAATCGCGACCACCGGGTTGACGTAGGTGAACAGGGGCGCGCGCACGGGCCCGACCTCGCGGATCAGCGCGAAGAAGGCGACGAATGCGACGGCGGTGCAGATCACGCCGAGCAGCAGCAGGGACACCCCCGACCGCAGCGTCGGCAGCTCGTGCTGGGTAAGCAGAGCAGCCGGCAGATAGCCGATGCCGACCGCGAGCAGTGCGAGCGTGATCGTACCGATCGATGGGACATCGGCGAGCTTGTGAGCGACGATGAACGGCGCGATCGCGTACAGGAGCGCTGTGAGCATGATCTCGCCGATCGCGACGAGACTGGCCGGTTCGTGCGGGAAGAGGCCGGGTCCGGCGACGACGACCACGACGCCGACGAATCCGAGGAGCAGTCCTCCCAGGCGCACCGGCGCCAGTGCTGTGCGATCGCCGCGCAGCAGCGCGATGATGACGGCGAACAGCGGCACGGTGGCGACCAGAAGGCCCGTCATGCCCGATGGCAGTTGCGTCTCGGCGTGACTGAGCAGCAGAAAAGGACCGGCCATCTCGACCAGACCGAATGCGAGCAGCCAGGGCCAGTGCTTCCAGGCCGCCTTCAGTGCACCGCTGCGTAGAGCGAACGGGAGCAGCACCAGGGCGCCCAGGAGCGTGCGCCCGGCGACGACCGCCGGCGGTGTGATCGAGTGCACCGCTTCTTTGATGAACAGGTAGGTGATTCCCCAGACGAACGCCATGACGGCGAACAGGATCCATCCCTTTCGGGTGAACCCGCCCTGGGCGCTCATACCGCCATGACTATGCAGCGCATGGGGGCGTTCACAGCGTGCGCCGGCCCTCGAAGGCGCGACCGAGGGTGACCTCGTCGGCGTATTCCAGATCGCCGCCGACCGGCAGCCCGGAGGCCAGCCGCGACACCGTGATCTGCATCGTGAGCAGCAGCCGGCTGAGGTAGCTGGCCGTCGCCTCCCCCTCGAGGTTCGGGTTCGTCGCGAGGATGACCTCCTGCACGGTGCCGTCGGCGAGTCGCGACATCAGCTGGGCGATGCGCAGATCATCGGGACCGACGCCGGCGATCGGGCTGATCGCCCCGCCGAGCACGTGATAGAGGCCGCGGAACTCGCGTGTGCGCTCGATCGCCGAGACGTCCTTGGCGTCTTCGACCACGCAGATCAGGGCGGGGTTGCGTCGCGGATCACGGCAGATACCGCAGCGGTCCTGCTCGGAGACGTTGCCGCAGATCTCGCAGAAGCGCACGCGTGCCCGTACCTCAGTGAGCAGCTCAGCGAGGCGGGCGACGTCGAAGGACGGCGTCTGCAGGATGTGGAAGGTTATGCGCTGCGCGGACTTCGGCCCGATGCCGGGAAGTCTGCCGAATTCATCGATGAGCTCTTGAACGATGCCGTCGTACATCAGGCGAACCTCGTCGGGGGCTCATAGGGCTCTTCTCGGACGAACGTCGCCCCGAGCACCTGGCGGATCACGGCCTCGCCGTAGCGCTGCACGCCTCCTGGGGAGCGCTCGGTGACCGCCGGAGCGGTGCGCGTCTGGGTTTGGGGCTGCGTCTGGGCCTGCGGGGCCGGGGCGGGCGGCGCCTGCGGCGCTGGGGCGGGCGCCGTGCGCGACTCCGGTGCCGGATAGGGTGCGTCATCCTCTGGGGGTGCGTCGCCGTCGTCAGGAAGCGGGACGTCGTCATGGTCGACGAGTCCGTCCTGCGGAGCCGGCGGAGCGGATGCCTCGAGCTCGGCGGGCTCCTCGTCGACCGGGAACTGCGGTTGCGGTGTGGTCTCGGCCGGGGACTCCGTCGGGATCGATGCGACTGCCCACTCGGTCACCGGGCCGGAACTTTTCGGAGCGCTCTGTTCGGCCTGCGGAGCCGGGGGCTGCTGAGGGGGCGCTGTGCGCACGGGAGCGGGGGCGGCAGCCTCCGATAATGCTGCGGGCGGAAGCTGCGCGGCACGGTACTTCACCTTGACGCCGAGTTCCTGCTCGATGGCAGCGCGCAGGTGGTCCGACGGGCCGTTCCCGGGGGTCGTGCCCTTGAACTTACTGAGATCCTGAGGGCTGGTGAAGCCCACGGTGAGCACATCGGTCTCGGCATCGAAGTCCATCGGCTGCACAGCGGTCACGAGCAGCCAGGAGATACGGCTGACGCTCTCGAGGCGCTTCAGCACCGAGGTCCACGACGCGCGGATGCGGTCGATGTCGACGGGGGGTGCGGGGGTGGATGCTGGGGTCGGGGATGCTGGGGTCGGGGTAGACGTTTCGTCTCGCTCCGCTCGCTCAACGCGTTTCGTCTCGTTCGCTTCGCTCTCTCGCTCAACGACCCGCGAAGGAGCTGGGGGCGACTGGGGCCGTGCGGAGGCTTCGCTCCCTGAGCTTGTCGAAGGGGCGGCTGCGGCGGGGGCGGCGGCACTCAGGACGCGGGCGATCATGAGTTCGAGGTGCAGGCGGGGGGACGTCGCCCCCGTCATGTCGTCGAGAGCCGCGCTGACCACGTCGGCCGTGCGCGAGAGACGCGCAGTACCGAAAGCATCCGCCTGCGCGCGCATGCGTGCGAGCTCATCCTCAGCCGTTCCGCGCAGCACCGCTGAGGCGCCGGTACCGATGGCTGCGATGACGATGAGGTCGCGCAGGCGCTCGAGCAGATCATCGACGAAGCGACGAGGATCCTGACCGGTCTGCACGACACGGTCGATCGCGGGGAAGACCGCAGCCGCGTCTCCTGCGGCGAGCGCGTCGACGATCTCATCGAGAAGAGCACCGTGCGTATACCCGAGCAGCGACACAGCGCGCTCGTACGCGACGGAGTCACCTTCGGAGCCGGCGATGAGCTGGTCGAGCAGCGACAGCGTGTCGCGCGGCGACCCGCCACCGGCTCGCACGACCAGGGGCAGCACGCCCTGAGCGACCTGCACGCCCTCTTCGGTGCAGAGCTTCTCGACGTACTCGAGCATCGCGGCGGGCGGCACGAGCCGGAAGGGATAGTGATGGGTGCGCGAGCGGATCGTGCCGAGCACCTTGTCGGGCTCGGTCGTCGCGAAGATGAACTTCACGTGCTCCGGCGGCTCTTCCACGAGCTTCAGCAGCGCGTTGAACCCCTGCGGGGTCACCATGTGCGCCTCATCGAGGATGAAGATCTTGAACCGGTCACGGCTCGGGGCGAACGTCGCGCGCTCGCGCAGGTCGCGGGCATCATCGACGCCGTTGTGGCTGGCGGCGTCGATCTCGACGACGTCGAGGGATCCACCCCCGGAGCGTGAAAGCTCCACGCAGCTCGGGCACGTGCCGCACGGGGTGTCGGTAGGGCCTTCGGCACAGTTCAGACAGCGTGCGAGAATGCGGGCTGACGTGGTCTTTCCGCACCCACGCGGCCCGGAGAAGAGATACGCATGGCCGACCCGGTCACCGCGCAACGCAGTCATGAGGGGCTCGGTCACCTGCGACTGCCCGATCATCTCTCCGAAGGTCTCGGGGCGGTAGCGGCGATAGAGGGCTGTGGTCACCTCAACAGCCTACGGCGTACCGCCGACATCGCGCCCCGTCGCCGCAGGGATCAGTCCTCGACGTAGGTGATCACCGGCATCGTGGTCGTCACAACCGGCACGGATGCCGAGATCCGAGTGCCGTCATCTCGACGAGCATCCTCGAGCTGACGCAGCGTCGGCCTTCCGGGGACCACCGGGCCCTGATCCGCGAGCGCGACGACCGCGTCGGCACCCCGAGTCGCCACGTGATCCACGCCACGAACGGCGAACGGCACCGGCTCACCTTCGCGCACGACGACACGCAGCTCATCGCGGGTGATCGTCACCTGCAGCGTCGACCCCTGCCACTGCATCGGGAACGATAGCGACGGCCAGTCCGCGGGCAGCCGCGGATCGAAGCTGAGTTCGCCCCCATGATCGCGCATACCGCCGAACCCTGACACCAGGGCGCTCCACACCCCGCCCGCCGATGCGACGTGCACACCGTCGGAAGCGTTGTGATGCAGATCGCCGAGATCGACGAAGAGCGACTGCTCGAAATACTTCCTGGCGAGGCCCTGGTAGCCGACCTCGGCGGCGAGGATCGCCTGCACGACGGCGGAGAGCGTCGAGTCTCCCGTTGTCAGCGGATCGTAATAGTCGAAGTCGGCGCGCTTCTCCTCGGCTGTGAAGTGGTTGCCCTGCAGGAACAGAGCCAGCACGACGTCAGCTTGCTTGAGCACCTGGAACCGGTAGATCACAAGCGGGTGGAAGTGGAGGAGCAACGGTCGTTGCGTGTCCGGCGTGTGCTCGAGGTCCCAGAGCTCGCGCTCGAGGAACATCGCATCTTGCGGGTGGATGCCGAGGCTCTCACTGAACGGAATGTTGATCGCCTCGGCGGCGTGATCCCACGCGTCGGGCTCACCGGCGTCGAGCCCTGTGCGCTCGACGATCTTCGCGTAGGCGCGCGGGTCATCCTGCTGGATCTCTCGCACGACGCGCGCAGCGTAACGGAGGTTGTAGCGCGCCATCACGTTCGTGAAGAGGTTGTCGTTGACGACGGTGGTGTACTCGTCCGGGCCGGTCACACCGTGAATGTGGAAACTCGCATCCCCGTTCGCGCCGCGCCAGAATCCGAGTGTCGCCCAGAGCCTGGCGGTCTCCACGAGAATGTCGGCACCCTCGCTGCGCATGAAGTGCTCATCACCGGTGGCGCGCACGTACTTGCCGAGCGCGAAGCTGACATCCGCGTTGATGTGGTACTGCGCAGTTCCGGCGGCGTAGTAGGCCGAGGCCTCTTCTCCGTTGATCGTGCGCCACGGGAACAGTGCGCCCGCTTCGTTGAGCTGCGCGGCGCGGCGACGTGCAGCCGGCAGCATGAGCACGCGCGCGCGCAGCGCGTTGCGCGCCCACTGCGGGTTCGTGTAGGTGAGGAACGGGAGCACATAGATCTCGGTGTCCCAGAAGTAGTGTCCGCTGTACCCCGAGCCGGAGACGCCCTTCGCCGGTACGCCGTTGCCGTCCGCACGGGCCGCGGCCTGCGCGAGCTGGAACAAGCACCAGCGGATCGCCTGCTGCAGATCATCGTGTCCTTCGACCACGACATCCGTGCGCTCCCAGAAGGCGTCCAGCCACTCCTTCTGACGCGTGAACTGCGCGGGAATCCCTTCCACCGCCGCGCGGTCGAGGGACCGTCGGCACCGATCGACGAGCTCGTGCGCGGGAACGCCGCGCGAGGTGTGATAGCTGACGAGCTTGGTGATCGCGATCGGAATGCCGGCCTTGGCCTGCACCCGGAAGACGTTCTTGGCGATATCCGCCTCGATGAGCGAACGCGCGCTGTACTCGTTGTCTGTGGTGATGACGTGGTCTGCCACGACCGCGAGCGTCATGCCCGAATCGGCGACCTGGTACGACAGCGCGGAGCGGAGTCCGTCCTGCCAGAACTCTGCGGGCAGGAGCACCCGCTCGGTGATCTTCTCGGTCTTGCGGGGGTCGAACCCGGCTTTCTGCGTGGCCGTCGGTGCGCCGCCGTACACGTCGCCGCCGTCCTGGCGGTTCAGCAGCTGGCAGCTGATCGTGACGGGAGCATCCGCGTTCTCGACCGTGATCTCCAGTCGGAGGATCGCCAGGTGACGTTCTTCGAAGCTCACCAGGCGCTCATCGCGGATTCGGATCTGCTTGCCCGAGGGCGTCTCCCATACGAAGCTGCGCGAGAGGACTCCGGTGCGCATATCGAGCGCGCGCTCGTAGTCGCGCACCTCTGCATCCTCGAACGAAATGGGCTCATCGTCGACGTAGATGCGCATGATCTTGGCATCCGGAGCGTTGACGATCGTCTGTCCCACCTCGGCGAAGCCATACGCCTGCTCCGCGTGCCGGATCGGCCAGGTCTCGTGCAGACCGTTGATGAAGGTGCCGTGCTCGTGTGCACCGCGACCCTCGATGTGGTTTCCGCGCAGGCCGAGGTAGCCGTTGCCGACAGCGAACAATGTCTCGCTGACGCCGTCGTGCGTGTAGCTCGTCTCCGTGAGGCGCCACGGGTCGACGGGGAAGCGTTCGCGGTCGATCATTTCGGCTCCGTTCCGTCGAACAGCAACTGGTCGAGGTCATCGACAATGCAGGTGGCGCCGGCATCCCGCAGCGCTGGAGCTCCCGCCCCCCGATCCACGCCGACGACGGTGGCGAAGCCGGCTGCCGCGGCCGAGGCGACCCCGGCGAGAGCATCCTCGACGGCGACGCTGTCAGCGGGAGCGACACCGAGCGCGACGGCCCCGGCACGGAACATGTCGGCTGCGGGTTTTGACGCGAGCCCATCGCGCTCTGCCACGCGTCCGTCGACGACGATCGTGAAGAAGTCGCGGATGCCGGCGGACTCCAGCACCTCTTCGGCGTTCTTCGAACTCGATACGACCCCCTGAGGGATGCCGTGGTCATGCAGCTGCTGCAGCAGTGCAAGCGATCCGGGGTATGCCGCGATGCCCTCACGGCGGAGTGCGGACGCGAACGCCGCATTCTTGCGGTTCCCGATCCCGCAGACCGTCTCGGCCTCGGGCGCATCGTTGACCGTGCCCCACGGGATCTCGACGTTGCGGCTGCGCAGCAGACTCGCGACGCCGTCGTATCGCTTCTTGCCGTCCACATACGCGTAGTAGTCGGCATCCGTGTAGGGCGGCGTGATCCCCCATTGCGCGAAAACGCCGTCGAAGACCACCTGCCACGCGCGCATATGCACTTCGGCAGTGGGGGTCAGGACGCCGTCCAGATCGAACAGCACGCCGTCAGCGCGGCGCAGGTCGGGCAGGCTCTCAGGCACTCAGCACTCCAGAGATCGAAGGAGGATTGGGGCCGGCACCTCTGTGTGCCACTCTGCAAGCGTAGTCGCGGAGTCAGGCCGCGGGAACCCATCCGCTCAGGCGAGACTGAATGCCTGGCGGGCGATCTCGAGCTCCTCGTCGGTGGGAACGACGAGCACCTCGACCGCGGATCCATCCGTCGAGATACGGCGGATGCCGGGGACCCTGGCCTCATTGCGCGCAGAGTCGATCTCGATTCCCAAGAAGCCCAGAGTCGCCATGGCCTCGGCCCGCACGTGAGCGGCGTTCTCGCCGACGCCCGCGGTGAACGAGATGACATCGACGCCACCGAGCTGGGCGATGTACGCCCCGGCATACGCCCGCAGCCGGTGGATGTACACGTCGAAGGCGAGCGTTGCGGCATCCTCACCAGCATCCACACCGGCGAGGATGTCGCGCATGTCGACACGTCCTGCCAGCCCCAGCAGACCGCTCTTCTTGTTGAGCAACTCGTCGATCTCACGCGTGGACAGCTGAGCGACCCGACTCAGGTGCATGACGACCGCCGGGTCGATGTCGCCGGATCGAGTGCCCATGACGAGGCCCTCCAGAGGCGTCATGCCCATCGAGGTCTCCACGGATCGTCCGCCGTCGATCGCGGTGACCGACGCGCCGTTGCCGAGATGGAAGACGATCTGCTTGAGATCTTCGAGCGGCCGATCGAGGAAAATCGCCGCCTGCTCGGAAACATACTTGTGGCTGGTGCCGTGGAAACCGTAGCGACGCACGCGGTGCCGCTCGGCGACCTTGTGATCGATCGCGTACGTGTAGGCGGCCGGGGGCAGCGTCTGGTGGAACGCCGTGTCGAAGATCGCGACATGCGGAACGTCGGCAATGGCACGCCGGCCGGCACGGATGCCCGCGACAGCACCGGGATTGTGCAGCGGCGCCAGGACCGAGAGGTCTTCGATATTGATCTCGATGAGGTCGTCGATGAGGGTGGGCGCGAAGAAGCGTGCGCCGCCGTGCACGACACGGTGGCCGACGGCGACCGGCGGATGCTCGGCCAACTGCGGACCGTGCTCGGCGAACTGCTCAAGCATCACCGACATCGCCTCGTCGTGGTCGGCGATCGGACGCTGGCTGCGATGCGTGCTGTCGAGCACGGTCGGCGCCGGTTCGCCGGGCACCACGACGCGGTGAACGGTGTGCGCGATATCGCTGGACTCCTGGCCGATCCGTTCGATGAGCCCCTCGCCGAGCGGCATCTCGCGCTCCATGTCCATGAGGCTGTACTTCAGCGATGACGAACCGCTGTTGATGACGAGGACGACGCTCATGAATTCCTGCCCTGGGCCTGGATCGCGGTGATCACGACGGTGTTGACGATGTCGTCGACCAGCGCACCGCGAGACAGATCGTTGATCGGCTTGTTCAGCCCCTGCAGCACCGGTCCGATCGCCACTGCTCCGGCGGAGCGCTGCACGGCCTTGTAGGTGTTGTTGCCGGTGTTGAGGTCCGGGAAGATGAACACCGTGGCTCGCCCGGCGACCGCCGACTCCGGCAGCTTGGCCGCAGCGACCGCGGCATCGGCCGCGGCGTCGTACTGGATCGGCCCCTCGACCAGCAGTTCGGGTGCGCGCTCGCGCACGAGCGCCGTCGCGGAGCGGACCTTGTCGACATCGGCGCCCGAACCCGACTCGCCGGTGGAGTACGACAGCATCGCCACACGCGGGTCGATACCGAACTGGCGTGCCGTCTCGGCGGACGAGATCGCGATATCTGCCAGCTGCACGTCGGTGGGATCAGGGATCACCGCGCAGTCCCCGTAGACGAGCACCCGGTCGGCGAGCGCCATGAGGAAGACGCTCGAGACCACGTTCACGCCCGGGCGGGTCTTGATGATCTCGAAGGACGGACGGATCGTGTGCGCGGTCGTGTGCATCGCGCCCGAGACCATCCCGTCGGCAAGTCCCAGGTGCACCATCATCGTGCCGAAGTACGACACGTCCGTGACGGTGTCTGCAGCCTGTTGCACGGTGACGCCCTTGTGGGCACGGAGCCGTGCGTACTCTTCGGCGAAGCGTGCAACGTATTCGGGATCGGTCGGGCTGATGATACGCGCGGCGGTGAGATCGACGCCGAGCTCGATGGAGCGTGCGTGGATCTCGGCCTCGTCGCCCAGGATCGTGAGATCCGCGACGTCACGGGCGATGAGGGTGCTGGCGGCACGCAGGATGCGGTCGTCGGCGCCCTCCGGCAGCACGATGTGCTTGCGGTCGGCGCGGGCACGCTCGATGAGCGCGTACTCGAACATGAGAGGGGTGACCACGGTGGATTCGACGAGCCCCAGCTGCCTGGTCAGCTCATTGATGTCGACGTGGGTCTGAAACAGCCCCAGCGCCCGCTCGTAACGGTTGCGCGAGTCGGCGGCGAGACGTCCGCGTGCGCCCATCACGCGCACGGCGGTGTCGTAGGTGCCGTGATCGGTGGCGACGATCGGCACCCGTGAGGCGAGTCCGTCGAGGAGTCGTTCGATCGCTTCGGGCAGCGGGAACGGCCCGTTCAGGATGATCCCGGCGATCGAGGGGAACGTCCCCGATGCATCGGCGAGCAGCAGCGCCAGCAGCACTTCGGTGCGGTCTGCCGGAACGACGACGACCGCGTCCTCGGTGAGTCTCGGGAGCACATTCACCATCGACATCCCCGCGACGACGACGCTGAGGACCTCCCGCGTGAGCAGGTCGGGATCGCCCTTGACGAGGGTGCCCTCCACCGCGGCGATGATGCCGCGGATCGAGGGCGCCACGAGCATCCTGTCCTCGGGGATCGCCCAGACCGGCGTCGATTGGTCGTTGATCGCGCGCACGGAATCGATGGTCTCCGCCAGCGCATCCGGATCGGCGCGATTGACGATCACCGCGAACAGCTCAGCGCGCTCCGTCTGCAATTCGGCTAGCGCGAGCCCGGCGATCTGCCCGACCGCCGCGGGAGTGCGCGCCGTCGATGTTCCCAGCTGCTCGGCACGTGCCTGCTGATCCCGCCCGCCGAGTACGAGCAGCACGGGGGCGCCAAGGTTCGCGGCGATGCGCGCGTTGTAGCTGAGCTCTGCGGGACTGGCGACATCGGTGTAGTCGCTGCCGACGATGACGACCGAGTCGCACTGCGCCTGGACCGCCTGGAAGCGCGAGACGATATTCGCCAGCGCCCGCTCGGGGTCCTCGCGCAACTCGTCGTAGGTGACACCGACGCAGTCGTCGTATTCGAGGTGCACACCGTCATGGGCGAGCAGCAGCTCGAGCACATAGTCGCGTTCGGCGGATGAGCGCGCGACGGGGCGGAAGACTCCCACCCGCGGTGTCACGCGCATCAGAGCGTCGAGGACGCCCAGCGCAATGGTGGACTTGCCGGAATGACCTTCGGCCGAGGTGATGTAGATGCTCCGCGCCACGATGCCAGCTTAGGCCGCGCACGGCCCCGAAAGCCCGTCCACTATCGAGATCGCATCCGCTTCGAATCGTGCGTAGTGCTCGGGATCGGAGTTGATCTGCACCTGGTGGATGGCCTGCGTCGGTTCCATGTCCTCCCACCCGTCGAGCCCGGCAAGCCGCGCGTAGAACAGTCCGGCAGCCGTCGCGGGATCCATCCGCTGCTCGATGCTCCCCCACCAGTCCTGCTGCTGGAACAGCCCGATGCTGCTGGTGCGCTCGCCATCCGGGTTCGTGACGCCCGAGCTCTCCCAGTCGCCGTAGTCGATGTTGTGCAGGCTGCTCTCGCCCATCGCCGTCATGACGCCAAGGATCTGTCCGTCCCGCCCGAAGCCCCCTGCGGTCGCCGTGCGAACGATGGTCGCGGCGTTCTCCAGTTGGTCGCCCTTCCAGCCGGCGACGCCCGACTGCGGAAACGTCTCGGGTTTCGACACGCACAGCTCAAGAGGCGCACGGGATGCCGCGATCGGCACAAGCACTGCCAGCAGAACGACCAGGGTCGCGCCTCCGATCAGGATGCCCGGCAGCCACCCTCGGCGATGACGCTTGCGACGACGAGCGGTCACGTGCTGCGCGCTCCCCTGCGCGGCGCGCCGGACAGCGCCGCGATCACCCCGCCGATGGCTCCGAACAGGTGTGCCTGCCACGAGACGCTGGGGCCCGCCCCGATGATTCCGACGAGCATCGAGCCGCCATAGACGACGATGACGACGAGCGCGATCAGAGCGTAGGCGATGCGGTGCGAGATCGGGCGCGGCGAGAAGATGCGGACGATGACGTAGGCGAAATAGCCGAAGACGAGAACGGATGCGCCGACAGTGAGTGTTCCCGGCGCATTGACGAGCCAGGTCCCGATGCCGCCGACGAGTGCGGTCACCGCGGTGACCAGCCAGAATCGTCCCGCCCCCTCGACGGCGACGAGGCATCCGAGCACGAGCAACGGCAGCGTGTTGCCGATCAGATGCGGCCACCCGGCGTGCAGCAGCGGACCGAGCACGAGTCCGGGAAGGCTCCCGAGGTCCCACGACCTCAATCCGAACGCGGTGAACGACCCGGGCAGGATCGCATCGGCGAACTGAATCACCCACATCAGGGCGACGAGCCCGACCGGCGACGCGAAGCGCGAGGCGGTGTGGGAGCGCTCGGGTGTTGTCACTCCACGATCCTCGCAGGTGAAGCCGGAGAGCATCAGGCATCCGGGAAAAAGAAAGGACCCTCCGCGCACCCAGCAGAGCCCGGTTACCCTTGCTACGTTTCCGTCCTGGG
>NZ_JBQDSX010000053.1:14728-19201 GCF_052099035.1 Microbacterium sp. | reverse complement strand
CCCGACCTGCCCAGCAACCGCGAGGGCCTCGACTTCCTGGTCAAGGCCATCGAGAAGGCCGGTTTCACCCCGGGCGAGGACATCGCCCTGGGCCTCGACGTCGCCGCCACCGAGTTCTTCAAGGACGGCGTCTACCGCCTGGAGAACAAGGACTGGACAGCCGACAAGCTCATCTCGTACTACGAGGGACTCGTTGCCGACTTCCCGATCGTCACGATCGAGGATGCTCTCGCCGAGGACGACTGGGATGCCTGGAAGTCCCTCACCGACGCGCTCGGCAAGAAGGTTCAGCTCGTCGGAGATGACCTGTTCGTCACGAACCCGCAGCGCCTGGCCGACGGCATCAAGCGCGGCGTCGCCAACTCGCTGCTGGTGAAGGTCAACCAGATCGGCACTTTGACCGAGACCTTCGACGCGGTCAGCCTCGCGCAGCGCTCCGGTTACACCGCGATGCTCTCGCACCGCTCCGGCGAGACCGAGGACACCACGATCGCGGACCTCGCCGTCGCCACCAACGCCGGTCAGATCAAGACCGGTGCGCCCGCTCGCAGCGAGCGCGTCGCGAAGTACAATCAGCTTCTGCGCATCGAGGAGGACCTCGCGGAGGCCGCCGAGTTCGCCGGCCGTGCGGCGTTCCCCCGCTTCCAGGGTTGAGCGTCACGCTGACGCGCACGCACAGCTGAGACACGACAGAAGGGGGAGCCATGGCGAGACGTCCGGCTCCCCTTTCTGCTCCGTCGGCGCCGGCCGGCCAGAGTGCACAGGCGGGTCAACGCCGGCAGGGTGCCCAGGTCGACGTGCGGGAGTGGGCCTCCGGCATCCGATTGTCGGGGTTCATGGTGATCATGCTGTCGCTGGTGATCCTCGGCGCTTGGGTGCTCGTCCCGACGCTGGGGACCTACATCGACCAGCGTCAGAAGATCGCGGCGTTGGAAGCATCCGTGCAGGTGAGCGCCGAGCAGATCAAGGCACTCGAACAGGAGCAGGAGCGCTGGGAAGATCCGGCGTACATCACCACTCAGGCGCGCGAGCGGCTGTACTACGTCAAGCCTGGCGAGGTCGTCTACCTCGTCGACAACGATCTCGACCCCGCGTCCCTCCCGCAGGAGCAGGCGCCGGTCAGCGAGAATCTCACCGAGACGCCAGCCGATTGGATGCCGCAGTTGCTGCGCTCGGTCACCGGCGCCGGCCTCGCCCAGAACGCCAGCCCGGCGGAGTGATTCCAGGACATTCCACAGCGGGCACCCGTATTCTGATCGGGTGACGACGCCGCCTTTCGCCCTGCCCACCCCCGCCGAGATCGACGTGGTATCCGCGCAACTCGGACGCCAGGCCCGTGGGGTCGTCGGGATCGCGGCGCGCTGCGCCTGCGGCAACCCCACCGTCGTCGCCACGAGCCCTCGTCTGGATGACGGTTCCCCGTTCCCCACGTTCTACTACCTCACGCACCCCGCGGCGACCGCCGCGATGTCGACGCTCGAGGCGACCCAGGTGATGCCCGAGCTCACCGCGATGCTCGACGATGAAGACGTCGCGTCCGAATACCGTGCAGCGCACGAGGCATATCTCGCCGACCGCGCACAGTTCGGCGAGGTCGAGGAGATCGCGGGAATCTCCGCCGGTGGAATGCCCACCCGCGTCAAGTGCCTGCATGCCCTCGCCGGCCACGCTCTGGCCGCGGGACCCGGCGTGAATCCCCTCGGCGACGCCGCACTCGAGCGTTCGAGCTGGTCGCCGCAGCGCTGCCAGTGCGAAGACCCGGGAGCCGCGACACGATGACGGTGAACGCGATGCTGCGGGGGGCTGTCGCCGGCGCGGTAGTCGTGGCATCCATCCTGCTCACCGGTGCAACCGCGACCCCGACGCCTACTCCCGTTCCGGTGCCCATCCCAGACAAGCCGTCGGACCCCGTCCGTGCACTCGAGTACTGGCTCGACACCGCAGATATCCGCCAGGCGTGGCAGACCACGCGCGGCGAGGGTGTGACGATTGCGGTCATCGATACCGGAATCGGTAAGGTGCCGGCCGTCTTCGGCGACGCGGTGATCGACGGCGTCGATGTATCCGGCAGCGGAGCACCTGACGGCCGTTCGCCCGTCGGCACCGTCGATCCCGATCACGGCTCGTGGGTGGCATCTATTGCTGCGGGGCGCGGCAAGGCGGATGGCACGGGCATGATCGGCGTGGCACCCGAGGCGAATCTGCTGTCCGTGTCGATCGGTTTCGGCGCGGCAGCCGTCGTGCCGTTCGCGGATCAGGTCGCAGAGGGCGTTCGCTGGGCGGTCGATCACGGGGCCGACATCATCAACATGTCATTCACGACGAACACCCTGGACTGGGACAAGAGCTGGGACGACGCCTTCCTGTACGCGTACGAGCACGACGTCGTCGTCGTGGTCGCGGCGGGAAACCGGGGCAGCGGCACATCGGTCGTCGGTGCACCGGCGACGATCCCCGGAGTGCTCACCGTCGGCGGTGTCGATCAGAACGGAACGGCCAGCGTCGAGGCATCCACACAGGGCATTACGATCGGCATCGCAGCCCCCAGCGAAGGACTGCTGGGCGTCTCAGCGGACGGCACGCTCACCGGCTGGCGCGGAACGAGTGGTGCAGCTCCGATCGTCGCGGGCGTCGCGGCTCTGGTCCGTTCGGCGCACCCGGAACTGGATGCCGCGAATGTCATCAACCGCGTGATCGCGACGGCGACCCCTGTGCCGGGCGTCACGGAGGTGCCCGACAAGCTCTACGGGTACGGGCTCCTCAACGCGGCGGCGGCGGTGGCGGCATCCATTCCTCTCGTCGATGAGAATCCGATGGGCGACCTTGCCGAATGGGTCCGGCTGTACCGTCGCGCCGATGCGGCGCCCGCTCCCGAACCCGAGGCGACACCGGTCGAGATTCCCCCGCTGCCAGCCGCTGACGCGCCGACCGAGGCGGGTTCTCCGCTGATGCCGAGCGCAGAATCACTGCGTTACGGCACTCTTCCGCTCATAGCACTCACAGTCCCTGGTATTCTTGTTGGGCTAGGCGTCACCGCAGCGGCCCGGCGCATCCGATCGGCGCGCAAGCAACGCACGCCAGCAGCCTGACGAGGAGTTGTCCTTCTGTGCCTGAGAACCGCACTGTGCCCAAGATTTTGATCGTCGGTGGTGGCTACGCGGGCTTCTACACTGCGTGGAAGCTCGAGAAGCACCTCCGCAAGGGCGAAGCAGAAGTGACGATGGTCGATCCGCTGTCGTACATGGCGTATCTCCCGTTCCTGCCCGAGGTCGCCGCCGGCTCCATCGAGCCGCGTCACGCGGTCGTATCGACGCGCCGCCACCTCAAGCGCACGAATGTCGTCACGGCGAAGGTCACCAAGATCGACCACGCCGGCAAGGTCGCGACCATCACTCCCGCCGACGGCGAGCCGTACGAGCTCGAGTACGACCAGATCGTCGTCACGGCCGGTTCAGTCTCGCGCACTTTCCCGATCCCCGGTATCGCTGACAACGCGATCGGCATGAAGTCGATCGAAGAGGCCGTCTGGGTTCGCGACAAGGTGCTGTCGAACTTCGATCGGGCCGCGGCGCTTCCCGCCGGTCCTGAGCGCGAGCGTCTGCTCACCGTCGTCGTGGTCGGCGGAGGATTCGCAGGCATCGAGACTTTCGCCGAGCTGCGTTCGTTCGCCTCGGCCCTGCTCAAGCGCTACCCGCAGCTCTCGTTCGATGAGACTCACTTCCACCTCGTCGAGGCCATGGGGCGCATCATGCCCGAGGTTTCGCAGGCCACCAGCGAGTGGGTGCTCAAGGACCTCGCCAAGCGGGGTGCGAGCGTTCACCTCGACACTCAGGTCACCGGCGCTGTCGGCGGCAACGTCGAGCTCTCGACCGGCGAGGTCATCCCGAGCGACATCATCGTCTGGACCGCAGGCGTCATGGCCAACCCGCAGGTCGTTCGCGCGGGAGATCTTCCCACCGAAGAGCGTGGTCGTATCCGCGCCGAGGCGACGCTGCGCGTCATCGATGCAGACGCGAATGTCGTCGAAGGAGCCTGGACCGCCGGCGACGTGTCGGCTGTTCCCGACCTCACCGGCGGCGGCGTCGGCGGATTCTGCGTACCGAACGCACAGCACGCCGTGCGCCAGGCCAAGCGCCTCGCGAAGAACCTCGTCGCGGTGTTGCGTGGCGAAGAACCCGTGAACTACGTCCACAAGAACCTCGGTGCTGTTGCCGGCCTCGGCCTCGGCACCGGTGTCTTCCAGTCCGGCAAGATCGCACTCAAGGGCTTCCTCGCCTGGGTCGCGCACCGCGGCTACCACGGTCTCGCCATGCCGACGTGGGAGCGCAAGTGGCGTGTGCTGTGGGGCTGGTGGCACAACCTGTGGCTCGACCGCGACATCGTGAACCTCGAGAAGGTTCAGCAGCCGCACGCGTTCTTCCAGGAGTTCGCCGCGCGTCCGCGCCCGACGACGGATGCTGCTCCCGCGAAGCC
>NZ_JBQDSX010000053.1:0-14628 GCF_052099035.1 Microbacterium sp. | reverse complement strand
CCGCGAAGAAGGCCGCAGCCTCGAAGTAGACGTCGAACAGTGATGCGGGATGGTTCTCGCCGGTTCTGAGCAATCAGGACCAGCGAAAACCATCCCGCATCGTTCTGTGTGGGGAGAGTGTGCCCCCACTGGGACTCGAACCCAGACTGAAGCGATTTTAAGTCGCCTGCCTCTGCCATTGGGCTATGAGGGCTACGGCATCCAGCCTAGCCGCGCGACGAGCGCGCGTGACGTCGTATGGTGGGGGAGTGTTCGACCTCCTCGCGTTGCCGCCGTCGTCCCTGTCTGAGCGTGCCTGGGAAGATCCCAGCCGATGGTGGCCCAGGCTGAGTGAGGCGACCGGGCACCTGCCGGCACCGCTCGGGGTCATCGACCTCGATGCGCTGCGGCACAATGCCATGGATCTGCTCGTGCGCGCCGGTGGCATCCCGATTCGCGTAGCATCCAAATCCGTGCGCGTGCGCGCCGTACTCGACGCCGTGCTGCGGATCCCCGGCTACAGCGGCATCCTGTCGTACTCGCTGGCTGAAGCGCTCTGGCTCGCCGAGACGCACGACGACATCGTGCTGGGCTATCCGACCGTCGACCGGGCGAGCCTGGAGCGGCTCCTGCACGATGATGTGGCAGCATCCCGCATCACGCTCATGGTCGACGACATCGCGCACCTCGACTTCATCGACAGCATCGCAGCCCCGGGGCAGCGCGAGACGATCCGGGTGGCCATCGATGCCGACGCCTCCTGGCGCTCCGCCCTACTTGGACACATCGGCGTGCGGCGCTCTCCATTGTTCACGGCCGCGGACGTCGCGCGCTTCGCGCGGGCGGTCACGCGCCGTCCTGGTTTCCGACTCGTCGGCCTCCAGATGTACGAGGCGCAGATCGCCGGACAGGGTGACAACGGCTCTGACGCACCGGTGATCCGTGCCATGCAGGCACGCTCAGGCGCCGAGTTGCGCATGCGCCGTGCTGAGATCGCCGATGCCCTCACCGATATCGCACCGCTGGAGTTCCTCAACGGCGGCGGAACCGGCTCCCTGGAGTTCACCGGCAGCGACGAATCCGTCACCGAGGCATCCGCGGGAAGCGGGTTGCTCGGCGGACACCTGTTCGACGGATATCGCTCCTTCCACCCAGCGCCGGCCAGCGCTTTCGCCTTCGACGTCGTGCGACGTCCTGCCGGTGACATCGCCACCGTTCTCGGTGGTGGCTGGATCGCATCCGGTCCGCCCGTGGCATCGCGCCAGCCGCGCGCCGTGTGGCCCGAAGGGCTGCGGATGATGCCGCGCGAAGCCGCCGGAGAGGTGCAGACCCCGCTTCAGGGACGTGCTGCCGCTGATCTCGCCATCGGCGACAGAGTCTGGTTCCGGCATTCGAAGAGCGGTGAACCGGCTGAGCACATCCATTCGTATCATCTGATCTCGGGCACCGACATCGTCGACGAGCTGCCCACCTACCGCGGCGAAGGAAAGGTCTTTCTGTGACTCGACCCGGCGGCACCTGGCAGAACTGGGCTCGCTCGACCACCGTGAAATCCGCTCGCGTGGAGCGTCCCCGCAGCCCGGAGGGCGTGCAGCGTGCCGTGCAGGCGGCGCACGCCCATGGCCTTCCGATCAAAGCGGTCGGGGCCGGGCACAGCTTCACCGGTATCGCCGTCGCGCCGGGCGTGCTGCTCGAGCTCGACGACATGCAGGGCCTGGTTTCCGTCGATACCGAGCGGTCACGGGCGACGTTGCTGGCGGGTACCCGCCTGCACCGCATCCCCCGCCTTCTCGCTCCGTATGGTCTGGCGATGCAGAACCTCGGCGACATCGACCGTCAATCGATCGCCGGAGCCATATCGACCGGGACGCACGGCACGGGAGCCGGGTTCGGCGGCCTCTCCACCCAGATCGTGGGAGCGACGCTGATCACCGCGGCGGGGGAGTTCCTCACCGTGAATGAGCAGGAGAACAGCGAGCTGCTGCCCACTGTCGCACTGGGCCTGGGAGCACTCGGCATCCTCGTCGATGTCACGGTGCAGTGCGTGCCGGCGTTCGTCATGCATGCGATCGATGAGCCTCTGCCCCTCGAGGACGTGCTCACGACGCTCGATGAACGCGTGGCGGCATCCGATCATTTCGAGTTCTACTGGTTTCCGCACACGGACGTCGCACTCACGAAGCGTCAGACCAGGCTCCCGGAATCCACGCCGCGCCACCCTCTTCCGCGGGTCGGCAAGTGGATTGACGAGACTCTGCTCTCCAACGGCGTCTACCGGGTGGTGTGCGCCGCGGGGCAGATCGCACCGGTGATCACACCATCGTTCAGCCGTCTCGCCGTCAAGCTCACCGGGGATCGCGAGTACACCGACCGTTCGCACACGGTACTGACGCAGAGTCGCAATGTGCGATTCCGCGAGATGGAGTACGCGCTGCCTGCCGAGAACGTGGTTCCGGCGTTCCGTGCGATCGCGGCGCTCATCGAGAGGCGCGGATGGAAGATCGAGTTCCCCGTCGAGGTGCGCTTCGCAGCATCCGATGATCTGTGGCTGTCCACCGCGCACGGAAGAGCCAGCGGATACATCGCGGTGCACCGCTACTGGCGCGTCGATCCGACCGAGTACTTCGAGGCCGTCGAGAAGATCTGCCTCGAATATGGAGGACGTCCGCACTGGGGAAAGCTCCACACCCTCACGGCCGAACAGCTGCGCGAACGCTACCCGCGATTCGATGACTTCGTCGCGATTCGCGATCGCCTTGACCCCGAGCGTCGCTTCGCCAACCGCTACCTGGATCGCGTCCTCGGCGAGTGAAAACGCGCGCTTCGTGCCCAGTGCCCTTGCAGACAGCGCGGATAGTATGAAGAAAATTCGCTCCAAGGGGGTTTCCTGAGATGGAATGGCTCATTCCGGTTCTGATCGTCGTCGCAGTGCTGGTGCTCATCGGCATCTACCTGTGGGCGACGTACAACTCCCTCGTGCAGCTGAATGTTCGCGTCGATGAGGCATGGAGCGGCATCACGGTGCAGCTCAAGAGACGCGCTGATCTCATTCCGAATCTCATCGAGACTGTCAAGGGATATGCCGCCCACGAGAAGGCGGTCTTCGAGAACGTCACTCGAGCCAGAGCCGAGACGCTCTCTGCGACCAGCCCCGGTGAGGCTGGCATCGCCGAAGGACACCTGCAGCAGGCATTGAAGAGCCTGTTCGCAGTCGCCGAGGCCTATCCGCAGTTGCAGGCGAGCCAGAACTTCTTGCAGGTGCAGCACGCCCTGGTCGACACCGAGGACAAGATCCAGGCGGCGCGCCGCTTCTACAACGGCGGCGTGCGCGAGCTGAACACGAAGATCAAGGTCTTCCCGAACAACCTCTTCGCCCGCAGCCTCGGCTTCACAGAGCGCGAGTTCTTCGAGGTCGCCGACAGCGCCGCGATCGCAGAACCGCCGCGCGTTCAGTTTTGATACGAAGCGGCTCAATGCGCCGCAGGCGCGTTGAGCCGTTTGCGTATCAAGGTTGAGCGAGCGGAGCGAGTCGAAACCCGGCCGCCCTCATTCACGCTCGTGCACGTGACGGCGCACGCCCCCGTGCGCCACGTGCAGCGCCCCGGCCACAGCGTTGGCGGCGTCGCCCCACCCGGAAACCGAGATGGTCTCCAGCCCCTGCCAGGATGCTGCGCGCACCAGTTCCTGCGCGATCGACTCGGCATCCTCGGCGCGCGCCAGCGGCTCCCACCACGCCGACTGCACCTGAAGCGTCGATGAGACTCGTTCGGCCTTGAGATCGACCCGGGCGACGATGCGGTCGCCGACGAGCACGGGCAGCGAGTAGTAGCCGTACTGCCGCTTGTCGGCCGGAACGTAGATCTCGATCCGATAGTCGAGGTCGAAGGCGCGCAACGCCCGCTCCCGGAACCAGACCACCGGGTCGAACGGGCTGAGAATGGCCGCAGCATCCACACGGCGGGGGAGCACGGCATCCCGGTGCATCCAGGTCGCAACAGGGCGGCCGCCCCGTTCCCAGCCGCGCACCTGAACCGGATGAAGTTCGCCGTGATCGACGAGCTCGTCGATCGACTGCTGCACTGCCGCACGGTCGCGGATGCGATAGTAATCGGCGATGTCGAGCGCGGTGGCGACACCGTGCGATCGAGCGGCGCGGCGGACGAGCTCGCGGATCGCCTCCGTGCGCGGAACCTCGCGATCGCGCACCTCTGCGGGGATGACCTGCTCCTCGAGCGCATAGACCCGCTCGAAGCCGCGCCGACCGCTGATGGCGACATCGCCGGTGCGCCACAGATGCTCGAGCGCGAGCTTCACCTCATCCCAGTCCCACCAGCTGCCGCGCTCGCGAGGGGCATCGGCACGCAGCTGCGCGGGGCGCAGCGGACCACGAGCGCGCAGCTCATCCTGAACCCATGCGAGAGTGCGCGTGTTCTGGCTCGCCCAGGAATCGGGGGCGGCCCAGCGCTGACGGAAATCGTCCATCCGGAACCGCCACAGCGCCCAGTCCTCGACCGGCATGAACGTCGCCTCGTGCGCGAGGTACTCCACGTAATGGGTCGTGCGCGACATGAAGACGCGATCGAGTAGGGCGGGATCATAGGAACCCAGGCGCGAGAAGAGCGGCAGATAGTGGCTCCGTGCGAACACGTTCACCGAGTCGATCTGCAGCACGCCCAGTTTCTCCATCGCCCGGTGCACATGGCGCGACGTGATCGCCGCGCTCGGGCGGCGGCGAGTGAATCCCTGGGCGGCGAGGGCGATGCGGCGAGCCTGCGCGGCACTGATGGTCTCCGGCATCCGGTCAGCGTATCGCCCGCCTCGGACATCGCAGCCGCCGCGCGTCACAGCATCCACGTCGAGCCGCAACTAGACTTGCCGCATGACGGATGAGCAGCGCCCTCGCAAGCGTGATCTTCTGTGGGGGCGCATGCCGACCGATCGGACCATCTCGACAGAGGCCGACAACACCGTGCCGCTCGCGTTGCGCGTGGGGGCCGCGTATGCCTGGCGTCTGCTGCTGATCGCCGCGGCGGCCGGGGTCATCATCTGGGTCGTCATCCAGCTCAAGCTCCTCGTGATCCCGCTGCTGGTGGGCATTCTCATCACCGCACTGCTCTGGCCCGCATTCGAATGGATGCTGCGGCACCGATTCCCGCGGTGGCTCGCGATCGTCATCTCCCTGCTCGGCACCGTCGCGATCGTCAGCGGTCTGGTGACGCTGGTCAGCTGGCAGATCTCACTGGAGTGGGACGACGTCCAGGAAAAGACCGTTACGGCGGTCGATCAGTTCCGGCACTACCTCACAGACGGTCCACTGCATCTGACCGAGCAGCAGATCCAGAACTATCTGGATCAAGGATGGGAGCTGATCCAGCAGCAGGCCTCGCTGCTGTGGTCGGGCGCGCTCGCGATCGGCACGACCTTCGGCCACGTCGGCATCGGCGCTGTGCTCACCCTGTTCATCCTCATCTGCCTGCTCGCCGATGGCGGCGGCATCTGGGGCTGGACCACCAAGATCTTCCCGCGCGCTGCCCGCCCCGCCGTCGACGCTTCCGCACGCAACGGCTGGCGCACCGTCGTCAACTACGCCAAGACTCAGCTGCTCGTAGCGACGATCGACGCGATCGGCATCGGGGTCGGTGCATTCCTGCTCGGCGTGCCGCTGGCGATCCCCGTCGCGGTGCTCGTCTTCCTCGGTGCATTCATCCCGATCGTCGGTGCTGTCGCGACCGGTACGATCGCGGTGTTCCTCGCGCTCGTCTACAACGATCCGTGGAACGCGTTCTGGATGCTGATCGTCATCATCGCCGTGCAGCAGATCGAGGGCCACATCCTGCAGCCGATCCTGATGGGCTCGGCGGTCAAGGTGCATCCGCTGGCGGTGGTGCTCGTGGTCGCGGGCGGCTCGATGATCGCCGGCATCCCCGGTGCGCTGTTCGCCGTTCCGCTGGCGGCATTCGTGAACGTGGTCGCCGTGACCCTCAGCAGCGGTTCGTGGAAGACCGGCGGTAAACCGCCCGGTGATCTGATCTGGAGTACAGTGCCGCGCGAGCGGCTACGGAGGAATACATGAGCACAGTCCCCACCCTGGCCGAATTCGAAGATGCCGCACGGGGGCTGGAGCGCGTGATTTCGCACACGCCCACGCTGCCCTCCCGGGCGCTCTCCGACATTCTCGGTTCGCCCGTCGTGCTGAAGATGGAAAATCTTCAGCGCACGGGTTCGTTCAAGATCCGCGGTGCCGGGCACCGGCTCGCGCAGCTGACCGCTGAGGAGCGTTCGCACGGTGTGGTGGCGGCATCTGCCGGCAACCATGCGCAGGGCGTCGCGCTGGCGGCACAGGCGCTGGGGATTCCCGCAACGGTGTTCATGCCGCTGGGCGTTCCGGTTCCGAAGCTCCTCGCCACGCGCGGCTACGGTGCAGAGGTCGTCCTCGAAGGAGAGACGGTGTCCACGGCGCTGCGGCTCGCGGCAGAATTCGCCGAGCGCACCGGCGCGATCATGATTCACCCCTACGACCACCGCGACATCGTGGTCGGGCAGGGAACCCTCGGTCTCGAGCTGATCGAAGATGCCCCGGACATCGACACGATCATCTTGGGCATCGGCGGCGGTGGACTCATCGCCGGTGTTGCGGCTGCCGCGAAGGCTGCTGCGGCGAAGCTCGGACGGACGATCCGCGTGATCGGCGTGCAGGCCGAGAACGCCGCGGCCGTGCCGCCCTCACTCGCAGCAGGGCAGCCGGTCGAGGTCGAGACGCGGCCGACGATCGCAGACGGCATCCTCGTCGCCAAGCCGGGCGACGTGCCGTTCGCGATCATCCAGGATCTCGTCGACGAGGTCGTCACCGTCAGCGATGATGACATCGCACGCGCGATCCTGATCCTGCTCGAGCAGGCGAAAGTCGTGGCCGAGCCCGCCGGGGCGGTGGCCGTCGCTGCGATCCTCGCCGGCAAGGTGTCCGGCACCGGCAACACGATGGCCGTGCTCACCGGCGGCAACATCGACCCGCTATTGCTACAGCGCGTGGTATCCCACGGATTGGCGGCATCCGGTCGCTATCTCACGGTCCGCATTCCGCTTCCTGACCGTCCTGGGCAGCTCGCGCGCGTCTCCGAGCTCGTCGCCGAGGCCGGCGCGAACGTCATGGAGGTCATGCACACGCGGCACGGCCAAGGCCTGCAGATCAGCCAGGTCAGCCTGCAGCTGAGCATCGAGACGCGCGGGGCCGAGCACACCGAGCTGACGCTCGACACGCTCCGTCGCGCGGGCTACGACCCGATCGTCGTCCCTGACTAATCCCCACGCCCCCTCCAGCCATCGCTACGCGCTGACCGGAGCCTCTGGGCGCGTGGCCCCTCACGGTGCCGAGTGCCTGTTCTCTTCGAAGCCCGTGCGGAGGGAGGCTCAGCCGGAGAAAGTCTCCACGCCCGTGACCTCGACCGAGATCGACTTGCCGTTGGGGGCCTCGTACGCGGTCTTCTCGCCGATCTTCAGGCCGAGAATCGCCTGGCCGAGCGGGCTGGCCTCGCTGTAGACATCAAGATCGGTGTCTCCGGCGATCTCACGGCTGCCGAGCAGGAAGACCTCTTCGCCGCCGGCGACGAGGGCGGTGACGACCGTCCCCGGTTCGACGACACCGCGGCTGGCCGGAGCGACGCCGACTTTGGCGGTCTTCAGCAGCTGTTCGAGCGTTCGGATGCGCGCTTCCTGCTTGCCCTGCTCGTCCTTCGCGGCGTGATAGCCGCCGTTCTCCTTGAGGTCTCCCTCTTCACGGGCGGCTTCGATGCGCTTCGCGATCTCATCGCGGCCGATGGTGGAGAGGTGATCGAGCTCGGCGACGAGTCGATCGTAGGCCTCCTGCGTGAGGAAGGGTACCTGAGCGTCTGTGGACACAGCGTGCTCCTTTGTCGTACGCCCTTCAGGGCGATTTTCTGAACGCCCGAAAGGGCGGAGGGGATATGCCAAGACGCCCCGGCGAATAGGCCAGGGCGTCGTCTCTCAGAGAATTCTATGCGACCCAGCAGGCGTTCACCAAACCTGTGGTGGCCTCAGCGACCGTGGGAACGGTCGTGGTGAACTGCTGCAGATGGCTCTCGACATCGGGGATTTCCACGATCTTCCACCCGACGACTCCGAACTCCTCGTCGAGGGCCTGCACGGCGCATGCGACGTCTTTTCCCTGCCCGCCGGAGACCTGGAATCGCACCGTGACCTCGTGCTCATCGACCACGTCGTATCCGAGATCGTCGGCGCTGATGGAGTTCATGGACTGCGAGATCGTCACCCATCCGGCAATCGCGACGATGATGACGACGACGATGATCCCGACCAACCAGGGGAGGCGTGTGCGACGGGTGCGCCCGTATCGCTCATCCAGTTCGACGGCGGTCGTCACGAAGGTCGCCTTTCGGTCGTTAGGCTTGTTGTTCCAGGTTACGCGACCTGCGATCGAGAGGCGGACACATGATGGCGTTCTTCGGAGCGGTGCTGACGGGAACAGCGTTCGCAGGAGCTGACACCCCGATGCCGACGCCGTCGATGACCGTCGACCCCAACTCGGTCACGCCCGGCCCCGCCGGTTTCGCCGTGATCGTCATCATCGTGATCGCTGTCGCGCTGCTGATCTGGGACATGAATCGTCGGGTGCGCCGCGTGCGCTATCGCGACGAGGTGCGTGAAGAGTTGGATGCTGAGGAATCCGCCCGAGCGGACGCACTCGAAGCGGATGCCGCGGACGCGGCCGATGCGGATGCCGTCGACGGTGGGTCCGATGAAGAAACACCTCCGGCCGATCCGTCGCGCTGACCTCCGCTGGTCTCGAACTCTAGGCCGCGCCGTCGGCGTCAGTGCATCGTCATGCCGCCGGTGACGTTGAGTCCCTGGCCGGTCATGTAGCTTGCCAGGTCGCTGGCGAGGAACAGCGCGACTCCCGCGACGTCCTCCGGCGTGCCGGTGCGTCCCAGCGGCACCTGTGAGCGATCCTCGGCCGCGACCTCGTCGGCGGTCATGCCGCGGATCGCGCCGCCCTCGATGCGCTCGCGATGCTTCATCGGCGTTTCGATGATGCCGGGGCAGATGGCGTTGACAGTGATGTTGTGCGGTGCGAGTTCGACGGCCATGGTCTTGGTCACGCCGAGGACCGCATGCTTGGATGCCACGTACGCGGTCATCCCGCGGTAGCCGTTCTTCCCCGCCTGGGACGCCATGAAGACGATGCGACCGGTGCGGCCAGCATCCACCAGGCGCTTGGCGACACCGCGCGCGACGAGGAACGAGCCCTTCGCGTTCACATCGAGGTTGCGGTCCCAGTCGGATCCTGTCGTCTCGGTCGCGAACCCCATCGTCGAGGTGCCCGCGGCGGTCACGACGACGTCGATGATCCCGATGGCGTCGGTGACGGCATCCAGCACCTGCTCCACGGCGTTCTCGTCGCCGACATCCAGGCGCACCAGCCACTCATCGTCGCGACCCGGAAACAGCCCCTCAGGGGCGCTCAGATCGGCGCTGACGACCGTTGCGCCCTCGGCGAGGAAGGCATCCACGATGCCGGCGCCGATCCCGCTCGCGCCGCCGGTGACGAAGACGATGCGATCGCGCAGCTCGGCGAACATCACACTCCCACGCGCTCGAACGCGTCGAGGCTGATTCCCTGCTCGAGAATGCGCTTTGACCACTCGCGGGCGCTGTGCAGGCTGTGGTCGCGGTAGTTCCCGCAGCTGATCGCGTCGACTCCCGGAACGTCATCCCATGTGATGTCCTCCGCGATGGCCGTGAGGCCGACGCGCACGGCTGCGACGACCTCGGCGACGCTCGGCTCCCCCCACACGATCAGATGGAAGCCGGTACGGCAGCCGAACGGAGAGATGTCGATGACGCCCTCGAGGTGATCGCGCAGCAGGCTGGCGAGCACGTGCTCGATCGTGTGCAGCCCTGCCGTGGGGATCTCGCCCTCGTTGGGCTGCACGAACCGCACGTCGAAGTTCGAGATCGCATCGCCCCGAGGTCCGTGCTCGGTCTGGATCAGACGCACGTAGGGGGCGTGGACTTTGGTGTGATCGAGGGTGAAGCTCTCGACATCGGCCATGGGGTACTCCTTTGCTGAGGTATTTCTTTGGGGGAGCGCTACCGGCGCCGCAGTCTGCGGGCGAGGCGGGAGCCGAAGAGCTGAATCACCTGGACGATCACGATCAGGGTGATGACGGTGAGGAGCATCGCGAATCCGTCGAAGCGCTGATAGCCGTACGAGATCGCCAGGTCACCGATGCCACCGGCGCCGACGGTACCGGCCATGGCCGTAGCATCCAGCAGTCCGATCGTCGCCGTCGTCAGCGCGAGAACGAGCGATCCGCGTGCCTCGGGGAGCAGGAAACGCGTGAAAACCTGCACCGGCGTCGCACCCATCGACTGCGCCGCCTCCACGATGCCCTCGGGGACCTCGAGCAGGGAGTTCTCGACGAGTCGGCCGATGAAGGGCGCGATCATGATCGTCAGCGGCACGATCGCGGCGTTCACGCCGATCGAGCTGCCGGCGACGAACCGTGTGAACGGGAGGATGGCCACGAGCAGGATGATGAACGGCAACGACCGCGTGATGTTGATGAACACGTTCAGCACCAGCGAGATCACGCGGTTCGGCTTCACGCCACCGGGACGGGTGACCACAACGAGGATGCCGATGATGATGCCCAGGATCGATCCGAGGAACAGCGAGACCCCGAGCATGTAGAAGGTCGCCGCGAGCGCCTCGAGGAACAGCTCCGGGGAGATGAGGGTGTCGATCATGCGAACACCTCCTCGATGCTCACAACGCGCTCGGCGAGGTATGCATAAGCCGCATCGCGCCGGTCCTGCGGGCCCTCGACCTGGATGATCATGTGCCCGACGGTGCGCTCCTGCAGATCGGTCATATCGGCGTGCAGGATGTTGACCTGCAGCCCGAACTCTGAGATCAGCCCGCCGACGATCGGCGTGGTCACTTCATCGTCGAGGAAGCGCAGGCGCCACAGGGGAGCCGTTCCCATTCGCGCGCGCACACGTCCGGGGATCTCCTGCGGGATGACGGTACCGACGAAAGAGCGTGCGATCGGCGTCTGCGGCTGCACGAACACCTCCATGACGCTGCCCTGCTCGACGACGCGACCATCCTCCATCACGGCGACCGTATGGCAGAGGTCCTTGATCACGTCCATCTCGTGGGTGATGACGAGGATCGTGGTGCCGTATTCGCGGTTGACCCGCCGCAGCAGGTCGATGATCTGCAGGGTGGTCGAGGGATCGAGCGCACTGGTCGCCTCATCGCACAGGAGAACGGCGGGGTTCCGCACGATCGCCCTGGCGATGCCCACGCGCTGCTTCTGGCCGCCGGAGAGCTGGCCGGGGTAGGAGCCGACGCGGTCGGACAAGCCGACGAACTGCAGAGCCTCGGTGGCGCGCTCGCGCGCTTCGCGCCGGCTCACGCCGTCCAGCCGCAGCGGCATCGCGACGTTGTCGAGCACGGTGACGGTCTCGAGCAGTTGGAACTGCTGGAAGATCATCGCCGTGGTCTTGCGTGCGTCGCGCAGCCTGCCCGCCGACAGGTCGGAGACGTTCACACCGTCGACGAACACGGCGCCGGAGGTGGGGGAATCCAGGGCATTGACCATGCGGATCAGCGTGCTCTTGCCCGCACCGCTGTGGCCGATCACGCCGAAGATATCGCCGCGACGGATGCTGAGATCGACGCCGTCGAGGGCATTGACCGGAGCATCCGCTCGTTCGTATCGGCGGCTCACTCGCTCGAATCGGACGGCGATGTCGGAGGGAGCATCCACCTCGTGCGAGGGGCTGCGGGACATCAGTCCTCCAGCGCGGCGGGGAGGTTGTAGCCGTCGTAGATCTCGTTCGAGGCGATGTAGTCGGCGAACTCATCGGACTCGTACGCGGCCTTGAGCGCCTGCGCCCAGTCGCTGTCGACGCTCGCCTCGTCCACGGAGACCACGACCGAGAACTCGTCGGTGAGGTCTTCGAGCTCGATGGCATCGGTCAGCTTCAGGCCACCCGAGACGACGAAGTTGCCCTGGATGACGGCATAGTCGACGTCCTGGAGGGCGGCGACCTGCTGGGCGTTCTCCATCTCGACGAACTCGAGGTCGTAGGGGTTATCGGTCACGTCCTGCAGCGAGGCTGTGGCGGGATCCATCGAGCCCGAGACGGTGATCAGATCAGCGGCCTCGAGGACCTTCAGGGCGCGGTACTGGTTGGACGGCTGATTGGGGACCGAGACCTTCGCGCCCTTCGTGATGTCGTCGAGGGAGTCCTGCGTGCCGCCGAACAGCGCCATGGGCGGGCCGGGCACCTGCACGAGGGCGACGTTGGTCAGGCCCTCCTGCTCGTTGATGGCATCCATGTAGACCGTGTGCTGCATGATGTTCGCATCGATCTCGCCGTCGCTGAGCGCAACGTTGACGATCACGCCATCGGTGAAGTCCTTGGTCTCGACCGTGTATCCATCTTCTTCGAGGATCGGCAGGATGCCTTCCTGGAACATCTCGAAGTACGGTCCGGGGTTGAAGCCGATCGTGATCGTCTTGTCGTCTCCCGAGCTGGCGGACTCATCGGTGCTGGTCGATGCGGCGCATCCGGCGGTGGCGAGCACCGCTGCGGTGGCGGCCGCGATGGCGGTGAGACGGATCGAACGACGCATGGAAGAACCTCCGGTGAAGCATGGGTGAGGTTTGAACCTAACCGGCACCGGTGTGGAAATTCACATCGTGTTACGCCCCGTTGCTGGGGGCGGCCCGCGTTAGCCGGGCAGGCCGCGTTAGCCGGGAAGGCCGAGGGATGGCGAGTACGGTGCGATCGAGATCAGCAGGCACGCGGCCCAGTGGCACAGGAATGCCAGCACGGTGCACAGATGGAAGATCTCGTGGAATCCGAAACGACCCGGCCACGGGTTCGGCTTCTTCATCGCGTAGATGACGGCGCCGATCGTGTAGAGGATGCCGCCGACGCAGACCAGCACCATCATGGCGACGTTCGCGATCGCCAGATCGACCATGTACATCAGGGCCGCCCAGCCCAGCACGAGATAGAGGGCCACATAGAGCCAGCGCGGCGCGCCGATCCAGAAGACCCGAAAGAGGATGCCGAGGAGGGCGCCCGCCCATACCAGGCACAGCAGCAGGATCCCCTTCTCGGGGACAAGTGCGTTGACGGCCAGGGGCGTGTACGTGCCGGCGATCAGCAAAAGAATGTTCGCGTGATCGATGCGCTTGAGGATCAGCTTGGTCTTGGGATTCCAGTTGATCCGGTGGTACAGCGCGGAGTTGCCGAACAGCAGCAGCGAACTGGCCATGAAGACGGCTGCGGCCCACTTCGCCGGCACGCCGTCGGCGAGCACGATGAGCACGATGCCCGCGACGATCGCGACCGGGAAGGTTGCCGCGTGCAGCCAGCCGCGCCAGGTCGGTTTGATCTCGACCTCGGCATCGTCGGTCGCTTCTTCGAGCAGCGGAAGCTCGGGGACGGGAACGGAGCCGGTGTCGGGAGTACTCACCTGCTCACTCTAAGTCGCAGCCCATGCCGTGCAACGCACATATCCGCAATCTCCAGCACCATCACATGAGAGCGGGCCCATCGCGCGGTAGCGTAGGCACGTGAATGCACGCACGAGCGAAGGCCGGGGGCCGCTGTACCGGTTGTACAGCAATCGGCTCCGCAGACAGCTCGACCGGGCATCCGTCCCGCATCACGTTGCGATGATGATCGACGGCAACCGGCGTTGGGCGCGGCAGCTCGGATTCGATTCCGCCGCCGACGGGCATCGCGCCGGGGCGGCGAAGATGCGCGAGTTCCTCGTCTGGTGCGATGAGATCGGCGTGCGCGTCGTGTCGCTCTATCTGCTCTCCAGCGACAATCTGCGAAAGCGCGATTCGAAGGAGATCGAGGAGCTCATCGAGATCATCGCCGAACTCGCCGACTCGCTGTCGCGAGCGAGCAACTGGCGGGTCAAGCACGTCGGCCGCGCCGACATCCTCCCGGATGATCTCGCGCGCGTGCTCCGCGATGCAGAGGAGCGCACGAAGGGGCATACCGGCCTGCACGTGAACCTTGCCGTCGGGTACGGCGGGCGGAACGAGATCGTGGATGCCGTGCGCTCTATCATCGGCGAGCACGAGGCATCCGGGGGGACACTCGAGGATCTCGCCGCGCACCTCACACCCGAGATGATCGGCGAGCATCTCTACACCGGCGGGCAGCCAGACCCCGATCTCGTGATCCGCACGAGCGGGGAGCAGCGGCTCAGTGACTTCCTGCTGTGGCAGAGCGCGCACAGCGAGTTCTACTTCGTCGAGGCGCTCGGACCCGATCTGCGTGAGGTCGATTTCCTCCGCGCCATCCGCGATTTCACCGACCGCGACCGCCGCTTCGGACGCTGAGCGCTCTTCGTTCAGCCGAAGTTAACCTCGGGTATTGGCGTGTCTGCGTCGTGTCGTGCGGGGACAGTCGTACGTTCAAGGCATCGGGCACGGTGCCCGGTCGGGTCGGCCCTCAGGTACGCGACTCGTGGCCCCAAGGTCGACTCGTGGCATAGCCGGGAATCATCCCGGGTCGGGAGTGGGTCGTGACCACACGTACAGCACAGCAGTCCACCCGTCAGGTCTCGCG
>NZ_JBQDSX010000052.1:18780-19453 GCF_052099035.1 Microbacterium sp. | reverse complement strand
ACCGAGAAGCCGCACGTCGAGCAGATCGCCGGAATGATGGACAAGGTGCGCGAGGTTATTCCGAACGCGAAGCTCGTCTACAACAACAGCCCGTCGTTCAACTGGACCCTCAACTTCCGCCAGCAGGCGTACGACCTGTTCGTGGAAGAAGGCAAGGATGTTTCCGCGTACGATCGCGCAGGCCTCATGAGCGTCGACTACGACGAGACCGAGCTGGCGCAGCGCGCCGATGAGATGATCCGCACGTTCCAGCGCGATGGCTCCGCACGCGCCGGAATCTTCCACCACCTCATCACCCTGCCGACGTACCACACGGCGGCGCTGTCCACCGATGATCTGGCCAAGGGCTACTTCGCCGAAGAGGGCATGCTCGCCTACGTGAAGGGCGTGCAGCGCCGTGAGATCCGTGAGGGGATCGCGACCGTCAAGCACCAGAACATGGCCGGCAGCGACATCGGCGACAATCACAAGGAGTACTTCGCCGGGGATGCTGCGCTCAAGGCCGGCGGCAAGGACAACACGATGAACCAGTTCAACTAGGTTCTATCCACCAGAAGAGGCTCCGGCGTTGCCGGCGCCACGTGTCTTTTGTAGAGAGTGGGCAGTACCAGAGATACGCGACGCCCGGGCCCAAGAGCATAGCGCCCCGAAAGCTGTAAAGGGTACTCAAGCG
>NZ_JBQDSX010000052.1:0-18770 GCF_052099035.1 Microbacterium sp. | reverse complement strand
GGGCTGCGGCTCTCCCGCCCGGCGGCACGCACCCCCCGACCACCCCTTACACCTTGTTTCTCCCCACCCCCCCCGCCGCGGGCGTCCCCGGCGCCTCTTCTCTTGTGTCGAGAGTCGTCAGTACACGAGATCGGCGACGCCGGAGCCGATGAGCTTCGCTCCCAGAATGATGAACAGGATCGTCATGATCACCGAGTGGTTGGCGACGAGCCAGTCGCGGGCGCCGCTGAGTCGCACTTCGACCTTGCTCGGCGAGACGACGCTGATCAGCCAGGGGACGGTGACCGCGAGGACCCCGATGAAGGCGAAGATGAGAATGACGATAACGATCTCGTTCACGAGCAGCGTGGACTGAGAGATGCGCCCACCGGCTGCGATGAGCAGCGGCAGGTCCTTGGGGGAGAGAGGGCCGGAGATCAGGACACCGGCGATGAATGCCTGCCAGATCGACATCCCATCGAGCGCGTTCATCCACTTCGGGGTACCGGTGTGATTCCGGTTTCGCCACTGCATGACAGCAAGCCCGACCAGGAGCAGCCCGAGCACGATCTCAACCACGTCCACAGTCACATGGGCGCCGGAATCGGCATCCTCGGAACCCGCAGAGCGTCCGAGCAGGACGCACAGGCTGACGAAGACCACCGAGAAGACGTAGCATCCGATGATGAACGCGGTGCCGTTGCTGCGCCCCTTCCCGGACGTCGCCATCAGAATGACCGCGACGATCGCGAGCGGACTGATCGCGACTCCGATCCCGATCGTGAACAGCTCAGCAAGCAGGTGCAGCATGGTCGTGGCCTTCTATAGACGCGGTCCGAGCGTCATGCACTCGCGGCTTTTTTCGCTGCTGCGAGTTGCTTGACGATGGACAGCGTGAGGAAATTCAGCGTGCGGCCTTCTTCGAAATGGCCGCTCACGTTGCCGGCCAAGCCGCCTTCGAGAGCCAGCTTGCCGCCGAGGTCGATCACGCCCTGGCCCGAGTCCTCGCTGAAGTCGAGATCCGCGAAATCCACCCAGACGATGTTCGGCCGTGTCGTCGACTCGAAGATGTAACGCAGGTTGGTCTGATCGGCCACGATCTGCCAGATCGTCTGCGAGGCGTCGGGCTTGCCGGGGTCGGGATTCCGGAACGGCTGAGCCGCATTGCGGATGACGCTGAACATCGAGGCGATCGCGGCGAGCTGGGACGTCGGCTCCGGCAGCCGGCTGACATAGTACGCTGCACGCGCGAAGCGATCGGGCGCATTCGTCGTACCGGGCACCGGAGCGTCGCCGCCGAAGCCCTCGAACCGCGCGAGAAGTTCGAGCTGCTCGTCGAACTTCGGCGAGTTCGTCATGACGCGGAACTCGGGGCTGTGGTGAATTTCCACCGCACCATCGATGTACTCGATGATCGCGGAGTCTCCCGAAGCATCGTTGAGTGCGAGGTGGATGGCAGGAACCTCGCCGCTGGCGGGGTCCGTCAGCTGAACGACCTGCGCCCCCGTGCTCTCCATCCATTCCACCGCCTCAGCGACGGTGGCGTAGTTGTCGAGGAAGTACTGCAGCCACACGGCCTGGCTCAACGCGGGCCGCTCCGGGTCATATTCACCGTAGACGGACTCAGCCAGCCACAGCACGTGTCCGGCAAGACCGGCTTCATTCATGCCGTCGACGGAGATCATGTCGAAGGCCGCAGCGACGACACTGCCGTACTTCGCCGTCCACGACAGCGCGCCCTCCACGCCGTCGTCACGGACCACGCCGCGGGGAAGCTTCCAGAGGTTCGTACCGAGATCGCGGTGATAGTCCATGTTCCGTCCGACGAGGACGGCGCCGTTCGCGTCGGGCCACAGAACTCGTGTGCACATGTTTCGCTACCTCCATCGCATCGCGTCAATCATCGGCGGCTTCACCGATGATGACTGTGAGTCATTCATAACGCACCGCTCGTGGTGCTGCATCCGCAAAGCACATCACCCGCCAGATCACCCGCGCATCATCAGGTCCTTCTGCCGCGCCGCCAGCCGCGGGCCACCGCAGTGACGTCGCGGCTGAATGCGGCACCGAGCATCATGCCGATCGCGATAGCGATGAGGGATGCCGCAGTCCTCAGGATGGCGGTGGTCGCCCCGCTCGTTCCTTGCGCGGCCTCGCTGAGCCCGATGAATCCCATCGCCCCGGGAACGAGGAGCCAATATGCGCAGGTCAGCATGATCGCCGTTGACGGCGCGGCCTTGATTCTTCTGCCGCTGTCGATCGTCGGGGCTTGGGCGCGCGTGCAGCTCGTCGACGAGGAAGCATTCGTCGGGGTGTTCGCCCCGCTCATCGATGACGCGGCCGTGCAAGAGCTCATCGTGGATGAGACGATGGCGGCGGTTAACGCGCAGGTGGACTTCGTGGTGCTCACCGATCAGGTGTTCGACGGGATCTCCGAGCTCGGTCTTCCCGCCCGGGCCTCGACCGCGCTGGATCTCCTCCGGCAGCCCGCAGCCGACGGGCTGCGCAATCTCGTCGAGTCCGCCGTATCGAGGGTGGTCGCATCCGACGCATTCTCCGCGGTGTGGAGCAGCAGCCTGTACGGCGCGCATCGCGCACTCACGTTCGCGGCCACCTCCGATGGCGCAGGAATCGTGGTGCTCACCCCCGACGAGGTGCGCATCGAGATCGGCCCGCTCGTCGAAGAGGTCAAGGCCGTCCTCACCGAGCGCGGTATCGGCGCGGCAGTCCTCATCCCTGAGGTGGACCGGTCGATCTCGGTGGGAGACGGGCAGACGCTCGTCATGCTCCGCACGACGTATGCGCTCGCCGATACCCTCGGCGGATGGATGCCGTTCGCGGCCCTCGCACTGTTCGCCCTGGGCATCGGGATCGCCCGGCGCAGGAGCGCGGCAGTCCTCGGGGCCGGCATCGGGATCGCGGTCGGATGCGGCGTACTCGGTATCGGGCTGATGGTGGGTGCGAGTGTCGTTGCGACGATGGCTGGCACGCTTGGCCTGGCACCGGACGCCCTCGGAGTCATCTACAACCAGATCATCGACGGTATCCGGTGGGCGGCATGGATGCTGTTCAGCCTCGGCGTGATCACTGCACTGGTCGGCTGGCTTCTCGGTGCTTCGACATCGGCAGAGCGCGTACGTGCGAAAGCGCGCGCCGTGATCGCGGATCGATGAGACCCGTTGCTGAGGGACGCTGAACGTGTCGACCGAGATGCTGATGACGATCATCGCCGGTGTTCTGATCATCGTCCTGGCGAATTCCCTCTCGAAGTGGATCGGCGTCGCAGGACCTCTGATCCTTGTCGCCATCGGTCTGGGAATCAGTATGATTCCGGCGGTGTCCGCCATTGCGATCCCCCGGAGATCATTCTCGCCGGCGTGCTTCCGCCGTTGCTGTACTCCGCAGCGGTGTCCGCCCCGGCGATCGAATTCCGACGGGACCTGGCGGCGATCGGCGGTCTCTCCGTACTGCTGGTGATCATCAGTTCGCTGCTGCTCGGGCTCTTCTTCTTCTGGCTGATGCCGGAGATCGGCTTTCCGCTCGCGGTCGCCTTGGGTGCGATTCTGAGCCCGACGGATGCTGTCGCGACATCAGTCGTCCGCAAGCTCGGCGTGCCACGACGCGTCGTGACCGTGCTCGAGGGAGAGAGCCTGCTCAACGACGCCACCGCGCTGGTCGTGCTCCGTACTGCGCTGGTCGCAGTCGCCGCGGGGTTCTCCGTGCTGACGACGCTGGGGTCGTTCGCCTGGTCTGTGGTGGCGGCCCTTCTCGTAGGAGCGGTGATCGGAATGATCGCGCTGCGTCTGCGTGCGTGGACGAGCAGCCCCACCGCGAATACGGCGATCGGCCTCACAGTGCCCTACCTCGCCTATCTGCCCACCGAGGCGCTCGGCGGATCAGGGCTCGTGGCCGCCGTGGTGGCCGGGCTCGTCTGCGGGCAGGGTGCGCTGCGGTGGCTGACGCCGGAGCAGCGCGTATCGGACAAACTCAACTGGCAGACGATCGAGTTCCTTCTCGAAGGGGCGATCTTCTTGACGATGGGGCTCGAACTGTACGGCATCGTGCAGAGCAACATCGACGCGGGTGAACGGCTCCTGCGGGGCGCGGGGATCGCGGCGCTGGCATTCGTGGTGCTCATGATCATCCGTGCCGTCTATGTCATCCCGGTGCTCTCGCTGCAGTCCGCGCACGCGAAGAAGATGGCGCTGAAGCAGATCGATGGCACCAAGACCCGAAGCGACCGGCGCGTGCGGAAGAAACGGGCCGACTTCGACTATTTCGATGCGTCGCCGTTGACCTGGAAGCACAACACGATCATCATCTGGGCGGGAATGCGCGGTGCGGTCACCCTCGCGGCGGCCCAGACCCTTCCGAAGGACACTCCGGAGCGGGACCTTCTCATCTTCATCGCCTTCGTCGTCGCGGCGGGCAGCCTCATGCTGCAGGGGCTGACACTTCCGGTCGTCGCCAGATGGCTCGGCCTGCGCAAACCGGGCGCGGGTGGGCCACCGCGTAAAGAAGTGCGCACGATCGATCGCGAGCTTCGAAGAGCCGCGGATGCCGCCACCGCTCGCCATGCGCTCGTTGGCCCGAATTCCGAGCCGTTCAGTGACGCGATGTACACGCTTCCGCGGTCGTGGCGGGTTACCCCGCTCGAGCTTCCGGAGGGCACGGGTGCCGCGGAAGTGCTCTCCTTCGAACTTGCCCTGCTCGGCGTGATGCGTGCGCGGATGCACGAGCTCGGGCGTTCCGGCCGGCACACCACGAGTGCTCTCCGCTATGTTCTCGATGAGCTCGACGCCTACGAGATCAGTATCAAACTCCGTCTCGAAAGCGAGAGATAGTCATGGAATTCAGTTCTTTGCCCCTCGTGGGAATCGCGCTGGCGCTCTGTTCTGCTCTCGCCCTCTCCATCGGCAACCTCTGGCAGGGCCATGGAGTTCGGCTGATGGAGGCCCGGGTCGCGCGCGGTACGGACGAGTCGAAGGTCGTTCAGCTCATCCGCAACAGGTTCTGGCTGCTCGGTTCGCTCGTGCTGGTCGTGTCGATCCTGCTGCAGCTGGGCAGTCTGACCTTTGCTCCGCTGATGGTGGTGCAGCCGATCGGTGTCGCTGCGCTCGTGTTCACGGTGCTTCTCACGTCGTTCATCGCGAAGCGGAAGCCTGCCGCTGCGGTGGTGCGATCGATACTCATCTGCGTGCTCGGCGTTGCCGTGTTCGTGACCGTGGCCGCGCTCGTGAGCACCCAGCATGCCATCACGAACGTACAGCTCGTCAGCGTGCTGATCGTGCTCGGCGTAGTGCTGCTGGTGACCGCGATTGCGCTCCTCGCCGGGCGCACCCGGACCATACCGCCGCTCGCCTGGGTCATCCTGGGCGGAACCTACTCGGCATTCGTCGCGACGCTCGGCAAGACCGTGATCACGCGCGTGCAAGCGCTCCTGCACACACGACAGTTCGCTCTCGATCTGGCGAATCTGCTGACCATCGGGTGCGTCATCGGCATCGGAATCGCTGGCGCACTTTCCATTTATTTCGTGCAGCGTGCGCACGCCTTCAGCCGTCCCGAGGTGGTCGTGGCAGGCCTCACCGTGATCGATCCCGCCATCGCCGTGGTGCTCGGAATCACGATTCTGGGAGAGGCGAGCGGTGCTTCGATCTGGGCCATCATCACGTTCGTGGTCGCGGGTGCGGTGGCGGTGGGGGGCGTGTTCGCACTCGCGAAGGCCGAGTCGGCATCGGCACCTATGTCGTGAAAGTGCTTATGCCGTGAAGACGCCCGCCGTGAAGACGCTTACGCCGTGAAGCGCGCGCGAAGCGCGGACAGCTCGTCGGATGTCAGCCCGCCGGAGCGAAGGTACTCCGCGGCGCCGCCGGCCTGGGTATCGACCCAGTTCAGCGCGCTCTCGATCGCCTCGGGCGGGGTTCCGCACACCAGAGTCGTCAGCTCCGGAGTGGTCGGGATCCCGAACGACTCGACCATGCGGAGCATGCCTTCGGCCCAGGGGCCCGCGAGGTTCTCCTGGGATGCGGCGTAGTCGGCGACGACGGCAGAGCGCTCGGCGCCGGCGGCCTCGAGCATGAGCGCCGTTGCCACACCCGTACGGTCCTTGCCGACGGTGCAGTGCACCAGCACACCACTGGGGGCGGAGTCGTCGCCTTCGGCGATGAGGCGTGCAACCTGTGCGAACGAGGAAGCACCGCCCTGCAGCATCCCGATGTAGAGGTCACCCAGGGTCGGGATGCTGGCCGCGACCTGGGCAGTTTGCTCAGGGGTCAGCGGTCCGCCGCTGCTGAAGAGATTCTTGGCCATATCGGACATCGCGCCCTCGAGAAACGACAGTTCGACGGTGCGGAACGGCCGTGAATCGGGAATCTTGTCCGGACCTGCCTGGCGCTCCTCGGCGGTGCGGAAATCCACGATCACGCCGACGTTGGTCTGTGCCAGCTGGTCCAGTCCGTTCGGCGTCAGGTTGGAGAGTGCGTCCGAGCGGTAGAGCACTCCGGCGCGGGTCACTCCGCCCGATGTGAGAGGAGTGCCGGCAGTGTCGCGAGAGTTGTAGCATCCCTCGATGTTCATGATGGTGAGCCTACGCCCGACGTCCGATGCGGAACGCGCGCACGGCGTTGATGATTCCGAGTACGACCATCGAGATGCCCAGCAGCCACCACAGCACGGCCGCGCCCCACAGCGGGGAGAACAGCAGGACGATTCCGGCGATCACGCTGAGGAGTGCGAAGAAGATCGACCAGCCGCGCGAGGAGGAGTCGCCGAGCGTCGACAGCGCGACGATGCCCTCGACGATCCACATCACACCGACGAGGACGCTGAGAAGAACAGCCAGTACGCCGGTCGCCAGGGTGAGGTTCATGAAAGCGATGATCCCGGCGACGATGAACAGGATGCCGAGGATGATGTGGCCAACGCGCCCCCAGGCGCGCATCGTTTTGCTGAAGATGCCGATGCTCGCATAGATGAGTCCGGCGAGGATCGCGTAGATCGCAATGATCGCGGCGACGACAACGGCCGTCCTTCCCGGCCACACCAGGATGAGAACTCCCACGATGATGGCGAAGATTCCGCTCACGCCCAGGGCAGTGCGGATGCCGTTCGTCGCGGTATCGCGGATGGAGGGTTCGTTAGTCATTCCACAGGCTCTCTGGATCGGCGACGAGTACGGGGCCAGCCTGGCGACTGCGTGTGCGACGCGGCGCCTTCCACGCGGAAATTCACCCCCGCACTCACCCGCCCGATCATCCTCGGGCGAAGAATCAGTTGACCTTTGGCGATAGTTGCATTTCAGCAACTAGAAGCGTATGGTTGACGTCGATCAACTTTCGTATGCAGGAGCACCTATTGACAAGCACCACTCACACCGAACCCGAGGCCGCGTCCTCACCGCGTGAGATCTTCACCGCAATCTCCGGACTCATCGTCGGCATGTTCGTCGCCGTCATCTCCGGGACGGTCGTCTCCACCTCGCTCCCGGTCATCATCGCCGACCTCGGCGGTACTCAGTCCCAGTACACCTGGGTCATCACCGCGAGCCTGCTGGCCACAGCCGTGACCACCCCGATCTGGGGCAAGCTCGCCGACCTCGTCGACCGCAAGATCCTCATTCAGATCTCTCTCATCCTCTTCACGCTCGGCACCGTGGCCGCCGGGTTCTCGACCGACACGAACATGCTCATCGCACTGCGCGTCGTGCAGGGCGTCGGCGTCGGTGGCCTCATGTCACTGGTGATGATCGCCGTCGCGCTGATCATCTCCCCCCGTGAACGAGGCAAGTACATGGGCGTCGTCGGTGGCATCATGGCGCTCGCCACGATCGGCGGGCCGCTCCTGGGCGGTTTCCTCACCGATGCATGGGGCTGGCGCGCGAACTTCTTCGTCGGTGTGCCCTTCGCCATCCTCGCCCTCGTGCTCCTCCAGTTCACGCTGCACCTCCCCAAGCCTCACAAGGCGAAGGTGTCGATCGACTACTTCGGCATCGTGCTGCTCGCCGTCGGCGTCTCGACCATGCTGATCTGGGTCTCGATGGGCGGAAGTCAGTTCGAGTGGGACTCGAGCACCAGCATCATCCTCGCCGTGATCGGCTCTGTCGCGATCCTCGGGTTCATCGCCGTCGAGTTCTTCGTGAAAGAGCCGATCGTGCCGATGTCGCTGTTCCGCAATCGCACGTTCACGCTGTCGGTCCTGGCATCCATCGCCATCGGTGTCGCGATGATCGCCACATCGGTGTTCCTCGCGCAGTACTTCCAGCTCGCCCGTGGCGCCACGCCGACCGAATCGGGACTGATGACGATCCCGATGATCGTCGGCCAGATGGGTGCCTCGATCATCATCGGCCAGCTGGTGAGCCGCTTCGGCAAGTGGAAGGCATGGATGGTCACGGGGTCCGTGCTCGCGACCGTCGGCGTCACCCTCATGTCGACGCTGCGCTATGACACCCCGTTCCCGCTCGTCGCGGTCTACATGTTCGTGCTCGGTGCCGGTCTCGGCATGGTGATGCAGAACCTCACCCTGATCGTCCAGAATGATACCCCTCCGCAGCAGCTCGGTGCGGCATCGGCGAACGTCAACTTCTTCCGCACCATTGCCGGAACGATCGGCGTCACGATCATGGGGACGATCCTCTCGAGCAGCGTGGCGACCTACATGGCCGATTCGCTGGGCGGCTTCACGCCGTCCACGCCCGAGGAGATCACCGCGCTGCAGCAGCTCGGATCCGGTGACGTTCCGAAGGTCGGACAGCTCCCCGAGGCGATCCGAGTGATCGTGGAGTCCGCATACGGACACGGCATCGCGGATGCGTTCATCCTCGCGATCCCGCTGGCCGTGCTCGGCGTCATCGCCATCGCGTTCATCAAGAACAAGCCGCTGTCGACCAAGACCGCTGCCGAACAGCTGCGCGAGCAGGCAGAGGAATCCGTTCTCGAGCTCGCCGAGGCCGAGGTGGGATCATCTCTGGACACCGGAAGCATCCGGGTCGAGGCCAGGCGTTGAGATGGGCGCGGCATCCGGGCTGTCGACTGAGGACGACCACGCGCTCGCGGACTTCCAAGGTCACCTGAATCTGCTGTTCGCACGTACGCGAACCCAGTGGAAGGAATCGGCTGCCCGAATCGACCCTCAGCTGCAGCCGGCCGGCTACAAGCTGCTGATGTTCATCGGGCGAGTCGGAAGCGCGAACGCGCATCAGCTCGCGGAGTCGTTCGAGATGGATAAATCCGTCGTCAGTCGGCAGGTGCGGATGCTGGAGGACCTGGGCCTTCTGGAATCCCGTGCTGACGAGCGTGATGCGCGGCAGCGGGTGCTCACTCCGACGCCCAAAGCCCACGAGGCGCTCGCTGCGCTGAGAGGCGATCACGCCAACCGGCTGCGCGCGGCTCTTGCCGAGCTGACGCCCGATGAGATCGACGCGGCATCGAAGGTGTTCCGCCTTCTCGCCGAGATGTGATGCACGGCTCTGGAGGCCCCGCCACCGGTTCTGGTGGCGGGGCATCGCCGTACACTGACGGGTATGAGTTCTGCCCCTGACGACAGTGCCCGCCTGGATGAGGCGGTGCGACGCGTCGAGGCGGAGCTCGCGCACCTCTTCGCTCGAATTCGGGTGAGCTGGCGTGAGGCGGCAGTGACCGTGCATCCCGACCTGCAGCCGCTCGGCTACCAGGTGCTGACCTCGATTGCGACCGGCAAGGCGACGTCAGCCGGAGCCATCATCGAGCGACTGCAGACCGACAAGTCGGCCGTGAGTCGGCACGTGCGACAGCTCGAGGAGCTGGGGCTGGTCGAGAGCATCCCCGACCCCGATGACCGGCGCGCGCGCGTGCTCGTCGCCACCGAACTCGCGCAGGAGAAAGTAGCGCTCGCCCGTGCCCAGTACGAAGGGCGCATCAGCGAGCGGCTGAGCTCATGGACGCCCGGAGAGCTCGATCACTTCGTGGAGTTGCTCGGCGCGCTCGGACGCTGATCGCTGACGGGGGCCGCGGGTTTGCGGATGCCGATCCACGAGACGATTCCGCCAGCGGCCATCAGCGCTGCGGTGACCCAGGCTGCGCTGTGGAAGCCGTCGAGGTCGAGAGTGCCGCCGACGATCGTCGACAGCATCGCCACGACGATGAGACCCGCGACCCGGGAGATGGCGTTGTTGACGGCGGATGCTATTCCCGAGCGGTTCTCGTCGATCGCCCCGAGTACGGCTGAGGTGAGCGGTGCAACGGTGAGGGAGAGCCCGAGACCGAGCACGAGCATCGCCGGCAGCACCTGCCACCAGTAGCTGAAGTCGTGCGCGACGGTGAGCAGCAGAAGGGCTCCGGCCGCCATGAGCAGCGGTCCGCCGGTCATGAACAGACGCGGCCCGAGCCTTCCCGCCCACGCGCCCGCCTGCGAGCTGAGCAGAATCATCAGGATGGTGATCGGCAGGCTCGCAAGGCCCGCGGCCGTTGCCGGCAGCCCCGCGCCCTCCTGCAGATAGACGCCGATGATGAAGCCGTTCAGAGAAAGTGCGGCGTAGATGAACAACGTGGCGAGGTTGCCCCAGGCGAAGTTTCGAGCACTGAACAGTGACAGCGGCATGAGCGGCGCACGGGAACGCCGCTGCCGGAGGAGGAACCAGACGAACAGCGCCGCGCCGACGACTGCGGGGAGCCAGATGGCGGGCGAGGCCCAGCCGAGATTCGGCTGCTCGATGAGAGCGAAGACGACCGCGCCCAGGCCGAGCGCGCAGAGGATCCCGCTCCACCAGTCCACGCGCATGTCGCGTCGATGATCGGGCAGCTGCAGCCGGGCGAGGAGGAACAGGGTGATGCCGATCGGGATGACGTTGATCACGAACACCCATCGCCACGACAGCAGGTCGACGAACAGGCCGCCGAGGAGAGGCCCGGCGATCTGTGCGCCGGTCGTGAACGCTGTCCACACGCCGATCGCGCGGGACTGCAGCTCGCCGCGCATCGTCGCCATGATGAGGGCGAGTGAGCTCGGCACGAGGAGAGCTCCTGCGGCTCCCTGCAGTGCCCGAGCGAGGATGAGCGTCAGCGGCTCCGGCGCCGCCGCGACAGCGATCGAGGCGATGCCGAAGGCGATCAGACCAATGCGCATGATGCGCACACGGCCATAGGCGTCTGAGAGTGAACCCGCCAGCAGGATGAGGGCGCTGAGCGTGATGAGATACGCATCGACGACCCATTGCTGCGTGGTGATGCCGCCGCCGAGCTCCTCGCTGATCGCCGGAAGAGCGACGGTCACGACGGTCCCGTCGAGGAACGTCACGAACGATGCGAGCACCGCGATCGTGATGACGAGTCGCTGCATGGCGGAGAAGGCTGACACGGTGTTGAGACTACGCCCGAGTCTGCCCCGAGTCTGCTCCGGGGCGCCACAGGAGTGCACGGGCTACGGCTAGGGTGTCTCGGAGACGGAGCAGGAGAGACGAAGCACGAGGGGGCACACCATGACATTCAGTAACGACGCACTGCAGGGCAAGGTGGCGGTGGTCACCGGAGCGGCACGGGGTATCGGACGGGCCACGGCGATCGCCTTGGCTCGTGCGGGTGCCGACGTCGTCGGCATCGACATCGTCGCCGAGGTCGTACCGGGCCTGGACTTCGCGCCGGCGACGGCGGCAGATCTCGACGCCACCGGTGCAGCGGTCGCCGAGGCCGGATCGCGGTGGGTGGCCGCTATCGCGGACATCCGCGACATCGCTCGTCTGCGCGAGGTGGCTGCAGATACCGTCACCGAGTGGGGCGGCATCGACATCGTGTTCGCCAACGCCGGCATCCAGACCTTCGACCCGCTGCTGGGAATGACGGATGAGCAGTGGTCCGGTCAGGTCGACAACAACCTCACCGGCACAGCCAACACCCTCCGTGCGTTCGCACCGCACCTGGTCGAGCGCGGCGGCGGTCGCATCGTCGTCACCTCGTCGACGCAAGGACAGCACGGCACGAAGTTCGGTGCGAGCTACTCGGCCACCAAATGGGGCATCATCGGCCTCATGAAGTCCGCGGCTCTGGAGCTGGGGGAGCACGACATCACCGTGAATGCACTGATCCCGGGTCTGATCGATACCGCATTGACTCGCCACGAGACACGCTACGGCCAGCTGATCGAAGCGGGCGGGCACACCCCGACCGGTGACGAGGCGAAAGACGAGGCGACCGCGGTCGCAGCTCGCACGCCCCAGATCCCTCTCGGAGTGCCCTGGGTCGAGCCCGAGGATGTCGCCCCCGCGGTGGTGTTCCTCGCCTCGGATGCCGCGCGAATGATCACCGGGACGTCGCTGGCGGTCACCGCCGGAGACAGCGCGAACATCACCGCCTGACATCACTGAGCGTGCCTTCGGCGTGAGGGCCCATCGACGTGCGAGCGCGACGGGACTACGCTGGCGTCAGGCGGGCATCCTGCCCGCTTTCCCGGCGCGAGTCGCTCCTCGGCTCGACCACGATGCAGAGTGAGGCGAGCAGATGGACGCGATGATGATGGGGGCCATGTCCGACGACATGAAGACCATGACCGGCATGGACGCGAAGATGGACATGGCAGTGATGCAGGCGTGCATGGACGCATGCTCCGCCTGTGAGCAGGCCTGCACGGTCTGCTCGATGCAGATGATGGACTGCGCACCGTCGTGCATGAACTGCGCCGACATGTGCAACACCATGATGCGCGCGATGATGCGGATGCAGGGGATGACGCCCGCCGTGATGATGTCGATGCTCGACGCCTGCATCGCCATGTGTCAGCTGTGCATGGATGCTTGCATGGAGCACGCGGACCACAGCGAGGTCTGCAAGATGTGCGCTCAGTCGTGCAAGGCGTGCATGGATGCCTGCATGGACATGAAGAACATGATGATGGCCGCCGCCTGACCCACCCGCCGGTCGTTGAGCGAGCGCCAGCGAGACGAAACGGGCTGAGCGAGCGCCAGCGAGTCGAAGCCGCTCGAAAGTCGAAGCCGCTCGAAAGTCGAAGCCGCTCGAAAGTCGAAGCTACTTCACACCGCGACGTTGAACCGCACGCGCCCGACAGCGAGCACGTGGTACTTCCGGTGCAGCGCGACCGGTGTGCCCGGTTCGACCTCGAGCGCAGCGCCCTGAGCGCTCCACAGCGCCCACTGCTCACCATCCAACGTGCGCACGCGCAGTTCGCCGGTGACGGCATCCGCGTTCTCGACGATCGCGTCTGCCCAGTCGCTCGGCGTCGCAGACGCGAGCCGCGCCTGGATGAGGTGCAGGGCGTGGCCCGGCGCGAACGAGGAGCAGACGTCGCCGTGGTCGCACATGCACGCCGCACGCCCGCTCACCTCGAGGGGTGATGATGTGCGGTGCGCGGTGGACACGATGTTCTCCTGAAGTCGGCGGATGCTGTTCACCCAAGGTAATTCGGCTCGCACGCAGCGCCAACGTGACGTGAAATACAGCGCAACACATGCGCCGCGCACGCCGGCGGTCAGTGGGGCTGGAGCGCCGCGAGTGCGTCCGCCATCGCAGCCAGAACCGCAGCGAGCGCCGGGTCGTCGCGGGAGGACGCTCTGGTCGCGGCGAAGATCTCGCGCACAGGGGACCCCGGCAGATCCAGCAGACGCACCGAGGGGCGGCCGTCCGACCAGACGAGGTCCGGCAGCATCGCCGCCGCATGGCCCGCCTCGACGAGGCGCACGTGTGCGATGAGGTCGGTCGCCTCGAACCTCACGTCCGGCTCGAACCCGGCGGCGCGGCACTGCTGCACAGCCCACTGGCGCACGGCAGCTCCGTGCGGCTCCATCGCCCAGGCAACGTCGCGCAGATCGTCCAGTCCGGCAGCGGTCGAACCGGCCGGGAGGGCCAGGCGCACGGGGTCGCGCCCCAGCAGGGTGCGATCGATCCCCTCGCGCAGTGCCCGGGTATGCCCGGGGTACTGTTCGGCGACGACGAGGTCGAACGCTCGAGCCTGCAGCTCGAACAGGCCGGCCTCCGGTGCGAGCTCCACCATCTCGAGGCGCACGCTCGGCGCGCGTTCTGCGAGGAGCGTCAGCGCCGTCGGCACGAGAGCCTCCGCAGCGGTGGGCATCACCGCCACCCGTACCGGGGTGTCCAGCTGCTGGGACGAGGTGAGCTCCGCACGCGCCGCCTCGTCAAGAGCGAGCGCGCGCGCCGCGTGGGCGGCGAGCAGTCGTCCATGAGCAGTCAGGCGCACGCGCCGACCGTCGGGTTCCAGCAGCGGCACACCCGCTTCGCGCTCGAGCTGAGTCAGCTGCTGCGACACCGTCGACGGGCTGTAGGACAGTGCGGTCGCCACGTCGGCGATCGTGCCGCGAAGCGCCAGTTCATGCAGCAGGCGCAGGCGTCGCAGCTCAAACATTCCGCCCCCTCAGATTCATCGTGAAAACCGAATAATACCTATCGTAAACGCTCGCTTTTCATGATGGGTATCCGCATCCACACTGAGAGCAGCGGGTGCGCGCCGTCGCACCCTGCCCGTGCACTGGAGTGAGGAAGCCCGATGACACAGACGACAGCCATTCCGACCGGCCACGCGGAGCTCGCAGCCCTCGCCGACGACGCGGTCGCGCTCGTTCGCACCTGGCTCGAGCAGAGTCGCGAGGTTCCCACCGATGCTGCCGCGCAGCGTCTGGCGGGCGTCCTGGGCGACCCGAACGGCCTCGACTTCACTGTGGGGTTCGTCGATGGCGTCGTGCGTCCCGAAGATCTCACCGTCGCCGCGCACAACCTGCGCGACCTCGTGCCGCTCACACCGAAGTTCCTGCCGCTGGCGCTGCGCAGCCTCATCAGGCTCGGCGGTGCGCTGGCCCCCGCATTCCCCGGCATCGTGGTGCCGATCAGCCGAGCCGTCCTGCGCGGCATGGTGCGTCACCTCATCGTCGATGCGACCGATGCCAAACTCGGCGCGGCGATCCGCAGCATCCGATCGGCCGAAGGCGTGCAGCTGAACATCAACCTCCTCGGCGAGGCGATCCTCGGCGAGGAGGAGGCCGCCCGGCGTCTCGAAGGCACCCGCCGCCTCCTGGAGCGCGACGATGTCGACTATGTGTCGATCAAGGTGTCCTCGACGGTGGCACCGCACACTCCGTGGGCATTCGACGACGCCGTCGCGCACGCCGCCGATGCGCTCGTGCCGCTGTTCCGGATCGCTCGCGACCGGGGTCGCAAGTTCATCAACCTCGACATGGAGGAGTACAAGGATCTCGATCTCACGATCGCGGTCTTCACGACGGTCCTCGACCGTGCCGAGTTCCGCGACCTCTCCGCCGGAATCGTGCTGCAGGCCTACCTGCCCGACGCGCTCGGGGCGATGATCCGTCTGCAGGAGTGGGCCGCCGCTCGCGTCGACGCCGGGGGTGCCGACATCAAGGTGCGCGTCGTGAAGGGCGCGAACCTGCCGATGGAACGGGTGGATGCTGAGACCCACGGCTGGCCGCTCGCCACCTGGCACAGCAAAGAGGCGTCGGATGCTTCGTACAAGGCCGTCCTCGACTACGCACTGCGGCCGGAGCACGTGAAGAACGTGCGGATCGGTGTGGCAGGACACAACCTGTTCGACATCGCTCTCGCGTGGCTGCTCGCGAACCAGCGCGGAGCGGCCGACGGCATCGAGTTCGAGATGCTGCTCGGGATGGCGACCGCGCAGGCCACCGTCATCCGACGTACTGTCGGGTCGCTGCTGCTGTACACCCCGGTCGTGCACCCGGCCGAGTTCGACGTCGCAATCGCGTATCTGATCCGGCGTCTCGAAGAGGGCGCTTCGACCGAGAACTTCATGTCGGCGGTGTTCGACCTGGACGACGACCCGGCACTGTTCGACCGCGAGCGCGACCGGTTCCTCGCCTCGATCGCGTCGATGCCGACCGACGTCCCGGTGCCGAATCGCACGCAGGACCGGGGTGCGCATTCCGACGCTTCGACCCCTGAGTCTGTCGAAGGGTCGGCGAGCGGAAAGCATCTGCTCCCTGAGCCTGTCGAAGGGTTCGTGAACACCCCCGACACCGACCCGAGCCTGGCCGCCAACCGCGCGTGGGGCGACGGCATCCGCTCTCGTATGCAGGCATCCGATCTCGGCAACGCGACCGTGCGGGCGAACACCATCGCCGATGTGGCCTCCCTCGACGAGGTCATCGCGCGCGCCACCGGCGCAGGCGAGTCCTGGCGCGAGCTCGGCGCCGCCGGCCGCGCGGCGATCCTGCATCGCGCCGGTGAGGTGCTCGAGGCTCATCGCGGCGAGCTGCTCGAAGTCATGGGCTCGGAGTGCGGCAAGGTGCTCGAACAGGGCGACCCCGAGGTGTCCGAGGCGATCGACTTCGCGCACTACTACGCCGAGAGCGCCGAGCGCGTGGACGCTATCGAGGGCGCGACGCACACACCCGTCGGGCTCACCGTCGTCACCCCGCCGTGGAACTTCCCTGTCGCGATTCCGGCAGGCTCGACACTTGCCGCGCTCGCGGCAGGGGCAGCGGTCATCATCAAGCCCGCGCGCCAAGCACGCCGCTCGGGGGCCGTCATGATCGAGGCACTGTGGGAGGCGGGAGTTCCGCGGGACGTGCTGCAGTACGTGCAGCTCGATGGCCGTGAACTGGGCGAGAAGCTCATCAGCGATCCGGCGGTAGAGCGCGTCATCCTCACCGGCGGTTACGAGACGGCGGAGCTGTTCCGCAGCTTCCGGCCCGACCTGCCGCTGCTCGCGGAGACGAGCGGCAAGAACGCGCTCATCGTCACCCCGCATGCGGATCTTGATCTCGCTGCCCGCGATGTGGCGTACTCGGCATTCGGACATGCCGGGCAGAAGTGCTCTGCGGCATCCCTGGTGATCCTGGTGGGTTCCGTCGCGAAGAGCGAGCGATTCCGTCGCCAGCTCATCGACGCCGTCGGCTCGTACCAGGTCGGCCAGCCCTGGGACGGTTCCAGCCGGATCGGGCCGCTCATCGGTCCGGCCGACGGCAAGCTCCTCCACGCCCTCACGACGCTCGAGCCGGGCGAGAAGTGGGTCATCGAGCCCGAGAAGCTCGACGAGGATGGACAGCTGTGGCGTCCCGGCGTCCGGGAGAACGTCGCCGCAGGCAGCCCGTTCCACCTCACGGAGTACTTCGGTCCGGTGCTCGGCATCATGACCGCAGACACCCTCGACGAAGCCATCGGCGTGGTGAACGCGATCGACTACGGTCTCACCTCCGGGCTGCACTCCCTCGACGACGCCGAGATCGCGCAGTGGCTCGCGACCGTGCAGGCCGGCAACCTCTACGTCAACCGCGGCACCACCGGCGCGATCGTGCAGCGCCAGCCCTTCGGCGGCTGGAAGAAGGCCGCCGTCGGTGCAGGAACGAAGGCCGGCGGACCGAGCTACCTCATCGGTCTGTCGAACTGGCAGGATGCTCCCGTCACGGCGGATGCACCCGACGATGCGCTCTCGCGCAGCGCGCTCGCCGCAGTGGATGGCGACAGGACCTGGCTGCAGGGCGCTCTCTCCACCGACGTCGCAGCCTGGCGCGACGAGTTCGGTGCGGTGAGCGATCCGACGGGCCTGCTCACAGAGCAGAACGCGCTGCGCTACGGCACGGTGCCGGTCACGATCCGTATCGAGGATGCGACGCCCGCCGAAGCCGTCCGCGTGATCGCAGCCGGCATCCGCACCGGTGCTCGCCTGAGTGTGAGCACGGCGGCGGCGTTCCCGGCATCCATCACCTCGTGGCTCTCAGCGCACGCGATCGGCGTCGCCGTCGAGGACGCCGACGGCTGGGGTGCGCGCGCCGCACGGCTGTGCGCGACCGGTGGCCGCATCCGGCTCATCGGTGGGGATGCGGCAGCGGTCGCGGCGCACACCGGCGGGTCGCCGGCGGTCGCGATCTACTCCGGGCCGGTTCTTACGGCAGGACGGATCGAGATGCTGACCTTCCTGCGCGAGCAGGCCGTGTCGGTCTCGGCGCATCGCTTCGGGACTCCGCACCGTCACGAGATCCCGACGCTCGTCGGCTGAGTGACCGTGACATGCGCGCGCGAGGAGCGTAAACTCGCCGGGTGCTGATTTCGATGAATGCGCTTCAGGCGCGGAAGGTGGTCGCAGGCGCTCCCGGCGCCGGCGGCAGAGGCTGAGTGTCAGCCGGAGGCGGAACCCCGTCCCCGGCAGATCGTCCTCCCTTTTCCCTGCATTCAGAAAGCATTTCATCATGCGTCCCATCGACGAGCGCGAGATTCGCGCATCCTTCATCAACGCCTCCCGCAAAGAGGCATCCTCCCTCTCGTTGCCGACCGGCTTCGCAGAGATCGACTTCTTCACCCGGGACTTCCTCGGCTGGTCCGACCAGAAGTTTGCGCGCCGCGCGTACGTCGTCACCGAGGTCGACGGCGCGCTCACCGGCGTGCTCCTGCAGCGTGCCGAGCAGCGCGTGCAGGCACGTGCCCAGTGCTCGTGGTGCGAGGACGTCACGCTCTGCAACGACGTGCAGTTCTTCTCGGCGCGCAAGGCCGGAGCTGCGGGCCGTAACGGCGACACGATCGGCACGCTCGTGTGCGCGGAATTCGGCTGCTCGCAGACCGTGCGCCGGCTGCCGCCGCTCGCGTACGAGGGGTTCGATCGCGAAGCCGCGCGTGATCAGCGCATCGAGCGGCTCGGCGAGAACGTTCGCGCGTTCCTGCGCGCCGTCAGCGGCTGAGTCCGCCCGCGGGGCAGGCTTCGTCTCGCGTAGGGTGTTCGAGGTCCACCCGCGGGGCAGGCTTCGTCTCGCGTAGACCCGCACTGAGCGAGCGCGAGCGAGTCGAAGTGTCGCTCAACGTCCCGCGGAGAGAGTTCGGGGTCCA
>NZ_JBQDSX010000051.1:0-19651 GCF_052099035.1 Microbacterium sp. | reverse complement strand
GAAGTACCGCCACACTCCGACGGCCACCGAGGTCATCGAGGGCGAGCCGATGACGCTGCACCGCCTGCCGTCGGTGCGCTGGCCCCCGCACGACTGGCTGCGGTTCGTGTGGCCGTGGCGCTCGAAGCATTACGCGCGCAAGGTGATCGACCGGGTCAAACCGGATGTCGTGCACATCCAGTCGCACATCGTCATCGGCCGCGGCCTGTCGCGCGTCGCGCATGAGCGTGGCATCCCGGTCATCGCCACCAACCACGTGATGGCCGAGAACATCCTCGATCACACGACGATGCCGAAGTTCATCGATGACATCGTCCTGAAGCTCGCCTGGGCTGACGCCACGCGCACGTTCGCTCTCACCCGGGCGATCACGACCCCTACGCGTCGCGCCGCCGACTTCCTCGAGCGCACCGTCGACGTCGAGGGTGTGATCCCGGTCAGCTGCGGCATCGACCGCACCCAGTACACCCCGGCGATCGGACCGCGCGAGAAGAACCGCATCGTCTTCGTCGGGCGCATCACCGCCGAGAAGCAGGTCGAGGTCATCCTCGAGGCGATGACGAAGCTCGATCCGGCACTGGATGTGACCTTCGACATCGTCGGCGGCGGCGACCAGCGCAAGAGCCTCGAACGGCTCACCGGCGAGCTCGGCCTGTCCGACCGTGTCACCTTCCACGGGCGCATCACCGACGAGGAGCTGCGCGGACTGCTGTCCCGTGCGAGCCTGTTCGTGATCGCGTCGATCGCCGAGCTGCAGTCCATCGCTACGATGGAGGCGATGGCCTCGGCCCTGCCGATCGTCGCGGCGGATGCTGTCGCGCTCCCGCACCTCGTCCATGACGGCGAGAACGGATACCTGTTCGAACCCGGCAACGTCGACGAGTTGGCCGCGAAGCTCACCACCGTGCTCACGGCGGAGCCGCAAGAGTACGAGCGGATGCAGCAGGCATCCCTCGACGGCGTCATCGTCCACGACATCAACCGCACCCTCGACACGTTCGAGGCGCTGTACCGCGACCAGCCGCTGCCGGCGTAGCGGACCCTGGCCATGCACATCGTCTTCTTCGGCGATCAGCACCTCGCATCGCTCGGCGGCGCGCAGGTGTCGATGCGGCTGCAGAAGCAGTACCTCGAGCGTGCCGGGCACACGGTGACCGCGGTCGCGCCGAAGATGCACAATGGCAGTGTCTTCGGGTGGCCGAATCCCTTCGACCTGCCTTCCATCCCGATCACGCTCGACCGCGAGTACTCGATGTCCTGGCCGGGTCGGCGCACCGACCGCTTCCTCGATCGTGCGTTCGCCGGCCGTCCACCGGTCGATCTCGTACACGTGCAGGCGGACTTCTGGGGTGCGTTCATCGGGCATCGCTTCGCGGATCGCCACGGCATCCCGGTCGTGCACACCATGCACAACCGCGTCGACGTCGGCATGGCGGCGGTCACGCCGCTGCACCGGCAGGCGCTCGCCGTGCTGAACCTGTGGCGGCGGCAGTCGATGCGCGGCATCGGCCAGCCCGTCGCTGGGAACGACGGCTGGGCGTTCCTGCGCGGCATCGCCCAGGGGGCAAGCGCGGTCACGGCGCCATCGGGCCACTTCGCCCGCCGGCTGGAACAGCACGGAATCTTCCCCGAAGTCGACGTGGTCTGGAACGGCATCGACGACGAGCTGCTCGCATCGATTCTCGCGACGCGCGGGGAGCGCCAGCCCGGCCGCCCGCGCTTCGTGTGGCTCGGGAGGATGAGCCCGGAGAAGCGGCTGCTGCCGTTCCTCGAAGCGGTCGTCGCCTCCCGCGTGGATGCTGACATCGAGGTCATCGGCGGTGGCGGGCAGCTGCGGGCAGCGGAGCGCATCGCCCGCGGGCACGACGGCATCCGATTCGCGGGTCGCCTGCCGTACGGCGAAACTCTCGCTCGTATCGCCGCAGCGGATGCTGTGGTGCAGACCTCCATCGGATTCGAGACGCAGGGGATGACGCCGTTCGAAGCCGCCACCCTCGGCACGCCGACCATCGTCAGCGACCCCGACATTGCCACCGAGCTGGGTGGCGGGCTGTGGACGGTGCCGGATGCGTCGGTCGCCGCGCTCGCCGAGACGCTGACGCGCGCAGCATCCGACATCAGGGCGGGTGGCGCACCGGTGCCGGTTCCCGAGGTCGCGGAGGCCTTCCGCCAGTCATCGCGCACGGCGGCGATGATCGAGATCTACGAGAGGGTGCTGGCAGCCCCCTGACGCGCTGGCGATACGCTGAGCCTATGACCAGCCCTGCGCCCACGAACCGTCCCGCGTCGCCGGCCCATCCAATGCTGTCGTCGAGCCTGCGCGTGCTGCTTGCGCTGGCAGCATCCGTGATCGTCATCGCGGGGCTTTTCCTCGCCCGCGAGGTGGTCGGGCCGATCGCGCTGGCGATCGTCATCGTCGTCATCTGCGAACCGATCCGGATGCCGCTGATGCGGCGCGGTCTGCCATCGTGGCTCGGATCCCTGCTGGTCATCGTGCTGGCGTACATCATCCTGCTGGCCATGGGGGCACTGCTGTGGTTCGCGGGAACGCAGTTCGCGCACCTGGTCATGGACCTGGCATCGGACGGCGCCGTCACGAAGCAGCTCAACGCGTTCGCCGCCTGGCTCAACGATGTCGGCTTCGGTGAGGAGGCGACGGATGCCGTGGCATCGCTGCTGGCCCCGGCGAACTTGCTGAAGGTGGTGCAGAGCGTCGGCGGCACCGTCCTCGCCGTCGCGACCGCGCTGTTCTTCGTGTTCGCGTACATCATCTTCATGGCCGTCGATGCTGCGCGCTACCGTCACGCACCCGAGGTGTTCGGTGCCACCCGCAGCCACGTCATCGGGCGGATCACGCTGCTGAACCACGGCATCCGCCGTTATTACATCGTCAACGCGAGCTTCGGCGCGATCGTCGCGATCATCGACGGTCTCGCGCTGTGGTGGATGGGGGTGCCCGCCCCGATCGTGTGGGCGATCCTCGCGTTCGTGACGAACTTCATCCCGAACATCGGGTTCATTCTCGGCCTTGTTCCCCCGGTGATCCTCGCCATCGCGATCGGGGGCTGGCCACTGGCGCTCGGAGTGATCGCCGTGTACAGCGTCGTCAATGTCGTCCTGCAGGTACTCGTGCAGCCGAAGTTCGTCAGCGATGCCGTCGACCTCAGCCTGACGCTGAGCTTCTTCTCGGTGATCTTCTGGACGTTCGTGATCGGGCCGCTCGGCGCCATCCTCTCGATTCCGCTAACACTGCTCACCCGGGCTCTTGTGCTGGAGGGCAATCCCGACGCGCTGTGGCTGCGATGGGTGAGCGGGGATCGGACGGCAGTGCCGCAACCAGCGGAGCCCGAGCCGGCGCTCGTGCGCCGTCGCAGACGCCGGTGGATCTGGCAGCGCTGAGCCAGCTCAGAAGGGCATCAACGACCCGACACTGTTGATCATGAAGCTGAAGGCGGTGCCGGCCACGACGGCGATGCCGATTCCGGCGGCGATTCCGGCGGCAGCCTGCGGGGTACCGCTGCGGCGCAATCCGACGAAGCCGCAGATGAGCGCCGCGAGTCCCGCCGCGAAGGCGAGAAACGCACCGACCCCGTTGATGAGGCCGTACAACCGGTACCCGTCCGTGCGGATCATGATCTGAAACACGATGCTCGTGACGACGTTGATGCCGAGCGCGACGATACCCAGGATGAGGCCGATGCGGCCTGCGGGATTCCCCGTTCGCGGGGCGGGATCCTGCGCGGGGTAGCCGGCTTGTGGCTGCTGCGCGGGGTAGCCGCCCTGCGGCTGCTGCGATATGTACGGCGGGAGGTGGTGCGGATTCTGCGCGGGCTGCTGCGGGTCGCTCATGCCGCCGAGTTTATCGGCGGGCACGGACTCAGCCCCAGTGACCGGGCGCGGTGAGGTTCGATTCGTCGATCGTGACGCCGTGGTGTCCGACATCGGCCACGCAGTACAGAAGTGACTGCGTGGGATAACCGTGCGGACGGTTGTCGCGGATGATCGCCGCATCATCGGTCGGGTCGAGCTCTGCGGATGCTGCGAGCAGTGCGACCCAGCGCTTCTCCCAGCCGTCGGTCCGTGCGGCGTTCTTTTGGAACTCCGGCAGCCAGCGCGCGATGCGGGCGGTGGCCGGATCATCCAACCCGTCGTGCGCGATCATGTGGACGCCCTGCGGCACCGGGGTTTCGGTCAGCGTCTCGCCATCCCAGGACAGCACGCGCGCGGCATCCGGTCCGACTTCGAGCAGGTTGAAGCCGTGCATCGGCAGGGGCGCTTCGGGCGAGCGTCCTGCGACGGACTCCAGCGCGAGACTCCCGCGGCTGTGCACCTGGTCTTCCGGGAGGTCGAGCACATCGGCGCGGTTGAGGAGCACGGCGAGGCGGTGAGCCTCGGTGTCGACGGCGAGCCAGGCGCCGCCGGCGCGGCGATCGCGGATGCCGATCACTCCGGGATACTGCTCGGGCCACCACGCACCGAGGGAGTCCCAGGCGCGTGCGGGATCCTCATCGCGGACAGCGAGGAGCCGGGAGCCGCCGGGCTCTGCGACATCGATGACGACCGTGCACACGCGGCCCAGTCTAAGGGCGGTTTCGGCGATGCCCGCCCGAGTGTCCGACCCGTCAGGCAGAATCGAGGCATGAACATCGTCGTCGGAGTCACGGGCGGTATCGCCGCGTACAAAGCGGTGCAGCTCGTGCGGCTGCTCATCAAGGCGGGGCACGACGTGACCGTGATTCCCACCGAAGACGCGCTGCGGTTCGTGGGGACTCCGACCTGGGAGGCCGTGAGCCGGAACACGGTCACCACCAGCGTGCACGACGACGTTGCACGGGTGCGGCACGTCGCGCTCGGCCAGGCCGCGGAGCTCGTGATCGTCGCCCCCGCCACAGCGAACACGATCGCGAAGATGACGGCAGGCCTCGCCGATGACCTGCTCGGCACGACGCTGCTCGCCACCACGGCCCCGGTCGCGATCGCCCCCGCGATGCACACCGAGATGTGGCGGCATCCGGCGACGCAGGCCAATATCCAGACCCTTCGCGAGCGCGGCGTGCACGTGCTCGGCCCCGGTGACGGCGAGCTGACCGGCGGAGATTCGGGACCAGGGCGGATGCTGGAACCCGAGGAGATCTACGACCGCGCCCTCTCGGTGCTCACCCCGCAGGACCTCGCTGGCCGCACGGTCGCCGTCTCCGCGGGAGGAACGCGAGAGCCGATCGACCCCGTGCGCTTCCTCGGCAACCGCTCCAGCGGACGTCAGGGGGTCGCGCTCGCCGCGGAGGCTGCCGCGCGTGGCGCGCAGGTCACGCTCGTCGCCGCGAACATCTCCGCCGACGTGCTCGCCGCGGCGCAGCATCCGCATATCGAGATTCGCAGGGTCGGCACCGCTGCCGAGCTCGGCGAGGCGATGGCGGATGCCGCGGCATCCGCCGACATCGTCGTGATGGCGGCCGCTGTCGCCGACTATCGACCGGCGAACGCCGCCGACCAGAAGCTGACGAAGGAGGAGGGTGTTCTCGACCGCATCGATCTGGTCGAGAACGACGACATCGTCGCGGGCCTGGCCGCATCCCGGCGCCACGGCCAGGTCATCGTCGCGTTCGCGGCGGAGACGCTGGTGGATGCCGACGCCCGCCGTGAGCGCGCGAAGCGCAAGCGCGAGCGCAAAGGCGTCGACCTGCTCGTCGTCAACCGCGTCGATGCCGAGCACGGCTTCGAGAGTCCGGACAACGCGGTCGAGGTCATCGGTGCGGGTGGGGCTGTCGTGGCATCCGCTTCCGGATCGAAGCGGGAAGTCGCGCGCACGATCTGGGGCGCCGTCATCGCCGAGTGAAGGCGCTGAGCGCCTCCTCGATCTCGTCCACGGCCGCTCGGATCGAGGCGTTCACATCCTCGATCGCTGCGCGCATCGCCTCCTGCGCTCGGGGATCGGAAGGAGCATCCTCGGCGTCGAGCGCGGCGTCCCGGGCGGTATCCAGGTGCACGGCGAGGTCGGCGATGTGGTCCATGAGGCTCTGCACATCGGCACTCGCGGCGAGGAAACCCGCCCAGCGCGCGAGCGCATGCGTGATCGCGCGGCGCTCGCTGTGGATCGCGTCGAGTACGGCGATGTGATCGCCCGAGGCATCCACGGTGCGCGGCACGATGGTCCCGCGGCTGAAGTGGCTGTGCTCCTCATCCCCGAGGGCATGCAGCAGATCGGTGAGAGCGAGATGCGTCACCGGATACCAGCGTCGGTGGTCAGCGCCTGCCATCCATCGCTCGAAGAACAGCGCCGTCAGAAGGAACGTCAGCAGTCCCGCAGCGATACCGGAGAGGATCACCGCCTGCTGCCACAGCCCCGTGGCCACATCGATCCAGATGGCAACGACGAAGACGATGGCCAACAGTGCGAAGCCGATGAGCTGCATGAGCCGACGGCGTCGGCGTGAGAGTTGCGAGTTCATGGACGACCCCTTCCACTCAGGCCTCACCATAGCCGGGAACTCTGGCCTCCACTTCTTGTTCGTTCTTGCTGCCTCTTGCTCACAGCTCGGCCACCTGATAAAATTGAGTCAACAACACTCAACTTTGTTAGGAGCACTTCCAGGAGGAAGCAGATGACAACGCCCGCACAAGAAGACCAGCAGTCCGCCCTCGAGCAGTTCGGCATCAACCTGACCGACCGCGCCCGCCAGGGCAAGCTCGACCCGGTGATCGGACGCGACAGCGAGATCCGTCGTGTCAGCCAGGTACTCACCCGCCGCACGAAGAACAACCCCGTGCTCATCGGTGAGCCCGGCGTCGGAAAGACCGCTGTCGTGGAGGGTCTGGCGCAGCGCATCGTCGCAGGCGACGTCGCCGAATCCCTCAAGGGCAAGGACCTCATCACTCTCGACATCTCCGCCCTCGTGGCTGGTGCGATGTACCGTGGCCAGTTCGAAGAGCGCCTGAAGCAGGTCCTCAAGGAGATCACCGAGTCCGACGGGCAGATCATCACCTTCATCGACGAGCTGCACACACTCATGGGTGCGGGCGGCGGCGAGGGGTCGGTCGCGGCATCCAACATGCTCAAGCCCATGCTCGCCCGCGGTGAGCTGCACCTCATCGGTGCGACCACACTCAACGAGTACCGCGAGTTCATCGAGAAGGATGCCGCTCTCGAGCGCCGCTTCCAGCAGGTCTACGTCGGCGAGCCGACGGTCGAAGACTCGATCGCGATCCTGCGCGGGCTCAAGGGCCGTTACGAGGCGCACCACGGAGTCACGATCGCCGACAGTGCGCTGGTCGCGGCCGCTGCGCTGTCGAACCGGTACCTGCCGAGCCGACAGCTGCCCGACAAGGCGATCGACCTCATGGATGAGGCCATGTCGCGGCTGAAGATGGAGATCGACTCGTCTCCGGTCGAGATCGACCAGCTCAAGCGTCAGGTCGACCGGATGAAGCTCGAGGAGTTGGCGCTGAAGCGTGAGAAGGATGCTGCATCCAAGGAGCGCCTGAGCGCGCTGCGCGAGCAGCTCGCCGTGCAGGAGCGCGAGCTCGCCTCCCTCGAAGAGCGCTGGACGCGCGAGCGCCAGGGCCTCAACCGCGTGGGAGAGCTGAAGAAGCAGCTCGACGACGCGATCACGCAGCGTGATCTCGCGATGCGCGAAGCCGACTACACGAAGGCATCGAAGCTCGAATACGAGACGATCAAGCGCCTCGAGCGCGACATCACCGAGGCCGAGCAGGCCGAGGCTGCCTCGGCGGAGTCCGGCGAGGGCCGCATGGTCAACGAGCAGGTCACCGATGAGGACATCGCCGCCGTGATTGCGGCGTGGACCGGCATCCCGGTCGGGCGCCTTCTGCAGGGCGAGAGCGAGAAGCTGCTGCACCTGGAGAGCGAGCTCGGCAAGCGCCTGATCGGGCAGAAGGAGGCCGTCGGCGCCGTGTCGGATGCTGTGCGCCGCTCGCGTGCGGGCATCAGCGACCCCGGTCGCCCGACCGGATCGTTCCTGTTCCTCGGGCCGACGGGTGTCGGAAAGACCGAGCTCGCCAAGGCGCTCGCCGAGTTCCTGTTCGACGACGAGCACGCCATGGTGCGCATCGACATGTCCGAGTACGGCGAGAAGCACTCGGTGTCTCGCTTGGTCGGTGCCCCTCCGGGATACGTCGGCTACGAGCAGGGCGGACAGCTCACCGAAGCCGTGCGCCGGCGTCCGTACAGTGTCGTGCTGCTCGATGAGGTCGAGAAGGCGCATCCCGAGGTGTTCGACGTGCTGCTGCAGGTGCTCGACGACGGCCGTCTCACCGACGGTCAGGGGCGCACGGTCGACTTCTCGAACGTCATCCTCGTTCTCACCTCCAACATCGGCTCGCCGATCCTCATCGACCCGGTCATGTCGCTGGCCGACAAGCGGGATGCCGTGATGGCGCTCGTGCGGCAGGCGTTCCGCCCGGAATTCCTGAACCGTCTCGACGACATCGTGATGTTCCAGGCGCTGACGGAGGACGACCTCGCGCAGATCGTCGAACTCACCGTCGATCAGCTGCAGCGGCGGTTGCAGGATCGTCGGCTCACGCTCGCCGTCACCCCGGATGCCCGGTCGTGGCTCGCCGAGCGCGGGTACGACCCGGTGTACGGAGCGCGCCCGCTGCGCAGGCTCATCACGACCGAGGTGCAGAACAAGCTCGCAACCGCTCTGCTCTCGGGCGGAGTGCGCGACGGCGACACCGTGCGCGTCGATGTCGCGCCCGACGGTTCGGGCCTGGCGCTGACCGCGGCCTGACCTGCCCGTCGCGCCCGCGCGCCCGTCGCGCCGCGCGCCCGCGCGCCACCCACCCCAACCCGGTTCGCCGAGGCCCCTCCTGGTCGTCGGCGCCCCTCCTGAATTACGTATTTCACGAGGGGCGCGGATGCTCCGGAGGGGCCTCGACGTTTCATCGGGGTGAAGAACCGGGAATCTTTCGGGGTGATCGAGGGAAATAACACCGCGCAATTCGGTGCAGCGTCGATAGAGTCTCGTCTCGTGTGTGTCGTGCGATCTCATCGGAGAGCGGCGCGACGAGAGACAGGAGTTGTGGATGATGCGTATTGGCATCGTGCAGGAACAAGACGGTGAGACTCGGGTCGCCGCGACGCCGCAGACGGTCGGCGCACTGCGCAAGATCGGTTACGACGTGGCGGTCCAGGCGGGAGCGGGTGTGGCATCCGCCTACCCCGACAGTGCCTATGCCGCAGCCGGCGCGGAGATCGTCGGTGCAGACGAGGCGTGGGCATCGCCCATCCTGCTGAAGGTCAATGCCCCGACGGATGCTGAGATCGCCAGGATCGCGGACGGCGCGACGCTCATCGCGCAGCTGAGTCCGAACATGCGTCCGGAGCTTCGGGCAGCGCTTGCGACTCGCGGAATCACCGCGCTCGCTCTGGATGCTGTGCCGCGGATCTCGCGCGCGCAGTCGATGGATGTGCTCAGCTCCATGTCGAACATCTCCGGCTACCGTGCGGTCGTCGAGGCGGCGAATGAGTTCGGCCGATTCTTCACCGGTCAGGTCACGGCCGCCGGCAAGGTTCCCCCGGCGAAGGTGCTCGTCGCCGGTGCCGGCGTCGCGGGCCTCGCCGCCATCGGCGCAGCATCCAGCCTCGGCGCGATCGTACGCGCGACCGACCCGCGACCTGAGGTCGCCGACCAGGTGAAGTCCATCGGTGGTTCGTACCTCGAGGTGATCGTGCCCGAGGAGCAGAAGGAGGTCTCCTCCGACGGGTACGCCAAGGCAACCAGCGAGGCGTACAACAGTCGCGCCGCCGAGCTCTACTCCGAGCAGGCCGCCGACGTCGACATCATCATCACCACGGCTCTCATCCCAGGACGTGCCGCACCGATTCTGATCACCGCCGCGGATGTCGCGAGCATGAAGCCGGGCAGCGTCATCGTCGACATGGCGGCAGCTCTCGGCGGAAACGTCGAAGGGTCTGTTGCCGGACAGCGCGTCGTCACCGACAACGGCGTCATCATCCTCGGCTACACGGATCTTGCCGGGCGGCTCCCCACCCAGGCATCGCAGCTCTACGGTACGAACCTCGTGAACCTGCTGAAGCTGCTCACTCCTGAGAAGGATGGCCAGCTCGTCCTCGACTTCGACGACGTCGTGCAGCGGGCCGTGACGGTCGTGCGCGACGGCGAAGAGACCTGGCCGCCACCACCGGTGCAGGTATCGGCGGCGTCGGTTGCGAAGGCGGCCGACCCTTCGACAGGCTCAGGGACCGAGGAAGCGCCCAAGAAGAAGCCCCTCTCGGCCGGTGCGAAGGTCGCGCTGATCGCCGTCGGCATCGCCGCGCTCTTCCTCGTGAACGCCGTCGCCCCCGCTCCGCTGCCGCAGCACTTCACTGTGCTGATGCTGTCGGTCGTGATCGGCTTCTACGTGATCGGCAAGGTGTCGCACGCCCTGCACACGCCCCTCATGAGCGTCACCAACGCCATCTCGGGCATCATCATCGTCGGCGCGATCGTGCAGATCGCCACTCCGAACATCGTGGTGCAGATTCTTTCCGCGATCGCTGTGCTCGTGGCATCCATCAACATCTTCGGCGGGTTCGCGGTCACGCGACGAATGCTGAAGATGTTCTCGAAGGGAGCCAGCAAATGAGCGCGCTGGAGATCGCCGCATCCGTCGCGGGCGCCGCGTACATCGTCGCGGCGCTGCTGTTCATCATGAGCCTCGCGGGGCTCAGCAAGCACGAGTCCTCGCGGGCCGGTGTCACATACGGCATGGTCGGCATGGCGATCGCGCTCGTCGCCACGATCTGGGTCACGTTGCAGGGTGCCTGGGGTCAGCCGCAGGCCATCGTCGGCCTCGTTCTTCTTCTCGTCGCGATGCTCGTCGGCGCGGTCATCGGACTGTGGCGGGCGCGCAGCGTCGAGATGACCGGGATGCCCGAGCTCATCGCGCTGCTGCACAGCTTCGTCGGTCTCGCGGCTGTTCTCGTCGGCTGGAATGGACACCTGCACAGCCCGGGGCTCACCGGCGCACTCGCCGACATCCACCACGCCGAGGTCTTCATCGGCATCTTCATCGGTGGCGTGACCTTCACCGGTTCCATCGTCGCGTTCCTGAAGCTGTCCGGGCGCATCTCGTCCAAGCCCCTCATGCTCCCCGGCAAGAACGTGCTGAACCTCGGCGCGATCGTCGTGTTCATCGCTCTGACCGTCTGGTACGTGATCACGCCGACGCTGGTGCTGCTCATCATCGTCACCGTTCTCGCGCTCGCGCTCGGCTGGCACCTGGTCGCCTCGATCGGCGGCGGCGACATGCCCGTGGTCGTCTCGATGCTCAACAGCTACTCCGGTTGGGCTGCGGCCGCGGCGGGCTTCCTGCTGAACAACGACCTGCTGATCGTCACCGGCGCGCTGGTCGGGTCGTCGGGTGCGTACCTTTCGTACATCATGTGCAAGGCCATGAACCGTTCCTTCATCTCGGTGATCGCGGGTGGCTTCGGTATAGCCGCCCCCACGAAGGACGAGGTCGACCACGGCGAGCACCGCGAGGTGGATGCTGAAACCGTCGCCGACATGCTCGCCAATGCTTCATCGGTCGTGATCACGCCGGGCTATGGCATGGCTGTGGCGCAGGCGCAGTATCCGGTCGCCGAGCTCACGCAGAAGCTGCGTGACCGCGGGGTCGATGTGCGCTTCGGCATCCATCCTGTTGCCGGACGTCTGCCGGGCCACATGAACGTGCTGCTGGCCGAGGCCAAGGTGCCGTACGACATCGTGCTCGAGATGGACGAAGTCAATGACGATCTGGCATCCACCGCCGTCGTGCTCGTGATCGGCGCGAACGACACCGTGAACCCGGCCGCCGCGGAGGATCCGGGCAGCCCCATCGCTGGGATGCCGGTGCTGCGCGTCTGGGAGGCCGAGAATGTGATCGTGTTCAAGCGGTCGATGGCCTCGGGATACGCGGGCGTGCAGAATCCGCTGTTCTTCCGCGAGAACGCGCAGATGCTGTTCGGTGACGCCAAGGATCGCGTCGACGACATCCTGCGGGCGCTGTAGGACGCCCACCCCTCGTTCAGGTCGCGATTTCTGTCGGTATGGCGGAGGCTAACCGACAGAAATCGCGACCTGAAGATAGCGTTGGCCTCATGAGACTCTCCGGCGGTAGGTTCGTACGCATCTTTCAGTGGATCGCCCCGGTGCTGCTGCCCCTGCTCGTCCTGTTCGGGCGCGGGATCATCGGTGCGCCGATGGGCTGGATGACACTCATCGGTGGCTTCTTCGCCCCGTTCGTGGTCATCGCGATGTACTTCGCCCCGATCATCGTGGTCTTCGATCGTGATGCGAAGGCCGCGCGCAGCACCCGCCTGTTCTACGACATCGCCAGCTGGGTCACCTGGGCCGCGCTGCTCGTGATGATGTTCACGCTGGTAGATGGGGGAGATGCACCGCCGTTCGGATCGGCTGTCTCGGCGTGGGGCTGGATGAGCAGCGACGCGTCGTCGATTATCTCCGGCGTCGCTGTTCTTATCGCGGCCCTCGGCTGGTTGGCGACGCTCGCCACGGCGATCGTGGGCGTTGTCTCGTCGCGAAGTAGTCGTTAAGTTCCGCGAGACATCACTTCCGGCATGACACATCGCGTATGTGGCGGTGTCTCGTGCGGGAAGTGATGTTTCGCCGAGGATCTAGCGTCCGGTGAACTCCGGGCGCCGCTTCTCCTGGAACGCCGCGAACCCCTCCCGGTAGTCGGCGGTATCGCGCAGCGACGCCTGATTGATGTTCTCAGCGGTGACGGCATCCCACAGCGCGAGACGTTCGTCGCGCAACCGGGCGACGAGGCGCTTGCTCGCGAGGAATGACTGCGTCGCTCCCGCGGCGGCACGGGATGCTGCGCCCTCTGTCGCCGCGTTCACCTCGTCTGCCGGGAAGACCTGTGAGAAGAGCCCGGACTGCACCGCTTCCGTGCCGGTCATGAGCCGCCCGGTGTAGATGAGGTCCAGCGTCTTGTGGGCGCCGAGGCGCTCGTAGAACAGTGCATGTCCGCCGGAATCGAGCGTCGCACCGAGCGCGGCGAACGGCGACCCGATCTTGGCGGAGTCGGCGACGTAGACGACGTCCGTGGCGATCAGCAGCCCGAGCCCCACGCCCAGGCACGCGCCGTGTGCCGCGGCGAAGGTCGGCGCCGGGAACGCAGACATCTTCTTCAGCAGGGGAGTGAGGTGCCCGTCGAGGTATCCCGTCACATCATCGGTTGCGGCGTCGACGCCAGCGATGTCGCGGCCGGCGCAGAATGCCGGGCCCTCGCCGCGCAGCACCAGCGCTCGCACCCCGGCGGCTTCCGCCTCGTCGTATGCAGCACCGAGGTCGCGCAGCGCCGGTACATTCAGCGCGTTGCGCTTCTCGGGAGCGTTCAGCACGATGCGGGCGACGTCGTCGGCGATGGTCAGATCGATCATGGTCTGCACTCCGTTCAGGCGTCGTAGTCGACGACGACTCTCTCGGTGGTCGGGTGGGACTGGCAGGTCAGCACATAGCCCCGCTCGAGCTCATCGGGTTCCAGCGCGAAGTTCTGCGTCATCCGCACCTCACCCTCGACGAGGTGGGCGCGGCAGGTTCCGCAGACTCCTCCGGCACACGCGAACGGCACGTCACCGCGGACGCGCAGCGCAGCATCCAGAATCGCCTCGTTCGCGGCGACGGGGGACTCCACGGTCGAGGACAGGCCGTCGAGCGTGAACTCGATACGCCGCACCTCATCGCCCGTGTCGATGACGACGGGGCGTCCGCGGTCGACGCGCGGGCCGTCCGCGTCGCTCGTGAAGAGTTCGAAGCGGATGCTGTCGGCGGGCACACCGCGTTCCTCGAACGTCTCGCGGCACAGCGAGACGAGATCGAACGGTCCGCAGAGGAACCACTCGGTCACCGTCTCCGGCAGCACGAGCCCGTCGAGGATCGCGCCGAGCTTCTCGGCGTCGATGCGTCCGGACAGCAGGGGTGCGGTGCGCTGTTCGCGGGAGAGCACGTGGTGCAGCGCGAGGCGCGAGGGGTAGCGATCCTTGAGGTCGGCGAGCTCGTCGAGGAACATGACATCCTGCGTGGCGCGGTTCGTGTAGACGAGGCTGAACTGCGCTGAAAGAGACGACGCCAGCACGTGCGCGGCCAGCGCCATCATCGGGGTGACGCCCGAACCCGCGGCGATGCCGGCGATGTGCGCATGGTCGAGGTCGGGGAGATTCGTGGTGAACCTGCCCTCTGGACTCATGACTTCGATGCGGTCTCCGGGCTTGAGGTTCTCGTGTGCCCAGACGGAGAACAGTCCGCCGAGGTCGCGCTTGATGCCCACGCTGATGCTGCCGGCAGACGGCGGGCGGCAGATCGAGTAGCTGCGGCGCACCTCGTGACCGTCGACGTGCGCGCGCAGCGCAACGTACTGGCCGGGGAGGTACTGATAGTCGTCCGCGAGTTCCGGCGGTACCGCGAACGTGACCTCGATGCTCTCGCTCGTCAGGGGTCGGACCTCTGCGACCTCGAGCTCATGGAAGCGTCCGCGACGGCGGGTGGTGGTGTTCATAGGACTTTGAAATGGTCGAAGGGCTCGAGGCAGGCGTTGCATTCATAGAGCGCCTTGCACGAGGTGGAACCGAAGCGGGTGACTTCGCGGGTGTCGAGCGAATCGCAGCGCGGGCACTTCACCGCGAGGCGGAGCTTGACCAGGCCCTGACCCTGCCGAAGGGCCGCTCGTCCGTTGGGGGGAGCGATGCCGAAGTCGCGGAGCTTCTGCTTTCCAGCATCCGTCATCCAGTCTGTCGTCCAGGCCGGCGCCAGCGTCGTGCGCACGGCGACGTCGCCGAACCCCGCGGCGGTGAGCGCGAGGATGACATCGTCGCGCATGGTGTCGAGGGCGGGGCATCCGCTGTATGTGGGCGTGAGGGTGACGGTGACGCGCTCGCCGTCTCCATCGACCGTGACGTCGCGCAGTACACCGAGGTCTTCGATCGTGAGGACCGGGATCTCGGGGTCCGTGACGGATGCCGCGACCCGCCAGGCTTCTTCGTGCCGCGTCAGGGTCACCATGTCGCCCCCGGATGCTGTCGGGCCAAGACCTGCATCTCGGCGAGGATGTGCCCGAGGGCGGAGAAATGGCTGCCGTGGCGTCCGCCTCCGGACGACGCTCGGACATCCGGCAGTTCGAGTTCGGCCTCAGCGAAGACAGCGTCGATCGCGGCGTCGAACCCTTCGCGCAGGGTCGACGGGCGTACAGCGATGCCGTCGAGTTCGTCGATCAACGGCTCATCGCGGAACAGCTCGTCGACATAGGGCCAGACGTCGCGGATCGCGCGGATCATTCGGCGGCGCGACTCGTCGGTGCCGCCGGCGAGGCGCAGCGTCCACTGCACGGCGTGATCACGGTGGTAGTCGACCTCCTTGAGCGACTTCTCCGCGATGGCCGCGAGGGTCGCGTCTTTCGACGCGCGCAGCGAAGAGTACAGCTCATAGAGATAGGCGGATGCCGCGAGCTGACGCGCGATCGTCTGCGCGAAGTCGCCGTTGGGCTGCTCGAAGAGCCAGGCGCTGCGGAACTCCGTCTCGTCGCGCAAATAGGCGAGATCATCCTCGGTGCGCCCGTCTGCGGTGCCGGCGTAGCGCAGCAGCGAGCGGGCGTGACCGAGCAGGTCGAGGGCGATGTTCGCCAGCGCCACGTCTTCTTCGAGCTCGGGGGCATGGGCGATCCAGGCACCGAGCTGCTGGGAGAGGATCAGGGAGTCGTCGCCGAGCCACAGGGCGTATTCGGCAACATCTGCGCTCGCGACGGCGTCGCTGTCGCCGGAGAGTTCGGCCGCGAGGTTGAGCTGGTCGACGGTGACGGCCCCGTGCGGTGATGTGGACGTTTCGACTGATTCCGCGGGTCGTTGAGCGGAGGGGGCGGAGCCGTGCGGTGATGTGGACGTTTCGACTCGCTCCGCTCGCTCAACGCGTTTCGTCTCGCTGCGCTCGCTCAACGACCCGCGAACGCTAGCCTCACCAGAGACAGTCACAGGTGCGGCACCCCCTCGGACGCGGTGTAGTACACGGCGTGACGGTAGTTCTTGCCGGCCGGGCTCTCGAAGAATGAGCCCTTGGCGTCCGGGTCGCTGGCGGTGATGGCATCCGATGGCACGACCCAGATCGACGTGCCTTCGCCGCGCCGCGTGTACAGGTCGCGGGCGTTGCGGACGGCGAATTCGGCATCCGGGGCGTGCAACGAACCCGCGTGAACATGGCTCATGCCGCGGTTCGCGCGGACGAACACCTCCCACAGGGGCCACGTTTCAGAACTCATGCTGCTACCTCCTCGGCGCGCGCCGAGCGCTTGCGCGCGTACTCCGCTGCCGCCTCGCGCACCCATGCGCCGTCCTCATGCGCTTCGCGTCGCGCGCGCAGCCGTTCGACGTTCATCGGGCCGTTGCCCTTCAGTACCTCGAAGAACTCCGTCCAGTCGATCTCGCCGCCTAGGTAGTGCTGCGTCTCCTCATCGAAGTGCAGCTCGGGATCGGGCAGCGTGATGCCGAGGATCTCTGCCTGCGGGACGAGCATGTCGACGAAGCGCTGGCGCAGCTCGTCGTTCGAGAAGCGCTTGATGTTCCACGCCATCGATTGCGCCGAGTTCGGGGAGTCGCCGTCCGGCGGCCCGAACATCATGAGCGAAGGCCAGTACCAGCGGTCCACGGCATCCTGCGCCATCGCGCGCTGCGCATCCGTCCCCTGCATGAGCGTCAGGAGGATCTCGAACCCCTGTCGCTGGTGGAACGACTCTTCTTTGCAGACGCGGATCATCGCGCGTCCGTACGGACCATACGATGCCCGGCACAGCGGTACCTGGTTGCAGATCGCGGCGCCGTCGACGAGCCAGCCGATCGCACCCATGTCGGCCCAGGTCGGGGTCGGGTAGTTGAAGATCGACGAGTATTTCGCTCTGCCTTCGATGAGTTGTTCGGTCATCTCGTCACGGGTGATGCCGAGGGTTTGGGCGGCCGAATAGAGGTACAGGCCGTGGCCGGCCTCATCCTGGACCTTCGCCATCAGGATCGCCTTGCGCTTGAGGCTCGGCGCGCGGGTGATCCAGTTGCCCTCCGGCTGCATGCCGATGATCTCGGAGTGCGCGTGCTGGCTGATCTGCCTCGTGAGGGTGCGGCGGTAGTCGTCCGGCATCCAATCGCGCGGCTCGATGCGCGAATCCGCGGCGATGATCTCGTCGAAGCGGCGCTGTTCGGGGGTGATCTCGGTCATTCTGACCCCTTCGTCTTTACTGACCGTACGTTCAGTAATTCTTCCATATCGGATGCTGAAATGCCACCGCGTCCGGCGATGTCAGGGGTCTGGGGCAGAGTTGAGCCATGACCCTCGACACCACCGCGACGCATGAGGCGGCTCTCACAGCGCTGCGCGAACTCGTCGGGCGCGACGATGCCGCGTTCCACGACGGGCAGTACGAGGCGATCGAGGCTCTCGTCAGTGGGCGCCGTCGCGCGCTCGTGGTGCAGCGGACCGGCTGGGGAAAGTCCGCGGTCTATTTCGTCGCGACGCTGCTGCTGCGCCAGCAGGGAGCAGGGCCCACGGTGCTCGTCTCGCCGCTGCTCGCGCTGATGCGCGACCAGATCGCGGCAGCCGAGCGAGCCGGTGTCCGCGCGGTCGCGATCAACTCGACGAACGCGCATGAGTGGGATGACGTGCTGGCACAGCTCGACCGTGACGAGGTCGATGTCCTGCTCGTGTCTCCCGAGAGGTTGAACAATCCGGCGTTCCGCGAGCAGCGGCTGCCGACGCTGGTCCAGCGCATCGGGATGCTCGTCGTCGACGAAGCGCACTGCATCAGCGACTGGGGGCACGACTTCCGCCCCGACTACCGACGACTGCGCGACCTGATCGCGCAGATGCCGGCCGAGGTGCCGGTGCTTGCGACGACCGCCACGGCGAACAGCCGGGTTGTTGCGGACGTCGAAGAGCAGCTGGGCGTGACGGGAGACGCGGGCGTTCCCGTGCTCACCATTCGCGGTCCGCTCGCGCGATCTTCGCTGCGGCTGGGGGTGCTGCGCCTGCCCGATGCCACCCGCAGGCTGGCGTGGCTGCTCAGTCATATCGACGAGATGCCGGGGTCGGGCATCATCTACACGCTCACCGTTGCCGCAGCGGTCGACACGGCCCGCCTGCTGCGCGAGCGCGGTCATGAGGTGCGGGCGTACACCGGCCAGACCGACCCCGACGAGCGTGCCGAGTCCGAGGGCATGCTCAAGCGCAACGAGGTCAAGGCGCTCGTGGCGACGAGTGCTCTCGGTATGGGGTTCGACAAGCCCGATCTCGGTTTCGTGCTGCACCTCGGAGCGCCGTCGTCGCCGGTCGCCTACTACCAGCAGGTCGGTCGCGCCGGACGAGCGAGCGATAGCGCGGACGTGTTGCTGCTTCCGGGGCCAGAGGATCGTGACATCTGGCACTATTTCGCCACGGCGTCGATGCCCGACCAGGAACGCGCCGAGCGAGTGATCGCAGCCCTCGGTGATGCGTCGATCTCGACTCCTGCGCTGGAGGCGATGGTCGACATCCGCCGCACTCCGCTCGAGCTGCTGCTGAAGGTGCTCGACGTAGATGGTGCCGTGCGCCGTGTGCAGGGCGGCTGGGTCGCGACGGGGGAGAGCTGGACTTACGACCGCGAGCGCTACGAGCGCATCGCGGCCGAACGCCTCGCCGAGCAGCAGAGCATGATCGAGTATCAGCAGACCGACGGATGCCGGATGGAGTTTCTGCAGCGCTCACTCGACGATGACACGGCCGCTCCCTGCGGGCGGTGCGATAACTGTGCCGGAGCCTGGTTCCCGAGTGAGATCGGAGCGACGGCGACGGCTGCGGCATCCGATTCTCTTGACCGGGTGGGTGTCGCGATCGATCCGCGTCGACAGTGGCCGACCGGAGCCGACCGCCTCGGCGTTCCGGTGAAGGGGCGGATCGCCGCCGAGGAGCAGGCGGGGGAGGGACGGGCACTCGCCCGACTCACCGATCTTGGCTGGGGTGGAACCCTGCGCGGGCTGTTCGCCGCGGGGGTGCCGGATGCACCGGTGACACAGCAGGTGCTCGCAGCCTGCGTGCGGGTGCTTGCCGAGTGGGGTTGGGCAGAGCGGCCGGTCGCTGTCGTGGCGATGCCGTCGCGCTCGCACCCGCTGCTCGTCGACTCGCTGGCACGGGGGATCGCCGAGATCGGCAAGCTGCCGTATATCGGGGCGCTCACTCCCGTGGACGGTGGACCATCGGGACAGCCGGGCGGGAACAGCGCGTTCCGGCTCGCCGGAGTCTGGGACCGCTTCAGCGCCGAGGATCTAGAGATCCCGGCGGGCCCAGTGCTGCTCGTGGACGATCAGGCCGACAGCCGCTGGACTCTCACCGTCGCCGCACGTGCGCTGCGGCAGGCCGGTGCCACGGAGGTGCTTCCGTTCGTGCTCGCGCTGTGCGGGTGACGTCGACCGTTCCTGCGCGTACTCATCGTGCGCGTACTCATCCTGCGCGTTCGCGCACACGTGGGCGCGGCGTTCCTGTGGCGTGCCAGTGCTGCTTTCGATCCCACCAGAGCGGACCGCGGATCTCGGGAACGCCGTGATTCATACGGATGCGCCACTCGGACAGGTGCAGGTTTCGGTGGTGCCACCAGCACAGCAGCACTCCGTTGC
>NZ_JBQDSX010000050.1:0-20652 GCF_052099035.1 Microbacterium sp. | reverse complement strand
GCCTGGTTGCCGAGCTCCATCTGCGATGAGGCGCGCCCGACCGTGCCAGCGGCATTATCGAGGACGGCGATGGAGTTGATCGTGAAACCGAGACCGGCGCCGAGCCCGGCTGGCTATGTCAAGCTGAAGTGGCCCAGGGATGTCGCTCTGAACTGGCCCACGTGAGCCTGCTTTCCAACTCGGAAAGTATGCTCTATGCTTTCCGGTATGGAAAGCTCAAACCGGCCGCAGAACACCCCCGCGGAGGATCTGGCCCTTATCGGACAGGCCCAGGATCATCTGGATCCGCCTCGTGGGTTCGCATTGACTTACGACGTGCTCTTCAGCATCGTCTGCGGCGTTTTTGTCGGGGCGCAGGCGCTGCCGCTGACAATCCGCCCGTTCGCGACCATCGTCGTCGTGCTCGCGCTCATCGCTCTGATGGTCTGGTGGCGGCGTCGGCTGGGGTGGTGGCTCAGCGGTTACTCTCCTCGGCGGGCGCGGTGGGTCACGTTTGCAATGCTCGTCCCACTCCTGGGCTTGATGTTCTGGGCGTGGGCGATGCCCGTGCTGTGGGTCGCGCTCACCGCAGGTAGCATCGCGGCGGCGGTTGCGTTCGCGGCCAGTCGGCTCTGGGCGCTCGTGTGGAAGCGGGAGCGCGTTGCAGCACGGAACGTCGCGTGAGCGGGCTCGATGAGCGGATTCACCATCCGACGCGACTCCAGCTCTGCGCGATGCTTGCGGCCGTAGAGGATGTCGAATTCAGCTTCGCGCGTGATCGCATCGGAGTCGCGGATTCCGTTCTCTCCAAGCACGCAAAGGCGCTCGAAGAGGCAGGATACGTCACCGTTCGCAAGGGTGTCAGCTCTGGCCGGCGCCGCACCTGGTTCAGTCTCACGATGAACGGTCGAGCAGCGTTCCGTGCCCATCTCGCCGAGCTCCAGCGCCTCGCAGGAGCCGCCACGTCTCCTCCCTCGTCAACGTAGGCGATTCTCCCCTGAGGATTTCGCTGCTCTCGCTCGTCGGTGCGGACCACGGGCGCGTCAGCTGCTTTGGTTGCGGGTGTGGGCGAGCCGGTAGCTGGTGGTGCCGGTCTCGATGATGGTGCCGTTGAAGGTGAGCCGGTCGATGATCGCGGCGCAGAGGCGTGGGTCGGTGAAGGTGTCGGTCCAGCCGGAGAAAGACTGGTTGGAGGCGATCGCGACGGAGTTCTTCTCTTCTCGTTCGGTGAGGACTTGGAAGAGGAGCTCGGCGCCGCGGCGGTCGAGTTCCATGTATCCGAGCTCGTCGATGCAGAGCAGATCAACGCGGCCGTAGCGGGCGATCGTGCGCGCGAGTTGTTTCTCGTCGGCGGCTTCGACGAGCTCGTTCACCAGTTTCGTCGCGAGGGTGTATTTCACCCGGTAGCCCTTCTCGGCTGCGGCAGTGCCGAGCCCTATGAGGAGATGGGATTTGCCGGTGCCGGAGTCTCCGATGAGGCAGAGCGGATCGCCGCGGCGGACCCAGTCGCCTGTTGCGAGGGTGTGAATGGTCGCGGGGTTGATGTTCGGGTTCGCGTCGTAGTCGAAGTCCCCGAGCCATTTCTGGCGGGGGAACCCCGCTCCTGCGACGCGGCGGACGGTGGAGCGGCGGTCCCGGTCGTCGCATTCAGCGAGGAGGAGTTCGGCGAGGAAGCCCTGGTAGGAGAGCTGCTCGTGTCCGGCGACACGGATTGCTTCGTCCATGACCGCGCGGATCGTGGGTAACCGGAGTCTGCGGCAAGCTTGGTCGACTGCGGCCGCGGCGGCTTCTTCTGTCATGCCGCGCCGTCGGCGCAGGGTCGTGGTGACGGGTGTGGTGGTGCTCATGTGTTCGTCGTTCCTTCTCTTTCATCAGTGGCAGTGGGATCGGTGAAGATGAGGCGGCGCTGCAGGAGCTCGTCGTAGTGGGTGACGGACGGCAACGGGCGTTTGTCGGGCGGGAGGCCGGCGATCACAGCCTGCGGGTCGCGGAGGCGGCGTTGGGTGAGACTGACAACCCTGTGCTCGACGTGTGATTGAGGTGCAACGGGATGTCGCTCCCATGTGGCCCCGCTGCCATGTAGGCGTGCCTCGACCGCGACGACGTCCGCGGTGACCGCGCCGACCGAGAGAGCGGCCCTGATCCCGGCGATCACGTCCGCAGCTCGCATACTCCGATGTAGGAGAAGCACCTCGATGAGCTCTCTCGTGCCCGCGCTGTCACCGTTGACCTTCCTGGTTTCCTGCCAGAACGCTTCGTGCGCGGTGGTGAACGTCCCGGACTCGCGTGCGTGAGCGAGCGCGGTCGATCCCGGCAGAGCGCCGGGCTTATGGCGAAGGACTTCGAGGTAGTGATCCAACACGATCGATTCTCCGCCGCGGGCGACGACCCGCTCATGGCGGGCGGCCTCTTCCCGCCCGTCGAAAATGGCGACCTCCGCTTCCGCGCCAGGCGCGTGCAGTTGCGGGACGAAGACCTCCGGAATCCGACCCGCCTCGATCACGATCTCCCGTCGCCGCCTGGCGACATAGTCCCGGACCGCGGCGTAGGAGACATCGGCAGCGTGCTCGTCAAGAAGGCGGGAGTGCATCCGCGTCGCCGTCATCCGTTGCTTCTTCGGCGCGGTGAGGTTCTCCCGCAACCATCCGTCGATCAGCAGCTGGAACGCGCCCAGCTTCGGAGCCTGCCGCTCAGGAACCTTCCGGCCCGGCGGGACCGGAGACGCCAACGCTTGACGCACCGTCCGACGATGCACCCGAAACCGTTTCGCCAACGCGTTCACGGACAGCTCCTCGACTCGCGCCGCGCGTCGTATCTCGGCGTACAAATCCACCCTGGACCCCAACTGGCCCTCCTCACTCGAAACAAACCGACTGAGGACCACCGTGGCGGGGGTGGGCCAAATCAAACCGACATGAACACCCCGGCGCGTCGCAACATGGGCCAGACCAAAGCGACATCCCTGGGCCAAATCAGAGTGACAGAGTCACCCGGCGATGATCCAGCCCACGGCGGCGACGGGGACGGGGACGGGGACGGTGGTGAGGATCACGGCACCGATCACCGTCAAACCCGCGATGACGAGAATCGCTCCGAGGCGCGCGATGCCCCCCTTGGTCATGCCCCACTTCAGGAGCCGGGCGGGGGCATAGGCGCCGGCGGTCCACCCGATGATGCCTGCGGTCAGGACGATCCCGGCGAGTGTAGCGCTGATCCCTCGCACGCTGGTAAGGGCGAGCGGAATGAACAGGTCTGCGGTGAAGAACGCCATGGACAAGGCGGCTGCGAACACCACATTCGCCGGGAGCCCTCGACGCGCGGTGAGCGTCCCGGCAGGCAGAACCCGCCGGACCCCGAGATAGGCGAAGGGCAGGCCGACCACGAGAGCCACAAGCGCCCACTGCACCGGCAGGTTGGGTGCGATCAGCACCGCACCGAGCCCGACGCTCAGGACCAGGCCCCAGCCGAGCCCTCGCAGCAGCGTGCGGCGGTTCTCGCTGGGCGCGACCCCTGGCTCGGTGGTCCGCGTGGCTTGCCGGTCGATGCGTCCGAGTGGTCGGCGGACCAGGAACGCGGCCAGCGGAGCTAACGGGACGAGGATCCCGAAGACCCACCGCCAGGTGAGCGTCTCCGCGATCAGCCCGGCGAGCACCGGGCCCACCAGACTCGGGATGGTGAAGGCGCTAGCATTCAGGGCAAGCATCTTGGGCCGGATCTGGTCCGGGAAGCCCTTCCCGATCGCCGAGTACGCCGCCACCGACAGTGCACCAGCACCCAAACCCTGAAATACGCGGCCGAGCACGATCACCGACATCGTCGGAGCCAGGCTCGAGATGAGCAGGCCGCCGGCAAAGCTGACCGTTCCCACGGCTAGCGGCCTGACGATGCCGAATCGGTCGAAGACCGGCCCCGCGACCGCGAGACCAACGATGTTGGCCAGCGTGAACGCGGTGAACACCCATCCATACAAGGCCAGGCCACCGAGCTCCTCAGCGGCGGCCGGGAGGGCCGTGCTGACCCCCAGGCGGGAGAACGCGGCGGCGGCAACCAGTGTCACCAGACCGATTGCCAGCGCGCGGAACCGAGGACTCAGCACGCCCTCGGCCATCGATGACTCACGCTGCCTGTTCGCCATCCTTTGCCTCCTGCTATATCGGTTCGCTGTCACTACTTATTCAACTAGTTATGTCGCATAGTTATTCCTCATAGTAGCCTTGATCACACAGGTCGGATAGGAGGTGGCGACATGGCGACGACCCAGCAGGTCATCGATGCTCTGTGGCGGGCATGCCGCGGGGTGCAGGTCTATCGGGATCTCCCCGACGGCCTTAGGCGGGCCCACCTGCACGTCTTGTACGCACTTGAAGAGCTCGGCGGAGCGGCCCGGGTGACCGCCCTCGCGGAGAAGGCTCTGGTCAAGATCCCCAACATGACCCGCCTACTCCAAGAAACCGAGGCCGCGGGCTGGACCACCAGGTCCGCGGTCCCGACCGACAAGCGCACAGTCCTGATTCGCCTGACCGAGGCCGGAACAGCCTGCCTCCAGACTTACTACTGGGATTACCTGGACGCGATCGCCGAGAGCCTCCGCCCCGAGGAGCACCCCCAATACGACGCCATGATCGCCGCCATCGACCAGGCCGTCGCCACCATCCAACAGGTCACCGCCACCATCGACGAGACATGACGCCGGCCCGAGACCAGACTCTTCACTCGGCAAAACTACGAACGCGGCGTCAGACGCCGCAAGCCGGTCCCGCGAGGGAGCCTAATCTGCAACATCGTCACGTCTCGGAAAACAAAAGCTTTCCGAGGCATGCAACACCTCTCCCGAGCTGCAGGAACATGTGGCAGATTTCCGGGACGCGATTTGTCTTGGAAACATGTCTTACCACAAAGTGTCTTTCCTCCGCCGCTTCTAGCAGATATTGAGGCAGAATGGCCCGGTGAGACATCTCGGGTACACACGGGTCAGCACCAGAAGCCAAGACGCGAAACTGCAGGTCGACGCCCTGGTCAAATCGGGTGTCCAGGAGCGTGACATTTTCGCCGACGTCACCTCGGGCAGCCGGACTGCGATCTCGCGCCCCGGGATGAAGAAACTGCTCGAGTACGCCAAGCCCGGTGACACGGTCGTCGTCTGGCGGGTCGATCGACTCGGGCGGTCACTCATCGATGTTCTCAACACGGTCAAGCTGCTCCGGGAGCGGGACGTGCAGTTGAAGAGCATCTCGGACGGGATCGACCCGTCGACGACCTCCGGCCGGTTGATGCTGAACATGCTCGCCACGTTGGCTGAATACGAACGCGAACTGATCACCGAGCGTGTGAACGCCGGAATCACGGCTGCCCGGAACGGCGGTACCAAGTTCGGCCGGCCCCTGTCAGATCCCGTCGTCGTCGCCGACAAACTCAAGCTCGTCACGGAAGCCCGGGCGAAGGGCCGCACTGCGGAGGATGCTGCAAAGCTTGTCGGATGGAGCCGGGCCACTTTGTACCGCCACCAGCAGGCCCTCGCGGCGCGCGAGAGCACCACCGTGTAGGAGACTCGTGGATGCGGCGAAGCGGTGGCATATTCTTCGGCTGCATGTCGAGGACCAGATCCTCGCCCGGGAGACCGGGATCTCCAGCCGAACTTTGCAACGCTGGCACCAGCTCTACCGAGTAGGCGGCGTCGCAGCCCTCGACCCTCATGCGCGCACAGACAAGGGTGTCCGCCGAACCTCGGCCGAGACGGTCGCTTTCGTCGAGCGGTTGGCGCTCACTCGGCCACGGCCCAGTGTCGCCACGCTGCATCGTCTTGCCATCGCGGATGCGCAAGCGCACGAGCTGCCGTCACCGAGCTATGCGACCGTACGGCAAATTGTCCAAGCACTCGATCCTGCCCTTGTCACCCTGGCACTTGAAGGGCCGGTCTCGTATCGGGACAAGCACGAGCTCGTCTTCCGCCGCCGCGCGGGACAGCCCAACCAAACCTGGCAATCCGATCACACCGAACTCGACATCCTCATCGTCGGCGCCGACGGAAAACCCGACCGCCCCTGGCTGACCACGGTGATGGACGACTACTCCCGCGCCATCTGCGGATACATGGTCTTCACCGGCGCCCCCTCAGCCATCAACACTGCCCTCGCTCTTCGGCAGGCGATCTGGCGAAAGACAGACCCAGCGTGGGCGATGTGCGGCATCCCCGACATCCTGCACGTCGATCACGGCTCCGACTTCATCAGCCACCACCTCGAGCGGACCGCTCTCGCCCTGCACACCCGGATCATCCACTCGACCGTCGGTCGACCCCAAGGGCGAGGAAAGATCGAGAGGTTCTTCGGCACCATCAACACCGAACTCCTGGCCACGCTACCCGGCCACCTCGGACCCGGCAGCCGGACACCAACGCCTGTCCTCGACCTCGCAGGGCTCGATCGTGCGATCGGCGAATTCATCGGCACCTACAACGACCGGACCCACAGCGAGTTAGGGACCTCGCCGCGGAACGCATGGGTCGCCGACGGGTGGCTGCCCCGTATGCCCGACAGCCTTCAAGAACTCGACGGGCTGCTCCTTACTGTTCCGAAGAACCGGGTCGTGCAACGCGACGGCATCCACTTTCAAGGCCAGCGCTACCTCGCCCCGACTCTCGCCCCGTTCGTTGGGCACACCATCACCATCCGGTACGACCCCCGCGACATCTCCGAGATCCGCGTCTACGACAGGGACACCTTCATCTGCACCGCCATCGATGAAGCCCACCCCAACCTTCGCCTCAGCCTCCGCGACATCGAAACCGCTCGCCGGGGCCGCCGCAAGCAATTGCGGCGAGCCATCAACGATCGCATCCCGACCGTTGCCGCACGCGAGGAACCTCGCGGCCCCGAACCGACGAAGCGACGGCCGAAGCTCCGCACCTACGAAGAGGACGAGTGATGAACCAGGCATTCATCGTCACCAAAGAACACCGACGCTTCACCGAGTTCGCCAACGCCGTGCGGAAAGAGAAAACGATCGGGATCTGCCACGGCGCTGCCGGCGTCGGGAAAACGAACTCCGCCCGCCGCTACGCGAACTGGGACGCCCTCGAGGCCTATATCAACGAGTGGGGTCCCCGCGGAGACCACGACGCGAAGCACTACGCCCTCGCCAACCGATCCCGCACTGTCTTCTACACGCCAGAAGTCCTCTGCCGGCCCAAAGACCTCATGACCGAGGTCATGCACTGGCAGATCAAGGTCGGCATCTGCGCCGACGAGCACCTTCGCTCCCTAATGCCTGAGGCAGAGTCGGTCAGGCACAAGGACGTCACCCGCCTCGTCGAGCTGCTGATCATCGACGAAGCCGAACGGCTCACTCCCACGGCACTGGAGCTTCTGCGGGACCAGCACGACCGCACCCACCTCGCGATGATCTTGATCGGCATGCCCGGCATTGACGAACGATTCCGTCACTATCCGCAGCTCTACAGCCGCCTCGGATTCTCACACCACTACCGGACCCTCGGACGCGAAGAACTCCTGTTCGTCCTGGACCGCCATTGGAAGCGACTCGGCAAGATCCTCGATCCTGACGACTTCACCGACGCGCAAGCGATCGCCGCCATCGAGCGCATCACCCGCGGCAACTTCTGCCTCCTCGAACGACTCTTCCCCCAGATCAACCGGGTACTGAAGATCAACCAGCTCGACACCATCACCGACGACGTCATCGAGGCCGCCGCCAGCATCCTCGTCATCGGCAACTAGCGACACGAAGCGATCAAAGACCACCGCCAGAGAGCGCTGAACTCCACACACCTGGGCAGGGTCGTCGACAGCCCTGCCGTAAACGATCGTTTCTGGCGGATGCCAATAGCTGAGTTAGCTTTGGTGGCGTGACCGACGTTCAGGCAGTGGGATTTGACCTCGATGGCACTCTGTTCGACCATCATGGTGCCGCCAGTACTGCCGTGGATCTATTCCTCTCTTCCCTCGGTGCGCGTCCATCCACGGCTGCACGAGAGCTATGGTTCGCATCTGAAGAAACTGAGTACGAGCGATGGCGCGCGGGGCTCATCACTTTTCAAGAGCAGCGCCGACGCCGGCTCCTGGCCGTGCTCCCAGCGCTCGGTATCACTGTCGATGAGAACCCGCGCCCACTCGACCTTCTCTTCGCGGAGTATCTGAGCGCATATCGGGCGGCATGGCGAGCCTTCCCGGACGTCCTCGACGTACTAGCTTCATTGCGTCGCCAAGGCCTTCGACTCGGCATCCTCACCAACGGGAGCGAGGAGCAACAGCTGGACAAGCTGAAGGTGACCGGACTCTACGACGCGGTTGACGTCATCTGCATTTCGGAGAAGATCGGAGTGCAGAAACCCAGCCGTGAAGCCTTCGAGATTCTCGCTGAGAAGCTCGACGTGGTGCCTAGTGAGTGTCTCTTCATCGGTGACAATCCTCGGCAGGACATCGCTGGCGCACGCGCCGCGGGTATGCAGGCGAAGTTGATCGAACGCTACCGAGAAGGTAGCGAGAGTCTGGCGGAGACCGTTCACTCCGCACTGGCTGTGAGGCTCTAGCAAAGCGAAATCTCGAAGCGCCATTCCCTATTCCCGTGATGGTGCGCGCCGCATCCATTAGCGCGCTGCCAGATGGCGACGGCGAGCGACGTACGATCGTTTGGTGATCGTGGCGGTTGAAGGTCCCAGCGCAGCAGGAAAGACGACGTGGTGTCGGGCGACGGTGCCTGAGTTCGTCGAGGAATACAAACCCACCGGACTAGAGCCCGACGGAAGCGCCCCAACGGTCCAAGCGAAGTACTGGACAGAAGTCAACGCAGATCGTTGGGCACAAGCGATCGCTCTTGAGGAACGGTCTGGGGTCGCAGTCTGCGATAGCGATCCTCTCAAACTGCATTACTCATGGTGCCTGGCTCGTATCGGCGCAGCCTCCATCTCCCGGTTCCTTTGTGAACTCGATGCGGTCCGCGAAGCGATGCTCTCGCGGCGAATTGGTTTCGCAGACGCTGTCTTGTTGACAGCGCCGGATGAAGCGATTCTGAGGATTCAGAAGGACGGCGATCTCACACGATCCCGCCGCTCCTTTGAACTGCATGTTCGACTACGTGAGCCCTTGCAAGAGTGGTACGAGGTACTCGAACGCCTACGACCCGGGACCGTCATACGGGGGCTTCCAACGGCGGGCGTGGAGGATCTGCGAACAATGCGGAGCGAGGGCCGGTATGACGTCGAGGTACTTGGTGCGCTCGCATCGCAGCTGCCGCGGGTTGGGTAGCCGATAACGGTCGTCTTCGGCTGTCTCGCAAGTATGGTCCGACGGGGCGTCCCATAGCCGAAGCGTTGCGCGACACCTGCCGTCACGCCGCCACGAGGGGACGGGTCCCATGGCGTTTCCGCGAAACCAGCCGAAAACCCCTGCCGTTTGGGGGTTATGACGAGCGTTTGCGGCAGGCATTCCGAGTCCTGGTGCTGGATCACCCCGTAAACGATCGTTTGCGGTGAGGTCTCTCAGCGGGATGCAGCGGATGCCGGCGCCCAAATACGCCGGTCTTGATCACGCCGGGTCACCAGTAGGAACCACTCTACGTGAGCTTCTCACAATCGTGAAGTAGTGGATAGCACTTCCCCAGCTCTGTAGAAAGCGGACCCTCACCGTGCGGACGGTGGAACGCCCAGCGTTCGCATCGCCTGCTGTCGGACACGCTCCACCGGATCCTCGAGCCTCTCTGCGACGCGCCCGCTCGGGTCGTCGAGTTCGTGGCGGACGATGACCTTCAACGCCATTTCGCGCACGCGCCATGCATCGTCCCTCAGAGCATCGACCACAAGCAGCGGACGCGTGGGCGGACCGATATGCAGGAGTCCCCGCGCTCCCCAGACACGCGACCAGTACGCTGGCCAGCCGATGTGCCCTTTGAGCCATGCGATGTCCGGGTATCGCGGGTCATCATCGGTCGCGACACCGCTCAGGAGCGCCTCGCACCAGTCCACCACCACATCGCGGCCGAACAGCTCGACGGCGTGGCGGGCGTTCTCCGCCGGGGTCAGCCGACGGTAGGGCGCGGGAAACATGGGACGACCGTACCGGAATCCGTTCGTTCACGAACGATGTCATCGGTGTGCAGATTGGTGATCGCCTCTACTGCGTCCATCGTTCCACTGTGCCACCGCGGACCAGGCAGCGCCATTGCTAGGCTCACCTGTGATGACAAGTCTTGAGCTCGCGACAGAAGCCTCCGACCAGTGGATTTCCACACAGATCAAGGATTGGTCGCCACGGTGGCAAGAGAACGTGTCGGAATGGCTGCAGCCCAGCCTCGCACTCGTGGGCGACGCCGAGTGGGGTGGCCAGTTCCGCGACATGGTTCAGCTGCCGATCGATGATCCTCTCGCCTGGGCCAACCGACGAGTTGAGCTCTCCAACGGACACTGGGCCATCGTCGGCATCCGGTTTCGCGGGCAAGACATCCAGAAGCCGTTCGTCGACGTGATCGCAACATCACTTCTCCCGACTCCACACGGAATTGCGGCGCTCAGCGAAGTGCTGCCGCACTTCACCGACTTCGCTCCCCTGTGCTTGCGGGTGAACCTTCCGGACCCGGATCGAAACCTTCGAATACTCGACCAGTCAGCTGCGGATGCTGCGCACATCACGCCCGACCTCCTCATCGTCGGTCGTCCGGTCAAAGAAATGAACGAACAGGTGCCAGCCGACCGCTACGACGATGTGACCCTGGTCCGCTACGACCCCGACCAGGCTGCGGAACGCGTGCGCGCGATCTATGACGAACTCACACAGTCTCGGCCCGACCTCGGTCAATGGGCGACGCCGGCGGACGCCGAATCGTTAGAGGATGCAGCTGAGCAGGGCCTTCTCTTCGACATTCGGGTAGACGGCGCCTCGGCGGGCATCCTCGCCGCCGAACGTGACGACGCCTACGGATTCACGGGTTTCTGCATGCAGGAGATCGCCCTCGATTCTGCCTACCGAGGACAGCAGATCGGCGTCGCGGCCCTGCAGCGACTCTCCCGGGAGCTGCCTTCGACACTGGACGACGTGCTCTGGGGACACATCCACCCAGACAACGGACCATCTCTGCGCAACGCCCAGGCAAGCGGACGAAAGGTCGTCACCGCTCACGTGTGGCTCACGCCACCCGGATACCCAGGGATGCCGTCACGCTAGTCACGCGTCTTTAGCGGATCGCCACCGGAGTAGCATAGAAGCGTGCCCGACTCCACCCGCTCCCCCGCCTCGACGCCGGGATGGCACGGTTGGTTGATCTGGTCCGTGGGCGTCGCTGCGTACGTCCTCGCGATCGCGAACCGCACGTCGCTCGGCGCAGTCGGTGTGGATGCCGCAGAGCGCTTCCATGCGGATGCCGCGACGCTCTCCCTTTTCGCCGTCGTGCAGCTCGCCGTCTACGGCGGCATGCAGATCCCCGTTGGGGTATTCCTCGACCGATACGGTGCACGCCCGATCATCACGCTCGGAATGGTGCTGATGGCGGCGGGCCAGCTGACCATGGCGATCTCCCCCAGCATCGGAATCGCGATCGTCGCGCGCGTGCTGCTCGGCGCTGGCGACGCTATGGTTTTCCCCGCGGTGCTGCGTCTGGTCGCCACCTGGTTCCCCGCACAGCGCGGCCCGCTGATGGTGCAGCTGACCGGCGTCATCGGTCAGTCCGGACAGCTTGTCGCCCTCATCCCGGTCGCAGCGCTGCTGCACGCCACCACCTGGACGATCACCTTCGGGAGCATCGCCGGACTCGGCATCCTCTTCGCTATCCTCGTCTTCGCCGTCATCCGCAACCACCCGCCCGAAGTACAAGCCGATGTGACGATCAACACGGATACCGGTGTGGTGCGCGTGGTCACATCCGCCATCGACACCGGTGTCGGAATCCGCGCGGCATGGGCGCATCCCGGTACCCGTCTGGCATTCTGGTCCCACTTCGCAACCCCGTTCGCCGGGACTGCATTCGTTCTGCTGTGGGGAATGCCATTCCTGACGGCAGGAGAGGGCCTCTCCCCCGCCGAAGCAGCAACCCTGATCTCGGTATATGTCGCTTTCGGCATGTTTCTCGGACCAGTGCTGGGAGAACTTTCCCGCCGTAATCCGAATCGACGATCTGTGGCGCTCGTTCTTCCGACGGTCGCCGTTCAGCTGATCGCCTGGGTAGCGGTCATCGTCTACCCGGGGCCCGCGCCGCTGTGGCTGCTGTATCTGCTTGCGATCGCCCTCGCCACCGGCGGCCCAGCATCCATGATCGCGTTCGATCATGCCCGTACGCACAACCCGGCCCACCGCCTCAGTACGGCGACAGGCCTCACGAACGCGGGCGGGTTCATCGCGGCGCTCACTGCTGTGTTCCTCATCGGACTCGCGCTCGACCTGCAAGGGGCGGGAACTCCGGACACCTATTCGTTGAGCGCCTTCCGGCTCGCATTCCTCACGCAGGTGCCGCTGTGGTTGCTCGGGGTGACTTTCATCCTCATCGAGCGCAAGCGCACGAGGATCCGCATGGGATTGGACCGTGAGCGCACACGGCGCTCACGGTCCACCTAGAACGCGTCAGAGACCTGCCGCGTCGTCGGGAGCGCTGGTCGAGCGGCGCGTGGTCTGCGATCCCGATGCAGGATCGACAGAGGTCTGGGTAACCGTATTCGTCTGGCGACGGCGGGCCACCAGGACGATGCCGATGATGAAGACGAGGAAGCCTGCGCCCATCAGGATGTACCCGATCATGTCGAGGTTCGCCCATTCGACTTGAATATTCACAGCGAACGCGAGAATTGCGCCGATCACGAACAAGACGATTCCAGTACCGATGCTCATGGTCTCCCTTTCCGGTGCCGCGGGTCGGCACGCATACGGGGCCGAAGCCCCGTGACAACTCGATACTGACAGGAAATCTCTATTTTCAGCAACGGGTTGACAGGGGTGTCACCGTTCGTGCGAGACGCATGCCAACATCGTCATGATGCATCCGAGGGGCTCCCCCGCGCCGGACAGAAGCACGCACGCTCCAGGCATCATCGGCGTAGCCTCCGCCGCGGAAGACGCGATAACCGTCATATTGGGCAGGATCAAGAACGTCCCAGCACCACTCCCAGACGTTGCCGAGCGTGTCGAAGAGGCCATTCAGATTCGGCAGCTTCCCGCCGACATTCTGCGGCGACGTCGTGCCGTCAGCCGCTGTCCACGCGATCTCTGTGAGTGGACCGTAGTGCGGTGCGTTCGATCCTGCGCGGCACGCGTACTCCCACTCCGCCTCGGTGGGCAGCCGATAGCCGTCGCTGTCGAGATCCCAGGTGACGTCTTCGCCATCGAAGGAGTATGCCCGGTCGAGTCCCTCCCATTCGGATACGGCGTTGCAGAAGCGGATTGCACGCAACCAGCTGAGGTCGGATGCCGGTCGGCGAGGATGCTCCCCCATGATGCCGAGCACTTCAGCGAACTGCTCCTGAGTGACGGCGTATACGCCGATCGCGAAGGGCTCGAGGTTCATCGTGCGGTGGGTTTCGCGTCGCGCGTCGTGCAGGGTCACGCTACCGCCCGGGAGCCGGGCCATCTCGATATCGGTCACGCCGATGCGGCCTGGGGCTTCGCAGGGAGGCGAATCGCGAAGATCCGCATGAAGTACTGGCAGAGCGGTCCGACGAGGAGAGCAAAAGCGAGCGTACCGATGCCGACGTTGCCGCCGAGCGACCATCCGACCGCGACCACGACGATCTCAATGCCGGTACGAACGATCCAGATCGGCCGGCGCGTGCGCGCATGCAGCCCGGTCATGAGGCCATCGCGGGGGCCGGGTCCGAAGTGCGCCCCGATGTAGAGCCCGGTGGCAGCGGCAAGGACCAGCAGCCCGATCACGAAGAAGCAGATGCGCAACCAGAGAACCTGCCCGGGCGGAATGAGGAAGAGCCCAACATCGGCGGAGGGGCCGACCAGGAGAGCGTTCAATACCGTGCCCACGCCATATCGCTGGCGCAGTGGGAGCCAGAGCACGAGCACCACGACGCTCGTGAGGATCGTGATCACGCCGAATGAGAGGGGCACGTGCAGCGCGATGCCCTGCGAGAGCACATCCCAGGGGGCAGCACCGATTTCGCCGCGGATCATGAACGCGATGCCGATCCCGTAGAGGAACAGACCGATCAGTAGCTGCGCGATCCGGCGTGGTAGTCGTCGACCGCGCGCGCGGTTCACTGCGGGACTCGTTCCACCCAGGTGGGGTACTTGGCGGTCCGTCCGTCACCGGAAGACGTGCGCGTGATGCGGCGCTTCACCCACGGCCCGACGTGCTGCCGGTAGTAGGCGAAGCCCGAGCCACCGGCGACGCGCTCTGCGGGCGCCCACCATTCGCTGGGAGGCTCGTACCCGAGGGCATTCAAGACGCGCGCGGCGACGCGGTGGTGACCGTTCGCGTTCATATGCAAGCGATCCTCAGACCAGTACGCTCCGGCAGAGAGTTCGCGATCGGGCCAATTGAGGGCGCGGATGACATCATCACGACCATCGATCCGACGCACGACTGCCTCGGAGAGAGCATCGCCGCGGCGCTGGATGAGGGATCCCATCGGAAGCTGTCCGGCGGGGTTGGTGCCCGACAGCACGATCAGCGTGACGCCCTGCTCATCGCAGCGGCGCAGCACCCGGGAGAAGGTGTCAGCGATGTGCTCGACATCGGTGCGGGGCCGCATCACGTCGTTGCCGCCGCCGTTGAAGGACAGGTGCGTCGGTCCCAGTTCGAGCGCAGGTTCGAGCTGCTCCTCAACGATCGGCCAGGCGAGCTTGCCACGGATCGCAAAGTTCGCGTACTGGATCGGGTGCCCTACGGCATCCGCCCATCCTTGAGCAGCGATATCAGCCCAGCCGCGCACACGACCGTCGGGAAGCTCATCACCGACGCCCTCGGTGAACGAGTCACCGATCGCCACGAATCTGACAGCACTCACCGACCCAGCCTATTCCCCTCTGGGCGCGGCGGCGTCACCGGTCGTCGAGCGCTTGTCCTCGACGATCAACCAGTCCCCATGCCGCGACAGCGGCCACGACGAAGAACGCAGCGAACACGACGAACAGCAGTGGTGCTCCCCCAATGCCGAGCAGGACCGGCACCAGCAGCGGCGCGATGATCGAGGCGATGCGCCCCACCCCTGCGGCCCATCCTGAACCGGTACCGCGCAGAGAAGTCGGATAGATCTCCGGCGTCACCGCGTACAGCGCACCCCAGGCACCGAGATTGAAGAAGGACAGCGCCATGCCGGAGCCGATGATCGCGGCATCGCCGCTCGCGGTTCCGAACAGCACCGCTGACGCTGCGGATCCGACGAGGAATACCGAGAGCGTCAGACGCCGCCCCCATACCTCGATCAGCCACGCCGCGACGGCATATCCCGGTATCTGCGCCAACGTGATCACGAGCGTGAAGCCGAAGGAGCGGATGAGGTCGTAACCCGCATCGACGAGGATGCTGGGGATCCAGATGAATGCGCCGTAATAGGCGAAGTTCACGCAGAACCACACCAGCCAGATGCACAGGGTTCGCAGACGGAATTCGGCGGACCACAGCGTGCCGAGCCGTGCTCGCGCGGATACGGCGAGAGCACGCGCTGGTCGCTCAGCGGAAGGAGACGGCGATGCGACGATACCCGCGTCTGCCTCGAAAGTCGCAACGATCCGCTCTGCCTCGCTGATGCGGCCGCGGGAGGCGAGCCAGCGCGGTGATTCCGGAAGTCCCCATCGGACGACCAGTGCGTAGACGGCGGGCACCGCGCCGAGTGCGAATGCCCATCGCCAGCCATCAGCGGATGCCGGAATGACGAAGTAGCCGATGAGCGCTGCGGCCGTCCACCCCACCGCCCAGAACGCCTCGAGGATGACGATGAGTCGGCCGCGGATGCGCGCTGGGGCGAACTCGCTGACGTACGTCGACGCGACGGGGAGTTCGGCGCCGAGCCCGAGACCGACGAAGAAGCGCAGCACGAGCAGGATCGCCACTCCGCCCGCGAGAGCACTGGCTCCTGTCGCGAGTCCGTAGATGAGCAGCGTGATCGCGAACACCTGCCGTCGGCCGAAGCGGTCGGCGAGCAGTCCGCCGAGACTCGCGCCGAGCGCCATGCCGATGAATCCGACCGAGGCGATCCAGCCGCTCTCCGTCTTCGAGATGTCCCACTGCTGCGCGAGCGCCGCCAGGATGAAGGAGATGAGTCCGACATCCATCGCGTCCAGTGCCCAGCCGAGCCCCGAGCCGGTCAGCAGTCGCAGGTGGCGGCGTGTGAACGGCAGATCATCCAGCCGGGTACCGAGATTCGCCCGGCTGGGTACCGAGCCGGTCACGCGAGCAGTGCGGTGCGGAGGGTGTCCAGGCCGACACCGCCGAGGTCGAGCGCGCGCTTGTGGAAGTGCTTGATGTCGAAGTCGGCACCCTGTTTCGCCTGATAGTCGTCGCGGACCTGCTCCCAGATCCGCTGGCCGACCTTGTAGGACGGTGCCTGGCCGGGCCAGCCGAGATAACGATTGACTTCGAACTGCACGAACTCGTCCGACATGTTCACGTTCTGGCGCATGAAGTCGAGCGCGTAGCCGGCATCCCACGTGCCGCTGCCGTCGAGCCGGTCCTTGCCGAGGTGGACGCCGATGTCGAGCACGACGCGGGCGGCCCGCATGCGCTGGCCGTCGAGCATCCCCAGCCGGTCCGCGGGGTCATCGAGGTAACCGAGCTGCTGCATGAGACGCTCGGCGTACAGCGCCCAGCCCTCCGCGTGGCCGGAAGTGCCGGCGAGCAAGCGTCGCCACGAGTTCAGCTCGGCACGGTTGTAGATCGCCTGCGAGATCTGCAGGTGGTGGCCGGGGACGCCCTCGTGGTAAACGGTGGTCAGCTCGCGCCAGGTGTCGAACTCGGTGACGCCCTCGGGCACCGACCACCACATCCGGCCGGGGCGCGAGAAGTCATCCGTGGGGCCGGTGTAGTAGATCCCGCCCTCCTGCGTCGGCGCGATCATGCACTCGATCGTGCGGATCTTCTCTGGAATATCGAAGTGCGTGGCGGCGAGCTCTGTGACAGCACGGTCGCTTGTCTCCTGCATCCACTTCTGGAGTGCGTCCGTCCCGTGCAGCTTGCGTGCGGGGTCGGCCTCGAGGTGTGCCACGGCCTCTTCGACCGTTGAGCCCGGGAGAATCTCGTTTGCGATGGAAGTCTGCTCGGCGACCATGCGCGCGAGTTCTTCGCGGCCCCACTCGTACGTCTCATCGAGGTCGATCTTCGCGCCGAGGAAACGCCGCGAATGCAATGCGTAGAGATCGCGCCCGACGGCGTCGACATCGGATGCTGCCGGCGCGAGTGTTCCGGCGAGGAACGTCTGCAGCTCGTCGTAGGCCACGCGCGCAGCGGAGGCACTGTCAGCGAGCTCGCGCGCGAGAGATGCGGGCAGGCCGCCGTCGTCGGGGGCGGCATCTGCGACGAAAGAGGCGAAGAAGCCGTCATCGGCGGTATAGCGAGCGATCTGGCCGGCAACTTCTGTCACTTGCCGTCGTGAGGGAACGATTCCCTTCTCGAGCCCAAGCCGAAGGGTGTCGGCATAGCCGCGCAGGGCGGCGGGCACTGCGGCGAGTCGCTTGGCCACGACCTCCCAGTCAGCGGCTGTCGAGGTCGGCATGAGGTCGTAGACCTGGCGCACGTCCTGCGCCGCGGAGGCGATCACATTGAGATCGCGCAGATGCCACTGCGCGTCGTCGAACTCGAGTTCCAGATCGAGCTCGCTCAGCAGATCGACCTTCGTCACCTCGTCGATGGCATTGGCCGGGGTGAGCGACACGAGATCGGCACGTGCTCTGCGCACAGCCGTGATGTAGCGTTCATGCCCCTCAGGGCTCAGATCGCCGTAACGGTCATTGCCGTCATCACGCCCGATGTACGTGCCGAGTGTGGGATCGATATCTGCCAGGGTGTCGACCCACTCTTCAGCGACCTTGTCGATCGCGGTGGGCGTGCGCGGGGTAGCCGTCATGACACCCAGCGTAGCGGCGCACATGCCGCCCGCAGTTAGTGGGCTGCCTCGTTCCAGTCCTGCCCACGCCCGACCTGGACATCCAGCGGCACTGTCAGGTCGGCTGCCCCCTCCATCCGTGAACGGACGATCTGCTCCGTTGCATCCCACTCCCCCGGTGCGACTTCCACCACCAGCTCGTCATGAATCTGCAGGAGAACGCGCGAGCGCATATCCGCTTCGTTCAAATCGGCGTGGATCCGGAACAGCGCGATCTTCATGACGTCGGCGGCGCTCCCCTGGATCGGAGCGTTCAGCGCGGCCCGCTCGGCGTTCTCACGCAGCACCCGGTTGGGGCTGGAGAGATCCGGGAAGGGGCGGCGTCGCCCACAGATCGTCTCGGTGTAGCCGACTTCCTTCGCTTTGATAACAGAGGCGCGCAGATAATCGCGCACCGCACCGAATCGGGCGAAGTATTCGACCATGAGCTGCTTGGCCTCGGACTGCTCGATACGGAGCTGCTTCGACAGGCCGAAGGCGCTCAGCCCGTACACGAGGCCGTACGACATTGCCTTGACCTTGGTGCGCATGGCCGAGGTGACCTCGGACGGCGCAACGCCGAACACGCGAGAACCGACGAAACGGTGCAGATCTTCGCCGCTGTTGAAAGCTTCGATCAGTCCCTCATCACCGGACAGGTGCGCCATGATGCGCATCTCGATCTGCGAATAGTCCGCGGTGAGGAGGGTCTCGTAGCCCTCGCCGACCTCGAACGCGCTGCGGATGCGTCGCGACTCCTCGGTGCGCACGGGGATGTTCTGAAGGTTCGGGTCGGTACTGGAGAGTCGCCCGGTCTGGCTGCCCGTCTGCACATAGGTGGTGTGGATGCGATGGTCATCTTTGATCGCCGTGTCGAGCGACTCGATGATCTGACGCAGCTTGGTCGCTTCGCGGTGCTGCAGCAGCAGATCGAGGAACGGGTGCGGGTTACTCTCCTGAAGATCTGCGAGCACCGCGGCATCCGTGGAGTACCCGGTCTTGGTCTTGCGAGTCTTGGGGAGCTGGAGGTCTTCGAACAGCACCTCCTGCAGTTGCTTCGGCGAGCCCAGATTGAACTCGCGGCCAACGAGAGCGAAGGCCTCGGTTGCAAGGCCATCGGTACGGTTGGCCAGCTCGCCCGAGAAGGTCGAGAGCACGTCGTGCGAGACCGCGACACCGGTTATCTCCATGTCGGCGAGCACCAGCAGCGTCGGCAGCTCGATATCGACGAGGACCGACGCCACGGACTCCGGCAGGTCCTCACGCAGCGCTGCGGCGGTGCGGAGAGTGAACCATGCCTCCTGTGACGGCGTAGCACCATCGGTCTCCGGGACCAGCTGCGTCGGGTCGGCGACCGGGAGCTTCTCACCGAGATACCGGTCGACGAGGTGCGCGAGCGTCTTGTCGGGCAGACTGGGGCGCAATAGCCAGCCTGCGAGCAGCGTGTCGTAGGAAAGACCTCCGATGCGGATGCCGGCGCGCAGCAGGGCCTTCACCTGAGACTTGGCATCGTTGAAGACCTTCGGGGCGTCGGATTCGAGCCAGGGACGCAGTGCGTCAGCGGTGTCAGCGGACCAGTCCGTCTCGAAGAGCTCAGTGAGAGTGGCAATACCGATGCGAGTAACCTCGCCGCCATTGACGACGAGGGTGAGCGCCCGCTCTTCGTTCTTCGCATCGAGCCAGGCCACCATCTCGGCGACGGTGGTGTCGGAGGGCGTGGGCAGCTCGACACTCGGTTCGGAGTCGGCGGGGTCTTCGCCCGTGCCGATCGCATCGAACACACGGGGCAGGAGCGTACGGAATTCGAGCCGGGCGAAGATATCGCGAATAGCCTGCACATCGGCCGGTGCCACGATGAGCTCAGCGGGACCCGCAGGAAGCTCGACGTCAGTGAGGAGCCGGTTGAGCTTGCGGTTGCGACGCACATCGTCCATGTGGTCGCGCAGGTTTCCTCCCACGACGCCCTTGATCTCATCGGCTCGCTCGAGAAGCTCGTCGAGGGACCCGAACTGCGTGAGCCACTTGACCGCTGTCTTCTCCCCCACCTTCGGCACGCCGGGGAGGTTGTCGCTCGTTTCGCCGACGAGGGCCGCGATGTCGGGGTACTGCTCCGGGCGCACCCCGTAGCGCTCCTGCACGGTCACCGGGTCGTAGCGTTTGAGCTGAGAGACCCCCTGCACCGACGGGTACAGCAGCGTCACCTCGTCGTTGACCAGCTGGATCGTGTCGCGGTCGCCCGAGACGACGAGTACGTCGTAGCCCTGTTCCGATCCCTGGCGCGCGAGCGTCGCGAGGATGTCGTCAGCCTCGATGCCCTCTTTCGTGAGCACGGGGATCGACATCGCGGCGAGGCATTCCTGGAGCAGCGGGATCTGTCCTCGGAATTCCTGCGGTGACTCGGATCTGGTCGCCTTGTACTCGGGGTACTCGTCGGTACGGAACGAGTGCCGCGACGTGTCGAACGCGATTGCCAGATGCGTCGGCTGTTCGGCCTTGATGAGGTTCACGAGCATCGACAGGAAGCCGTAGATGGCGTTCGTGTGCTGATTGTCCTTGGTCGTGAAGTTCTCGACCGGGAGGGCGAAGAAGGCACGGTAGGCGAGCGAGTGGCCGTCGACGACCATGAGGGTAGGCTTTGCGGAGTCCGTCAC
>NZ_JBQDSX010000049.1:0-21066 GCF_052099035.1 Microbacterium sp. | reverse complement strand
CCACGCGGATCCGGTCGGTGACATCGGTGAGCTTGAGTTCTCCCAGCAGGTCAAGCAGGGCAGACTGGTCTAGAGCCATCGTGGTTTGTGTCCTTCGTGAGTAGCTTTGATCGGTTCTCACTGACCATCCCACGATGGCTCCTCACGTCGATAGTTCGACGCTCAGAACCCGGGAAACTACACCAGCCCAGGGGACGTCACCCATCCCGACAGAAAAGCCCTGGTGAGACGGTAAATCTCACCGGGGCTTCGTCGTCCCCGCGGAGGGTTTACGTAAGCCTCGGTCGTTCCGGAGTTCTCGTGCGGGAGCAGGTCCGACGAGCCTGCTTATGACGAGCCGGGACCAAACCGGGACCAATCGGCGTGATTCGCCTTCCCGTCATCGACTGAGCGAAGGACTACGCGAGCCCCGCGCTGATCGTTCGGCGCCCTTGGCATCTTGACCGCTGAGGAATGCGTTGGCCTGCGCTGCGGCGTCGGCGAGGTGTCGGGTATCGGGGTGGAGATACCCTCGCGTGGTTTCCAGCGACTTGTGTCCGAGGATGCCTTGGAGCACGTGCAGCGGGATGCCCGCGTCGGCGAGCCAAGTCGCTCCGGTGTGCCGAAGGCCGTGCCGGGTGAGGTTCGGCAGCCCGAGCTGGGAGACCAGCGCATCCCACTTCGTGGCATCGCGAACGGTCGCTGTTGTGAGGACGCCTCCACGTGGCCCGGTGAGGAGTCGCTCCTCCGGCGCCCGATCAGATGTAAGGCGTTGGAGGACGGGCTCGAGGTGTTGCAGGATCGGGACGTGTCGAATCTCACGCCCCTTGGTCTGCTTCGTGACGAGCCCGCCGGAGCCGGGGAAGGTTTGACGTCGGATCGTCACGATACGCTGATCCCAATCCACGTCGCCGACTTGGAGCCCCGCGATTTCGGATCCTCGGGAAGCGAGTAACGCGCAGAGCATGACGAAGTCCGAGTAGCTCTGGTGGACCTTGCCGCAAGCGTCTGCCAAGGAGGTGAGCGTCGAAAGATCCTTGAGAGCGTGCACTCGCGGGGACGAGTCGTTCTCGACGACGGTGAGTGCGGTTTTGCCGAGGCTGCGACGCGAACGCTGGCGGGCGGGGTTGCTCGGGATGACGTCGTCGCGGACTGCTTCGTCGAGCACGCGCACGAGCGGTGCGATCGTGTTCTTGATCGTTGAGGCGGAGCAGTGTTTCTCCCATTCATCGATCGTGCGATCGATCATGCCTGCCGTGATCTGCGAGATCGGGAGATGCCCCAGAGATGGCAGCACGCGCAGGCGGAGCCCAACTTTGTACCCGTCAACCGTGGAGGTAGGATCCAGCCCACGCATCCAACGGTCGCCGATAAAGGTTACGTACTCCGACAGCGAGATACGACGGTCGAGCCCGATCTTGGCAGAGGCCTGCAGACTTTGAAAGAACTCCTCGGCGGCTTCTTCGTCGGGAACGACGAGCGCACGAACCATCCTCTTCTTCGTCTCCGGGTCTGTCCATCTTGCCCGTGCGCGGATACCGGATCGTCGGTACTCGAGGTCGGTGGCGACCTTCACCCCGATCGGCGGAATGGGCGACGGACCGCTGTCAGCGCCGCTCATTGCTCAGAGAATCCAGCCAGGTTTCGACTGCGTCGAGCCGATACCGGGTGATGCCGCCCAGCTTGAGGAAGGGAGGCCCCTTCTCATCTGCGCGCCACCGCGACAGCGTTGACCCCGACACCTTTAGGAGCGCAGCGACCTCGTGACTGTCGAGGAGCGGTGAAGTCAGGACTGGCTGGTCGCTCATCCCTGTTCCTGCCACTCGAGGTTCGTGATCTCGCGGATCGTGGCGTCCTGCTCGGCCCGCCGCGCGACGATCTGTTCTTCCACGAAGGTGAGGAAGTCCTCCGTCCGATTCGTGACGGGGCGCTCGGTCGTGTCGGGCGGGGTCCAGTCCTCGGCTTCGCCGCCCGGCCACGCCGTGATGCGGGTGGGACGGTCGCGGTCGAGCCGGGTACCGGAGATCGTGACCCAGTCCCGCAGCCGCTCCCTGGCGATGGCGAAGTCGTAGTGCCAGGCGAGGGACTGGTTGCCTTTGGCTTGCGGGTCGAAGCAGAACAGCCAGTGCTGCCGCAGCGCCGACAGTTCCCAGAGCAACTCGGGATGCCGGTGCCACATCGGGGGTATTACTTGGGCGGGCAGTCCGTAGGTGTGGCGGAGCCAGTCGACCCAGGCGTTGAGGTCGAGGAGTTCCTGCTCGAGATCCTGCGGTGGCAGGGTGCGCCAGTTGATCGGCCGCGGGATCGCGCCGAGCGTCGCGGCGATGTCGTTCGCGTACGCCTGCTTCGCGACTCGGCGAGCCTGCGCCTCGACCTCGGGCGGCAGCGCCGCATGCGTCGCGTTCTGCTCGTCGCTGTCCGCGCTGGACGGGGTGGTGTAGGTGTTCATCTGAGAGCTCCATCCACGAAGAGAAAGAGGAGTGCGCCGCCGGGCGGCGCACCGAATCGGAGGCGGGTGCGGCGGTCAGGAGGAGACACGGGTGCTGGCCGCCGCACCGGGTTATCGGGTGACGGCTTCCCGCTGCACCGGGCCGGCGCCTGCCGTCGCAGGGCCGTCGGAATCGAGCTGCGCTTCGCGCTCAGCGAGGACCTGCTGGACCTGCTCGCGGGTCGCCGTCTCCCGCTGCGCGGCGTCGCGTTCGGGGCGGCGGCGTTCGACGGTGTAGTCGGTGATGTTGTTGTCGTGCCCGATGCGGGACGCGACGAACTGCTGCTTCTGCACGCCCTCGCTGTTGACGTAGTCGCGGGGTTCGACCACGGCGATGAAGTTGTCGCCCTTCTGGAACTTCTCGAACGCGCGCTCCGCGGACTTGCGGAACATCACCAGGTCACCGAACTGCGGGGGCAGGTCCGTGAACGTGCCATCGGGTTCGGGCTGAGACTTCGGCTCACCGATTCGGGCGTAGAAGCGCGCATCGCCCTTGCTCGTGAACGTCAGCTCCGGGTCGGAGGCGATGAACCCCCACAGCGGCTCCTTCTTCTGCGGCTGCTGCTCCTGGGCCTGTTCCTGCGGTTCTTCGGCCATCAGCTTCACTCCTCTGCTCGCGCCCCGACACGGACTATGTCGGGGTCACCAGACAGGTACGGACCCGGCCAGGACCTACACCGAATCGTCGTCTGGCGCCGGAGAGGTCTCGGTCGTGGAGCCCTGCTGGAGGGCCTGTTCGACGTCGGCACGATCGGCGCGGAGCTGCTTCGCGTCCGCGCGTGCGGTCCAGGGGCGGAGCTTGGTGATGATGGGGCGGGCGGTGCGGAGCATCACGACGCCGGTACCAAACGGCAACGTGCGCAACACGTCCGGCGGGAGGATCGGCACCCTACGGATCGACCGCTGATTCGAGTGCGACCCGTAGGCATCGGTCGTGATCGAGTCGGTGGTCTCATCCCGGTCACCGATCAACGTCGCGAGATCCTGCAAGTCGCGCGAGTTGGAGGCCCCGCCGAGGATGATCTTCACAATCGAGGCGTCCCAGATCGCGTTCGCCTGGTTCTCGCCCCACTTTTCCCGCGCCTGCGCGAGGGACTGCAGCACCGGCAGCGGCGTGATCCCTGTCCCTCCGCCTTCCGCCATCAACGTCGGCAGCGACGGAAGCGGGGCGAGATTGCCAATCTCGTCCAGCGCGAGCAACAGCGGCGGATCCAAGCGGGCACCCGGGGAGCGTGCGGGGATTTTGCGGGCGGTCTCGACGAGGTCTTCGATGAATGCCGCCACCAGCGCCGACGATGCGCCCGCCCCGGCGCCGGTCGCGAGCAGATACAGGGTGCCGTTGCCGCGGAGGAACTCTTCCGGATCGAACTCCTCGCCCGGCGCGGGGGTGACCGCGTCGAGCACGCGAGGATCTGCGAGCGCCGAGAACGCCAGCGAGACGCCCTGCCAAATCGAGTCTCTCGTACGGGGGTCTGCCTGGACCATCGCGTCGAGGGAATCCGCCCACCCTTCGGCCGCACCAGGATGCGAGGAGAGGATCCGCACCGCGTCGGCTGCGAGCGTCGGGTTCAGTGCCCACTGATACAGGGTCTTCGCATCGCGACCGTCAAGCGCTGCGGCGTGGAGCAGCCCCTGGATCGCAGCCGTGGTTTTCCCTTCCCAAAAGCCCGCATCCTGCACGCCACCAAACCCGGTCGCTGTCGCAAGTCCTTTCGCGCGGATCATCGCGGTCAGGGGGTCGTGGCAGCCGCGCACGGGCGACCAGCGCATCCCCGCGGGCAGCCCCGGCGCGAGCTGTTGCGGATCGAACACCGCGACCTTCCCCTTGCGTGCTCGTGCCCGCATCGTCGCGGTGAGATTGTCGGGCCTGGTCGACGTCGCGATCACCGCACCGGGAGCGTCCAGGATCGCATTCACGGCCACGAAATACCCTTTCCCCGCACGCGGTGGCCCGATGAGGAGGATCGAGTCCTCCACCGTCGCCCACACCTGCCCGCCTTTCCCGTGCCCGAGGAGATACCCGACCTCCTGCGGGGCGACATTCCCGCTAAGGGAGGGTCGCAACGTGGCCGCCTTCTTCACGAGTGCGTTCGGCGACGCGGTGCGGGTGATCTCCACCGCAGAGGCGGTGCCTGCCAGCCGGTGCGGATCCGTGGTCGCCCGCGCCCGCAGGATCAGGCGCGCCACGACCCACCCGGCCGCGACCAGCGCGAGGAGGAAGATCGTGACGACGATCCAGTACAGGATCGGGCTCAGGCCCTCCGATCCAAGCGCTGCCCCCGGATCGGTCGGGGTCGCGAGGACGCCAATGCCGGACGTCATCCCACCGTCGGGCTCCGGCAGGCCCGTGAGGAACGCGGTCACGGAGCCCGCGAGCCGGAGCAGACCGGCGAACGCTGCGGCAGCGACAAGCGCTCCGAGCGCGAGATTGATGAAGACGTCGTTGGCGGGTTTCGCCTGTACTGGCCCGGACATGACAACGCACCTGCTTCCTGCCCCGATACGGAGGGGTCAGGAAGCAGGTGCGGTAGCAGCCGGGCCGCCGGCTAGGTGATGCGCTGCACGGATGCGGTGCCGGAGATCCGCCCGAACAGCAGCACCTCGCCCGCCATCTGCGGCAGCTCGCCACGGTCGAGGAGCGCTCGCACAGTCCCGGCGTGATCGGCGGAGGCGTGCCGGATGATCAGCGCGACCGCGACATCCTCGCCCGCGATGAACCCCTCCCCGGTGAACTCCACCAAGCTCGGCACTTGCCGGGGGGCCTGATCGTGCTCGGGCGCCGCGAAGGGCGAACGCGGGGCGGGAGGCGTGAGGACGTCGGCGTGAACGCTGCCATCCATCTCCCGCACCTCCACCCGCGTCGGAGAACCGAGGCGAGCGACGACCTCGGTGACGGTCTGCGCGATCTGGTCGCGACGGATCGGAGTCGCGGCGAGCTTGTTCCCGTTGACCGTCACGATCAACGTGTCGGGGTTCACCGCCTCGAGCAGGATCTGCGGCAGCACCGGAGGCACCACCACCGCCTCAGGGTCGGGGGTCGAAGCGATCGGTTTACGCGTGCGGGGTCGAATGCTCATGTCTGCAAGGTGCGACCCGGACCCTCCGCTACCGGGTGCCGGGACATGATCTCCTCGGGGTCGAGGGCCTGTTCGCGGGCCAACAGCGCGGAGGTGCCCTTCGCCCAGATCTCCGCCTCCTGCAACAGCTCGGCGTAGTCACCCGGTGCGACCTCGCCGCCGGAGACCGCCATCCAGGGCAAGTCGCCCGAAATCCCTCTGACTCGCAGCTCGGAGACCCACGTCCAGGAAGTCGGGACACGATCGGGGTCTTCCCAGTCGGTGTCCGTGTAGCGTTCCTCGATCGCGAAGCGATACATGTGACTGTTCCAAGGCGTGAAGACGAAGTGCCCGGCGCCGAAGACCTCGGGGTCTTCCCATCCGAGGACGATGTGCTCGGAGTAGCGCTCCGCGATCTCCTCCAACCCGGCCGTGAGCGCCTCCATCCGCTGGACTAGTTCGTCCTCTGAGAACGGTGGCCCCTGGTGCTCAGGACGGGGGCTCGGTATGCTCATGACACGTCTCCTGACCGGCCAGGATCGGCGTGTTTCCGCGGATTTTGAGCCTGCGTCATGCGCTGGGTCGTGTCGAAGGCTCGGAGCTCATCCGGGTGGAGTTGATGCTGCACGACGTAGCTAGATTCCTTGATCCGCCACAGCCCCTGCCCCGTGCCGAGGCTTGGGAGGAGTTTCTGCTCGGTGCCCGTCAAGCCGAGGGTCTTTCCGGTGGTGCCGACCTGGTCGGATTCCTGCCGGTAGATGATGCGAGACTCCGCATTCGCCAGGAGCGAGGTGGCGAGGGATCTCATGGCGGAACCCTGGTCGCCGACATTGTCGAGGTCGGTGAGCTTATGGAAGATGAGCAGGTTCGCGATTCCGTAGTGGCGGGCCAGTCTCCAATGCGCATCCATGCGTTTGAGGAGCGCGGGGTGCGACATCAGCCTCCACGCCTCGTCGTAGACGACCCACCGCTGCCCGCCGTTGGGATCTAGCAGCGCAGATTCCATCCATGCTGAGGAGCAGGTCATCAGCACCGAGATCAGGGTGGAGTTCTCCACCACCCGCGACAGGTCGAGTGTGATCATCGGCAGCGTCGGGTCAAAGGACACGGTCGAAGGCCCGTCGAACAATCCGGCGAGGTCTCCCGAGACGAGCCTGCGCAGCGCATGCCCGACCATGCGCCCATCGTCGGCGAGACGATCATCCCCGCCCGTATCGGGGGCGAGGATGCGGTCGACGATCATCGGGAGAATCGGAACCGATGCGGTGGAGACGACGGATTGGAGGGCGATATCGATGGCCGTGTGCTCCAGGGGCGTCAAAGACCGTTCGAGCACCGTCTCTGCGAGCGCCCCGATCAGATCGCGGCGACGGGAGGCGACGGTCGCGGTCCATTCGTTGTCGGAGATCCCGGCCGGACGGTACCCCTCGTCCAAGGGGTTCAATCTATTGCGGAGGCCGTGGCCGAGGACGATCGCTTTCCCGCCGACGGCTTCGGCGACCGCGGTGTGCTCGCCCTTCGGGTCACCGGGGACGTAGACGCGCCTCCCGAACGGGATCGACCTCGTGTATAGCGACTTCGCCAGCGAGGACTTCCCTGAGCCGACGATGCCTGCCAAGACCAGGTTCGGGGCGGTGATGATGCCGCGCTGGTAGAGCACCCAGGGGTCATAGACGAAGCTCCCGCCGGAGTACATGTCCTGCCCGACGAAGACGCCCTGGGAACCGAGCCCGCCTTCGGCGAGAAACGGGTACGCCCCCTGGAGCGCCGCCGATGTGTCCTGGTGTGCGGGCACCCGGAACCCCCGATACGAACGGAGAGCCGCCGCGCCCGGTTCGCCTCCCCGCGGAAGATAGTTCGTGGAGCGCGCTTCCGCACGGGTCGTTTCGATCGATTTGTGGCCGAGGATGCCTTGGAGCACGTGGAGTGGGATGCCTGCGTCGGCGAGCCAGGTCGCTCCGGTGTGGCGGAGCCCGTGCCGGGTGAGGCTGGGTAACTCGAGCTCGGTGACAAGCTGATCCCACTTCGTCGCATCCCGCACAGACGCTGTGGTGAGCACGCCACCGCGGGGACCGGTCAGGAGCCGCTCGTCGGACTCACGGCCGTGGGTGAGGCGTTCCAGGACGGGGGTGAGGGCTTGCAGGATGGGGACGTGGCGGATGTCTCGGCCCTTGGTTTGTTTGGTGACGAGGCCGCCTGCGCCGGGGTAGGTTTGGCGGCGGATCGTGACGATGCGTTGGTCCCAGTCGATGTCGCCGACTTGGAGGCCTGAGATTTCGGAGCCTCGCGCGGCGAGGAGAGCGCCGAGCATGACGAAGTCGGAATAGCTCTGATGCACCTCCCCGCACCGGTTCGCCAGAGTCGTGAGGGTCGCGAGGTCTTTGGTCCAGGCAGCGTCTGTGCGCTTCGCGCGCGTCGTGGTCACCGTGACGGTGCCGGCGGTTCTTGACGCATGCGGGCGGTGTCGCTAGCTTAAGTGGACTAGCCCACTATTCAAAGAGGAGTAGCCCATGCTCGATCCCAGTACATCGCCTCTCGCCCCCGGTGCCTCAGTCTCGCTCCGCGGCGGATCACTGGAGGGCGGCCGGACGCTCTCGGAGGCTCTCGATCTCGCGGGTGAGCGACTCGATCCCGATCTCGGTGACGGCTTCACCATCTCGATCGACGCTCAAGGGGCAGTCGAGGTCGCGGTGGGCAGCGAAGCCGCTCTGAACCGCGTGAGAACGGTGATCGCGACCAGTGCGACCATCGAGTGCGACGGTAAGGACGAGGTCCGCACCGTGACCGATGCGCCACGCATCGCTCTTCGCAGCATCCACGAGTGCTTCTACGGCGAGCGGTGGGCGCCGGAGGACCGGCTCGCCGTGATGCGCCTCGCCGCTGAGGCCGGGGCGAACGCCTACGTCTACGGACCGTCTGCGGATCGGAGGACCGGTGGCCTGTGGCGTGAGCTGTACGAAGGTCGCGAGCGCGCTGTCCTGGTCGAGCTCGCGAAGGAGTGCCGCGCGGTCGGCGTCGAGCCGATCTGGCGGATCTCGCCCGCGGCTCCCCTCGAGCCGACCCAGGCGATCAGGATGTCGGACCCTGAGGAGTTCGCCGCGCTCGTGCAGAAGGCCAGGCATGCGATCGAGCTCGGATTCGAGCGGATCCTCATCGCCTTCGACGACCTCACCGCTGGTCTCGACGAGGAGACGGCCGCGCGGTTCGAGGGAGCGGATCATCCGATGGCCGCCGCTCACGCCGACGCCATCCGCCGCTTGGGTGAGGAGATCGGGCATGAGCGTCTTCTGGCGTGCCCCCTGCACTATTGGGGGATCGAGCCCTCGCCCTATCGACGCGAGTTCGGCCGGGGGTTTCCCTCCGAGGTTCCTGTCGTGTGGACGGGGCCCGCGGTGATCTCGGAGGAGATCACCGCGAGCGACGCGGCAGCGGTCGCCGAAGAGGTGGGGCACCCGCTGTGGCTGTGGGACAACTACCCGGTGAACGACTGGGACATGGACGGGATCTCAGCGCTCCCGCTGCATGCCAGGCCCGGATTGGACAACCTGGTGATTCCGCGCCGGCTCCCGCTCGCGCCGATCTCTGGGCGCGATCCTCGCCTCGGTGACGTCGTGATGGCGATGGGCGGCAATCTCGCGCTGGACCCGTGGACGGGCCTGCCGGCGGCGCTGACGCTTCTGGACTTCGCCTGGGCGGGTGCCGCGTATGACGCGGAAGAGAGCTGGAGGTCTGCCGTCGAGCGCCTCGATGTCGATGTCGATGCGCTCGCGCTTCTCGCCGACAGTGCGGGGCCGGGATCGGGTGTGCTCGCGCGACGGCCCTCTGCCTTCGCCGTCGCCTGCGCGAGCGTGTTCGTGGCGGAGGATCCCTTCGCAGCTTCGCTGCTCGTTGAGGTCGAGTCTGTGGTGAACGACCATGTCGGCGCTCTCGCCGATCTGCGGGCAGCGCCGAGCAGGCTGACTCGGGAGCTGCAACCGTGGCTCGTCGAGCTCGGGCGGCAGTGTCAGCTCGCGCTCCTGGGCATCGCGGCATTGCGCGCGTCGGTGGGGGAGAAGTCGGAGCTTGCGGCGGAGCTGACCGGGGCGCTCAACCGTCGCAGCATCGTCGCCGTCGGTTCGGGGATGGGGCGTGCGCTCGCAGAGTACGCCCGTGGTCTGGTCGCCGGCGGGACCCCGCAGATCGATGTCCCGGATGCGGTGAGTTTCGGGCATTGACACTGGACTAGACCTGTTCTACGCTCTTACCAATCTGGACTAGACCTGTAATGCTCAATGCCGAGTAGTGAGGAACACGCATGAAGAAGTTGCTAGGAGTCACAGCGGTCGTCGTGGTCGCGGGCAGCCTGATCGGATGCTCCGGTCCGGCAGCCTCCGATGACGAGGTGCTGACCGTCTGGGGGTGGCGGACGGACAAGCCGTGGGTGGAGCTCATGGAAAGCTACAAGGGCGATGGCTTCACCGTCGACTACAAGTCGTACAAGGCGGAGGAGTACAACCAGATCCTCCAGACGGGCCTCTCCAGCAGTACGGGCCCGGACATCGTGATGCTCCGTTCCTACGGCGGACTCGACACGCTCGTCGCAGGTGGAGGCGTCGCCGCGCTCGACGAGGACTTCGCCGGACTCGCCGAGATCCCCGACAACCTCGTCGACGGAGTGCGCAGCAGCAAGGACGGCAAGGTGTACGGGGTGCCGTTCCAGTCCGTCACCGCGAACGTCATCTACAACAAGACCCAGTTCGATGCTCTCGGTCTGTCCGAGCCTGCGACCTGGAGCGAGTTCATCGCGCTGAACGACGAACTCCTCGCGCAGGGCGTCACTCCGATGGCGGCGGGAGCGCTGGATTCCTGGATCCTGCCGATCTACCGTGATCTGTTCGCCGCCTCGGCGTACGGTGGCCCTGCCTTCGCGGCGGAGCTTCTCGCAGGCGAGACGACGTTCGAAGACGATCGCTACACCGAGGCCAACCAGACGCTCCTCGATCTGACGAAGTACTTCCCCCGCGGGTTCGAGGGGATCAACTACGCGGATGCCAATGCGCTGTTCATCTCGGGGGAGGCCCTGCAGTACCCTGGCGGCATCTGGGAGCTCACGGCGTTCAACGAGGCCATGCCGGACGTCGAACTCGGGCTCTTCAACGTGCCGTCGGTCTCCGGCGGCGAGGACTTCGCGATGGGGTACCTCGACGGCGCGATCGGGATGGCCTCAGGCTTGGAGGGCAAGAAGCTGGAGAACGCGCAGAGCTACCTCGAGTGGATCGGATCGACCGAGTTCGGTCAGCGGATCGCCGATGACCTGCTCTCCATCCCGGCCGTCGGCGGCGTGACGCCCGCAGACCCGCTGATGGCGAAGGCGTCCGAGGCGTTCGCCGCGAGCCCGACTCCGTACCTCACCTACGTCAACTTCGACTTCGGAACGCCGACCGGCACCTCTCTCGAGTACACGGGCCTGCAGAAGATGGTGATCGGCGACCTCAAGCCGGCACAGGTCGGAGCCGAGGTGCAGGCGGGCATCGCCCAGTGGTTCGAGCCGACTCCGTGACCATCGCTCGTCTGGGCCGTGGGGAGCGCCGCAGCTCGTGGCGCTCCCCGCGCTTCTCCGTCGTGGCCGCGTTCCTCGGGCCCGCGCTGCTCCTGTATGCGGTGATCTTCCTCTATCCGGTCGGAACCGCCCTCACCAATGGGTTCTTCACCTGGAGCGGCACATCACGCGAAGGCTTCGCGGGATTCGAGAACTTCGCCACCCTCATGGGGCTCGAGCCCTATGCCTCTCAGTTCTTCCGTGCCATCGGGAACAACGTCTTCTTCTTCGTCGGCACGATGATCGTTCAGAACGGTGTCGGCCTCGTCCTCGCCTTCCTCCTCAACGGGACGGTACGCGGCAAACGGTTCTTCCAGACCATCATCTCCGTGCCCTACCTGATGAGCGCTCTCGTGATCGGCTATGCGTGGTCGATGCTGCTGTCGCCGCGCTTCGGCGCCGTGAACGCCGTACTCGGTCTCTTCGGCATCGAACCGATCGCATGGCTCGGCACACCCGCGCTCGTCATGCCGATCCTCATCCTCATCAACGCCTGGCAGTGGATCGGCGTCACGATGCTCATCTTCGGCGCCGGCCTCGCCGCCATCCCCGGTGAGCAGATCGAAGCCGCGCGCGTGGACGGCGCCTCGTCGTTCCGCATCGCCCGCTCCGTGCAGTTGCCGCAGCTGGTCTCCTCTGTCTCGATCGTGACGATTCTCACGCTCATCGGATGCTTCAACCTGTTCGACCTCGTCTTCGCCGTCGGCGGCAGCTCCGGTGGCGTGGGCGGAGCGGCGGATGTCATGGGGACGCTGTTCTACCGCTTGTCGTTCAGCAACTCGCCGAACGCTTTCGGGCTGTCCGGAGCTTTCTCCCTGGTGCAGCTGGTCCTGATCCTGGTGGCCACGATCGGCGCTCAGCGCCTCTTCCGGGGAATCGAACGGAGGTACTCATGAAACGTCGCAGCCACGTCGGCACCTACATCGTGTTGACGGTCGCCGCCATCGTCTCGGCGCTGCCGAATCTGCTCGTCCTCGTCGGCTCGCTTCGTCCGAACACGGAGATCGTCGCCAACCCGACGGGATTGCCGACGTCTCTCTACCTCGGCAACTACGCCCGCGCATGGGAAGAGGGGTCGATCGGCATCTACTTCGTGAACTCGCTGATCGTCACGCTGGTCTCCCTTGCCCTCGCGCTCGTGCTGTTCCTCCCCGCGGCGTACGCCCTCGGTCGTTGGCAGTTCCGCTTCGCGGGCCTCGTGCAAGCGCTCTTCCTCATCGGACTGATGATCCCGCTCAAGATCGGCATCCTGCCCCTCGTGCAGATGTACGACCAGTGGCGACTCATCGACAATCTCGGCGGTCTCATCCTGGTCTACACCGCACAGACGGCACCGCTCATGATTCTGATCCTGTCCACCTTCTATCGCCAGCTTCCCGACACGCTCGAAGCCGCCGCGATGATCGATGGTGCGTCGCCGTTCCGCACCTTCTTCAGCGTGATGACCCCCTTGATGACGCCGGCGATCGCCGCATCCGTGATCCTGAGTATCGGCCCGATCTGGAACGACTTCTTCATGCCGCTGGTGCTGCTTCGAAACGAAGAAAACTTCACGATCCCCGTGGGCTTCAGCTCCTTCTTCGGTGAGTACGGGGTGGATCGAGGGATGCTGTTCGCCGGCATCGTCATCGCAGTGGCGCCCGTCGTCATCTTCTTCGCGCTGGCCATGCGACAGATCGTCGGCGGTCTGACGGCAGGAATCGAGAAGTGAGCGCGATGGACGTCTTCGTCGACGTCGGCAAGTCGGGGATGCGCCTGCACGTCGTCTCCGATGGACGCGTACGCACCTTTCTCGGTGACGGTATCTCTCCGACGCAGGTGGTCGACCACGGACACGTGCTGGGGGCGGGAATCGCGCAGCTGCTCGTCGAGGCGGAGGCTCACGCGGCTGATCATCTGCTGGTCGGGTCGACGAGCGAGCTTTCGCCGGCCGAACATCGATCGCTCTTCGCACAGGTGCGTACGGTGCTCCCGGCGGCGCGGATCGCCGTCGCCGACGACGGGACGCTGGCGCATGCCCGATTCCTCAACGCCCCGGGAGTCCTGCTGGCCGCGGGAACGGGGGTGATCGTCATCGCCCGATCCGCGAGCGGCGAGTTGCGCCGTTTCGACGGGTGGGGCCCCCTTGCCGGCGACCGGGGATCCGCAGTTGACGTCGGGAGATGGGCGCTTCGTGCGGCCTATGCCGCGGCGGACGAGCAGCGTGACACTCCGCTCCGCGACGCTATCGCGCGACACCTGGGGGCGACCGACCTCCTGGTTGCTCGGAGAATCCTCTCGGATGCGCAATGGCCCGCGACGCTCGCCGGGCTTGCGACCATCGTCGGCGATCTGGCACTGGGTGGGTCGGCGGATGCGTCGGAGATCCTGGACGCGGCTGCGGCCGAACTCATGGCGACGGTCCGGACCGCGGCCGAGAGCACCGGCTCTGATGACCTTCTGCCGGCCGGTCGGTTCGGAACGGCGCCGGCGGTGCACGCGCGACTCGAGACGCTGGCGGCAGCCCAGGGGATCCGGATCGTGACGGCACTCGCTCCGACGGCGGTCAGTGCGCTCGACATCCTGGCAGGACCCTATCGCGCGAGCATGACGATCGCGGAGGCCGGCGAACACGCCGGGTCCGGGGGAAGGGCGTGATGATGCGACGTCACCGCGTCGACATGTCTGCGCTCGAGCTGCGAGGCGAACTCTCCGAGGACAGGCCGCGAGGCGATCAGATCCGAGAGCGTCTGGAGGACCTTGCCGCGCGGTTGGGTCCGGGGTCTACCATCCCCTCGGACCGTCAGCTGGCCGAGCACTTCGGTGTCGCGCGGATGACGGTGCGGACGGAGGTCAAGCGCCTCACGATCGACGGAGTCCTCGAAGTCGAGCAGGGGCGGGGGACGTTCGTCTCGAGCTCCCCGCGACTGGCACCCGAGTGGGGAACCTCGTACACTCTCGCTGCGCGCGCCGCGCAGGGAGAACCCCGAACGACTCTGGTGCAGAGCGCTGCGACTGCGTCGGATGCGCGTACGGCCGAGCTGCTGAGGATCCGGGAAGGCGCACCCGTCCTCACACTCACCCGACTCCGTGCGCTCGACGGCCGCCCCATCGGTATCGAGCGGGTGAGCATCCCCCTCGAGCGCTTTCCCGGGCTAGAGGAGGTCGACCTGGAGAACGTCTCGCTGTACCGAGTGCTCGCGGAGCGCTGGGGCCTCGTGCGCGCGGCTTCGACGGGTCGCGCCGCAGCGACACTGCCCAGCGAGGCCGACGCGGCTCTCCTCGGGGTGACCGTGCGCGATCCCTGCCTGGTCGTGCAGATGATCAGCATGGATGCCGACGGCGCGGTGTTCGAGGTCGGACGTTCGGTCTACCGTGCCGATCGCTACGAGATCGGAATCGACCTGATGCATCGACGGACCGATGACTGAGGCCGGCGCGGCGGCATCCGCGCGTCCGTTGAGTGACGAGGACCGTCGGCCAGGAGGAGGACAGGGCGTGACCGAGAGTAAAGCGGCAAGAGAAGTCGGACGGGAACAGGGAGATCTGGGGATGCGCGCTGCGGTGAGGGACATCACGCCGAGCACCCCGGGGCCGTTGGCGGGCTATGAGGCCAGGCGCGGCGCGCCCAGTACGGGCACGCAGGACGCGCTCGAGGCGGCGTTGCTCGTCATCGGAGACTCGCATTCGCAGGTCGCCTGGCTCACGATCGATGTGATCGCCGTGCCGGCTCCGCTCGCAGCGCTGCTGCGCGATGCCGTGCGTGCCGGGTTGAACGAGCACGGGCTCCCCGTGGTCGTCGCGGCTTCGCACACCCACTCCGCGCCGCTCGATTGGGTGGGCAGCATCTACCCAGGGCACTCCGGTGAGTCGGACCCGCTCGTCGTCGCAGAACTCATCGATCACGTGCGGTCGCTCGCCGCCGGCGTCGCCGCGCAACCCGAGGAGCCTGTCACGGGAGGATGGGCGGAACGTCACGCGGTGGGTGTCGGCGCGAATCGGCTCGATCCTCAGGGCCCCCATGATGACCGGGTCGGTGTGCTGACTCTCCGCTCCGTGCCGGGTGGCGCTCTGCGGGCGGTGCTCTTCGACGCCGCGACGCACCCCACGGTGTACGGACCGGACAACCTGCGCTGGTCCGCTGACTGGCCCGGCGCGGCGCGGCGCGTGCTGCGTGCGGCCGCGGCAGCGATGAACGCCGCTGCGGAACACAGCGGCCCGGCTCCGATCGTCCTCTTCCTCCAGGGGGCGACGGGTGACGTCAGCGCCCGCTTCACGCGCCGCGGAAACGACGCGGTCGAGGTCGCCAGGCTCGGCGGCATCGCGGCTGCCGCAGGGATTGCCGCCATCGCCCACGATGCGCGGCCGCTGAGCGCATGCGTCCGCCACACCAACCGAGTGGTCGATTTCGAACGTCGTGTGCTGCCGTCCTGGGAAGCGGCCGAACGAGAGGTGGATGAGGCTCTCGCGGTCCGAGAAGCACTGGTCGGGCTCTCGCCGATCGACCCCAAGGTACGGCTTGCGCAATCGCGCGTGGATGGTGCGCTCGTACAGCGTGCGCTCGTGGCGGCGGATCCCGCGCGTGTGCTCGCGTGTGAGGTATCGGTCATCGCGATCGGCGACGTGGCCTGGGTCCACGTTCCTGTCGAGCTCTTCTCGCGGATCGGCGAACGGATTCGCGCGGGCAGCCCGTTCCCGACCACTCGCGTCATCGGGTACGCGGACGGGTACCTCGGGTATCTCCCGGATGAGTCCGCGTTCATCCAGGGCACCTACGAGGCGCTCTCCAGTCTGTTCCCCGCAGATGCGGCGGATCGTCTCGTCCACGAGACATGTGAGATCTTGAAGGAGATCCGATGAAGTACGAATATCCCGCTCTGGCTCATTCCGTCATCGACGCGGTGTCCGTGGGGCAGGGTCCCGCGATCGACGAGGCGATCGCGCTTATCGCTCCACGACTGCGACGGGGAGGCGTGCTGCATGTGTTCGGCACCGGCCACGCGCGCATCCCAATGCACGAGATGGCCGGTCGGGCGGGCGGGCTCGCCCCGGTGAATCTCGTCCGTCTCAGCGATCTCGTCTTTCGTGGCGGACATGAGCCCGCCGAACTCGCCGATCCGCTGCTCGAGCGTGATCCGGAGTGGGCGGCACCTCTGCTCGAACTCGTCGCCCTCGGCCCGGACGACGTCTTCCTCCTCGCCTCGAACTCGGGGATCAACGGTGTCATCGTTGAGTTCGCCCGCCTCGTGCACGAAGCAGGGTTCCCTGTCGTCGCGCTGACCTCCATCGCGCACAGCACGTCTGTTCCCTCCCGTCACCCTGCGGGTCTGCGACTGCTGGATCTCGCTGACGTGGTGATCGACAACGGTGCTCCGGCCGGCGATGCGGCACTGGAACTTCGCGACAGCACGGCCGTCGGTGCGGTGTCGAACCTGGCCGGAGTCGTCGTGGTCCAGATTCTCACGGAGGGCATCGCGCGGGCGTTCCTCGCGGAAGGGGAGCCCCCGCTCGTCTTCCGGTCGATGAACCTTCCCGATGGCGACGCGCGGAACGCGGACCCGCTCGCGGCGTACGCCGGACGCGTTCATCCGATCGAGCCCTGAGCCGCGCCGCGTGCAGGAGGTGGTGAGTCGATGATCCTGACGGATGCGAGGGTGGTCGCCGACGGGGTCGTCATCTCCGACGGATGGGTGCGTCTCGAGGAGGGGGTCATAGCGGAAGTCGGGTCGGGCCGGCTGCCGGGGGGAGACGCCATCGGAATCGGGGGACGTTGGATCGGGCCCGGCTTCATCGACACGCACATCCACGGAGTGTACGGGGTCGATGTCATGGAGGACGGATCGAATCGGATCGCCGACCTCGCGCGGGCTCTGGTGCGGCACGGTGTCACGTCCTTCGTCCCCGCCACCTACACGGCGTCGAGAGAGCAGACTCTCCGGGCGCTCGCCGAGATCGAGCGAGCCAGAGCGACGCCCGACCCGACAGCGGCCTCGATTCTGGGCGTGCACATGGAGGGCCCGTTCCTTAGCGCGGCGTGCAAGGGAGCCCACCCGGAGGAGCATCTGCAAGACGGTTCACCGGAGCTTCTCGAGGAGTTCCTCGCCGCCGCCCTGGTGTGCATCATGACCCTCGCCCCGGAGAGGGAAGGAAACGCCGCAGTGATCGCGCGGCTGCGTCAGCGCGGGGTTGTCGTGTCCGTGGGGCACAGTGACGCTGACGTCTCCGTCGTCGAATCCGCCGTCGGCTCCGGTGCCGGACTCGTGACCCATCTCTTCAACGGGATGCTTCCATTCCACCATCGGGCCGCCGGCGTCCTCGGCGCGGGACTGCTCTTCTCCGACCTCGTGTGCGAATTGATCGCCGATGGGGTGCATGTCGGGGCCGAAGCGATGCGTCTCGCCTGGCGGGCCAAGGGAGCCGAGGGATTGATCCTCGTGTCGGATGCGGGCAGGAGTGCAGGCGCCGCCGCGACGGCAGCGGATGCCGGCCGGTTGCCGGACGGCACGCTGTCCTCCAGCGCATGCATGCTCGACACCGGGTTCCGCCTGTTCCGAGAAGCGAACGGACTCTCGATCCCCGAAGCCTGGCCGATGGCGAGCCGTACGGCGGCCGTCGCGCTCGGGCTCGCGCACAAGGGAGTGATCCGCCCGGGCGCGGATGCGGACCTCACTGTCGTCGACGAGGACGCACGGGTGTCGGCCACTTTCGTCGCCGGGCGACTCGTACACGGCCGGCTCTAGACGTGGAGACCGGCTTCGCCGTCCGCAGGCAGGGTCAACGCGTCCTTGCTGACGCGCATCTGGATGACGTAGCGATCGCCGCGGTACAAAGATCGCCCGAACTCGACGACCGTGCCCATCCGGTCGCGCGACGTGCGCGCCAGCGCGAAGCACGATGCGCCGGGCGTCGTCGACAGCTTTCGGGCGTCGGCGTGGTCGAGATGCGCGATCGCGGCGGTCTGTTCGGCGGAATCGACGATCACGCCGTAGTCGCTGGCGAGTGCGGCATACAGCGAGTCCCGTTCCTGCAGGCGATCCAAGAGGCCGGGGAAGCGCTCTGCGGGAAGGTTGGTGCGTTCGATCGCCATCGGCACGTCGTCGGCGGTGCGCACTCGTTCGATCAAGTAGACCTGTGCACCCTCCGCGATCGCGAGACGCTCGGCGATGAAGGCGTCCGCGGGCCTGGCCTCTGCGCGGATCTCACTGGTGCCGGGTATCATCCCGCGCAAGACCATGTCCTCGGTGAACGAGCGGAGCACCTCTGACTGGGTCACGAGCGGATGCTGCACGAACGCCCCCCGGCCAGGGATCCGGTAGATCAGAGCGGAGGCCTCGAGACTGTCGAGCGCGGCCCGAACGGTCATCCGCGCGACGCTGAACTGCTCGGCGAGGACCCGCTCGGAGGGGACGAGGGTGCCGGGCCCCGAGGCGCGGGCGAACTCCTCAAGGGAGGCGCGAATCCACTCGCTCTTGCCGAGTCCGTCGGCAGCGATCGGAATCACGCCGCCGGGGTCGTTCCGTCGTCGAGACATCGGTGCCCCTTCCATCGCGAGTCGTCATCGTCGTGGTTCAGATTGCGAATCTCATGCTAGTCCGGCTGGTCGATCCGTGCGTGAGAGTTTCGGCATAGACCGATAACATGCTGAGAACCACTCTTGAGGAAGGTGCGCGATGTCAGTTCCCGGTCCGTCCATCTGTGTTCTCGGCTGCGGAGTCATGGGAGCGGGCATCGCGCGCGTGTTCTCGCATGCGGACATGCCCGTGTCGGTCTACGACGCAGACCACCAGCGCGCTGCTTCATTGGCCGCCTCGTTGGGCTCCGGTGCGTCCGCCGCCGGCTCGGTCGAGGAGGCGGTGCACGGTGCGGAGTACGTCTTCGAGGCGGTGCCGGAGGTCGTCCACATCAAGGAAGAGGTTCTCGGTCGCGCGGGTGAGGCGAACGGGGAGGCGGTGATCGCCTCCAACACCTCGAGCCTGCAGGCGGAAGCGCTGTCGAAGAGTGTGCCCCGAGCGGAACGTTTCGTCATCGCGCACTTCTTCAACCCCGCCGACCTGGTCCCGCTGGTCGAGGTGGTCCCCACCGTGGCCACTCGACAGGGTCTCGCCATCGACGTCGCCGAGCTGTTGCGGCAGGTGGGCAAACAGCCCGTCGTGTTGGATCGGGCGGTGCCCGGCTTCGTGGCTAATCGTCTGCAGTCCGCTTTGCTGCGGGAAGCGTTCGCGCTGCAGGAAGCAGGGGTGGCCTCGTTTGAGGCGATCGATCTCATCGTGCGTGCTGGGCTAGGCTCGCGGTGGGCTGCTGCGGGACCTTTCGCGGTCGTCGATCTCGGTGGTCTCGATGTCTGGAATGCCGTGTGCGCCCAGCTCTTCCCCCTACTCGCTCAGACGACGACGGCACCGGACGCGTTGACGGAACGCGTCGCAGCCGGCGACCTGGGGGCCAAATCGGGGAGAGGGCTTCAGGCGCACGACGCTGTCGAAGACGAGGTCGTTAGACGGCGCATAGCCGCGCATTTCGCATTGGAATTCGGCTCCCCCGCAGGGTGAGGATCCCGCGTCGCGTGTCGGAGGCCGTGCTGGTGAAGCCTCCGGAGGGGGTGGTGGGGGAGGCGCTGTTGCACATCGGCAGAGCGCCGACGAGCGCGCGAGGTGCGCCGAGCTATAACCGCCAGGCGGCTTCTTCGTTGTAGAACGTGCGCAGTCTGTCAAAGGGGCGTTCGCCCAGACGATGGGGAAGCGAGACGTAGATCGCATCGAGCACGGCCAGGTGTGTGATCCGTGCAGACATCGCATCGAAGCGGAAGTCCAGCTCGCGGCCGCCGGCGATCAGCGGGATGTCCGCACGTTGGGCGAGTCGGGTGCCGGAGAAGCTCGTGAGCGCGATCACGGATGCGCCACGTAAACCCCTGACGGATCTGCCGAAAGCTACCAAGAGCCGGGACCTGGCCGGGACCTGATGCATGCAAACCATGCAATCCATGACGTGAAATGGGGTCGTTTGAGGGCGGAGAACCCCGGAAAATCAAGGATCTGAGCTGAACCGTCTACCTGGGGGTCAAGGGGTCGCAGGTTCAAATCCTGTCAGCCCGACCAGAGAATCGCGGAAACTCAAGGGTTTCCGCGATTTTTCGTTGGTGAGATTTGATCCGGCCATCTAATGCCCATCATGACCAGTTCAACGCCGAGCCGTCGATTACGATCAAGCACTACATCCGCCGCAACGAGACCGTCGACCCCACGACTGCGGAGCTGCTGGAGACGGCATTCGTTAAGAAAGCCTTTGATCAGAAACAGTAACAGGTATGCTGTATGTGTAACTGGTTTGGTTCGGGGTGAGGTGAACATGGATGCTGCACTGCTGCCAGACCTGCTGGGATACAAGGATCTCGCAGGCGTGGGATTGACGCGAAGGCAGTTCGACCGGCTCGTCGACGCTGAAGAGTACGAGCGGATCGCGCCCGGTCAGTTCCTACGCGCTGGTGCAACGGATGACACTACGGCGGCGTGGATGGCGATCGCTGCGAAGCGGCCGCAGGCGACGCTTTGTCTGCTGACAGCGCTATCCATCCATGACCTCACGGACGAGGTCCCGACGAGTAGCAACATCGCCATCCCACGAGGTATGAAGCCATTGATCGCCTGGCGCGCACCGATCAGATGGCACCACTTCGACGCCGCAACTTTTGACATCGGTCGTACTGAGTACGCGCTGCCTGGTGGGAGGACGATCGGGCTCTATTCCGCGGAACGCACGATCATCGACCTGTTCCGTCTCAGCCACGAATGGGGCAGCGACATCGCAATCGAAGCGCTCAAACGATGGCTCCGTGCCAAAGGGAACAGCCCGTCCCGACTGCTCACCATTGCCAAGAACTTCCCGAAAGGGCGACCCGCGCTACAGAACGCTCTGGAGATCCTCCTATGACGCCGAAAGGTGACGTCCCGCTGAGTGGTGGAGTTTCCTCGACACCGTGCGGGTCAGTTGTT
>NZ_JBQDSX010000048.1:6616-22008 GCF_052099035.1 Microbacterium sp. | reverse complement strand
GAGGATTCACTTCCCACCCGCGCTTGCCGTTCCAGGCTACCGGGTCTTGCACTCCGCCGGTTCACGCCGGTAGATCGGACGACGTCCGATGTCCAGGGTGCGAAGTCGGCATCTGAATGTCGGTGGGTGTGGGGCGATTCTGATTTCGCCCGTGATGCAGAAAGCGTCGCGGTGGCCGAATCCCATCGTCTAAGGAGTTCCGCATCAGCGATCCCCGTACCAATGAGCGCATCCGCGTCCCCGAGGTCCGCCTCGTCGGCCCCGCGGGTGAGCAGATCGGCGTCGTCGCCATCCAGGTCGCGCTCCGCCTCGCGCAGGAAGCCGACCTCGACCTCGTCGAGGTTGCCCCCAACTCGAAGCCGCCCGTGGTCAAGATCATGGACTACGGCAAGTTCAAGTACGAGGCTGCCCAGAAGGCGAAGGAAGCTCGCCGCAACCAGGCGAACACGATCCTCAAGGAAGTCCGCTTCCGTCTGAAGATCGAGGCTCACGACTACACGACCAAGCTCAAGCGTGCCGAGGGCTTCCTCAAGGCTGGCGACAAGGTCAAGGCAATGATCCTGTTCCGTGGCCGCGAGCAGTCGCGTCCCGAACAGGGTGTGCGTCTGCTGCGCAAATTCGCCGAAGATGTCGCCGAACTCGGTACCGTCGAGTCGAACCCGACGATCGACGGGCGAAACATGGTGATGGTGGTCGCGCCTCTGAAGAACAAGTCCGACGCGAAGGCAGAGCAGAACGCGGTTCGCGCCGCGAACAAGCAGGCTTCTCGCGGCGCACGCTCGTCTGACGAGTCAGCAGAACAGACCGCGGAGTAACACCGCCCACATACTCCCGCATTGCGCGGGTTGACAACGTCGCCTGAGAAGGCGCCATACGAAGGAAGAGAAGATGCCGAAGCAGAAGACCCACTCGGGTGCTAAGAAGCGCTTCAAGATCACTGGCAGCGGCAAGCTGAAGAAGCAGCAGGCCGGAATGCGCCACAACCTCGAGCACAAGTCGAGCCGTCGCACCCGTCGCCTCAACCAGGACCAGGTGCTCTCGAAGGCCGACACCAAGGTCGCGAACAAGCTTCTCGGCCGCGGCTGAGCGCCCGAACGCACGAATAGGAACACAGGAAAATGGCAAGAGTCAAGCGGGCGGTAAACGCCCACAAGAAGCGTCGCGTCATCCTTGAGCGCGCAAAGGGTTACCGCGGTCAGCGTTCGCGTCTGTACCGCAAGGCCAAAGAGCAGGTCATCCACTCGCTGGTCTACTCGTACCGCGACCGTCGCAAGCGCAAGGGCGACTTCCGTCGCCTTTGGATCCAGCGCATCAATGCCGCTGCCCGCCAGAACGGCATCACGTACAACCGTTTCATCCAGGGCCTCGGCCTCGCCGGTGTTCAGGTTGACCGTCGTATGCTCGCCGAGCTCGCTGTGAACGAGCCCGCGACCTTCGCATCGCTGGTCGAGACGGCTAAGAAGGCTCTGCCTTCGGACGTCAACGCACCGAAGTCGGCTGCGTAAGCATCCTTCCTGAGAACGGGTGCTCTCCTTCGGGGGAGCACCCGTTTTCTGCATTCACCCGCAGGTGTCCCTAGACTGGGGATCGTGCTGGAGAATCCCCGTTCCCCGCGAGTCCGAGCCGTCGCGAAGCTGACCAAACGCAGTGCGCGAGCGGAGACCGGGCTCTTCCTCCTCGAGGGGCCGCAGGCCGTTCGCGAGGCGCTCGCCTACCGGCCTGACGCAATCGTCGAGCTGTTCGTGACGTCGGCCGGTTGGGAGAAGCACTCTGATCTGCGCGCCGCAGCCGCAGAACACGCTGTGAGCGTCGAGTACGTCACCGAGCACGTGCTGAACGCGATGGCGGACACAGTCACTCCACAGGGCGTGATCGCTGTCATCCGCCAGATTCCGATATCGGTGCGAGACATCTTCGCGGCATCCCCGCGATTGATCGCCATCTGCGAAGAAGTGCGTGATCCCGGCAACCTCGGCACGATCATCCGTGCGGCGGACGCAGCAGGAGCGGATGCTGTCGTGCTCACCGGTCGCACAGTCGATCCGTACAATCCGAAAGTCGTGCGTTCCACCACGGGTTCCCTGTTCCACCTGCCGGTGTCGGTGGGCGGTGATCTGGAGGACGTCGTGAAGCGTGCGCACGCGGCGGGACTCGCGGTCCTTGCGGCAGACGTCAAGGGCGATGATCTTCTGCAGGCGCGTGCTGAGGGCGTTCTGTCGGGACCGACCGCGTGGCTGTTCGGAAATGAGGCTCGAGGGCTCGAAGAGTCGGCTCTGGCTCTGGCCGATCACGTGCTCAGGCTGCCGATCTTCGGTCGTGCGGAATCACTCAATCTCGCGACGGCGGCGAGCGTCTGCCTGTATGAGAGTGCCTTCACGCAGCGGGCGGCTGACGCCGGCTGATACGACAGTCTGGGTTACAACTGTGTAACCCAGCGCGGCGGATGCTGGCTCCGAGCGCTCCGTGCTTCTAGTGTGGGCTCATGACCGAGACTGGTGCACCCCTTGTGGTCGTCGACAACGTCCAGAAGCATTACGGCGATTTCCAGGCGCTGACCGATATCAACTTGACCGTGAACTCCGGCGAGGTCGTCGTGGTGATCGGGCCTTCAGGGTCCGGAAAGTCGACCCTGTGCCGCACGATTAACAGGCTTGAGACGATCACCAGCGGCTCGATCACGATCGATGGCAAGGCTCTCCCTGCCGAGGGAAAGGGACTCGCGAAGCTGCGCGCCGACGTCGGCATGGTCTTCCAGTCGTTCAACTTGTTCGCGCATCTCACGATCCTCGAGAACGTGACGCTCGGGCCCATCAAGGTGCGCGGCCTGAAGAAGGCGGATGCTGAGAAAGAAGCGATGACGCTTCTCGAGCGCGTCGGCGTCGCACAGCAGGCATCCAAACTCCCCGCCCAGCTCTCCGGCGGGCAGCAGCAGCGTGTCGCGATCGCGCGTGCGCTGGCGATGAACCCCAAGGTGATGCTCTTCGACGAGCCCACCAGCGCGCTCGACCCCGAGATGATCAACGAGGTCCTCGACGTCATGGTGCAGCTGGCGAAAGAGGGGATGACGATGATCGTCGTCACCCACGAGATGGGCTTCGCACGCAAGGCCGCGAACCGCGTCGTGTTCATGGCCGACGGCAAGATCGTCGAGGAGGCGACTCCTGAGGAGTTCTTCACGAACCCGAAGAGCGACCGTGCCAAGGACTTCCTCTCGAAGCTCCTCACTCACTGACCATCCCTCACACACAGCACACAGCACACGAAGGAGACGCAATCATGCGACGCACACGGACACTTGCGGGAATCGGGATCGCCACAGCAGCGCTGCTGGCCCTCACCGCCTGCAACAGCGGAACCCCCACCGAGCCGGGCACCGACGGCGGAGACGCCAGCGCGGAGCCGTCCACCTGGTTCGAGGTCGCCACCGACGTCCAGCTGGAAGGCAGCCCGACCTTCGACAAGATGCAGGAGGCCGGCAAGGTCACCATCGGTGTCAAGGAAGACCAGCCGAACCTCGGCTACCTCGACGTCACCACGAACGAGCGCAGCGGTTTCGACATCGACATCGCCCGCTGGATCGCGGCATCTCTCGGCTTCGATGAGGAGCAGATCGAGTTCAAGCCGATCGCCTCGGCGAACCGCGAGCAGTCGATCGTGAACGGCGACATCGACTACTACGTCGGCACGTACTCGATCACGGACAAGCGCAAGGAGCAGATCGACTTCGCCGGTCCCTACTTCATCACCGGTCAGGGCTTCCTCGTCGGCACCGACAGCGAGATCACCGATGTGACGGATGTCTCCGACTTCAACGGCAAGACCGTCTGCTCTGCGACCGGCTCCACGCCGATCCAGAACATCAAGGAGAACTTCCCCGAGATCAAGACCGAGGAGTACGACCTGTACTCCGCGTGCGTCGAGGACCTCATCAACGGCAAGGTGGATGCTGTCACCACCGACCAGGCGATCCTGATCGGCTACGCCGCGAAGTACCCGGACGAGGTCAAGGTCGTCGGCGACCTGTTCACCGAGGAGCGCTACGGCGTCGGTCTCCCCAAGGGTGACACCGTTCTTCTCGATCACATCAACTCCCTCTTCACCGACGGTGGCGACATCTGGCAGGCGATCTTCGACAAGAACCTCGGTTCGTCGGGCATCGAAGTCGACCAGCCCGCTGTCGACTAAGTGATTTCAGGGGCGATCCCGCAACGGGATCGCCCCTCTCAACCTTCTGAAGGGGAGGACGACGCGTGGACGTCATCTTCGGGAACCTCGATCTCTGGGGCGAAGCCTTGGGCAACACCCTGCTGGTGTTCGTCTTCGGCGGCATCATCGCCGTCATCCTGGGGTTCATCGTCGGCGCGATGCGCGTCTCGCCGGTGCCGATCGCACGAGCGGTCGGAACGGCGTACGTCAACCTGATTCGCAACACCCCGCTCACCCTCGTCTTCTTCTTCTTCGTGTTCGGTTACCCGGTCCTGGGCCTGCCGAACCTGTCGAACACCACGCTCGGCATCATGGCGATCGGAATCTACACCGCCACCTACGTCGCCGAGACTCTTCGTGCCGGAATCAGTACTGTGCCCGTCGGCCAGGCCGAAGCGGCCCGTGCGATCGGTCTTCCGTTCGGCCAGGTGATGTCGCTGGTGATTCTGCCGCAGGCGTTCCGATCGGTCGTGCCGCCGATGATGAGCGTTTTCATCGCGCTGCTGAAGAACACCACCGTGGCCGCCGGCTTCTCGATCGGGGAGCTCGCAGCCCTGCGCGCGACTCTCAACGATTCGCATGACCGGCCGGGCAGTCCGATGGAGGTCCTGCTCTGGGTGGCGGTCGTCTTCGTCGTCCTGGTGCTGCTGATGAGCTGGTTCCAGCGATATCTCGAGAACCGTTGGAGGATCGTCCGATGACTTCCGTTCTGTACGACGTCCCCGGGCCCCGTGCTCGCCGGCGCAACGGCATCCTCGCGATCGTGACGGTCATCGTCGTCCTCGCCGTGATCGGTTTCCTCGTCTACCGCATGGCCGTCTCCGGACAGTTCGCCGCCTCGAAGTGGTACGTTTTCTCGTTCTCCACCGTGTGGGAGCAGATCCTCAAGGCGCTCGGCAATACGCTCGCTGCCTTCGCGCTCGCTGCCATCCTGAGCCTTGCGCTCGGGTTCATCCTCGCGATCGGGCGGCTCTCCGAGCACGCCTGGGTCCGCATCCCGGTCACCGTCATCACCGAGGTCTTCCGTGCCGTTCCGGTGCTGGTCATGATGATGCTCCTGTACTACGGTCTTCCCACTGTCGGCATCAAGGTGGAGCCGTACTGGGCTGTCGTGATCGCGCTCATGGTCTACAACGGCTCGGTGCTCGCCGAAGCGCTGCGTGCCGGTATCGAGTCGCTTCCGCGCGGCCAGAAGGAAGCCGGCTACGCGATCGGACTCCGCAAGGCCGGAGTGATGCGACTCATCCTGCTGCCGCAGGCCATCCGGGCCATGCTGCCCGTGATCGTGGCGCAGCTCGTGGTGACGATGAAGGACACCGCGCTCGGGTTCATCATCACGTACCCCGAACTGCTGTACTACGCCAAGCTCCTCAGCTCGCAGGAGGGGCGTCCGATCCTGCAGTCGGCGATCGTCATCGGCGGCATCTACATCGTGATGTGTCTGATTCTGTCGGGCGTCGCGAAGTGGGTCGAGATCAAGACCCGCCACTCGCCGAAGATGAAGGCGCTTGCCGCAGACAACGCGACAGTCATGCATGAGGGCACCGACACCGAGCTCATCGCGGCTCAGCGCGGCGCCGGCAAGTTCGACGGCAACAGCCCCGGATAGGGTCTCTGAGACGTCGGTCGGTCTGCCACTCCCCGGTAGACTCATCTCTCGTGTCAGATGCTCCAGAAATCACCCCCGAGGCGGTTGAGGCCGCCGTCGCCGCAGCGCTCGACGCCATCGGTGCCGCTGCCAGCACCGCAGAGCTGAAAGCGGCCAGGTCCGCGCACGTCGCGGAGGGCTCGCCGCTCGCGGTCCTGAACGCGTCGATGCGCCAGGTAGCGCCCGAGCACAAAGCGGCGTTCGGCAAGCTCATCGGCCAGGGGCGCGGTCGCGTGACCCAGGCGCTGGCGGCGAAGGAGGCCGAGCTCGCCGAAGCTGAGTTGGCCGCTCGCCTCGAGGATGAGCGCGTCGATATCACTGCCGTCTCGACGCGCACGCGCGTGGGTGCGCGGCATCCGCTCACCCAGCTCCAGGACGACATCTCCGACGTCTTCGTCAGCATGGGGTGGGAGATCGCCGAGGGGCCGGAGCTCGAGCACGAGTGGTTCAACTTCGACGCACTGAACTTCGACATGGACCACCCGGCCCGCCAGATGCAGGACACGTTCTTCGTCGATCCGGCCGACCGTCACCTCGTCATGCGCACGCACACGAGCCCCGTCCAGGTGCGCTCGATGCTCGACCGCGAGGTGCCCATCTACGTGCTGTGCCCTGGCCGGGTCTACCGCACCGACGAGTTCGACGCGACGCACCTGCCGGTGTTCACGCAGTTCGAGGGGCTCGTCATCGACAAGGGCATCACGATGGCCCATCTGAAGGGCACGCTCGACCACGTCGCGCGCCAGCTGTTCGGCCCTGAGGCGAAGACACGCTTCCGCACCAACTACTTCCCGTTCACCGAGCCGTCCGCGGAACTCGACCTCTGGCACCCGACCTTCAAGGGCGGCGCGCGCTGGATCGAGTGGGGCGGCTGCGGCATGGTCAACCCCAACGTGTTGCGCGCCGCGGGAATCGATCCCGAGGTCTACAGCGGCTTCGCGTTCGGGATGGGCGTCGAGCGCGGACTCATGTTCCGCAGCGACGTGAAGGACATGCGTGACATGGCAGAGGGCGATGTGCGCTTCAGTGAGCAGTTCGGGATGGTGGTGTGATGCGCGTCCCGCTTTCGTGGTTGCGTGAATACGTCGATGTGGCACCGGATGCAACGGCCGAGGACGTCTTCGCGGCGCTCGTGTCCGTTGGGTTCGAAGAGGAAGAGCTGCACGGCTTCGAGGTCTCCGGCCCCGTCGTCGTCGGACAGGTTCTCTCATTTGAGGAAGAGCCGCAGAAGAACGGCAAGACCATCCGCTGGTGCCAGGTCGACGTCGGCCCTTCGACAGGCTCAGGGACCGAGATCGCCGCTGGCGGCGATCGAGACATCAGAGGCATCGTCTGCGGCGCGTCGAACTTCGCCGTCGGCGACAAGATCGTCGCGACGCTACCCGGATCCGTGCTGCCGGGGCCCTTCCCGATAGCCGCACGCAAGACCTACGGTCATGTCTCCGACGGCATGATCGCGTCGGCGCGAGAGCTGGGGCTGGGGGATGAGCACGATGGCATCCTGATCCTCTCCTCACTCGGCATCGATGCCCCGGTCGGTACGGATGCCATCGCCCTGCTGGGGCTGGATGATCAGGCCGTCGAGATCAATGTCACCCCGGACCGCGGCTACGCCTTCTCGATCCGCGGTGTGGCTCGTGAATACGCTCACGCGACGGGAGCGGACTTCCGCGACCCTGCCGAGCACGAATGGTCTGAGGTGCAGCCCGGCGCGGGATTCCCGCTCGCCGTCGACGCCGAACCGCTGCGCGAGAACACCCCGGTTCAGGAGTTCGTCGTACGCGTCGTCCGCGACGTCGATCCTTCGCTTCCGACTCCGGCGTGGATGGTCGCGCGGCTCACTCTCGCCGGCATCCGGTCGCTGGGGATCCTCATCGACATCACCAACTACGTGATGCTCGAGCTCGGGAACCCCATCCACGGCTATGACCTCGACAAGCTTGCCGGCGGCATCACGGTGCGCCGGGCACAGGCGGGCGAGAAGATGACGACGCTCGACGGGCACGAGCGCAAGCTCCACGTCGAGGATCTGCTGATCACCGACGAGTCCGGCCCGATCGGCCTCGCCGGTGTCATGGGCGGCGGGACGACCGAAATGTCAGATACCACCCGCAACGTGCTCATCGAGGCGGCGATCTTCGACCCGATCTCGATCGCGCGCACAGCCCGTCGGCACAAGCTGCCCAGCGAGGCTTCCAAGCGCTTCGAGCGCGGTGTCGACCCGCTGGTGCCGTTCGTCGCCGCGCGCCGAGTTGCCGACCTGATGGTCGAGCTCGCCGGAGGTCGCGTTGATGAGCTCGGCGGTGCGCTGTACTCGGAGTTCGAGATCGCCGGCATCGCGTTGCCGGCTGAGTTCGTCCCCGGGCTGATCGGTGTGGATTACACGGATGCCGAGATTGTCGAGGCTCTCGAGACGATCGGTGCCGAGGTCGTCGACGCTTCCGACGGATGGCAGGTCATTCCGCCGAGCTGGCGTCCGGACCTCACTGACAAATGGACGCTGGCGGAAGAGGTCGCTCGTATTCACGGGCTCGACCGAATTCCCTCCGTGCTGCCGACGCCGCCTGCCGGACGCGGTCTCACCCCCGCCCAGCAGGGCCGTCGCCGCGTGGCAAACGCGCTGGCAGCCGCCGGGCTCGTGGAGACTCCTGCGTTCCCGTTCACGACCGAGGCGCAGAACGCTCTGCACGGCTCGGCGTCGGGGGAGACTCTGCCGAGTGTGAAGCTGGCGAACCCGCTCGACGGGCAGGCGCCTTTCCTGCGCCGCTCGCTGCTGCCCGGTCTCCTGCAGATCGCGCACCGCAACATCGCGCGCGGGCTCACCGATCTTGCGATCTTCGAGACGGGTTCGGTCTTCCTGCCAGAGCCTGGCGTGGTCTACGGCACGGATGACGTTCCGCCGCTCGGCCAGCGTCCCTCGGACGAGAAGCTCGCAGAGCTGAACGCGTCGATCCCACCGCAGCGACGCCATGTCGCAGCCCTCTTCACGGGGCACATCACCCCTCGTCAGCCGGGACGCGACGCCGAGGCATACGGGCTCTCCGAGGCGCTGGATGCCGTACGCGTCATCGCGGTTGCGGCCGGTGTCGAGATCGACGTCGTCCAGTCGCAGCGCGCGGCCCTCCATCCCGGGCGCGCTGGCGTGCTGAGCGTGGATGGCACTGAGGTCGGGTATGTCGGCGAGCTGCACCCGAATGTGGCATCCGATGCGGATCTGCCGGGGCGCGCCGTGGTGCTGGAAATCGATCTCGACAGCATCCTGTCTCTTGCGGGCACGCGCGTCGTCGCGGAATCGCTGTCGACGTACACGGCGGCGACACAGGACGTCTCGCTCGTGGTTTCGACCGAGGTGACTGCCGGCGAGCTACGTGCGGCGCTGGTCGAAGGTGCGGGCGAGCTGCTCGAATCCGCTCGTCTCGTTGACGACTACCGCGGTCAGGGACTCGAGGCCGGTCAGAAGAGCCTGACGTTCGCGCTGCGGTTCCGCGCATCCGACCGCACGCTGACCGCGGCAGAGGCCACCGAGGCGAAGCTCGCCGGTGTCGCCGTGGCGACGGAGCGCTTCGGAGCACGTATTCGCGACTGACGACAGAGATCTGGCGCGCCGATGATCGACTTGCTCTGGACGCTGACATTGACCATCGAGTCCCGTGGGCCCAAGGTGGCAAGACCGATCTTGACGATCTCCGCCCGCTGTGTCCGCGATGTGTAGCCTGGGCGGATGAAGGGTCACGTGCTCACCGCGGCGCTCCTCGTCACGGTTCTCGGACTCTGCGGGTGCGCCCCGACCGGCGACCAGCCGCAAGACTCGACACAGCCGACGGTGACGACCACACCCAGCCCGACACCAGAACCCACCCCGCTGACGCCGCTCGAACAGGCAGCGGAGCAAGTCGCGCAGATGACACCTGCTGAGCAGGCTGCGATGGTCGTCATGGGGGCAGCGCCCGGGACGGACGCGGCAGCGTTGGCCGACTATGTCTCTGCAGGGCCGAACGGCGTGATTCTCATGGGCGACAACGTTCCCGCGACGCCGGCTGAACTGCGCTCCATTGCGGACGCGATCCATTCGGCATCCTCGAACGCGCTGATCGCGATCGATCAGGAGGGCGGTGACGTCCGGCGCATGCCGTGGGATGAGCTGCCCTCGTCATACGACCTGAAGGGGGCAGAGCCAGCTCAAGCGCAGGAGGCGTTCGTAGCCCGCGCTCAGTTACTCGTAGCCGCCGGAGTGGACATTAACTTCGGCATCGTCGCCGACGTCCCGCGCTCGGACGACTCATTCATCTACGGACGCTCTTACGGCACGGATCCACAGGTCGTGGCAGATCGAGTCGCCGCCATCGTTGCGGGCGAACACGGTCAGGTCGCATCCACTCTGAAGCACTTCCCCGGGCACGGCGCGGCAGAAGGCGATTCGCACAGCGCGATCCCGACCAGCGATCTGAGCCTGTCGGACTGGCGCGCCTTCGATGCGATCCCGTTCGAAGCTGGCATCGACGCCGGAGCAGAGTTGGTGATGATGGGGCACCTTCGTTTTCCTGCAGTGTCTGCCGAACCGGCATCCCTCTCTCCGGAGTGGTACACGATTCTGCGCGACGATCTCGGATTCGAAGGTGTCGCCGTAACCGACGACCTCGGAATGCTCAGTTCCTCGGGGGAGGCGGCATACGCAGATCCGGTCGCGAACTCCGTCGCCGCGATCGCCGCGGGCGCCGACCTGGTACTGATGATCGCGGGCTCGACGCCGGAGACCGCCGGGCAGATCGTCGATGCGCTCGCTCAGCGCGCGTCGACGGACCCGGTCTTCGCCGATCGACTCGCCGAAGCAGCCGCCCGCGTACTCGCCCTCTCTGTTTAGCTCGCAGATTTGCGGATGCTTCGGATCCCGCGCTATCGTCCAGACATGCCTTCGGTGCTCCATGACTCTGCGACGCTCGCTCCGAGCGTCATCGTCGTGCGCCGACGCCGCAGCCGTCTGGGCGGCCGCCGACTCTAGGCGACCCCGCGCTCCCTTCTGCATCAGCAGATGGTCGAGCATCGGTGTCGCAGCCTCTGCCCTCCGACCAGATCAGGGATGGAAGTCCCGACCGTTAAGGTAGAACCATGACGTATTCCGTCGCCGTCTCCGGCGCATCCGGCTATGCGGGTGGCGAGATTCTGCGCCTGCTCGCAGGCCACCCCGACATCGAGATCCGCACCGTCACCGCGCATTCGAATGCCGGTCAGCCGTTGATCCAGCACCAGCCGCACCTGCGCTCGCTTGCCCACCTCACTCTGCAGGACACGACGCCCGAGATCCTCGCGGGTCACGACATCGTGTTTCTCGCACTTCCGCACGGTCAGTCCGGCCAGTACACGGATGCTCTGGGGGATGTCCCGCTCGTCATCGACGCCGGCGCCGACCACCGCCTCACCGACAAGGGACCGTGGGACGCGTTCTACGGCGGTCACTTCCACGAGCCGTGGGCGTACGGCGTCCCAGAGCTCCTTATCGGCGGAGGTGCCAAGCAGCGCGAGAACCTGCGCGGGGCGACGCGCATCGCCGCCCCCGGATGCAACGCCTCCACCGTCAGCCTGAGTCTTGCTCCCGGCGTCGCCGCGGGCGTCATCGATCCGGGCGACATCGTCTCTGTTCTCGCGGTCGGACCATCCGGGGCAGGAAAAAGCCTGAAGGCGAACCTCCTCGGCAGTGAGATCCTCGGCACGGCGAACCCGTACGCGGTCGGTGGCACGCACCGCCATATTCCCGAGATCCAGCAGGCGCTGCGCGCCGCAGGAGCACCTGACGTTCGCATCTCCTTCACCCCAGTGCTGGTGCCGATGTCCCGCGGCATCCTCGCTACATCGACCGCGCCCATCATCGACGGAGTGACCGACGCCGAGATCCGTGCCGCGTGGGAGAGCGCCTATGGCGACGAGACCTTCGTGCAGCTGCTGCCCGAGGGGCAGTTCCCGCGGACCGCGGACGTACTCGGCGCTAACACGGCGCTGATCGGCCTCGCGATCGATCGTGCGGCGAACCGCGTGACGGTCGTCACCGCTGTCGACAACCTTGCCAAGGGCACCGCCGGTGCCGCCATCCAATCCATGAACCTCGCGCTCGGTCTTCCCGAAGACCGCGCCCTCACCGTGAACGGAGTGGCACCATGAGCGTCACCGCACCCCAGGGTTTTGAGGCATCCGGCGTCGCCGTCGGCCTCAAGTCCACCGGCAAGCCTGATGTCGCCGTCGTCGTCAACCGCGGCCCGCGCAAGATCGGAGCGGCAGTCTTCACCAGCAACCGCGCCAAAGCCAACCCGATCATCTGGTCGCAGCAGGTGATCGCCGACCGCACCGTCGAAGCGATCGTCCTCAACTCGGGAGGAGCGAACTGCTTCACCGGCAGCTTCGGCTTCCAGACCACGCACCAGACGGCAGAGAAGGCCGCCGAGCTGCTCGAGGTGAGCGCAGGCGACATCCTCGTGTGCTCCACAGGTCTCATCGGCACGGGCGACGAGACGTTCCGGGCCAAGGTCCTCGAAGGCACCGAGCAAGCGATCGCCGAGCTGTCGACAGATGGCGGCGACAGCGCCGCGCACGCGATCATGACGACCGACTCGGTCGCCAAGACCGCAATCGTCACGCGTGACGGCTGGACGATCGGTGGCATGGCCAAGGGCGCCGGGATGCTGGCGCCGGGGCTTGCAACCATGCTCGTCGTGATCACGACAGACGCCGATATCGAAGCGCGAGATGCCGACGCCGCCCTGCGCGCCGCGACCGGCACCACGTTCGACCGTCTCGACTCCGACGGCTGCATGTCGACCAACGATCAGGTGACGCTGCTCGCCAACGGCGCAAGCGGCATCCGCCCCGATCTCGAAGAGTTCACCGCAGCCCTCACCGAGCTCAGCGACCAGCTCGCCGCCATGCTGCAGGGCGATGCCGAGGGCGCGAGCCACGACATCACGATCCGCGTCACGAACGCCGCCACAGAGCAGGACGCTGTCGAAGTCGGCCGCTCCGTCGCTCGCAACAACCTCTTCAAGGCGGCGATCTTCGGCAACGACCCGAACTGGGGCCGTGTGCTCGCCGCGATCGGCACCACGAGCGCGCAGTTTGACCCGTACGACGTCGACGTGTGGATGAACGATGTCCGGGTGTGCACCGAGGGCGGTCCCGACCGACCGCGTGAGGACGTCGACCTCACTCCGCGTGCGACGGATCTGTTGATCGACCTGAAGGTCGGCGACGCTGAGGCGACGATCCGCACGAACGACCTCACGCACGACTACGTTCACGAGAACAGCGCCTATTCCTCATGACAGATATTCAAGACACGCCCCCCGACGTCGCAGCCGACAAAGCGGCGACCCTCATCGAGTCGCTGCCGTGGCTGAAGAAGTTCCGCGACCAGATCGTCGTCGTCAAATACGGCGGCAATGCGATGGTCTCCGATGAACTCCAAGAGGCATTCGCTCAGGACATCGCCTACCTCCGCTACGTCGGTGTGCAGCCGGTCGTCGTCCATGGCGGCGGCCCGCAGATCTCGAACATGCTTGATCGCCTCGCGATCCCCAGCGAGTTCAAGGGTGGCTACCGGGTGACCAACACCGAGGCGATCAGCGTCGTGCGCATGGTGCTCACCGGACAGGTCAACCCGCAGCTGGTCGCGAAGATCAACTCGCACGGCCCGATCGCGACCGGTCTCAGCGGTGAGGATGCTGGGCTCTTCGGCGGACGACGCCGTGGCGTCGTCATCGATGGCGAGCAGATCGATCTCGGGCGGGTGGGAGATGTCGTGGAGGTCGATCCGACCGCCATCTTCGACCATCTGGCGGCCGGCCGCATCCCGGTGATCTCCAGCATCGCGCCAGACCTCGACAACCCGGGGCAGTCGTTGAACGTGAACGCGGATGCCGCGGCATCCGCCCTCGCGGTCGCGCTGAACGCGCGCAAACTCGTCATCCTCACCGACGTGCCCGGTCTCTACGCGGACTGGCCGAACCGGGACTCGCTCGTCTCTCACCTCACGTCGCAGCAGCTCACCCAGATGCTGCCGACGCTCGAGTCGGGCATGATCCCGAAGATGCGGGCGTGCCTGGACGCGGTCGAGAGCGGTGTGGATGCCGCGGCCATCATTGACGGGCGAGTGAAGCACTCCGTGCTCGTCGAGCTTTTCACCAGCAAGGGAATCGGAACTGAAGTGGTACTCGAAAAATCGGGGGTGACGGCGTGACCGTCTGGAAAGATGACGCGGCACGGGACCTGGTGCTCAACGCCGGGGAGCGGTATGAGCTCCTGACGCGTGGCGAGGGTTCGCACCTCTGGGACGGCGACGGCAAGCGTTACCTCGATTTCCTCGCGGGCATCGCAGTGAACTCACTGGGACACGCGCATCCGGTCTTCGTCGAAGCCATCGCGAAGCAGGCTGCGACTCTCACCCACGTCTCGAACTACTTCGCCACCCCTCCGCAGCTCGAGCTCGCCGCTCGCCTCAAGCGTCTCGCCGGTGCCGGCATCGAGGGTCGGGTCTACTTCTCGAACTCCGGTGCCGAGGCGAATGAGGCGGCTTTCAAACTCGCGCGACTTCACGGCGGCACCGAGCGCCCCCGCATCCTGGCTCTCGACAACGCTTTCCACGGACGCACGATGGGATCGCTCGCTCTGACGGCGAAGCAGGCCTATCGTGCTCCGTTCGAGCCGATGCCCGGTGGCGTCGAGCACATCCCGGCGACGATCGAAGCACTGGAATCGGCGCTCGATGACCGTGTGGCTGCCCTCATCGTCGAGCCCATCCAGGGCGAGGCGGGCGTGGTCGAGCTGCCGGAGGGCTACCTCGCTGCAGCGCGCTCGCTCACCCTCAAGCATGGCGCGCTGCTCATCGTGGACGAGATCCAGACCGGTGCCGGTCGTACCGGCGCCTGGTTCGGTTTCACCCACGAAGGGATCACACCCGATGCGATCACACTTGCCAAGGGCATCGGCGGCGGGTTCCCGATCGGGGCACTCGTCACGTATGGTGCTGCCAGCTCGCTGTTCCTGCCCGGATCACACGGGTCCACCTTCGGGGGCAACCCGCTCGGCACCGCCGTCGCGAACGCCGTGCTCGGGGAGATCGAGAACGCCGGGCTGGTGGAGAACGCGGCCGTCCGTGGCGAGCAGTTGCGTGCACTGATCACCGGCATCGGCTCTGATCTCGTCGAGGAGGTGCGCGGTCGCGGTCTGCTCATCGGCGTCGGACTGAGCGCCCCGGTGGCCGGCGATATCGTCGCCGCAGCGCAGACGCGCGGTCTCATCATCAACGCAGCCAACCCGTCCACGGTGCGCATCGCGCCGCCCCTGATCATCGGCGACGCCGAGATTGAAGAATTCCACACGCTGTTCGCCGCAGTGCTCGCCGATGTCCAGGCGAATCTTGCGGCATCCGAAAACGAAAAGGCCAACGCATGACCCGCCACCTGCTGCGCGACGACGACCTCACCTCCGCCGAGCAGGCCGAGATCCTCGATCTTGCCATCGAGCTGAAGAAGGACCGCTGGGCCGACAAATCTCT
>NZ_JBQDSX010000048.1:0-6516 GCF_052099035.1 Microbacterium sp. | reverse complement strand
GTGTGCGCGAGAATTGGAACCGCCTGAACGGTCCTGATCGGATCACCGGAGTCGATCTCGCGCGCGGCCTCGCCATCATCGGAATGTTCGCGGCGCATCTGCTCGAGACGGCCGAGCACTTCGTGTGGACGGACCCCGCGACCTGGATCGCGCTCGTGGACGGACGCTCGTCGATCCTGTTCGCAACGCTCGCCGGCGTTTCGATCGGGCTCGTCACCGGCGGCCGCACTCCGCTGGGAGGGCATCGGATGTCGGTTGCCCGGGGGCGACTCGCACTGCGTGCCGCGATGCTGCTCATCCTCGGCATCCTGCTCATCCTCACCGGCGTCCCCGTGTACGTCATTCTCCCCGCCTACGCGATTCTGTTCCTACTGGCACTGCCGTTCACCGGGATGCGGTCGCGCGCCGTCCTGTGGACGGCAGCTGCGCTCGCCGTCATCATGCCATTCGTCCAGCCGGCGCTGAACGCGCTTCCGATCTGGCAGATGCCGTTCAGCGCAGAGCTGGATGCCTTCACCGGATGGCACTATCCGTTCACCGTGTGGATCGCGTTCGTGCTCGCCGGTCTCGGCATCGCCAGGGCTGGACTCACGCGCATCGGGGCTCAGGTTCGGATGCTGGTCGCCGGAACCGTGCTCGCAACGATCGGCTACGGACTCGCCGAACTTCCCGCGCCCGCCGCGGACCCCTACTTGTGGTCGGTATGGTCGGCGCAGCCGCACTCGTCCGGACTGTTCGAGGTGATCGGATCCGGCGGATTCGTGATCGCGGTCCTCGCAGCCTGCCTGCTGCTGTGCCGAGTGCAGGTGCTGAGAGTGATCACCCTGCCTCTGCGTGCGGCCGGCGCTATGCCGCTGACGGCATACGCGGCCCAGCTGTTGATCTGGGCGATCATCGCGGGAATCGTGCTCGGCGATACCGGTGACCTGTTCGGGTTCCGTGATCTCGACCCGTTCTGGCCGCTCACCATCGGCACGATCCTCGGATGCACCGCCTGGGCGCTGCTCGTCGGCCGCGGCCCGCTGGAGTGGGTGCTCGACCGCACAGCGAAGGCCGTCGTGGGTACGCCGACCGCCGCTAGGCTGGAACGATGAGCGACGCGAAGCACGACGGCACGAACGAGGGCGCACTCTGGGGTGCACGATTCGCATCGGGGCCGTCCCCGGAACTCGTCGAACTCAGCCGTTCCACGCACTTCGACTGGATTCTCGCCCCCTACGACATCGCCGGTTCGCACGCGCACGCCAAGGCGCTCGCGGCCGCCGGATATCTCGAAGCCGATGAAGAGCTGCGCATGCACGAGGGGTTGGATGCCGTAGCCCGAAAGGTCGCCGACGGCACGATCGTTCCTGCTGTCACGGACGAAGACGTGCACGGCGCGCTCGAGCAGGCGCTCATCGCCGAACTCGGACCCGAGCTCGGGGGACGCCTGCGTGCCGGTCGTTCGCGCAATGACCAGATCGCCACCCTCGTGCGGATGTACCTGATCGATCACGCCAAGGTCATCGCCCGCGACATCCTTCGGGTCATCGACGCGCTGGTCGCACAGGCCGAAGTACACCCCGAAGCAATCCTGCCCGGTCGCACGCATCTGCAGCATGCGCAGCCGGTGCTGCTCGCCCACCACCTGCAGGCGCACGCCTGGCCGCTCGTGCGCGAACTTGAGCGCCTCGTCGATTGGCGCGTCCGCGCTGGCGTCTCGCCGTACGGCGGGGGAGCACTCGCGGGCTCCACGCTGGGCCTGGATCCCGAGCTCGTCGCCCGTGAGCTGGGGCTGGATCGCCCCGCGGAGAACTCGCTCGACGGCACGGCCGCCCGTGACGTCGTCGCCGAGTTCGCCTTCATCACCGCGATGATCGGCGTCGATCTTTCGCGTCTGTCCGAGGAGATCATCCTGTGGAACACGCGCGAGTTCGGATTCGTCACGCTGCACGACAGCTACTCGACCGGCTCGAGCATCATGCCGCAGAAGAAGAACCCCGATATCGCCGAGCTCGCCCGTGGCAAGTCCGGTCGCCTGATCGGAAACCTCACGGGTCTCATGGCGACGCTCAAGGGGCTTCCCCTTGCGTACAACCGCGACCTTCAGGAGGACAAGGAGCCGGTCTTCGACTCGGTGAACACGCTCGAGGTCGTGTTGCCTGCGTTCGCCGGTATGGTCGCCACACTGCGTTTCGATACCGCGCGCATGGCAGAGCTCGCACCTCAAGGGTTCTCGCTGGCCACGGACGTCGCCGAGTGGCTCGTCAAGCAACGTGTGCCGTTCCGCGATGCGCACGAGATCTCCGGCGCGCTGGTTCGCGCCTGCGAGGAACAGGGGATCGGACTCGAGGATGCTGACGATGCGCTGCTCGCTCAGGTATCCGAGCACCTGACGCCCGAGGTGCGCGAGGTGCTTACGATCGAGGGATCCGTCGCGTCGCGAACGGGTGCGGGTGGCACTGCTCCGGTGCGTGTCGAAGAGCAGCGCGCCGAGCTCATCGCCCGGTCGCAGAAGGCTGCTCACGCTCTCGGAATCTGATGCGACGCAACTGATATTCCCGCAATATCAGCCTGACGCTTATGTTTTCAATATATAAGTGATATCCTCATGCTATGACGATCGCAGTCACAGCAGACATCATCGGTTCTCGGCAGCTTGCTGATCGCGCCGACGCGCAACGGGCGTTCGACGAGACGATCGCACGCGTCGAAGAAGACCTCCCTGTCGCGAAGCACGGGTTGCGTCCGACGGTCGGTGACGAGCAACAGGCGGTCTACCCGACGCTCGAGGCAGCTCTGGGAGCAACCCTTCTGCTGCGGCTGGCCCTGCCTGATGGTGTCGAGTTCCGCTACGGCATCGGAATCGGCGACGTCGGGAGAGTGCCGTCCGCGGCATCCGAGCGAGGTATCTCCGACGGTCCGGGATGGTGGGCCGCACGCAGCGCCATCGAACACGTGGAGGTGCTGCAGAGGCGCGCAGCACCGCAGGCGCGCAGCTGGATCGTCGCCGACGCGAGTGTGCAGGATCCGAATGCGGATGCCGTGCGGTGGGCTAACGCCTACCTGCTCACGCGCGATGAGCTCGTCGGAGCGATGTCAGAGCGCGTTCGCCGGCTGACTTACGGACGCTGCCTGTCGCTGACTCAGCGGGAACTCGCCGCTGCCGAGGGCATCACCCAGTCAGCGGTGTCGCAGGGCTTGTCGACATCGGGTGCCTCAGCCGTCATCGAGGGATTTCGACTGCTCGGGCTCCGGTGAAGCCGGGCGCTCATCCGAGGCAGAAACGGATGATCGCCCCGATCACCCCGGCCCACAGCAGACTCGCGACAGTGCCGATGATGAACCGCTCGCGCGCCTCGGGCTCGGCGAGCTCGGGGAACCGGCCGATGCCTTTGACGGCGATGACGGCGGCGACCGCCTCGGGGAAGCCGACGACGACCGCGATTACTGCGGCGAGACGCTCCAGGTAGCCGATCACCGTACCGCCGCGCATCAGCGTGCGCGGATGTTCGGGGTCGGCGTCGTGCGCGGCGATGATGAGGATGCCGCCGTCCGCCGTCTCGCGCACGCGATCACCTGAGGCGATGTCGAGGGCGCGCCGCGCGAACGGGTTGCCACCGATTGTTGCCGCGGCGATCCCCACGGCGGTCAGGGGGATGCCGGCGAGCACCGCCATATCGGTCGGAGGCACCACCACGACGATGACCAGGGCCGCCGCGATGAGCGCACTGGCAACCACCATCGGAGCCGTGGAAGGCGCCCGGAGGTTCGTCAGTGAGATCACGAGCACCACGCACATCACCACGGCGATGCTCGCGGCCACGATGATCGATAGGAGCGGATCGGCCGAAGACATGCCGACAGCTTCGCATGGGCATCCGACATCGTCGGTGAACGGCACCGGTTGTCGCGCTGATAACCTGGATCGCGTGTCAACACCCCCTCTGACGACTGCCCCGCAGGCGATCGATCCCACGTTCGAGAACGTATGGGACGAGATCGTCTGGCGCGGCCTCGTTCACGTGTCCACCGACCAGGAGGCGCTGCGCGCCCTGCTCGCAGGGGACCCGATCACGTATTACTGCGGTTTCGACCCGACGGCCCCGAGCCTGCATCTGGGACATCTCGTGCAGCTGCTGTTGCTGCGCCGTCTGCAGCTCGCCGGGCACAAGCCACTCGGCCTCGTCGGCGGATCGACCGGTCTCATCGGCGATCCTCGCCCCACTGCTGAACGCACCCTCAACACCAGGGAGACCGTTGCCGAGTGGGTCGACAGCCTGCGTTCACAGGTCGAGCGGTACCTGAGCTTCGAGGGCGACAATGCCGCGCGCATGGTGAACAATCTCGACTGGACTGCTCCACTGAGCGCGATCGACTTCCTGCGCGAGATCGGCAAGCACTACCGCGTCGGGACGATGCTCAAGAAGGATGCCGTCAGCGCACGGCTGAACTCGGATGAGGGCATTAGCTACACCGAGTTCAGCTACCAGATCCTGCAGGGACTCGATTTCCTCGAGCTCTACCGTCAGTACGACTGCGTGCTGCAGACCGGGGGATCTGACCAGTGGGGCAACCTCACCAGTGGCACCGACCTCATCCGTCGTACCGAGGGCGTCGCGGCACATGCGATCGGAACCCCGCTGATCACGAACAGCGACGGGACGAAGTTCGGCAAGAGCGAGGGCAACGCCATCTGGATTGACGCGGACCTGACCAGCCCGTACGCGTTCTACCAGTTCTGGCTGGCCACTGCAGATGCCGACGTCGTCGAACGGCTCAAGGTCTTCACGTTCCTCACGCGCGCTGAGATCGCGGAGTACGAGAATCTCGTCGCGACCGAGCCGTTCCGTCGCGCTGCGCAGAAGCGTCTCGCTCTCGAAGTAGTCGCGACGGTGCACGGCGTGGATGCCACGGCAGCGGTCATCGCGGCATCCGAAGCGCTGTTCGGCCAGGGCGACCTGACGTCGCTCGATGCGGCCACGCTGCGGACGGCACTCGAAGAGCTTCCGAATGCGACAGTCGCAGCGGGGACATCGGTCGTCGATGCGCTCGTCGCGACAGGGCTGGTGGCGAGTCTGTCCGAGGCGCGGCGCGCGATCACGCAGGGCGGCGTTTCACTCGACGGTGTCCGTGTGGAAGACGACGCGGCCGTGGTCGAGGGGACCCTGCCCGGGGGAGTATCGGTGCTGCGCCGCGGCAAGAAGACGCTCGCGGGCGTATTCATCGGCTGAGATGCCGTTCACACCGAGCCACGCGGTCGTCGCGCTGCCGTTTCTGCGCACCCCGCTGGTTCCTGCGGCAATCGCGATCGGTGCGATGACGCCGGACCTGCCGTTGTTCCTGCGCGGGTTCGGTGTCACATACGCGTTCACGCATACATACGCGAACATCGTCTGGACGGCGGTCGTCGCGCTCGGACTGTTTCTGCTGTGGCGCGTCGTACTGCGTCCTGTCGTGCCAGAACTCGCCCCGAGGTGGCTCGCCCGCCGGCTTCCCACTGAGTGGGATATCACTGCGGCGGACGCGCTGAACGACGCACTCGGCATCGGCCGTCGGTGGACGCATGGGGCGTCGCTCGCAGCATCCCTGCTGCTCGGTGTTCTTTCGCACATCCTGTGGGACGCATTCACTCATGAGGGGCGGCTCGGTCTGCAGCTCCTGCCCGCACTGGCTGAGCAGTGGGGTCCCCTGCAGGGGTACAAGTGGCTGCAGCACGGATCGAGCGTCGTCGGTCTTCTGATCATCGGGATCTGGGCGCTGGTCTGGCAGCGGCGTGCTGTGCGGCGAGATACCGTCACGCGGACGACATGGCCGTGGGTCAGGATGCTCTGGTGGCTTTCGTTGCCGGCCACCCTCGTCATCGCGTGGGCGATCGGCTACGCGCGGCTCGGGCCGCTCACGGATGACTTCACCGTGCAGCACCTCGCGTACCGCACGTTGCCGCAGGCATGCGGCATCTGGGCGATGCTCACCCTCGCCCTGTGCGTGATTCTCACCATTGTGCGGCGTCAGAGCCCCACGGCCGCGGCGCTGCGAAGCTGAAGCCCGGTATCGCGGATCGCACGGTGGTGACGGCATGCCCGCCGACCGCGAAACTCTGTCGGTGATCCGCCGGGTCGATCGCGCTCTCAGGCGCAGGCTCGGGACGCCGCGGCATCCCGAGCAGTTCAGCAGCGACGCGACGCAGTGACGTGGCCACTTGCCAGGTCCCGCCGTCGGCGCTCTGACGGGTGAGTGCAGCGCATACTCCGGCAGCGAGCAGATATCCGGCGCTGTGATCGAGTGCCTGGGCGGGAAGCGCACCCGGAGTCTCACCATCAGCAGACTCGATCAGAGCGATCCCGGATTCGGCCTGCACAAGACTGTCAAAGCCGGCACGGTCCGGGTGACCGGATCCCCACGCACTCAATTGCGCGATGACCAGACCGGGGTGTTGCTGGGCAAGTGCATCGGGGGAGAGCCCGAGTCGTGCTAGTGCTGCAGGACGATAGCCGAGTACGACGACGTCGGCCTCGCGGAGCAAGGACGCCATCG
>NZ_JBQDSX010000047.1:0-22862 GCF_052099035.1 Microbacterium sp. | reverse complement strand
TCGTGAAGCGGGCGACGGAGGCCGTCGCGCCGTTCGGATCCCGCGTGTCGCTCGTACTGAAGGCCGACATCCGCCCGGGATACTCGGGCGAGCTCGATGCGAAGGTCGACCGGCTGGAGCGCGCGATCGACGCGTCGGCGAGCGAGTAACGAACGGGCGCTCGATGCAGGACGCGACGACGGGTTCCAACGAGCGCGACAACACGACCGCAGTGATACTGGCGGCACAGTGGAGGAGCGCTGACAACCTCGTCGCCTTGAAGTTCCGGAACGGACGCGTCGTCGGGTTCTCCGCACCCACAGAGCTGGATTTCGCGTCGTTGCGAATGAGCCATGTCGAGTACCGTCCCTGGGCTCGTCGACTGGTGTTCGTGCGGACCAACGGACTGGGTTTCACCTACGAGACAGGTTCACCTCGACGATGGTCCCCGATCGGACCGCGCCCCGTGGTCTACCTCGACCAGAATCAGTGGAGCACTCTCAGCAAGTCGATCTTTGCGCCTCACCGCGTGCGACGTCCAGGCGAGCTGGAAGCTGCTCACACACTGCTCAAGCTGGCTGAGAGCAGAAAGGTCATTCTGCCGTTGTCCGCAGCACATCTCGCCGAGACTGCTGCTTGGTCCAGCGAAAGTGGGCGTGTGGAGCTCACCGACACGATTCTCGCCGGGAGCGCGGGGTGGCAGATGCGTGACCCGCTCGAGATTCGAGCAGCCGAGTTCCGCGCTGCTCTTCGAACTTCCGCAGGGGCCGGAGCGGAAGAGGCGCCGGCTGTATTCACCCTTGCTCCATATGCAGCTCTCGATCCCGCGGCGCGAGCTGGGGACGCGCCGGATTCACTGGACGATTTGCCGGATGGCTGGCGATGGGTGCACGAGACACTGGTGTCGAGCGCTGTGTACATCGGGTGCATGCTCGGACGCGAACCGATTCGTCGTGGGTCTCTCGACGGCTGGGTCTGTCGCGCGTCAGACTATGTGGCAGGGGTAGTTAGTTGCTGAGGCAGCGCCCCCTATCGAAAGGTCTGAATCATCATGAGTCGTCCCCCGACGATCCCCGCGGAGAAGAAGCTCCGCATCGTGTTGTCCGTGTTGCAGGGCGAGATCTCGATCGCTGAGGCCGCCCGCCGCGAGAAGGTCTCCGAGCAGGCCATCGGGAACTGGAAGCGGCAGTTCCTTGAGGGCGGCAAGGCCGGTATCGAGGCGGGCAAGTCCAAGCCCACCTCTCGGGAGCAGCAGCTCGAGGACGAGGTCGCCGAGCTCACCCAGGCCCTCGGTGAAGCGGCGGTCGAGATCCGGGTGTGGAAGAAGAGCGCGGAGGGCCGCCTGGGCCCTTCGAGGACCTCGAGGTGATCCGCACTGACGCGGGCATGTCGACCGCGAGGTTCTGCCAGCTCATCGACATGCCCGAACGGACATGGCGGCGCTGGCAGGCCAAGGCCCGCACCGATCGGCCGCCGAAGGGCCCATGGCCGCAGCCGTCCCGCATCGCCGTGCGCGACGTCGTGATCGCTCACGCGACCGCTCACCCGGCGTGGGGGCACCGGAAAGTCTGGGCGATGACCCGCCACGACGGGTACCGGGTCTCGCAGGCGACCGTGCTGCGCCTGCTGCGTGACGAGGGCTTGATCCTGGAGGCGAACTACCAGCGGGAGCGCCGCAAGCTCGCCGAGCGCCGCAAGGCGGCGTTCGCGAAGACGCCGACGGGCCCGAACCAGGTCTGGCAACTCGACTTCTCCGAGTACGAGACCACGACCGGCGGGACGTGGCGGATCGCGTCGTGCCGGGACTACTGGGCCAAGTACGAGTTCGACGCGCACGTGTCCCCGACAGCGAACAAGCACGACGCCGTCACCGCGGTCGAACTCGCTCTCGCCGAAGCGGAGCGGCTGATCGGCCACCCGCTGATCGACGACTGTCAGGTCGACGACGCCACCGGAGAGTTGCTCCCGGTTCTGACGATCGTCACTGACAACGGCGGCCCGTTCCGCTCATTCACGTTCGAAGCGTTCATCGCCGCACACCCTGAGATCCGCCACGTCCGCACGAGAGTGCGAACGCCGGGTCAGAACGGGTCACGCGAACGCGGCTTCGGGACGATGAAGTACGAGTGGCTGTTCCGCGAGGAAATCGACGACGGCCTGACCCTCGTCGATCAGATCGACGCCTACCGGCACGACTACAACCACGTCCGCCCGCACGAAGCGATCGCCTGGAACCGACCCGCCGACGTCTACGCCGGCCACGCGCACCCCACCATCCCCAACTTCGAAATCGAAGAAATCCTGCCAACTACTTGACGCGGGACAGGTCGAGCGAGTGCAGGTTTTCTCGACATGGCTGGCGGGGGAGAAGCAACGCACGAAGAAACAACGGCGACGGTCTGCTTATGTCTTCACCTTCGCGGATGTGAGGAAGGAAGTCGCTGCAGCGGCGTACGCAGCGGGCGTCACGCCTGAACAGCTGTCGACGTGGAGCATGAGTACGTGGGCGTCGCCAACGATCGGTGCGCCCGGGATCTCGCTGTTCCGTTCCGTGATGGTCGACAAGCTCCTTGCCGGTGACAGATGGGAAGCGAACGATCTGACAGACCTCATGTACCTCTGCACAGCAGCCGCCTACGCCGATCACGTTGTCGGTGAGCGGCGCACGATCAGCCTGCTACGGCAATCAGTTACGAGGGCAGCGGCGCCGGTGCAGCTTCATACGGATCTCGTCTCGCTGATCGAAGCGCTCCGCATACGAGGAGGATGAGGCTGGCGCCGTGTTCAGCGTGTGATCGCCGAGACGATCGCATGCATCGTTGGCGGTTCACATCTTCGGATGATACCTTCGTCTCAACACGGCTAGCCGCTCTCTCTTCACCGAGAGGCGGCTAGTTTTCTTGTATGCCGCATTCCAGTTCTTACACGAAGCCATACCTGACGGTCCGTGCTCAGGTTGACAAGCTGATGGATCGCGGGATGCTCGTGGCCAGCCGTGCGGACGCCGAGCAGCTCCTACGTCGTGTGGGGTACTACCGCCTGTCGGGGTACTGGTACCCGTATCGTGAGCGCGAGGTTCGGGCGGACGGTACTGAAACTGTCGGGCCGAAGCTGCGTGCGGGAACCACGCTCTCGCACGTGATGCGCATCTACGAGTTCGACCGTGAGCTGCGTTCGATGATGCTCGATGCTCTGGAGACCGTCGAAGTCGCGCTGCGCTTCGAGATTGGTCACACGCTCGGGCGCCGCAGTGCGTTCGCGCATCGCGATCCGGCGTGTCTGGATGCGGCATTCTCGCGCGCGGCGGTGGACGCTGAAAACACGGCACGAACGAGCAATCATGCGGAGTGGCTCGAGGAGTTCGACAAGCAGGAGGCGCGATCGCAGGAGGCGTTCGCTCTGCACTTCCGCACGAAATACGGCGAACACTTTCCGGTGTGGGTCGCGACCGAGGTGATGACCTTCGGCACGCTGACGAGGCTGTACTCCGGGGCGCAGCAGTCGGATCGGGAACTGATTGCGATGAAGCTCGACGTGCTGACGACTTCTGGCAGAGGCGACGCAGCAGTGTTCAGCAACTGGCTGAATCAGCTCCGGCACATCCGCAACCTCTGCGCCCATCACTCGCGGCTCTGGAACCGGGTGCTGAGCGTGGAGCTCAGCGAGACTCGCGGCATCGCTGAGCTCGCTGGCCTCAGCGTCGCTGCTCGTAGCCGCGTCTACGGCACGATCGCTGTCCTGTCATTCTTGCTTGCGCGGATTTCGCCCGGCTCCGACTGGCAGGCAAGGGTGCGAAAACTGATCGAGGAACGCACTTCGGCACTGTCGCTGGATATCGGCTCGATGGGGTTTCCTCCGGGCTGGGAAGCGACGGTGCTCTGGAAGCCCGATTACGCGCGCGACCAGTCCATCGCTGATCGCACGGCTCTCATCGCCGATGTCGATCTCGCGACTGGTCGGGCGATGCGCGACCGGCTGCACAGCCGGGAGGGAAAGAAGCGCCGTGGCTGGCTCAACTATCTGCGTCAGCAGCACGCGCTGATCCGGGTGTCGGTCGGCGACGCACCTGGCCTCTACCCGTCCTTCCAGATCTCAGAGACGACGGGAGACATCGACCCGAACGTAGGCGACATCAACGCAGTGCTGCACGGGCTGCTGAGTTCTTACGTCGACAATGAAGAACAGATCACCTGGATGACGCTCAGGTGGTGGGTGACATCAGACGACGCGACAGGGAAGACGCCGATCCAGCGGCTTGAGCAGAGTGAGCTATCGCTGGATGCAGTTCGATCCGATCTGGAGTCATTCGCGATCTGGAGCGTTGCCTGACGCGCTCGTGATCACCGCTGTATTCGTTCGCATATTGTAATCTGGCGATTGTGCTGGTGCGCTCCGAATGTCAGTGGTTCCTGTCAATATGAGAAGCACTGGGCGGTTATACCCGGGTACCTGCCCCAATCAGAAGGACAGCGATCGCATGGCACTCGAAGTAGTTGGTGGCGGATCGAGTGCCGTCGCGTCGTCATCGCACGCTGCCTGCGCGCGTTTCCGCGGCACCGATCCGCTGATCACCGGCCTCACCCGTCGCAACCTCGCCGAGGCGGTCGGCTTCGCCGACAATTCCGGGGGCATCCCGCAGGCGCGATGGATGCGTGCAATGACTTTCGAGCGCCTGGTGCGGAACGAGGACTTCGCCGGGCAGGTCGCGACGCGCACGGTGGGCGCCCTCAACCTGAAGCGGCCCAAAGAAGTCGTGACGACCGACGCGCACATCAGCGTCGAGAAGACTGCCGCGGCGCTCGTCGCGGCCCACGAACGCGCGCTCCGATCGGGCGCGGTCACGCTCATCTTCCAGCTCGCTATCCCGTTCGTCGGGTTCGAGCAGACGCGCGCGACCGACGTGAAGCCCGACTTCGCGGTCGTCGCACCGAACGTCGACGGGCGCACCACGTACCTCGTGATGGGCGACGCTAAGGACTATGAGCGCGTCCGGTCGCGGATCGATGACCGCCGCATGCTGAAGGGGTTCCTGCAGGTCGCGGTCGGTGCCGAATCGGCGGCCGCGTGGTCGCAGCTGCCCGAGGGCATGGCGGTGCATCTCTACGGTGTGCTCGCTGTGCCACGCAACGCATTCCTGCAGCCTGTGCCCGTCGTCGAGAACCTTGACGACTACCGCACCGAGGTGCAGCTGCGCATCGACGAGCGGCGCCGGGAGGCTTCCGAGGCGGGCTACACACCCGACCATTCCGTCGCCGATCTCGTGCGGCATCTCGAGGCGACGTTCGACCCGGCCGCCTGCACGACCTGCACCCTGTTCTCGTACTGCCGAGACGAGCTGCGACGCTCCTCTCGCCCCGACGATCTGCTCATCGAGCTCGGCGTCGCCCGCGACATGCGCCGCCACGCGGTCGGGCTGATCGACGGCGTCACCGAGATCGGTCGCGTTCCCGCGTCGGTGCAGGCCAACATCGCAGCCACGCTGGCGGGAACAGCTCAGCCGACCGGACAGCTCCGCGTTGACCAGGCCGGACTGCCGGGAACGCTGAACGTCGTGCTCGCGAAGTCTGACGCTGCGGCGCTCGGTGTACACGGAATCGGCCTGCAGCGGGTCACGGCCGACGGACGAGGAGAGTGGGAGTTCATCTCCTTTGACGACCCGCAGTCGTCCGACACTCGCCGCCAGGTGATGCGTCGCCTCGGCAAGGTGCTCGGTCTCGCCATGCGCGACCAGCGGCGCGCCGCCAACGGAGCCGGTCCCGACGCGGTTCACATCGTCGTGCCCGACCAGGCCACCGCCGACGTGCTCGTGTCGATCGCCGACAACCTCGCCGGCATCGAGCTCAGCCGCCTGCGGTGGCATCGCGACACCGAGATGCGTCGGTCCGCCCTTACCTACGATGGCGAACCGGCGACGATGCCGCGCGCTCTCAAAGAAGAAGAGCGAACGGCGATCGCACTTCTCCTCGAGGATGACCGTTCGCGCGCGTTTTCGCTGCGTTCACCCATCATCGACCTGCGTGGTGTGCTTGCACGTCACCTCGTCGCGGGCGGGCCCGCGACGAACACTGGCCGCCTCGACTACCTCGTCGGGTGGGCCGAGGCGCAGGGCGAGCACACCCTCGAGCATCGCTCGTTCGCCGACGCGATCGAGGCTTCAGAACACACACCTGGTGCCCGCCTCACCAACGACGCATCCGACGCGATCCACACGGCACTCGTCGGTCAGAGCGGCAAGCCGAGCGATGCGCCCGTCGCAGACGCCGCCGAGTACGAGCGGCTCGTCACGGAAGAACTGCGGCACAAGGCCGACATTCTCGAGCGCGCGCTCAACGCGTTGCGGGGCGTCCCGTCGTCGACTCTTCGCCCGGCCTACCGTGCGATCGAATCGGCGGCGCAGGAGGTATGGCGTCGCCGTCTGAACCTGCACGCGTCTGATCTCGTGCGCTTCGGGCGTACTTACCGTACGTGGCGCAACTCGCAGGTGCCTATGGTCGAGAGCGACGGCACATGCGCCGCCCAGCTGCTCGCCCTGTCGAATCCGCAGACGGCCTACGACCTGGCGGTCGATGCCGGTAACCGGGTCGTCGCGTTCGCAACCGTGGTTCAGACGTCCCCGTTGGTCATCGACGTGGACTCGCGACGCATCGGCGACGGGGCGCGCATCGTCATGTTCGCTCGCAACGGCGCTTCCTGCGCCGAGGAGCCGGGTGTCTCGCTCGACGCCAGCGGTGCGGGTGCGTTCAAGCTCGACGGGCTCAGTATCGGGCCTCTCGAAGCGGTCGACACTGACACGCCTCGTATGTTCCGCTGGACTCCTCAGGCTGCACCGGTGCTCGCCGAGGGTGACCAGATCATCGTCGCCGACTTCGCATGGTTCTCGACGAAGCAGGTGCGCAACCGGTACCTGCCGATCAACAAACCGAAGCCGGATGAGAGGTCCGCGCCAAGGGCGGACTGCACTCCTGATTCCTACAGCGACGATCCGCAGAAGCACCGCTGGTGCTGCCGCTCTCACGAAGCGAGCGAGACGGAGTTCTCCGACGACCTCGCAGCACGCCGAGCGCGCGGGGAGCTCAACCCCGAAACCTGGCCCCCGGTACGCGATACCGACGGATTCGAGGTGACCGCCATGAACTCGCCTGCGAGTGATGCCTTCTCCTCGGCACCCGTGGCCGTGCCGGCTGATCAGACGATGGATGACCTGGAGTGACGGTGGAACAGACGGAGAGCGGCTTCTTCGAGGCTCCCCTCACGACGGCGACGGGCGAATTCCATCACGACGACGCGGCGGCGAAGAATACTGCCGTGGCGGAGGAAGCCAGCGCAGAACTCGCGGCGATGCTCGCGGGGACGTCGCCCATGGAACGGATGCTGCTGAAGGCGGCGGCCGGGGCCGGCAAGTCCTTTGTGCTGAAGCGGCTCGTCGCTGAGGCGACGCAGCATCCGCACGCAACGCGCGTTGCGATCACCGCGTTCACGAACAAGCAGACGCGACCATTGGCGATCTCGCTCGGCGAGGTGCTGGGCCGGGATCAGGTGGTGCTCTTCGTCGCCCGCGGCACGACGGGTGATGTGCCCGAGCAGGTGCAGCGCGTGGCTACGGTGGTCGACCGGGCTGCCGACATCCCGCACGAAGCTCTCGTCGTGATCGCTACAGTCGCGAAGTTCGGCGCGATGGGCGAGCTCCGGCGCCTCGCCGACGCACTCGGCACCGGCGCGAACGGCACGAGCCCGTTCGACGTGCTGTTTGTCGACGAGGCGTGGCAGATCCCGCACCATCTGTTCGACAAGGTCACGCGACTCGCACCGCTGTGGGCGGGTGTAGGCGACGTCGGTCAGCTGCCGCCGCTCGAGATCGGCGATAACCCGTGGCGGGGCGATCCGGGCTACAACCCGTACCGCGCCTGGCCGACCGATTATGAGGACGACCCGCGCACGTGGGCACGAGAGCTTCCGGCCGTATGGCGTCCCGCTGCCGGGCATCTCGCCCTCTGGCGAGCGTTCTACCCGGAGTGGAAGTCGCTCGACTGCGTCGCCGCTCCCGGAGACCGCGCGATCAACCTCGGTTCGATGGACGAGGGCGTCGCGAGCATCTGGAGCCAGGTCGGCACTGGGGTTCCCACGCTGCTGGAAATCGCGGGCCTGCCACAGGCGGAAGCGGCCGACATCGACCTGCCGCTGATGGGCTTTGTCGAGCAGCTGCTCGACGAGTTCTTCGCCGCTGAAACGTCGCTCGTCTCCGCAGTCTACGACCACGACGTGCCGGGTCGCCCCGCCGGTTCGTGGCAGAACGTCCGTGCGCGCGGCGACCACGACGACCCGCTCGTCACGATCCTCGCCACCCGAAACCAGTCGGTGGACGACGCGGCCGACGTCGTCGAACGCCTCCAGCTGAAGTACGACCTCACCGATCGCGACATCGTCGCGTCCACGGTCGACTCGTGGCAGGGGCAGACGAACGGCATCACGGTGGCGATCCATCCGCTGAACGGTGCCCACGCGCTCGACGAGTTCAACTCCGCATTCGGCCGCCTAGCGGTCGCCTGCACGCGCGCCACGCACGGCCTGCTGATGCTCGCGCGGCCGGGCATCTTTGATCTGCTCGCAGAAGCACCCGCTCGCCCGGGAACACCGTTCGGTGAGCCAGGCACTCGCCAGCTTCCTCGCCAGACGCACGCGCGCATCCTCGCGACGTTCGCCACGGCGACCATCGACGTGTCGGGCAACGGATGATTGCCGCCCGACTGAAAGAATCGAACAACACTTATGTGCCCGAAGAAGGAGTGTCATGTCCCGGCTGAATGACCTGCTGCGCCGACTCGAGTCCAGCGACCCCGCCCTTGCCAAAGACCTGCGCAAGGAGGTCGATGCCCTCGCCGACCGCCGCGCGTTCGGCCTCAACTTCGAGCGGCATGTGCCCGAGGACGTCGAGCTGCCCGGTCGCCCCGTGCGCCGTGGTGACAAGGTGCGCATCCTCGCTCCCCGCGGATCGAAGGCGAGTGAGGGCGACGAGCGTCTGTGGCGCGTCGTCGCGATCGAGAAGGATTTTGCTGGCGTGCGCACCGCGCACCTCGAGTTGCTGAGCGACGACACCGTCACCGCGCAGCCGAACGTCGACGACCTCGTCGTCGTCGCCGAGTTCCGCGACCCGATCTACCCGGGCCTCGTGTCGACCGGCAAGGTCGAGCGCGGCGGCGACAAGCCGTTCCACACGGTCATCAACGCAGAGAACTACCACGCGCTCCAGACGCTGCTCTTCACGCACCGGGGCAAGGTCGACGCGATTTACATTGACCCGCCGTACAACACAGGCGCGAAGGACTGGAGATACAACAACGACTACGTCGAGGGTGAGGATCTCTACCGCCACTCGAAGTGGCTTGCCTTCATGGAGCGACGCCTCAAACTTGCAAAGGAGTTGCTCAAGAACTCGGGGACCCTCGTCGTCACTATTGATGAGCATGAGGTGAGTCGGCTGGGTGTTCTGCTAGAACAGACTTTTCCGACTTTTACTATTCAGATGGTGACGATTGTCATCAATCCAAAGGGCGTGACGCAGGGGTTCCTGTCGCGGGTGGAGGAGTACGCCTTCTTTGTATTCGGCCCGAAAGCAGCGCTGGCTTCCGTCGGGGACGACTTGCTGACCCATCGTGCTACCGCGAAGGTCGAAAATGTCCAGCGACCACGGTGGAAGGGCCTGCTTCGGTCAGGCGATGACTCGCTACGCGTGGATCGCAAAGATATGTTCTATCCGGTTTGGATGGATGAACGGACCGGGCGTATAAGCCACGCGGGGGACCCATTGCCATGGGGCGAGGCCCCTGATTTCAACGAGCGTGATGGCCTTACGCCGATCTGGCCAATTCGAACAGACTTGCAAGAGGGGCGTTGGGGCGTTGGCCCAGCGACCCTGAATGAGTTAATTAGGCTTGGCTTTGCCTCGGCCGGTCGCTACGACAAGAAGCGTAGGAGTCGCGCGATCTCATACCTCTCGCGGCAAGTTAGGGATGACATCGAGGCGGGAAAGCTGCGGGTACTTGAAGTTGACAGCTTGACCGGTGTGGCTGATGTGGCGTATGTGGGCGATGCTGCCCGTCGCGTGCGGACCGTCTGGCACCGTTCGAGCCACGACGCAGGCGCAAACGGAACTGACATGATCCGTGCTCTGCTTGGTACGAGCCGCGCCTTTCCCTTCCCAAAGTCTCTTTACGCAGTTGAAGATTCGTTGCGCCCGCTCGTCTCGGACAACCCGACGGCTACTGTGGTGGACTTCTTTGCAGGTTCGGGGACAACGGCGCATGCCGTGATGCGACTCAACAGGCGGGATGGTGGGCGTAGGCAGTCGATCAGCGTCTCGAACAACGAAGTTGCACCGGATGAGCAGAGATCGCTCCGGAAACGGGCGCTTCGCCCCGGTGATTCGGAGTGGGAACAGTGGGGAATTTGCGACTACATTACGAAGCCGCGAGTAGCGGCTGCTGTGACAGGGTATAGACCGGATGGAAACTCGATCATTGGCAACTATAAATTTGCAGGAGTGTACCCAATGGCTGGCGGGTTCGAGGAGAACGTCGAGTTCCTCACGCTCACCTATGAAGCACCTCTTCGTGTCTCCTCGAACCGCGAGTTCCTGAAGATCGCACCGCTGCTCTGGATGCGAGCGGGCTCTGACGGGCGCCGTATCGAGGACCTGTCGTCCGGTTGGGACATCGCTGATAACTACGGCGTACTCGCCGATCTTAATCAGACCGACACCTTCGTCGAAGCGATCGCGGTAAATGAGCGTGCCCGTATTGCGTTCATCGTGACCGACGAAGACCGCCTGTTCGAGTCGGTCGTTCGTGACCTCCCCGACCACGTCGAGCCAGTGCGCCTCTACGAGGCTTACCTCCACAACTTCGAGATCGAGACGGGACGGGCCGCGCTGTGAAGTTCACGCTGCACGACTACCAGAGCGACGCTGTCGACGACGTCCTGAACACCCTCGAGCGCGCTCGCACCGCGTGGCAGCGCGACGGCGAGGAGACGTCGATCGCGCTCACGGCGCCGACCGGTGCCGGCAAGACCGTCATGGCTGCGGCCGTCATCGAGGCGCTGTTCTACGGTAACGAAACCTTCGACGTCGAACCCGATGACGGTGCAGTGGTGCTGTGGTTCTCGGACGACCCGAACCTCAACGAGCAGACGCGCATGCGCCTGATGGACGCGTCCGAGAAGTTCACGTCGTCCGATCTTGTCGTGATCGAACCGCCCTTCGCGCAGCCGAAGCTCGACCCGGGCAAGGTGTACTTCCTCAACACGCAGAAGCTGTCGAAGACATCGAAGCTCACGCGTGGTCACGTCGCGGACGAGAGTCAGCTCGACCTCAATGAGGTCGGCACGCCCGACCTGCAGGGATACACGATCTGGGAGACGATCGCGAACACGATCGGTGACGACGAGCGCACCCTCTACATGGTGCTCGACGAGGCGCACCGCGGGTTCAACACGAAGACGAGCCGTGACAAGAACACCCTCGTGCGGCGTCTCGTGCAGGGCCACGCTGGCTACCCGGCGGTGCCGATCGTGTGGGGCATCTCGGCGACGATCCAGCACTTCCAAGAGGTGATGACCGAGGCCGACGCGGCGAAGGACCGCCGCGCGTTCCCGTCGGTGATGGTCGACCCGTCGCGCGTACAGGAATCGGGCCTCGTCAAGGACGTCGTGAGCCTCACGATCCCCAACGAGGCCGGCAACTTCGACACCTCACTCGTAAAGCTCGCCGCGCAGCGTGTCGTCGAATCGACGGAACGCTGGGCCGACTATGCGAAGTCGCAGGGCTTCACCGAGGTCGTCACGCCGCTCCTCGTGCTCCAGACGCCGAACACGCCCGAACCCGATGACATTGGTCGCGCTCTCGACGTGATTGCCGAGCAGGTCCCTGAACTGCACAGCGGCAACATCGCCCATGTATTCGGCGACCACAAGCGACAGTTCTTCGGTCGGTGGGACGTTGAATGGATTGAACCGCAGCGCGTGCAGGAGACACCATCGGTGCGCGTGCTCATCGCGAAGGACGCGATCTCGACCGGCTGGGATTGCCCGCGTGCCGAGGTTATGGTGTCATTCCGCCCCGCGAAGGACAACACGCACATCACGCAGCTGCTCGGCCGCATGGTGCGCAGCCCGCTCGCTCGTCGTGTGCCGGGCGACGAGGCGCTCAACTCAGTCGAGTGCATCCTGCCCTTCTTCGACCGCACCACCGCCGGCAAGGTCGTGCGCTACCTCACCGGTCAGCTCGAGGAGATGCCGGGCAGCGGCGCCTCGAAGAAGATCCTGATGGACGGGCGCGAGCTGCGTCCGAATCCCGCAATCGCCGAAGCCGTTTGGGAGAAGTGGGATTCGCTGCCGACGCAGACGCTCCCGAAGCGTGGGGCGCGTCCAGTGAAGCGACTCGTCGCGCTCGCGCAAGCTCTCGCCATGGACCGCGTTCTGCCCGGCGCCCTCGCCGCGGCGGAGAGCGAGATGCACAGCGTGCTCGACGGCTATGCCACGCGTTACCGCAATCTGCTCGACGACCAGATCGACGAGGTGTGGCGCGTCGATGTGCAGGAAATCCGCGGTACGTCCACCTCGAGCAAGCTCACCTACCGTGAATTCTCCATGCGTGCGGACGACCGTGCGATCCGCTCGGCGTTCGAAGACGCGAAGAAGGCGTTCGGCGCCGACATCGCCCAGTCCTACGTGAACCATCTCGCCGGCGAGGACGACGGGGATGACGACGGCCTGCGCGACGCGTACGTGAAGACGGCGGCTCTCGCGACGATCAAGGAGGTGCGAGAGAAGGTCGACCAGGAAGCGACCGATCTGGTGAATCAGTGGTTCGCCCGCCACCGGGTCGCGATCAAGGCGCTGCCCGACGTGCGTCAGCAGGACTACGAGGACATCCGCGCAATGACGACCGACCCACAGCGTGGAGAGCTCGGTCGGCCGCGTTCGCGTATGGAGGACTTCGCCGTGCTCGACGACTTCGACCAGCAGGCCATGGCGCCGCTCGTCGACCGCCACCTGATGTCGGATGAAGACGGGATGTTCCCGCTGTCGTCTCTGAACGAGTGGGAGCAGAAGGTCGTGCAGGCCGAGCTGAAGCACGACACCACGCTCGCCTGGTACCGCAACCCGGTACGTTCGGCCGTCGACTCGCTCGGCATTGCGTATCGCGATCAGCAAGGCAACTGGCGCACGATGTACCCCGACTTCGTGTTCTTCGAAGAGATCCAGGGCGAAGTGAGGGCGTCGATCATCGACCCGCACGGCCACCATCTCGATGACGCTGTCGTCAAGCTCAAGGCACTGGCCGAGTTCGCAGAGAAGTTCGGCGGTGAGTTCCACCGCATCGAGGCCGTCGCTCAGGTTGGCAACGCGATGAAGGTGCTCGACATGACGATCCCGGCCGTCCGCGACGGCGTGCTGCACGAGGACAAGCCGGCTGTCGAGTTCTACCGCGCCGACCTCGCGATCGAGTACACGCTGTGACCTTTGAAGTGACCGTGGACCGACCGGAGCATCCACGGCTCAGCCACGCGGGATTCTGATGGGCCTGCGAGGATGACGAGCTTCTACCGCACGGGGCATTGGCGACGGAACGCGAACGGAACGGTGTCGTGGGTCAGCGGACACGCGGTTGATCGCGATGACTGGGAGCGCGATGGGCAGACATCGGTCGATGCCGTCCCGACGTGGTCGAGGTGGCACAGAGCGCCGAGCGACGAAGTGCAAGCAATGTACGACCTCGAGCAGAAGCAAGCTGAGCGTCGACGCGCGGTTCTCGAACGTGTCCGTCAGCGTTCTTCGGTGAGAGGCTCGATTGCCGCACCCAGCGGAGGCGCGTCGGAAGCTCGTTCCGTGGCACAAGTACCAGCATTTGGCCCTCCACTCCCAGATTTGTACGCAGCGGTGGCAGCGGCGATGCGGCGTCGTGCCCACGAGATGGCATCTGCTGCTCGCGCCCTGCACAAGAAGCGTGTTCAAGCGGTCGGCGGCAGCGTTGCGGATCAAGCACGTCGACCTCGTCAGCACCGCGATGAACGTATTCGACAGGGCGGACTGCATCATCGCGTAACTCACGTGACGGATCGCCCGGTACCAACAGAGAGGAAGAGCCGCGTGCCCGACGCAGCCGAACGCACCGCCGAGAAGTCCGTACTCGATCAGAGCTACGCCCTGCTCGAGTACCTCTCTGCCGTTGCCCGTGAGATCGGCCCGAAGCCGGTGCGGGACGTACGCAAGAACGACACCGTGGTGTGGCCATCGGCCGTTCCGGATCACCGCGCGGTCTTCGTCGGTCCGGGGGAGGAGCGCCCTGCATGGTTATCGGTCGGGCGCGTATCCGCGCCGGCGGCGGTTGAGGTGCCGTCTGAGCTCGCAGGTCTCATCGATTCGAAGGAAGCGTTGCTGACGGCGAGCGGCACACCGCGACTGCTGGACAAGTTGGCCGAGCAGCGCGTGGAGTATCGCGTCATCGAGCAGCTTGGACCAGTCTCTGGTGACGCTGAGGATGAAGAACTTCAGCACCGCCGAGAACTGCGTGCACGGCTCGTGGAGAGCATCCGCCGGACTTTCAACGAGTGGTTCGCAGGGACCTGGACGCCCTGGGCTGAGAAGAACCGCTCGACGTTCGCCGCGCGGGAGCTGTACACGCGTCTCTACGATCTGCACCTCAGGGCGGAAGCCGATGCAGCCACGCACGAGGTCGTCTGGGGCCACCTCGTGCTCGGCGCCCGCTCCGACAACACGTCGATCGTGTCGCCGATGCTCACGGCGCGTGCCGTCGTGCAGGTCGACCCGCAGGACGCGACGATCCAGGTCGTGCCCGAGCAGACCGTCGAGCTGGAGCTCAACGCGATCGAGGGCACCGAGCTGCCTGGGCTGGAAGCGCTCGCGACCCTGCAGGCAACACTGCGTGAGACGCCGCCGAACGTCTGGGATCAGGACGAGCGACTCACGGCCCGTCAGCAGATCCTCGCCCCGATGGGCCTCGATGCCGAGCTCGTCGACGCGGTCGACCATCCGGCGCCCACTGACGCCCCCCGCCTGAATGACGGGTGGGTGCTGTTCCTGCGCAAGCGGCCGTTGCGACAAGAACGCTTCTATGACGAGCTCGCTCACAAGATCCGCGACGAGAGCTTCCTGCCCGAAGGGCTCGCGTCGGTCGTCGCGGACAGCGACCGCGTCGACAACGCGCTCCGGGGGACGGGGCGCACCGTCGTGACGAACGACGGAACCGCCGACCGCCTGCTGATGCCGTTGCCCGCGAACGCCGAGCAGACTCGCATCGCACGGCAGCTCGCGACCTCGCGCGGTGTGACGGTGCAGGGCCCTCCGGGAACCGGCAAGTCCCACACGATCGTCAACCTCGTCTCCCACCTGGTCGCTCAAGGCAAGCGTGTGCTCGTCACCGCTGAGAAGGAACAGGCGCTCTCCGTTCTGCGCGACAAGATCCCTGCCGAGCTGCGCGACCTGTCGATCTCGGTGCTGGGGTCGACGCCGAGCGCGATGGAAGAGCTGCGCAGCTCTGCACAGGCGATGCAAGACTCGCTCTCCTCCCTCGACGTCGTGGCCGAAGAGCGACGAATCGTCGAGCTCGGATCCACCGTCGACGCGCTTCGAGAATCGATCGTCCGCACCGATACGGCTCTGGTACGTGCCCTCCAGAGTGAGCAGCGGGAGCACCCACTCCCGACCGGCCCGCAGCGTGCGCCGCAGGTCGCGGAGTGGCTCGCGGAGCGTCGCGACCTCGACATCATCGCCGACCGGGTGCCCGTAGAAGCACCGTTCCCCGTCAGCACTGACGAACTCGCCGAGCTCGGCGAGATCCTGCGCACGGTCACGTCGGAGGATAATGAGAGGGCGATCCTCGACCTGCCGGAAGAGGATTGGATCCCCACAGCCACAGACCTGCAAGTGCGGCTTGCGCGGCGTGAGACGCTCCGCAACGAGGTGACGTCGCTTGAGGATCGGGGACTCCGCGTCGAAGCGTTCGACACGATGACGCTTGACTCGATCCGCGAGAACAGCCAGTGGTTCCGTGAGAGCGCCGGCTACCTTCGAAACATCTCCGGAGCGTGGGAAGACCGGTTCGCGGCTGCCGTCCGGTCCGACGATCCCGCTGCTACCTGGGTCGTCCAACACAACCCGGCGGTGCGTCAGAAGCTCGCCGCCGCGCGGGAGCTCGCGAGCCGCCTGACGGGACACGTCGTCGAGCTGCCCGAGGGGAATCCGGCTGTGCAGATTCCGCTGCTTCAGGCGTGGGGCGAACGTGTTACCGCCGGGAAGAAGCTCCCGCTCTTCGCAGTGAGGGAGCTCAAAGAACTGGCTGCTGCGGTCCGCGTCGACGGAGCATCCGTCACCACAACCGCACAGCTGGATCTCGTGCGCACCGAGATCGATCTGCGCGTGATGAAGCGCGACGCGCACGTAACGATGTCGCAGACGTACACTGCCTGTCAGATCCCCGTGCCGCCGATGGACGACGCATTCGTGTTCGTCGCCGATCACCTCGCTGCGCGGGTCGAGGCCATCCACCGGTGGTGGACAGAGGCGGCGCCTGGCCTCACCGAACGACTCGGACAGTTCGCCACGGCGCAGCCGTCCGGGCCGACTGCCAAAACGCTCGAAGCGATGGCCGCCCTGCTCGACGGTGCGGCTGCGCGCCTCGAGGAGCGCCAGCTCTCCGCGGAGCTGCAGGCGCTCGCCGAGCGCGTGCAGGAGTCGAGTCGTGCGGACCACGCTTCTCCGCTGTGGGGACGCCTCCACACGGCGCTCGAGCTCGCGCACGCGGACCAGTGGGGTGCTGTGCTCGACGAAGCGCAGAGGCTTTCCGGCGTGCGTGCTCGGGTTCTGCGCGCTGATGAGCTTCGGCGACGGATCGCAGACGCGGGTGCACCGCGTTGGTCGCGGGCGCTCGTCGACGCACAAGGGGCGCGCGAGACGATCGGCGAGATCGAGGATGCGCCTCTCGCGTGGGAGCGAGCGAAGGCGCGCACCTGGCTCGCTGACCTGCACACGGCGACCGACATCGACGAGCTGATGGAGAAATCCCACGCCGACGCGCAGGAGCTGCGTCGAGCCATCGTCGACCTCGCCAGCCGATCCGCTCGCACCGAGCTGAAAAAGAACAGCAAGGATCGCCAGCGGCGTGCCCTCGAGACCTGGCTCAGCGCGGTCAAGCGTGTGGGCAAGGGGACCGGCAAGAACGCGCCGCGCTTCCAAGCGGCCGCGCGTGAAGCGCTTCCGGCGGCGATGGGCGCCGTGCCCGTCTGGATCATGCCCATCTACCGCGTGCTCGAGAACTTCGATCCGCGGGTGTCCGACCTCTTTGACGTCGTCGTGGTCGATGAGTCATCGCAGTGCGACCTGTTGTCACTGGGCGTTCTCGCCCTTGGCAAGAAGACGGTCGTCGTCGGCGACGACAAGCAGACCACGCCTGGTCGGGTGGGAATTCAGACCGACCGCATCGCCGCACTGCAGGACCAGCACCTGCGCGGCATGCCCGAGGCGAAACTCCTCACCCTGGACGACTCGCTCTACTCGATCTCGGGGCGCGCGTTCCCCTCGACGATCGCGCTCAAGGAGCACTTCCGGTGTGTGCCCGAGATCATCGGGTTCTCGAACCGCTACTACGGCGGGCAGATCCTTCCCCTGCGCGAGGTGGGGGTTCCCCAGATCGGCGAGCCGCTGCGCGTCGTCCACGTCGAGAACGCCATATCGATCACTCGAGGATCCAGCCGCGTGAACATCGATGAGGCGAAGGCGATAGCTGGGCAGATCGCGCAGTGCGTGCGCGACTCGGCCTACGACGGGCTCACCTTCGGTGTGGTCACCATGATGAGTGGACCTCAGGCACAGATCATCCAGGATCTGATCCGCGAGGAGATCGGTGACGCGGAGTTCGAGCGCCGGCGCCTGCGCGTCGGCAACCCTCCGCTGTTCCAGGGCGATGAACGCAACGTGATGTTCGTCTCGATGGTCGCGCACGACGCCTCGTTCGCAGCGACGACCGTGCGATACGCGCAGTGGGCCAACGTCGCGGCCTCGCGTGCCCAGGACCAGCTCTGGATCTTCCACAGCATGGACCCCGCCACTCTGAATCACGAAGATCAGCGCCGCGCGATGATCGAGTACGCGCAGGGGCGCAACCGTGCTGAGGAGGCGGACGACCTATACGCGCGCACCGACTCGAAGTTCGAGCGCGACGTGCTCAAGCAGCTGCTCGAGCGCGGATACGAGGTGGAGCCGCAGCACCGCGTGGGCAGCTACCGGATCGACTTCGTCGTGCAGGTCGCACGGGGCGAACGCCTGGCGATCGAGTGCGACGGCGACTCGTTCCACGGTCCTGAGAAGTGGGAGGACGACGTTCGTCGCCAGCGGGTGCTCGAGCGGCTCGGGTGGACGTTCTGGCGAATCCGCGCGTCGAAGTACTACCTCGATCCCTACCCGGCGCTCGAGCCGCTGTGGCAGCGGCTCGAGGAGATGCGCGAGCGGGCCGCGGGAGCGGAGGAGCTTGCGCGTGTGCGCAAGGAGGCTCGCGACGCCAAGCGGCTGGCTGAGCTCCGTGTCGAGGCGGAGGAATCTCCGGCCGTGCAGACCGACAGCGTCAGCATCGATGACATCGATGAGCTGGCGGCGAGCGGCGGCATCGGCGAAGAACGTGAGCTCGCTGAACCGAGTCGGGTCGCTGAGCCTGACTTCGACACGAGGCCCTCCGTGTGGGCCGATGAGCCGGCCCCACGCGGCCTGTGGGCGCCGATCGAGCGACCGCGCTTTATGAAAACACCCGCAAGCGAGGACGCACCCTCTGAGGACGCACCCTCTGAGGACGCTCGCGTGAGCGCAGCGAATCCGCGCCCGGTGATCCCCTCGATCCCGGTCATTCGCACGTGGGCTCGTAAGCACGGGTATTCGGTGGGTGAGCGTGGTCGGATCCCCGATGCGGTTCGAGAGGCTTACCTCGACGCGCATCCCACCGCTGCGCCTGCCGCCACGCGGTCGTCGGATGGCCCCGCGATCATAGAGTTCGGGGAAAACGGCGCTGCCGCTGCGGCCGCGTGGCGTGAAGGAGCTTCGTACCAGCTCGACACGGCGGGCAACATCCTGCCACTGTATAGCGGACGGACCCTCGCTAGCGTGATCGGCGAAGTGACCGCCTCGATCGTGCGCGACGCCATGCAAACGGTGCGTCCGAGTGGCGGCCGATTCAAGGTCGACCAGAACGGAACGATGGCCACCCTGATTGACGGGAACCCGGTGTACGTGTGCACCGTCACCCGAGCCGGCTGGTTCCCTGCTCACTGGATCGGGAACTGAGCGTCGCGCGCGTCACCGCTGGGCGGCGGCGGAGCACAGCGCCCGCACGTCGCACTCACGGCATTTCCGTCGCCCAGGACGCGGCTCGAACTCGCGGCGACGAAGGCTGTCGACGGTCGCGATGATCTGCGTTTCCGCTCGCGAGATGGCCGCGGCGGAGACATCGATGGGGATTCGGCTCTCGGCTCCGAGGTCGTGCACGAATGCCGCGCTGACGTCGAGCCCCTCGCGGCGCCCGGCTTCGGCGTAGATCTGCAGCTGCAGCGCATCGACTGCGCCGCCGGTGGACGTCTTGTAGTCCACGAGGGCGAGCTGCCCCATCTCACCCTGGTGGGTGTCGTAGATGACGTCTGCTCGGCCTGACACCACAACGCCGTCCAGGAAGAGTTCGAATGGCCGTTCCGTCGCCCACGTGCGCAACAGATCCCCGGAATGGTCGGTAACGTAACGCATCACCAACCTGCGAGCCTTCTCCTTCATCTCGCGATGTCCCGCCTTGTTCGCGAAGGGGAGGAAGAATTCGGACGCGAGCAGCTGATCCACTTGCACGGCGGTTGGAGCGGCGCCGGTCGCCCGGGTGCGTTCGGCGAGGACGCGCATGGTGTGGTGCACGGCGTTGCCGTACCCCAACTCGGGGCGGATCGCAGGCATGAAGCCCAGGTCGTTTTTCAGCAGGTAGCTGCGCGGGCACGACTCGAACGCAGCGAGCTCGCTGTAGGTGATCGCGAGGTCGTGCGCGGCCGAGTGCGAGCGGCTCGTCGCCGACGACGGATACCCCTGGTGGCCGTAGGCACGCATCAGCTCGTCGAAGTAGGGCGAAGCGGAGCGATTCTTCCCGCCCGCCAAACGAGAGAAGCTTGAGAGCAGCACCGCGTCACGCGCTCGCGTCAGGGCGACGTAGAACAGGCGACGCTCGTCGGCGTCGGTGCCTTCGTAACGTGAACGATCGAATCGCCCGATGAGTTCAGCCGGGAAATCCTGAGACCGGCCGTTGCGGCTCGAGGGGAATCGAGTCTTCACGAGCGACGGCAGGAATACGGCGGGCCATTCGAGGCCCTTCGAGCCGTGCACCGTGCCCAGCGCGATGCCGTCATCCGATAAGCCCTCTTCGCCCGAGAAGTCGTCGTACGCACCGAACGCGTAGTTCGACATCAGGATCGCGAGGTTCTTGTAGAACCATTCGCCGCCGCTTCGACCGCCGACCTGCTCACTCGGGTTGTCGGGGTCCCGGCGCGACCGCCAGGACACGCCTTCATAGTCGGCGAGCACCGCGGTGAACCGTGCGATGGTGCCGAGGCGATTGCGCGTGAGCGGGTTGGTGAGGGCCCAGGTGCTGGCGCCCAGGAGATCCATCAGCGTGTAGAAGTCGCGCACGAGGCTTTCGTTGAACGTGCTGGCGAGCGCGCGCTCCCGCCACGCGGTGAGGTGCTTCTCGAGCTCCTGCACCCTGTCATTGCCAAGGGCGAAGACCGCCTGGTACTGCGCCAGCAGCACCGGAAGTGTGACGTTATGACGTGGCCCGTACTGTTCGGTGCGCCAATCGAGTCCGGCGATCCAGGCGTACGTCGCTCCGAACACCTGAGGTTCGGGTTGTGTGAACAGCCCCGACCGTCCGCCGGCCTGCACCGGCACCCCCGCGTGTTCGAGCGCCTCGAGCAGAGCAGGATAGGCAGCACGGCCGCGCACGAGGATCGCGATGTCGCGGAACGGGAGACCGCGGGCGTGGAGGTCGAGGATCTCGTCAGCGATCGCGCGTGCGGCGTCCGCCTCCGTACCGGGATCACGAACCATCGCAACGCTTGGGCCATCGGTTTCACGGGAGGGGCGCATCTCCTTGTCGATGCGGCCCGGGATCGTGCCAGCGAAGATGTTCGCGATCTCGACGATCCCCGGGCGTGAGCGCCGGTTGGTCAGCAACCTGAACTGGGCGACGTTCGGGTAGCGCTGCGTGAACGTCACGATGTTCTCGACCGAGGAACCGCGCCACTGGTAGATCGCCTGGTCGTCGTCTCCGACCACCACCACATCCACACGGCCGTGGGGCTTCGCCAGAAGCTCGACGAGTCGCTCCTGCGCGGCGTTCACGTCTTGATATTCGTCGACGATGAGGTGCCGCAACGGTGTGGTGACGGCGTCGTGCACCTCGGGATCGGAGAGCGCCTCGACCGCGCGCACGATCTGCGTGCCGAAGGACATGTACTGATGTCGGTCGAGCTCGGCGTAGTAGTTCTCGGCCGCGGTGCGGAAATCACTCGGCGGCAGGGAGTCGACTGCGATCAGCTCATTTTCGATCACGTCGATGCCGCGCTGGAAGGTGCCGATGCTGTTGAACACGCCGCTGCCGGCGATCGCCTCGCCGATGCCGATGATGCGGTTGGAGCGGTAGAGGAAGTTCGTCAGCTGGTTCGCGTCGAGCGCCGTGTAGGTCTCGTAGCGCGGCACGTAGGTCTGCAACAGGCGGAAGCAGTAGGCATGGATCGTGCCGACGAAAAGACGACCCAGCTGATCCGTCGCCTCGGCGCCCATGCGCGCTGTCACCCGCTCGCGGATGCGCTCCTTGAGCTCTGACGCTGCCTTTTCTGTGAATGTGAACGCGACGATCGACTCAGGTGCTTCACCTTCCGCCAGAAGCGATGCCACGCGCTGCGAGACGACTTCAGTCTTGCCCGAACCGGCTGCCGCGATGATCTGGATGTGGCTGCCACGGTGCTCCACGGCGGCGAGAGCGTCGCCCTCGAGCTGGGGAATCGCCGCGCCCGGCGCAGCGGGTGGGTGCGTGACGGGGGTGATGCGCAGATGCGGCCCAGGAGCCTGAGCAGGGATCGAAGCAATTTTCGGTGCGGGCAGCTGCGTGACAGCCGAAGCGGCAGCCGCGGGCGTCGGCGCGACAGCGAACGCCTTCGGCGTCGGCATGGCCGCCTTCTTCGGCGGGGTGACCCATGTGAACTTCATCGCACTCCTGAGGATCGGTCCCTCTCAGGATAACGAGACGTCAGCTCATCCGGTCGTGCCTCGATATCCTGCCTGGACGCACGTGCGTATCGAACGTCCGGGGTTAGTTCCGGGGCTGTCGGCGGTCCTTACGGGTAGGGACCTTCAGCCGCAGCAACTGGTCCTCGAGCTGCGCCGCGATCCGCCACCAGGTGCGTCTTGACGCGAGCAGCACCCCGGTATCCCGTGCCGTCGCGAGCGAATGGTCCACCGAGTTCTGCGTTGCCCACCCGAACACGATGAGCTCGCCGATCCGCTCCCGGTCGGCAGCACTAATCCGCGACTCGTATGCCCGCTCGGACTGGGGCGCCGGGTCGGCGACCCGCTCGCGAGGGGACTGCCGGTAGTGCCACGTCGACCGCGACAGGACCGGCAGCTTCAGCGACTGTAGTTGCGGACCCGTCGCGGCATTGAGCCCCGGCCACGGCGGCTCGGACTCGGCCCGTACACAGGGCGGCGTCCTCTACGCTCGAAGCATGACTACCTCGACCACTGTGTCGAGGGGTGCGGCGACGATGGCGCTCCTCTCTATGGCTATCGGCGCTTTC
>NZ_JBQDSX010000046.1:0-23154 GCF_052099035.1 Microbacterium sp. | reverse complement strand
CAACCTGCGGTTTTGGAGACCGCTGCTCTGCCAATTGAGCTACCGCCCTAGAGCCCTGGTGGGCTCGGAGTCTGCCCCTCACCCACACCAAAGGCACGAGAAAAGAATGCAGACAACTGCCTGTCCAGTGTACGGCATGCCACGCGGCCCGGCGAACCGGGACGGCCGTGAATCCCGCACCCCCGACTCAGAACAGCTGACGCCAATTCGCCTTGGCAAGGTCGAGGAGCTCGTCGCCCCGGCCGGACATCACCGTACGAATCGCGTAGAGGGCGAAGCCCTTCACCTGCTCAGCCGTCACCGTCGGAGGCATCGAGAGCTCCTGCCGCTCCGTGACGACATCCAGGAGCGCGGGCCCATCGTGCGCGAGGACTGCGGCGACAGCATCCGGCAGATCCTCGCTCCGCTCGACGCGCCGCGCGAAGATGCCGAGCGCTTCGGCCACGGCTGCGAAATTCGGGTTCTCGAGGTCGGTGGCATAGGTAACGAAACCCGCCGCCTTCATCTCGAGCTCGACGAAGTTGAGCGAGGAGTTGTTGACCACGATCGTCTTGACGGGCAGCTTGTTCTGGGTGAGCGTTATGAGCTCACCCAGCATCATCGCCAGTCCCCCGTCTCCGGCGAGCGCGACCACCTGTCGCTTCGGCTGTGCGGTCTGCGCACCGATTCCGTGCATGAGCGCATTCGCCATGGACCCGTGCGTGAACGAGCCGATCAGTCGGCGACGACCGTTCATCGTGAAGTATCGCGCTGCCCACACCGTCGGAGAACCGACATCGGCGGTGAAGACCGCATCATCGGCCGCATGCTCGTCCAGAAGCCGGGCGAGGTACTGCGGGTGAATGGGGCTCTTCCCCTTCGATGGCACCGCGAGCTCATCGAGCTTCGCACGGGTCTTGCGGTAATGGGCGACGGCGTCGTCGACGTGCGAGCGGTCGGTCTTCGCGGCGATCCTCGGCATCAGCGCGTCAGCCGTCGCCTTCACATCGCCGACGAGACCGAGGTCGAGCGGATGCCGTTTGCCGAGCTGCGAACCGCGGATATCGACCTGGATGGTCGTGGTGCCGTCCGGATAGAACTGCGCGTAAGGGAAGTCGGATCCGAGCACGAGCAGCGTGTCGGCGGATTCCATCGCGCGGTACCCCGAAGCGAAGCCGAGCAGGCCCGTCATCCCGACATCGAACGGGTTGTCGTGCTCGATGAACTCCTTGCCGCGCAGCGCGTGCACAATGGGCGCGCCGAGGCGGTCGGCGAGCGCCACCACCTCGTCATGGGCGCCCTCGACGCCGGCCCCGGCGAGAATGGTCACCTTTTTGGCCGCGTTCAGCAGCTCGGCTGCCTTCTCGAGCTCCGGTGCACTGGGCACGACGACCGGATGCGTGCGCTTGATGACCGTCGTGCGGTTCACCGGAACCTCATCGAGCGCGACGTCGCCGGGAATGACGATGACCGCGACCCCGCGCTGTTCGATCGCGGCGCGCATGGCGATCTCGAGGATTCGAGGCATCTGGACCGGGTCAGCGACGTATTCGACGTACACGCTGCACTCTCGGAACAGCTCCTGCGGGTGCGTCTCCTGGAAGTATCCGGTGCCGATCTCACTCGTCGGGATGTGCGCGGCGATCGCGAGCACGGGCACACGGGAGCGCTGCGCGTCGAACAGGCCGTTGATCAGGTGGAGGTTGCCGGGACCGCAGGAGCCCGCAACGACGGCGAGGTCACCGGTGATCGCGGCATCCGCAGCTGCGGCGAACGCGGCCGACTCCTCATGCCGCACATGCAGCCACCGGATCGTGCCGTCTTTGCGCAGCGCATCGGTGAAGCCGTTGAGCGAATCACCGGGGATGCCGTAGACCCGGTCGATGCCGTTCGCGCGAAGAGTCTGGACGATGTTCTCTGCAATGTTGACCATGGCTCTGACCATACGCGTTATTCCGGGCGCTTCGACAGGCTCAGCGACCGGATGCAGTCAGGCGGTGCGGATGAGCTTCTTGTTGACGAACTCGTCCGCGGCCAGCAGGCCCAGTTCCCGCGAGGTGCCACTGCGCTTGACCCCACCGAAGGGGAGCTCGGGGCTGTCGGCGAGCACGAGGTTGATGTAGACCATGCCCGCTTCGATCCGATCCGCTACGCGCTGCGCCTGCTCGGCATCGGTCGTGAACAGATAGGACCCGAGCCCGAACGGGGTTCCATTCGCGATCGCCACGGCATCGTCCTCGTCGGCGGCGCGGTACACGACCGCGGCGGGACCGAAGAGCTCTTCGCGGTACACGTCCATGTCGGCGGTGACATCCGCCAGCACGGTCGGAGCGAAGAACGCCCCGTCGCGAGTGCCGCCGGTGAGCAGCGTCGCGCCCTGGGAGACTGCGCCGTCGACCTGCGCCTGCAGACGCTCGGCCGCAGCCAGCGACGAGAGCGGCCCGAGAACCGTATCTTCCTGCGTCGGATCCTCAGCGCTCACGGCGGCAAGGGCTGTGACGAACCTCTCGGCGAACTGTTCGTAGAGACCATCGACGATGATGAAGCGCTTGGCACCGTTGCAGGACTGACCGTTATTGTCCAGCCGTGCGTCCACTGCCGATTGGACGACCTCGTCGAGGTCGTCGGTCGAGAGCACGATGAACGGATCCGATCCGCCCAGCTCCAGGGCGACCTTCTTCAGGTTGCGTCCGGCGATCTCGGCCACGGCTGCTCCCGCACGCTCGGACCCGGTCACCGACACTCCGTGCACACGTGGATCGGCGATGATCGTCGCCGCCTGCTCATTGGTCGCATACACGTTGACGTACGCGCCATCGGGGAGTCCGGCATCCGAATAGATCACCTCGAGCATCGCCGATGACTCCGGACACTGCGGGGCGTGCTTGAGAATGATCGTGTTGCCGATCGCGAGGTTCGGGGCCGCGAAACGCGCCACCTGGTAGGCCGGGAAGTTCCACGGCATGATGCCCAGCAGCGCTCCGAGCGGTGCGCGCCGGATCACCGCGGTGCCCTCCCCCACGATCTCGAGCGGCTGGTCCGCCGTGATCCGCTCGATGTTGTCCGCGTAGAACTCGATGATGTCGGCCGCGAACTCGACCTCGCCGACCGCTGCGGCGATGGGCTTTCCCATCTCCTTGACGATCACCGCGGCGAGCTCATCGACGCGCTCCCGGTGCAGATCGGCAATGCGACGGATGACACCCGCGCGGTCTGCGACGGGCGTGGACGCCCAGGTGGATGCCGCGGCATCCGCTCGCGCGACAGCATCCTCGATCCGAGAGTCGGTGAAGGTGTCGTACGTTGCGAGAATCTCCCCTGTGGCGGGGTTGGTCACGGTGTAGCCGGTCATCTTCGTTCGTCCTCTCAGGCGGGGATCAGGGTGTACTTCGTGGACAGGTACTCGTGGATGCCCTCGAAGCCGCCTTCGCGACCGACACCGGACTGCTTGACTCCGCCGAACGGAGCAGCCGCGTTCGAGACCACACCCACATTGAGACCCATCATGCCGGTCTCGAGGGCATCGATCATGCGGTGTCCGCGGGCGAGGTCCTCCGTGAAGACGTACGAGACCAGGCCGTATTCGGTGTCGTTGGCGAGGCGCACGCCCTCCTCCTCGGTGTCGAAGGTGGCAATGGCGAGCACCGGTCCGAAGATCTCCTCACGGAGGATGTCGCTGCCGCTTGCGACGTCTGTGATCACGGTCGGTTCGAAGAATGTGCCTTCTCCCTCGATCACGTCACCGCCCGCGAGCACACGGGCTCCGCGCTTCACCGCATCCCCGACGAGGTCATGGGCCTTGGCGACGGCATCCGCATCGATGAGCGGCCCGATCGTGACGCCGTCCTCGGTGCCGCGACCGATCTTCATCTCCTTGACCCGAGCGGAGACCCGATCGGCGAATTCGCCGGCGATCGAGGACTGCACGATGAAACGGTTCGCGGCCGTGCAGGCCTGACCGATGTTGCGGAACTTCGCCGCCATCGCGCCGTCGACGGCCTTATCGAGGTCGGCATCCTCGAAGACGACGAAGGGAGCGTTGCCGCCCAGTTCCATCGATACGCGCAGCACGCCCTCGGCGGCCTGGGCGATGAGCGCACGGCCGACTTCCGTCGAACCGGTGAAGGACAGCTTGCGCAGCCGGGGGTCGGCGATGATCGGCGCCGAGAGCTTCGACGAGGAAGAAGTCTGCACGACGTTCACGACACCGGCCGGCAGACCCGCCTTCTCCAGCAGCGAGACGAAGAAGATCGTCGTCAGCGGCGTGAGCGCCGGCGGCTTGATGACGACGGTGCATCCGGCTGCGAGGGCCGGGGCGATCTTACGGGTGGCCATCGCGAACGGGAAGTTCCACGGCGTGATGAAGAACGACGGACCGACCGGCCGCTGCGAGACGACCATGTGCCCGGTGCCTTCCGGATTGATGCCGTATCGACCCGAGATGCGCACGGCTTCCTCGCTGAACCAGCGCAGGAACTCTCCGCCGTAGACGACCTCACCGCGTGATTCAGCAAGCGGCTTGCCCATCTCGAGCGTCATCAGCAGCGCAAGGTCCTCTTTGTGCTGCTGAACGAGATCGAACGCTCGGCGCAGGATCTCGCTGCGCTCGCGCGGCGCCGTGGCCGCCCACATCTCCTGCGCGGCGACAGCGGCATCGAGGGCGCGGATGCCATCGCTCGCTGTCGCATCGGCAATCGATGCGAGCACGGCGTTGGTCGCCGGGTCGCGCACATCGAAAGTGCGTCCGCCCTCGGCATCGATCCATTCGCCCCCGATGAACAGCCCGGTGGGAACCCGGCCCAGAAGCTCGGTCTCATTCGCTGCAAGCGCAGTGGTCATGGTCGTCTCTTTCCCAGTGGATCAGGCTGCGGCGAGCGCCGCGGCTACGATGTCGATGCCCTCGTTCAGCAGTTCGTCGCCGATGGAGAGCGGTGGCAGGAATCGAATGACATTGCCGTAGGTGCCGCAGGTGAGGACGATCACGCCCTCGGCGATGGCGGCCTTCGCCACCGCGGCGGTGAGCGCGGCATCCGGCGCACCTGTTGCCGCGTCGACGAACTCCGCGGCGATCATCGCTCCGTGCCCGCGCACGTCGCCGATCCGAGGATCGGTCGCCTGAATCGCGCGCAATCGGTCACCGAGGATGCTGCCGATCTGCTGCGCCCGCTCGATGACCCCGTCGTTCTCGAAGATGTCGATGGCCGCGAGAGCTGCGGCGCACGCGATCGGGTTGCCGCCGTAGGTGCCGCCGAGCCCCCCGGCGTGCGAAGCATCCATGATCTCCGCCCGACCGGTGACGGCTGCGAGCGGGAGACCGCCGGCGATGCCCTTGGCCGTGGTGATGAGGTCGGGCTCGATGCCGAAGATCTCGCTGGCGAACATGTGTCCGGTGCGGGCGAATCCGGTCTGGACTTCGTCGGCGATGAAGACGACCCCGTTCGCGCGGCACCACTCGACAAGTGCTGGCAGGAATCCGTCGGCGGGAACGATGAAGCCGCCCTCCCCCTGGATCGGCTCGATGACGAGGGCTGCGAGGTTGTCGGCGCCGATCTGCTTCTCGATCTGCAGGATCGCTCGCGCCGCGGCATCCGCCCCGGATAGGCCGTCGCGGTAGGGGTAGGACATCGGTGCCCGGTAGACCTCGGGGGCGAATGGGCCGAATCCGCTCTTGTACGGCATCGACTTCGCCGTCAGCGCCATGGTGAGGTTCGTCCGGCCGTGGTAGCCGTGGTCGAAGGCGACGACGGCCTGGCGTCCGGTGTGCTTGCGCGCGATCTTGATCGCATTCTCGACGGCTTCGGCGCCGGAGTTGAACAGGGCGCTCTTCTTGGCGAAGTCGCCGGGGGTGAGCCGGTTCAACGCCTCAGCGACCTCGATGTACGACTCGTAGGGCGAGATCATGAAGCAGGTGTGCGTGAACTGCGCAGCCTGAGCAGCAACGGCGGCGGCGATCTTCGGGTGCGCGTTGCCGACCGTGGTGACAGCGATGCCGCTGCCGAGGTCGATGAATGAGTTGCCGTCGGCATCGACCACGACTCCGCCGCCCGCGGCCACGGCAGCGACAGGAACCGTGTGCCCGACTCCGGCGGGAACGGCATCCGCTTTTCGCGCCAGGATCGCGGCGGAGCGCGGACCGGGAAGCTCGGTGACGAGGCGACGCACCTGAGGGAGATCGGGTCCGCCGGAGGGTGCGACAGCAGGCGATGCGGTTTCGAGAAGGGCCATATTCGTGAGCGTAGACCGGACTATCCCGCTCTGCACTCGCCAGAGCGTACAATTTAGCCAACCTGTTCGCCTGTTCGTATAACACTGCCTGCCCGTACAACACTGCCGGAGGATGCCGTGGACCAGCCCACCTTGCGTGCTCTGCTCGGCCGGCGCGACCTCGGTCTCCGTCTAGTCGGTGACGAGAGCCGGCTGCCCGCGGAGAACCTGGACCGACCACTGCGCTGGGTGCACTCCTCTGATCTCCCCGACCCCACTCCGTTCCTCGCCGATGATCTCGCGCTTCTCACCACCGGCAGCCAGTTCGTCGACGAGCACGCCGACGACATCGAGGCCTACGTCACCCGCCTCGCCGATCGCGAGGTCATCGGGCTGGGGTTCGGAACCGGGGTGCAGCGCCCGCACATTCCTGAGCGGCTCGTCGGTGCCTGCGCCGGGGCGGGGATCCCGCTGTTCGAGGTTCCCTACGACACACCGTTCATCGCCATCGCCCGCGCTCATGCCGAGGCGATCGCGGCGCAGTCGTACGCTCGTCGCACCTGGGCGCTGGATGCTCAGCACGCACTCGCGATCGCGGCCCTTCGCCCCGAGGGCCTCGAGTCCACGCTGACCGAGCTTGCTCGCCGGCTCGGACACTGGGTGGGGATGTTCGATGCGACCGGGGTGCTGGTGCACGAGCATCCGCAGCGAGGCGTCGCGACCGAAGCTGTCGATGCTCTCGCCGTTCGAGCGACCGAGCTCATCTCCCGCGGTGGACAGGCCGGTCAGTCGTTGACGCTGGGGGCTGACTCGTTCACGTTGTTCACCCTCGGCCGCACCCCGCACCTGCGTGGCGTGATCTGCATCGGCACCGCCGCTCTCGACGCGGAGTCCCGCGCGGTGGTCACATCGGTCATCGCGATGGCGGGCCTTGCGATGGAGCAGAACGAGCGGCTGACCGCGGCGTACCGCCGGCTCCACGCCCAGGTACTGGCATCGCTGCTGCTAGATGACCCGACCCTCGCGCGCCATGTACTCGGCACGATTCCCCCACCCCCGGTCACGGTCGCCATCGCGGAGGCCGATGCTCCAGCCGATGCGATCGCGCCGTGGTGGGAACGGCGGCGAGCCGGTCACCGAGCAGTGCTCCTCGATACCGGCCCGGATGCTGGAATCGTCATGGTTGCCACGGCGGACGACGGCACCCTGTTCGACGATCTGGCCGCAGACTTCGGCATCCGCATCGGTGTCTCCGCACCCGAAGACTACGCAGCGTTCTCACGCGCGCACGCGCAAGCGAGCGCGGCGCTCACCCACGGGGGCAGCGGGGCTGTGCGCTATGCGGACACGGCCGCCACGGGCATCCTCGGCGCTCTCGCCACGGACGAGGCTCGGCTCATGGCCCAGTCCCGTCTCGCGCCGCTGCGCGCAGACGGTCGCGAGCTCGAACGGTCGCTGCGCACCTGGCTGGAGCACGACGCACGTTTCGAATCGGCGGCGGCTGCACTCGGCATCCACCGCCACACGCTGCGCTCTCGGGTGGCTGAAGCATCCCGACTGCTCGATCTGGATCTGTCATCGTTCCCGGCCCGCGCTGAACTGTGGGCACTGCTGCAGACCGCCTGATGCACAGGCTGCGGCGTGCGCGCCGATCAGGCCGGCAACGCGGCGACCGTCGGGATCTCGCTGTGACGCCCGGTGCCCCCTGTGGTGTCATCGCTGATCCGTCGCAGTGCCCAATCGATTCTCGCGAGCGCCATGATCGCGGCGGACGCGGCCGTGCTCGCCCCGGGTGGCAGCTGGTCAAGAGCCAGGACGACGGCGGGGCGATCAGGGTCATTGTCGTGTTCCGCGTGGGGCTCGCATATTGCGCGGCGAGCGTTGGCGGCTGAGGCGGTCACCGTGCTGATCGCGTCGTCCACAATCTGCGCCGAGGCCTCATGCGTCTCGGGCGCGACGGACGATTCCGGTGTCACGACGCTCTGGGTGAGACGGGCCGCGGATCGCGTGATGACGTACATGAGGTGTACGGCCGTCGACTCCCGCTGCGCTCCGCTGATGCGGAAGGCGGCAGCCATGCCGGACACGGAGAGATCGACATCGGCCTGGGTCGCCTCGAGTGTGCGAAGGCTGGAGAGCACGCCGACCTTTTGCCCCGTGGTGCCCAGGGCGGCCGACACGGATTTCAGCACCGCATCGAGCGCGTCGAAGTAGGCGTTCACCTTGGTGATCAGAACCGGTCGGGAGTTGGTCGATCCGATGAGGTAGGCGCAGACGACGCCGATCACCGCCCCCGAGAGCGTTTCGATGAGGCGCAGCTCGAGAATTTTCGTGTCGAGGACTCCGAGCAGCCCATAGAGCGCGACGAGCATGACCGTCAGCGAGAATGCGGAATAGACGTAGTTCAACGGGCCGAAATACAGCATGCAGAACACGCTGACGACACAGATCGCGATCATGACGCTCTTGTTGTGATCGGCCAGGATCACCGGCACCACGCCGACGACGATCCCGAGCGCGGTGCCGGCGACGCGTCGATACGCACGGGTGAGGATGCCGCTGCGCGTCGACGCTCCGATGAAGATGACGAAGGCGGTCATGACCGCCCAGTACCAGCGCGATGCCGAAATCGCCTCGCCGACCGCGCAGGCGAGTGCCGCCGCGATCATCGCCTGGACGGCCATCCGGCTCGTTGCCTGCCACTGACTCCAGGGGACCCAGTGCAGCGCAGGACGGGCTGCGGGTTTCTTCGCAGCGGCTGGTGAGCTCGTCTCCTTCACCCGACGCCCATCGTGCACGAGCCCGTGCGAGAGGTCGATTTCGCGCACGCGCATATGTGCGATCGTGCTCCGCGCGAGCAGATATGCGGCGAAGTCGCCGTCCTCGCCGCGGTGCCCGCGTGCGATGACGCCTTCGGCCCACTCCTTCGCCGCAGTGAGCTGCTCCGCAGAGGCGCGCTCGTCGAGAATGATGCGGAGCTGCGCCCGAGCATGTGACGTCGCGTGCTGCGAGGCCGGGGCGCCGGGCGAGGCGCCCTTGGCCAGTTCGTAGCAGGCCTCTTCCGTGTCCACGCGCGCATCCAGCACCCGAGCGGCGAGGGTGCCCTCGTCGCAGGCGACGTACCGGTCGGTCGGGAAGTGCTGCTGCCAGGCGGTGATCGCACGGGCGACATCATCGACGCGTGCGAGCGCGGCACGCAGGCCGCCCCGGTGATCGGTGTGCGATGTCGCTCGCAGTGCGGATGCCGATGCTGCCCGCAGTTCTTTGAGGAGAACGTCGATCTCCGGGCGAGGACGCTTCAGCAGCATGAGAGACCGCACCACCAGCTGCGTGGCGATCGCGCACGCGCCGATGAGACAGAACACCGGAAGGTGCTCCAGCGTCGGTTTCATGAACAGCGTGAAGAAGTAGCCCATGAAGCTCAGCGACCCCAGTGCTCCGGCACGAGGTCCGAAGCGGCGAACCCAGATCGCGACTCCGGAGAGCACGACGAACACACCGATGACGACCAGTCGGTTCGATGACAGTGCGGCCGCCACGACGATGGCGAGCAGGACCGCCGGAATCATCAGGGCTGTCGTGACGACTCGCCCTGTTGCGGATCGGTCGCGCACCATGTTTCCTGCCATCACCGACAGGAACACGGACATCGCCAGCAGCCCGCCATCCGCGTGGAACTCCTTGACGATGATCATGCCCACCGCGGCGCTTGCCGCCGCGCCCACCGCCACGCCGATCGCGACGGTGAGCCTCGCCCGCCCGGGGTCGCGTGCGGCGAACGCACTCCCGATTCGAGAGCGGGGTGTCATCTCATCCTCCTGCGGGCTGGCCGTTGCGCGATCCGCTCACAATAGCGTGACGCACGAAGCTAGTCTGCCTGGGCATGCGCACGCGCGAACATCACCCGCACGCACCCCCAGCCCATCACCAGCACACCCGCAGTGACGAAGACGACACCGAACAGCCACACCGCATCGTCCCAGAAGAAGACTCCGTAGGTCGTCAGCGCATGCAGGAGGCGGCCGAGGTCCTCGGGGAACTCGGTGATGCTTCTCCCGTCTCCGAACTGCCACAGGCCGATCCCGAGAACGGTCGCGCCGAGCCCGACGAATACGAAAGCGGTGGTGGACATGCGTTTGCCGCTCTCGACCTTTTCCAGGTGCGAGCCCTGAGCCGCGATGTGCGGTGTGCGGATCGAGATGACCGGAAGCACAATGATGAGCGCGACACCCAGCGGGACGCACATGCCGATCACATAGCTGCCCATCGGAAGGAGGAGCAGCTGCTCGGCGATCCCCGCGTCCCAGTAGTAGTGGAAGCCGCCGTTCTGCGTCTGAGCGTCGGCGATGGCATCTCGAACGCCGGGGAACGCGACAGCGATCAATTGAATCACCGCCACGGGAACGGCGACGAAGGCCGGGGCGAAGAAGCAGGCGGAGACGAGGCGCATGATCACGGTTCCGATCGACGCCAGGCGCTTCCATGCGATCTCGAGCATGCACCACCCGGCGTAGATGCCCGGGGCTGCGATGAAGAGGTTGCCGGCGAAGCGTTCGCCATCGGCATCCGTCATCGAATCGAAGACGCCCCAGATGCCGGCGACGATCGCCACGATCAGCACGATGAGATTGACACCGCTCACGAGCGAACGAGTCTCGTCACGCCACGGGTGCGCGCTCGCCTCTTCGAGAGTTTCTTCTGCAGGTTCGTCGACAGGCTCGTCGGTCATGGCAGCCCCTCCTGAAGTCACGACCTCGCCAGGTTAGCGCTCGGAGCGGTCAGCGCGGGGCGTGCGCCTGAAGGAACTCGTACACATCCGTCGTGTCGACCCCAGGGAACGATCCCGTCGGCAGCGTCGCGAGCAGGGTGCGCGGGGTCTTCACGTTCGGCCAGGAGTGCTCGCGCCAGCGCTCCTCGAGATCGGCGGGCGCTCGACGACAGCACACCTCGACGGAGTGCTTCGAGACACCGCGATTCGGGGTATCCCGCCCGACGAACCACCTCGTGTCGTCGAAGCGCACCCCGACGCTCACCGAGTGCAGTCCCTCACTCGAGGACTCCACCCGAGCTGTGCACCAGTAGGTGCCATTGCCTGTGTCGGTGTACTGGTAGTACGGATTGAAGCGGTCGTCCTCGTCGAAGACCGTCCGACTGGTCCACCGCCGGCAGCACATCTGCCCCTCGATCGCCCCGAGCCGGTCGGTGGGGAAGTTCACATCGTCGTTCTCATACGCCTTGGTGATCGTGCCCGACTCGTGCACCTTCAAGAAGTGCACCGGGATGTCGAGGTGCCGCGTGGCGAGGTTCGTGAACCGGTGGGCCGCCGTTTCGTAGGAGACCGAGTACGCGTCGCGGAGGTCTTCGATCGAGATCGCGCGGCGCTGTTTCGCATCCTTCAGCGAGGGCACGACATGCGCCTCGGGGATCAGCAGCGCCCCGGTGAGGTAGTTCGTCTCCACACGCTGGCGGAGGAACTCCGCATAGCTGCGCGGCTCGGCGTGCCCGAGGATGCGGCTCGACAGCGCCTGCAGCACAGCTGTGCGCGCGTCGCCCTTGGCCGGGACGCTGCTCGAGAGATACAGGCGCCCATTCGCGAGGTCAGCGACGCTGCGCGTGGTCTGGGGCAGGTCCGGCGCGTAGTGCAGGGTGAAGCCCAGGTACGCCGCGATCTCGGATGCCGTGCGCTGGGTGAGCGGGCCACCGGGGTGTCCGACGGCGCTGAGGATATCGGCGGCATGGGTCTCGAGGTCTTCGAAGTAGTTGTCCTGGCTGCGCATGAGGTGGCGCAGCTCGACGTTCGCCCGCCGCGCCTCTTCCGGAGTTGCCGCACGCTCGTCCTTGAGCCGATCGATCTCACTGTGCAGCGCGAGCAGGGCCTTGAGAGCATCCATCGGAACGGTCTTCGAGATGCGGAACGGATCGATGCCGAGCGCCTGGAAGGTCTGCCCCTTCATGGCGCGCTCTAGGGCGATCTCGGCGGCGCTGCGTTCGTCGAGCGGCTCCCCCTCCATCAGCGCATCCATGCCCACGCCGAGGGCGCGCGCGATCGACTGCAGCTGACTGAGCTTCGGCTCGCGCTTGCCCGTCTCGATCATCGACATCTGGCTGGGGGCGCGATCGACGGCCGATGCGAGGCCTTCGAGCGTCATGCCTCGCGCCGTGCGCAGCTGGCGGATGCGACGCCCGATCGTGAGGGCATCGGAGTCTTCTCGAGCTTCAGCGGTCGTCATGGAGGAGATTCTGTCACGAAAGCAGAAGTTTTGGAATTCTTCACTCGGGATATGTACGTGCAGGGTGGTGAACTTCACTCAGAGTGGATGTCAAGCCATTCATCTCGACCAACCGAGGAGACATCATGAGCACTCCCACCGCTGCACCGACCACTGCTCCTACGCAGACCATCCAGCAGGGCCCCACCCTCACGGTCACCGGTCCCGTCCGCGATCGGTTCGACGAGATCCTCACCCCCGAGGCGATCGCGTTCCTCACCGAGCTGCATCACCGCTTCGCGAACCGTCGCCATGACCGGCTCGCCGACCGCATGCGCCGTCGGTTCGAAATCGGCAGCGGCCATGACCCGCAGTTCCGCGACGACACCCGCCACATTCGCGATGACGCCGACTGGCGGGTCGCCGGCGCTGGCCCCGGACTCGAGGACCGCCGCGTGGAGATCACCGGCCCGACGGACCCGAAGATGACCATCAACGCGCTGAACTCGGGCGCGAAGGTCTGGCTCGCCGACCAGGAGGATGCCACCAGCCCGACCTGGCAGAACGTCATCGGCGGCCAGCTCTCGCTGCGCGACGCGATCCGCGGCGAGCTGAAGTTCACTTCTCCGGAGGGCAAGACGTATGAGGTCACCGCCGAGCAGACGCCGACCATCGTGATGCGTCCGCGCGGCTGGCACCTGGTGGACAAGCACCTGACCTTCATCGATCGCACCGGACGCAGCATGGCAGCATCCGGGTCTCTGGTCGATTTCGGACTGTACTTCTTCCACAACGCGAAGGCTCTGATCGAGAACGGCCGCGGCCCCTACTTCTACATCGCCAAGCTCGAGTCCAGCGAAGAGGCGAAGCTCTGGGACGACGTCTTCACGTTCGCGGAGGACTACATCGGCATCGAGCACGGCACGATCCGCGCGACGGTCCTGATCGAGACTCTGCCTGCCGCGTTCGAGATGGACGAGATCCTCTACGAGCTGCGCGATCACTGCGCGGGCCTGAACGCCGGACGCTGGGACTACATCTTCTCGATCATCAAGAACTACCGTGGCCGCGGTGCACGATTCGTGCTGCCGGACCGCAGCGAGATCACGATGACGGTGCCGTTCATGCGCGCCTACACCGAGCTGCTGGTCAAGACCTGCCACAAGCGCGGGGCCTTCGCGATCGGCGGTATGAGTGCCTTCATTCCGAACCGCCGCGACCCCGAGGTGACGGCATCCGCGATCGAGAAGGTCTCGGCCGACAAGAAGCGCGAGGCCGGCGACGGTTTCGACGGCACGTGGGTGGCGCACCCCGACCTGATCCCCACGGCTCAGGCAGAGTTCGACGCGGTGCTCGGTGACCGCCCGAACCAGATCGATCGCCAGCGCGATGATGTGCATGTGACTGCCGAGAACCTGCTGGACCTGCGCATCGGGCGTCCGATCACCGCGGCGGGCGTGCGCGGCAACGTGTCGGTGGCGATCCGCTACATCGAGGCGTGGCTGCGGGGCCTGGGCGCCGTCGCGATCGACAACCTGATGGAGGATGCCGCGACCGCTGAGATCTCGCGATCGCAGGTGTGGCAGTGGATCCACCAGGACCGCTCCACCGAGGACGGTACGCGCATCACCCCCGAGTACATCGAGGGCCTGATCACCGAGGTGCTCGCGCAGAGCACGCGTTCTGCAGGCGATCGCTTCGACGATGCGGCAGAGATCTTCCGCGAGGTGTCGCTGGGGGCGGAGTTCCCCGCGTTCCTCACGCTGTCGGCCTACTCGAAGTTCCTCGTCGACGAGGACTGATCGCGAGAATCGGTCTCCACGACGAGAATCGTCCTACCAGCACAAGTCTCGTGCGGTAGGACGATTCTCGTTGGGATACGTCAGCCAATCTCGCCGGAGGCGACCGTCTCGGCGAGCGCGTGCACGTGCGCGAGGTGGTGCGCAGTGTAGAAGTCGGCATTGGTGAGGCGCGCGGCATCCTCGTCGGAAGGCGTCTCGTGGGCTGCGACGGCGACGACGGCGAGCGCATGCATCCATCCGCCGGCCAGCGTTCCCAGCAGCATCAGATACGGGACGCTGACGGATGCCGCGTCGCGTCCGGCACCGAACGCGAGAAGTGCATCCGTGGCGCGGCGCGCGGCATCCAGCGCACGACCGAGACGATCCGCCACACGCACAGCGATCTCTCCGCCCTCACGCAGTCCGGCCACTGTCTCATCCATCTGCGCGAACAGCTCGGCGACCGTGGCGCCGCGGTCGCGCAGCACCTTGCGGCCAATGAGGTCATTGGACTGGATCGCCGTGGTGCCCTCGTAGATCGGGACGATGCGGGCATCCCGATAGTGCTGGGCTGCGCCGGTCTCCTCGATGAAGCCCATGCCGCCGTATACCTGGATGCCGTCGCTGGTCACGTGCAGCGCTTCTTCACTGGCCCAGCCCTTGAGGATCGGCACGAACAGCTCGGCCATGCGGAGCGAATCGGCGCCGCGATCGAACAGGTCACCGACGTAGACCGAGAGAGCGCGCATCGCGAAGACCTGGCTCGACATGGAGCGCAGGATCCGGCGCACATCGGGATGCTCCGCGATCGGAGCGCCCGCGGGCCGATCGAGCACGGGCCCCTGGAGGCGTCCGGCAGCGTAGTCCGCTGCGCCCTCATAGGCGCGGTGCGAGATCCCGGTGGCCTGATGCCCCATGCCCACGCGCGCGGAGTTCATCATCACGAACATGCCGGCCAGGCCCCCGTTGAGTTCTCCGACGAGGTACCCGGTCGCGTCCTCATAGGCGAGCACGCAGGTGGGGCTGCCGTGGATGCCGAGCTTGTGCTCGAGCGCGACGGTCTCGATGCTGTTGCGCTCCCCGAGCGTCCCGTCATCATTCAGGAGGATGCGGGGCGCGACGAAGAGCGACAGTCCCTTGGCGCCGTCCGGAGCACCGGGCGTACGGGCGAGCACCAGGTGGACGATGTTCTCTGCGACGTCGTGATCGCCCCAGGTGATGAAGATCTTCTGCCCGCTGATCGAATACGTGCCGTCGTCGCGCGGGGTGGCCATGGTGCGGATCGCGCCGAGGTCGGTGCCCGCTTCCGGCTCCGTGAGGTTCATCGACCCGGTCCACTCGCCGCTGACGAGCTTGCTCAGGTAGGTCTCGCGCAGTTCTTCGGATGCCGCGGCATCGAGCGCGTGGATGGCCCCGGCCCCCAGCATCCAGCACAGCGCGAACGCGGCATTGGACGCGTTCCAGATTTCGCCGAGACCGGCGCCGACGGACTGCGGGAGTCCGTCGCCTCCGGCGGATTCCGGTGCGGTCGCGCTGACCCAGCCTGCTTCGACGAGCGCCTGGTACGCCTCGGGGTACCCCTCGGGCAGATGCACCTCGCCGTTCACCAACTGCGCGCCGATCTGGTCGCCGGCCCGGTCGAGCGGAGCGAGGACCTCGGCCGCGAACTCCCCCGCACCGGCGATGATCTCCACGGCGTCGTCGGCGCTGAGCGCACCATCGGATGCCGCGGCGACGATGTCCCGACCGAAGGCCTCTTTATAGAGGAAGGCGTAGTCGGCGACGGGCGGAACGTACGGGGTTGCAGCGCTCATCATTCACTCCTGATCGGTGTTGCGAGACTCCGAATCACTATAGCTGGGACTCAGTGTCACTTCTAGTATGTGTCGCTGGGGATGTCCGATGCTTCCGAGTAGCATTTGAGGCGTGATCGAACGCGCCCCCCTCTCCCGCAAACTGTCCGCAATCGCCGAGTCGGCGACCCTCAAGGTCGACGCCAAGGCCAAGGCGCTGAAGGCCGAGGGCAAACCCGTCATTTCCTATGCCGCCGGCGAGCCCGACTTCTCGACGCCGCAGTTCATCGTGGATGCCGCGGCCGAGGCTCTGAAGGACCCCTCGAACTTCCGGTACACCCCTGCTCCCGGCCTGCCAGCCCTGCGTGAGGCGATCGCGGCGAAGACGCTGCGCGACTCCGGGATCGAGGTCTCACCCAGTCAGATCATCGTCACCAACGGTGGAAAGCAGTCCGTCTACCAGTCGTTCCAGGCGGTCGTGAACCCCGGCGACGAGGTACTGCTGCCGGCACCGTACTGGACCACCTATCCCGAGGCGATCCGTCTGGCCGACGGCATCCCGGTCGAGGTGTTCGCAGGCGCCGACCAGCACTACAAGGTCACCGTCGAGCAGCTCGAGGCAGCTCGAACCGATCGGACGACCGTGCTCGTCTTCGTCTCGCCCTCGAACCCGACCGGCGCGGTCTACACGGCCGCGGAGGCGAAGGCCATCGGCGAGTGGGCCGTCGAGCACGGCATCTGGATCATCACCGACGAGATCTACCAGAACCTCACCTACGAGGGCGTGAAGGCGACGTCGATCGTCGAGGCCGTGCCGGATGCTGCCGGCCAGACCATCCTCGTCAACGGGGTCGCCAAGACCTATGCGATGACCGGCTGGCGCGTGGGCTGGATGGTCGGCCCTGCAGATGCCATCAAGGTCGCCGCAAACCTGCAGTCGCACCTGACCAGCAATGTGAACAACATCGCGCAGCGCGCGGCGATCGCGGCTCTGAACGGACCGCAGACCGAGTCGGAGCAGTTCCGCGAGGCGTTCGACCGCCGTCGCCGGCTCATCGTCTCCGAGCTGTCGAAGATCGATGGCGTCCAGGTGCCGAACCCGCTGGGGGCCTTCTACGTCTATCCGGATGTTCAGGGTCTGCTGGGTCGCAGTTGGGGCGGCGTGACGCCCACGACATCGCTGGAGCTTGCCGACCTCATCCTCGAGAAGGCCGAAGTGGCTGCCGTTCCCGGCGAGGCCTTCGGCCCGTCCGGCTACCTGCGCCTGTCCTATGCGCTCGGTGATGACCAGCTGCTGGAAGGCATCCAGCGCCTGCAGAAGCTGTTCGCGTAGGCCGCGCCCGGCGCTGAGGTCGGCGGGGCCGACGTCAGCCCTCCTGGTAGCCGATCAGCCAGCGGATGCCGTAGCGATCGGTGACCTGTCCATCGAAGTCTCCCCAGGGACGCTTCTGCAGCGGGTCGATCGCTGTTCCCCCGGCAGACAGCTTCGCGAACCACTCGTGGAGCACGTCGGGCTCTGCCGTCCCGAGCAGCGAGAAGCTCGTTCCGACGATGTGGACGGCATCTTCGTCGGGTCCGGCATCCGCGGCGAAGAGCTCGACAGTCCCCTGCAGCATTCCGTGACCGATTGCGTCGGCCGGCCCGTCCGTGCGCTGTGCGTCGGCGTACGTGTAGAGCACGAGCTCGCCACCGAACACATCACGGTAGAAGGCCAGTGCCTCCGCGGCGTTGCCGGGAAAGAACAGGTACGGGACGAGTCCACTCATTCCGCGAGTGTACTGCTTACAACTCCACGCCTACCAGAACGGGCTCGGGCTGGAGGAGCAGGCCGAACTCGGAGTGCACACGCGCCTGGATGTAGCGGGCTAGCTCCGCCAGCTCACCCGCGGTCGCGTCTCCGCGGTTCGTGAGCGCGAGCGCGTGCTTGGTCGAGATGCCCGCACGCGATCGTGGCAGGTGGAACCCCTTGGTGATGCCAGCATTCTCGATCAGCCACGCTGCACTGACCTTCACCTCGCTGCGCACCATCGGGGCCTGCGGCACGTAGCCGTCGTACGACTCCAGGGGAATCACCGTCGTCACGTCGTGGTCGGCCTGCACCGGCCAGCGCGGGCACTCCGGGGGCAGCTGCGCCGCCACGGACTCCGGCACGACCATGTTCTGGAAGAACGATCCGGCGCTGCGAGTGTCGGGATCCTCCGGGTCGAGCAGCATCCCCTTCGCGGCACGGATCTCGAGGATCTGCTCGCGCACACTCGTCAGCGGCACGGGTTCGTCGCTCGTGATTCCGAGGGCACGACGCAGCTGGTCGCCGCCGATCCGGCGACCGCCAGCGCCGACGTCGGCGAGATCGAGCGTCACCGACAGGATCACTGCGCGTCGGATCGGCGCGCCGCCGTAGTGATGCTTGAGTACCGAAGTGCGAAATCCCAGGCCCAATTCGGATGCTGGAACCGTGGACACTTCGCCGGTCAGCTCATCGATCAGCTCGACCTCGACGAGAGTCTCCTGGATCTCCTGCCCGTACGCCCCGACGTTCTGCACGGGCGCGGCGCCCACTGTTCCCGGTATGCCGCTCATCGCTTCGACACCGGCGAGTCCGTGTTCGACCGTGTAGGCGACGAGGTCGTCCCAGTTGTGGCCGGCCTGCACGCGCAGCCGCTTCCGGCTTTCGTGGGGGGACGGCAGCTGCTCGATGCCGGTGGTGAGAATGCGGATGACCGTGCCTTCGAACGGCTCATCACCGGCGAACAGGTTCGAGCCACCGCCGAGCACGAACCACTCGTCGTTGCGCGACCACGTCTCGCGCAGGGCCGCGACGAGTTCGTCGGCGCTCGTAGCATCCAGCATCCGCTCGGGGGCAGCTCCCGTGTGCAGCGTCGTGAGCTCCGCAAGGGGAAGCGGGGTGATCTCGACCATCTCGGCGCGCTCGTCTCTCAGATCGCGACGCGCAGCTGCGCTTTGACGAGCACGGTCGCGTCGGCGTGCTTGACCGTGAGGTCGATGCGGGCCGAGGTCTCATCGACGGCGCCGACCTTCGCTAGCACCGACACATCTGCTCCGGCATCCGGATCGACGACGACAGGGCGCGTGAATCGCACGCCGTAGTCGGTGATCTTCGTGTCGGCATCGAGCGCCGCGATCACGACGGATGAGGCGAGTCCCATCGTCAGCATCCCGTGGGCGAGCACGCCCGGCAGACCGACAGATGCCGCGACATCGTCACGGTAGTGAATGGGATTGAAGTCTCCGGACGCGCCCGCGTAGCGGACGAGTGACTCGCGCGTGAGGTGGATCGTGCGCTCGGCGACGATCTCTCCGACGGTAAAGGTCATGCGTCCCCCTCGGTCTCTTCGGATCCGATCAGCAGCACGCTCGTCGCGGTGACGACGTGATCGCCTGCGGCATCCGTGATCTCGGCTTCGCTGGTGACCATCGAATTTCCTGCCATCCTGCGGATGCCGGTGACCTTGAGCCGTCCGGTGAGTTCATCACCGGCGACGATCGGCTTGGAGTATGTGAACTTCTGCTCGGCGTGGATGGTACGGGCCAGCACGATGCCGGAGTCGGGCGAGGCGAGCAGCTGCTGGAGCGTCTGGTCCTGGATGACCATCGCGAAGGTGGGCGGAGCGACGACATCCGCATAGCCGAGCGCGCGGGCGGCGTCGACATCGGTATGCAGCGGAGCGTCGGCGAAGACGGCACGAGCGAACTCGCGGACCTTCTCACGGCCGACCAGGTACGGAGGCGTCGGCGGGAACTCCCGACCGATCAATTCGTTGTTCACAGGCACCGGATCAGTCTATCCAGCCTCGACCATCGCGCTCAGCGGGGGCTCCGGGAGAAACCCTGCCACTCAGCGTCGGCGACCGCGGATCGCCTTGATCGCCATTTGCGTGGCGATCACGATCAGGTACGCGGCGAAGAGGATGTTCCCCGCGAGCGGGTCGATCAGTGTCGCCAGCCACGCGCCGAGCGCGGTCATGGTGCAGGCGGAGATGCCGATGATGCCGGCGGCGAGCAGGTCGACGTTGCGATGGCGCAGGTTCCCGATCGTGCCGGACAGCGCCGTGGGAATCATCGTCAGCAGCGAGGTGCCCTTGGCCTCAAGATCGCTCGTGCCGAACGCGAGCATCAGCACTGGCACGATGATCACCCCGCCACCGACACCGATGAGGCCGGAGAGGATGCCGGTGCCCACACCGACCAGGACGAGGGCGCTTCCGTTGATCCAACCGAGTTCGAACGCTGCGCTGCGCGAGGGGATGACGAGGAACAGGCTCACGATGACGACGACGAGGAACCCGATGAAGCCCCACCGCAGTACGGTCTGTGAAACGCGCGGCAGCAGTCGCGTGCCGATCTGTGCGCCGACGACAGCCCCCACGGCCAGCAGGAGCGCGGGAATCCAGGCGACGGAATCGTGGATCGCGTACGAGATGACACCGACACTCGCGATCGGCACGATGGCCGCAAGAGAGGTACCTGCGCTGATGCGGTGATCGAAGTGGACCAGGAGGACCAGGAGCGGCACGATCACCGTGCCACCACCGACCCCGAACAGGCCGGACAGGAGTCCAGCGATGAGGCCGATGACGATGAAGGTGAGGTACGCGCGCGGACCGCGGACCTTCACGTCGGGAAGTTCACTCACTCGCGCAAGCCTAGCGTCTGCAGCATCCGCGCCCGGAACGAGCGAAGGCCCGCCATCCCGAGAACGGGATAGACGGGCCTTCGCTACGAGGTGTTACTTGCCGGCCTCGACGAAACCAGCGGCCTCAGCGGCCTCAGCGGTGCGGAACCAGACCTCAGCGACGGTCTGCTCGTACCACTGGCCATCCGGGCGGTGGAACTTCATGGAGTCCTTGTTGCCCTTGATGTCGAATCCTTCAGGAGCGGACCCGTCCTCGTTCGGAGCAGCGGAGTCCGCGCCGAACTCGCCATCGACGACCGCAGCAGCGGCGGTCGCCTCAGCGGCGGCCCCCTCTTCCTGCGACTCGGCGCCAGCGTCAGCAGCGGGCTTCTCGTCAGCCTTGTCGGCCTTGACAGCCGTCTCGGCCTTCGGGGCTGCCTTGGTGGTCGACTTCTTCGCCTTGGGAGTGACGGGCTCGAGAACGAGCTCGATCACGGCCATCGGAGCGTTGTCGCCCTTGCGGTTGCCGACCTTCGTGATGCGGGTGTAGCCGCCCTCACGGTCAGCGACCAGCGGTGCGATCTCGGTGAAGAGGACGTGTACGACTTCCTTGTCACCGATGATCGCCAGCACGCGACGGCGTGCGTGCAGGTCTCCGCGCTTGGCGAAGGTGATCAGACGCTCAGCGAGCGGACGCAGGCGCTTGGCCTTCGTCTCGGTCGTCTTGATCGACTTGTGCGTGTAGAGAGCAGCAGCCAGGTTGGCAAGCAGCAGACGCTCGTGTGCGGGGCCGCCTCCGAGGCGGGGTCCCTTAGTGGGCTTGGGCATATTGATCTAACTCCTGGTCAGAATTTCGGGGAGGTCAGAAGGACTCGTCTTCGCCTGCGCCGTAGAAGTGGGCGCCGTCGAAACCGGGCACCGAATCCTTGAGCGACAGACCGAGCGAGATGAGCTTGTCGCGCACCTCGTCGACCGACTTCTGGCCGAAGTTGCGGATGTTCATGAGCTGCGTCTCCGACAGCGCCACGAGCTCGGACACCGTGTTGATGCCCTCACGCTTGAGGCAGTTGTAGGAGCGGACCGAAAGGTCGAGGTCCTCGATCGGCATCGACAGCTCGCTGGAGAGCACGGGCTCAACAGGTGCCGGGCCGATCTCGATGCCCTCAGCCTCGTTGTTCAGCTCGCGAGCGAGGCCGAACAGCTCGGTCAGGGTCTTCGCAGCCGAAGCGACAGCGTCACGCGGGATGATGCTGTTCTTCGTCTCGACGTCGAGGATGAGCTTGTCGAAGTCGGTGCGCTCACCGGCACGAGTCGCCTCGACCCGGTAGCTGACCTTGAGGACCGGCGAGTAGATCGAGTCGACAGGAACCTGTCCGGCCTCGGCGTACTCGTTGCGGTTCTGGGTCGCCGACACGTAGCCGCGGCCACGCTCGATCGTGAGCTCCAGCTCGAACTTCGCGGTGTCGTTGAGCGTTGCGATGACCAGCTCGGGGTTGTGCACCTCGACACCGGCCGGAGCCGAGATGTCAGCGGCGGTCACTTCTCCGGCACCGGTCTTGCGCAGGTATGCCGTGATGGGCTCATCGCGCTCGCTGGAGACGACCAGCTGCTTGATGTTGAGGATGATCTCGGTGACATCCTCCTTCACGCCGGGGATGGTGCTGAACTCGTGCAGCACGCCGTCGATGCGAACGCTGGTGACAGCAGCACCGGGGATCGACGACAGCAGGCTGCGACGCAGCGCGTTGCCGATCGTGTAACCGAAGCCGGGCTCCAGAGGCTCGATGATGAACCGGCTCCGGTTCTCGACGATCTTTTCCTCGGTCAGTGTGGGACGCTGTGCAATAAGCACTCTGTGTTCCTTTCGATCACATGCCCGCTATATGACATGTGGTGGGTGAGGTTTTTGAGTTGTGGAAGTCAATGCCCTGACGGGCAGAGCGAGGGATGCCGGAGCATCCCTCGCTGCAGCCGGATCAGACGCGGCGACGCTTCGGCGGGCGGCATCCGTTGTGCGCCTGCGGGGTGACGTCCTGGATCGAGCCGACCTCGAGGCCTGCGGCCGTGAGGGAGCGGATCGCGGTCTCGCGGCCGGAGCCCGGACCCTTCACGAAGACGTCGACCTTCTTGACGCCGTGCTCCTGAGCCTGGCGGGCAGCCGACTCGGCAGCCATACCAGCGGCGTACGGGGTCGACTTGCGCGAGCCCTTGAAGCCCACTCCACCCGACGATGCCCAGCTGATGACAGCGCCGGACGGGTCGGTGATCGAAACGATCGTGTTGTTGAACGTCGACTTGATGTGGGCCTGGCCCAGCGCGATGTTCTTCTTCTCTTTGCGGCGCGGCTTGCGCGCGGCGGCCTTAGGTGCAGCCATGAAAGTATTCTCCTATTCCCTGGCCGCTGCTTAGCGGGCCTTCTTCTTGCCGGCGACGGTGCGCTTCGGGCCCTTGCGGGTGCGGGCGTTGGTCTTGGTGCGCTGGCCGCGGACCGGAAGGCCACGACGGTGGCGGATGCCCTCGTAGGAGCCGATCTCGACCTTGCGGCGGATGTCTGC
>NZ_JBQDSX010000045.1:0-23737 GCF_052099035.1 Microbacterium sp. | reverse complement strand
CGAGGAAGATCACGCGGTCTTCGAACAGCTTGTTGTACGGGTCCTGGCGCTTGAATCCGTATGCCGTGCGCTCCTCGAACTGCGGGAGCACGTATCGGCTGGAGGGCAGGTTGCCAGCGGATTGGAAAGTGGGGGTGTACATATTCGTCCTCTCGAATCCGTTACTCAGCCGAGTCCGTGCCGCCGCCGCCGATGACATCGGTGGCGGACTCGCGGATGTGATCGACGAATCCGTACTCGAGCGCCTCGTCAGCGGTGAACCACCGGTCCCGGTCGCCGTCTTCGTTGATCTGCTCGACGGACTTGCCCGTCTGTGACGCCGTGATCTCGGCGAGACGCTTCTTCATCGACAGGATCAGCTGCGCCTGCGTCTGGATGTCGCTCGACGTTCCACCGAAGCCGCCGTGGGGCTGGTGCAGGAGCACGCGGGCGTTGGGCGTGATGTAACGCTTGCCCTTGGTGCCCGCGGTCAGCAGGAGCTGCCCCATGGATGCCGCCATGCCGATGCCGACGGTGACGATGTCGTTCGGGACGAACTGCATCGTGTCGTAGATCGCCATGCCCGCGGTGATCGAGCCACCGGGCGAGTTGATGTAGAGGTAGATGTCTTTGTCAGAGTCCTCTGCGGCGAGGAGAAGAATCTTCGCGCAGATCTCATTGGCATTCGCGTCACGCACCTCTGACCCCAGCCAGATGATGCGGTCCTTCAGCAGTCTGTCGAAGACGCTGGTCGCGACAAGCGGTTCAGCCATTTCACGCTCCTGTTTCCGTGTTCGGTGATTCGAATCTACCGGCGACGACGCGGCCCTCAGGCCTTGTTCGCCGTCGGCATATCAGGTGTCGCGCGTTCCCGAGACGCGAGAAGGCGGATGCCGAAGCATCCGCCTTCTCGTCAGGATCGCAGCGCGATCACTCAGCCTTGTCGGCCGCCTTCTTGGCCGGAGCCTTCTTGGCGGCAGGCTTCTTCGCAGGAGCCTTCTTTTCGTCGGCGTCATCCGCCTTCTTGGCCGGAGCCTTCTTGGCCGGAGCCTTCTTGGCAGCAGGCTTCTTCGCAGCCGTCTTCTTCTCGGCAGCAGCCTCTTCGTCAGCAGCTTCGTCGGCGATGGCCTCTGCCTCAGCGACGACGGCTTCCTCTTCGGCCTCTTCCTCGACGGCGACCAGGCTCGAAAGGTCGACAGCCTTGCCGTTCGAGTCAACGACGTTGACCTTGCCGAGTGCGATCGCGAGAGCCTTGTTGCGTGCGACCTCGCCAACGAGTGCAGGGAGCTGGTTCGAGGACTGCAGCGCCTCGACGAACTCCTGCGGTGCCATGCCGTACTGTGCGGCCGACTGGATCAGGTACTGGCTGAGCTCTTCCTGCGACACCTGAACGTCGGACTGCTCGGCGATCGTGTCGAGCAGCACCTGCGTGCGGAACTGCTTCTCGCTCGCCTCGGTGACTTCGGCGCGGTGCTCGTCATCCTCGAGGCGGCTCTCGGACTCGAGATGGTTGTGCACCTCGTCCTCGATGAGCTGCGGCGGGACGGGGATCTCGATCTTCTCGAGCAGCGCTTCGATCAGCTGATCACGAGCGGCCGAGCCCTGAGCGAAGACACCCTGCTCGTTGACGCGCTCTGCGAGGCTGTCGCGCAGCTCGCCGATCGTGTCGAACTCGCTGGCGATCTGCGCGAAGTCGTCATCTACCTCGGGAAGCTCGCGCTCCTTGACGGCCTTGATCGTGACGGAGACCTCGGCCTCTTCACCGGCGTGGTCACCACCGACGAGCTTCGAGCGGAACGTCGTGTCCTCACCGGCAGTCAGCGACTCCACGGCGTCGTCGATGCCCTCGAGCAGCTCACCAGAGCCGACCTCGTAGGAGACGCCCTCGGCGCGGTCGATCTCGGTGCCATCGATCGCGGCAACGAGGTCGAGCTCGACGAAGTCGCCCTTCGCGGCGGGGCGGTCGACGGGGATGAGCGTTCCGAAACGGGCACGCAGCTTGTCGAGCTCTTCATCCAGTGCCGCCTCGTCAGCCTCGACGGCATCCACGGTGAGGGTGATGTCGGAGAGCGCGGGAACCTCGATCTCGGGACGGACATCGACCTCGACCTCGACGATCAGGTCGCCGGAGAAGTCCTTCTCGTTCGGCCACTGGGTGATGTCGGCGGCGGGGCGCCCGACGACGCGCAGGCTGTGCTCGCTCGCGGCCTCGCGGAAGAACTTGTCGAGGCCCTCGTTGACGGCGTGCTCGATGACGGCGCCGCGGCCGATGCGCTGATCAATGATCGGAGCTGGCACCTTGCCCTTGCGGAAGCCCGGGATCTGGACGTCCTGTGCGATGTGCTCGTACGCGTGCGCGATCGAGGGCTTGAGGTCGTCCTGGGTGACCGTGATGGTGAGCTTGGCCCGGGTCGGGGTCAGCTTCTCAACGGTGCTATTCGACATGCGGATGTTCTCCTTTGGGTTTCCGCGCGACCGGCGCGGCCTGAGGTTTCGGGGGCCGTGGTCGGGGCGACAGGATTTGAACCTGCGACTTCCCGCTCCCAAAGCGGGCGCTCTACCAAGCTGAGCTACGCCCCGTTAAACCCGCAGGCGGGAACGGCCTCAATGAGTCTAACGGACAGGAGCACGCTCAACGTCCGCTATGCTTGTCAGGTCCGATCCTGAGCCCGCAACGGCTCAGAGTTCGGGGCTGTAGCTTAGTGGTAAAGCCTCTGTCTTCCAAACAGATGATGCGAGTTCGATTCTCGTCAGCCCCTCCATCTCCCCTGAGGAGGAACACCAGTGGCAGCCTCACCAGTTCCCCCTTCGGGTGGTCATCTGCTCGAATCGAGCTTCGGGTCGATCGCGGCCACCTCTTCCCCGGCATCCGCTCGCCAGCCTCGCCGCCGGCGGACCGGACTCGTCCTGTCGATCCTCGGCGTGATCGTCGTATGCGTCGCGTGCGTCGGCGTGCAGTGGGGCGCGAACGTCGGTTACGACGACGCGCTCGCCTCTTTCGATGACACGGTCGATCAGACCACTTCGAGCCGCGCTCAGCTGGACGAGAAGCTCACAACGCTCATCTCGACGACTGATGCCGCGTCCGGGATCGCAGGCGCAGACGCCGGCGACCTCATGGATGCCACGGCGAAGGAGGCCCTCGTAACGGCCCTCGATGAGGCGATGGAAGCAGAAGCCGTAGCCGCGGCCCTCGTGGCTGAGGACCTGCCTGACGTGGGCGACAAGCCCACCTGGGCCTGGGAGCTGTTCGGCGAGACCGCGCAGCTGGAGCAGAAACGCTCGACTGTCGCTTCGATGCAAGAAGATCTGAGTACCGCAGGAGTCGCGATCACTGAGGCATCGGACTCGGTGAACGACGCCGGTGCGGCCGCTGTGGTCTCTGCGGCCGTTGCTGCTGACGCATTCGAGGACGCGCACATTTCCGCCCGCAACCCCGACATCCTCGCGTTGCGCTACGCCGCCGACTCGCTCGACGAAGTCGCGTTGGTGGACTCGTCGACCGCAGCCGCGTACGCGGACCTGGAATCAGCCGCGCAAGCCATGCTGACCTCAGAGCAGTCCGAACTCGCCGAGAAGCAGGGCCCGCTCTCTGACTCACGGATGCAGGCTGAGGCGTTCGCGCGCTCCCTCGCCCCGGAAGTCCTCTTGGATTTCGATTGGTCACCCTACGTGAACGGATTCGGTGGCGGCGACAGCATGGCCGGGGTCGCCACCTGGTGGTATGGAGACCCGGGATACGCGACGATCGAGCTGTCGAACTCCGTGGCGGCGCACTGGCCGAGCGCTCGCAGCCAGGCTCTCGTCGCGCACGAAGTCGGGCACGCGATCAGCGTGAAGTGTGCAGATGCGTATGACGATTCGAATCAGGACAACATCGAGGCGTGGGCGACCGCGTGGGCGATCAGCATGGGGTACACGGATCCTGCCAACGGCACTTCGGCGTACGGCGCTCCCCCGCAGTCGCTGATCGACGCAGCCGCGGGATGCCGCTGAGCGCAGCGCGCATCAACGCCGAAGCCGCCGCGACCCGGAGGTCACGACGGCTTCGAAAAGAGCTGGATCAGGCCTGGCCGCGCCGCTCGCGCAGCTGCGTGAGCGCATCGTCGAGAAGCTGGACGGCCTCATCGTCGGTGCGACGCTCCTTCACATACGCGAGGTGCGTCTTGTACGGCTCGTTCTTCGCGAGCTCCGGCGGGTTCGCCTTGTCGCGTCCGGCCGGCAGGCCCGACTGCGGGTGGTCGATCGTCTCGGGAATCTCTTCGTCGGGAAGACCCGCCGCGAAATAGCGGACGGTCTCGTTGCCGAGTCCATCCCAGTACGAGACGGCGATGCGGTCGGCGTGATAGCCGTGATCCTGCTCGCCCATCGGTCCGGAACCGACGCGGGTTCCGCGGATTGCATTGCCTCCAGTGGCCATGTCAGATCACCTCGAGCTTCGTGATGAGACCCAGCGCCACGATGGAAATGAACCATACGAGCGCCAGGATGATGGTGAAACGGTTGAGGTTGCGCTCCGCGAGCCCGGAAGAGCCGACCGCAGATGTCATGCCACCACCGAACATGTCGGAGAGACCGCCGCCGCGGCCCTTGTGGAGAAGGATGAGGAGTGTCAGCAGAACGCTGGTGATGCCCAGCAGAACCTGCAGAACGAACTCAAGAATTGCCACGAGGGAAAGCCTTTCGATTGGGCCCTTGGATGCCCGTAAACGTCAAGTATAAGGGGTGACGGGGCCGCTGCCCCGTCACCCGATCAGACACCGACGTGCTTCTCGAACCGGATGATCGCGGCGAAATCATCGACGACGAGGCTCGCCCCGCCGACCAGTGCACCGTCGACATCGGGCTCGCGCATGAAGCTGGCGATGTTGGCTGCCTTCACCGAACCGCCGTAGAGGATGCGCGTGCGCGCAGCTGCATCGTCGTCCAAGGTCTTCGCCAGCACACCGCGGAGGGCCGCACAGACATCCTGCGCCTGCTGCGGCGTCGCAGCCTGCCCTGAGCCGATGGCCCAGACCGGCTCGTACGCCACGACGATATCCGCGGATGCCGGAACATCCTTCAGAGCCGCTTCGAGCTGGCCCGCAGGAACGGCGCTCGCGCCGAACTTCTCCAGGTCCTCCGCCGTCTCGCCCACGCAGATGACCGGAACGAGCCCGTTCTTCAGAGCTGCCTGCACCTTCGCCGCCACGACATCGTCACCCTCGGCGTGGTACTCACGGCGCTCGGAGTGACCGATGATGACGTACTTCGCATCCAGCTTCGCCAGGAACGCACCAGACACCTCACCGGTGTAGGCACCGGCATCGTGGGCCGAGACATCCTGCGCACCGAGCGCGAACGGGATCTTGTCCGCATCGATCAGCGTCTGGACGCTGCGGATGTCGGTGAAGGGCGGGAACACCGCCACCTCGACCGAGCCGTCCTCGTGCTTGGCGTCCTTGAGCGCCCAGTGCAGCTTCTGCACGAACGCGACCGCCTGCAGGTGGTCCAGGTTCATCTTCCAGTTGCCCGCAATCAGCGGGGTACGAGCGGCTACGCCCATCCGAGCACCTCCAGGCCGGGTAGTTTCTTGCCCTCGAGGAACTCGAGGCTTGCGCCTCCGCCCGTCGAGATATGACCGAACTGGTCATCGGTGAAGCCGAGCTGACGCACGGCGGCCGCCGAGTCGCCGCCGCCGACGACGCCGAGGCCGTCGACCTCGGTGAGCGCCTGCGCGACGGCCTGAGTTCCGGCCGCGAACGCGGGGAACTCGAACACGCCCATCGGGCCGTTCCAGAACACGGTCTTCGAACTGCGGATCGCGTCGGCGAACGCTGCTGCCGTGTCCGGTCCGATGTCGAGACCGATTCCGGATGCTCCGAACGAGGACCCCTCGATGGCATCCGCCGCCACGGTCTCGTGCGCGGCATCCGCAGAGAACGATGCGGCGACGACGACGTCCGTCGGCAGCACGATCTCGACGCCGCGCTCTGCGGCCTCGCTGAGATAGCCGCGAACGGTCTCGAGCTGGTCCTTCTCGAGAAGGCTGGAAGCTACCGCGTGACCCTGCGCTGCGAGGAACGTGAACAGCATTCCGCCACCGACGAGAATGCGATTCACGCGCGGCAGCAGGTGCGAGATGACGCCGAGCTTGTCGCTGACCTTCGAGCCGCCGAGGACGACCGTGTACGGACGCTCGGGGTTCTCGGTGAGACGGTCGAGCACATCCAGTTCGGTCGCGATGAGCAGTCCGGCCGCGGACGGCAGGATCTCGGCGAGCTCGTAGACGCTGGCCTGCTTGCGGTGCACGACACCGAAGCCGTCAGAGACCAGCGCGTCACCGAGTTCAGCGAGCTCTCCGGCGAACTCCTTGCGCGCTGCGTCGTCCTTCGAGGTCTCCCCCGCGTTGAAGCGCAGGTTCTCGATGACGACGACCTCGCCGTCACCCAGCGCGGCGACGGCCTTGCTTGCCGACTCTCCGACCGTGTCGGACGCGAACGCGACCGGCTGATCGAGAAGCTCGGCCAGTCGTGCCGCAACCGGTTCGAGGCTGTACTGCGGATCCGGCGCACCGTCTGGGCGGCCGAGGTGAGAGCACACGACGACGCGTGCCCCCTCATTGATGAGGGCGTTCAGAGTCGGCAACGAGGCGCGAACACGGCCATCGTCCGTAATGATGCCGTCCTTCAGGGGGACGTTCAGATCACAACGGACGATGACGCGCTTGCCCTCGAGCGAACCCAGTGAGTCCAGGGTGCGCAGGGTCATGGGAACCTCAGAGACGCTCTGCGACGTACTCGGTCAGGTCGACGAGACGGTTGGAGTAGCCCCACTCGTTGTCGTACCAGCTCGAGACCTTGACCAGGTTGCCGCTGACGTTGGTGAGCTCGGAGTCGAAGATCGACGAGTGCGGGTTGAGCTGGATGTCGCTCGACACGATCGGGTCCTCGGTGTACTCCAGGTAGCCCTTCAGACGACCGTCTGCGGCAGCCTCGCGGTACGCGGCGTTGATCTCGTCGACCGTGAGGTCATCACGGTCCGAGACGATCGTCAGGTCGACGATCGAGCCGGTGGGAACAGGCACGCGGTACGACGAGCCGCTCAGCTTGCCCTTGAGCTCGGGCAGGACGAGGCCGATGGCCTTGGCTGCACCGGTCGAGGCGGGAACGATGTTGATGGCAGCGGCGCGGGCGCGACGCAGGTCGCTGTGCGGGCCATCCTGCAGGTTCTGGTCGGCGGTGTAGGCGTGTGCGGTCATCATGAAGCCGCGCTGGATGCCGAACTTGTCGTTGAACACCTTCGCGAGCGGTGCGAGGCAGTTCGTCGTGCACGAGGCGTTCGAGATGATGCTGTGGTTCGCCGCGTCGTAGCTGTCCTCGTTCACGCCCATGACGAACGTGCCGTCGACGTCCGTGCCAGGAGCCGAGATGATGACCTTCTTGGCACCACCGGCGATGTGCTTGCCAGCATCCGAAGCCTTGGTGAAGCGACCGGTCGACTCGATGACGATGTCGACGCCCAGCTCGCCCCAGGGAAGGTTGGCGGGGTCGCGCTCGGCGAAGACCTTGATGTCCTTGCCACCGACGGTGATCACGTCACCGTCGTGCGAGACCTCGACGCCCAGCGGGCCGCCGACGGAGTCGTACTTGAGCAGGTGCGCGAGAGCCGCGTTGTCGGTGAGGTCGTTGACCGCGACGATCTCGAGGTCAGCGTTCTGTGCGAGAGCCGCACGAAGGAAGTTACGTCCGATACGACCGAAGCCGTTGATACCGATCTTGACAGACACTAAGGTCTCCTGATTGTCATGCGCGGAGTGCGCGTTTTTCGGGGGATTCGTGGACAACGGCGTCCCGACGGGCTAAATGTCCGTCGGGACGCCCGTCTTGATTACGACAGTACCAGCAGGCCGTTCGTCTGCTTACGGGCAACCTCGAGACGCTGGGAGACGTTCTCCCAGTTGGCGATGTTCCACGCGGCCTTGACGTAGTCGGCCTTCACGTTGAGGTAGTCCAGGTAGAAGGCGTGCTCCCACATGTCGAGCTGGAACAGCGGGACGGTGCCCTGCGCCGAGTTGGACTGCTGGTCGAACAGCTGCTGAATGATCAGTCGCTGGCCGATCGAGTCCCAGCTGAGCACGGCCCAGCCGGAGCCCTGGATGCCCATGGCGGTAGCAGTGAAGTGCGCCTGGAACTTCTCGAAGGACCCGAAGTACTCATCGATGGCGGCCTTCAGCTCGCCCTCGGGCTGTCCGCCGCCGTTCGGGGAGAGGTTCGTCCAGAAGATCGAGTGGTTGACGTGTCCGCCGAGGTTGAAGGCGAGGTCCTTCTCGAGCTTGTTGACGTTGGCGAGGTTGCCGCTCTCGCGAGCCTCGGCAAGACCGTCGAGCGCTGCGTTGGCACCGGTCACATAGGCCTGGTGGTGCTTATCATGGTGCAGCTCCATGATCTTGCCGCTGATGTGCGGTTCCAGTGCCGCGAAGTCGTAGGGGAGGTCAGGGAGCGTGTATGTAGCCATGTCGCTTTTCATCCAATCCGCGCCGCGCCGCGGCGCTTATCGCTTCCTCCGCGCCATCCGTGTGCGGCGCAGAGCAGACGTTTTCATCCTAGTGACGACAACGCCTGTGCCGCGAGGATGCTTCCATGAATGACGAACGAACTCCGAGACGTCGAAAACTTCTAGACGTCGAGTCCGGCAGGGACTGCCGACTCCGTCCCGGGGATGCCCTCCTGCTGCGCACGCTTGTCCGCCATCGCGAGCAGGCGACGGATGCGTCCGGCGACAGCATCCTTCGTCAGGGGCGGCTCAGCGTGGTGACCGAGCTCATCAAGACTCGCGTCGCGGTGCGCGAGGCGCAGCTCGCCCGCAAGCCGCAGGTGGTCGGGAATCGTGTCGCCGAGGATCTCCAGCGCACGTTCGACCCGTGCGCAAGCGGCAACCGCCGCCTGCGCTGAGCGTCGCAGGTTCGCGTCGTCGAAGTTCACCAGTCGGTTCACACCCGCGCGTACTTCGCGGCGCTGGCGCATCTCTTCCCAAGTCGCTGCGGTCTTCTGAGCACCCATCTGAGCGAGAAGCGAACGGATTGCTTCTCCCTCGCGGACGACCACGCGTGGCATGCCGCGCACCTCTCGAGCCTTCGCGGCGACGCCGAGTCGGTGTGCAGCCCCGACCAGCGCCATGGCGGCCTCTGACGTCGGGCATGACACCTCGAGCATCGCCGAGCGTCCGGGTTCTGAGAGCGAACCGGCTGCGAGGAATGCGCCGCGCCACAGGCCGGCGATCTCCTCGCGCGACCCCGTCGTCAGACGGTTCGGCAGTCCGCGCACTGAGCGACGGCGCTGATCGAGCAGCCCGGTCTGACGAGCCAGGGTCTCCCCCGCTCCGATCACCCGCACCGCGTAGCGCGCTCCGTCGTGGGAACTCGTGGACTGCACCTGAGCGATCTCGGGACGCACGCCGTAGATCTCGGCGAGATCGCGTGCGACGCGACGCGCGAGCAGTTCGGCATCGACCTCGGCCTCGACGGCGACACGGCCGGCGATGGAGTGGAGTCCGCCGGCGAACCGGAGAATCGCGGTGACCTCCGCGACGCGCACCGTCGGCGGTGCATTGCGGATGCTGACGAGTTCAGCCTTGACGTCGGTGGTAAGTGCCACGGGACTCCTTGAAAAGCTTGGCGCGCCGGATCGCGACGCAAACAATCAGTTTACCGGCCGCCGTCCTCGTCGATTACTCGCGGCCGAGATCTCGGTGTCGCACGTTGACCGCGACGCCGGGGATCGATGCGAGGCGCTTGGCGAGTTCTTCCGCCACCGCCACAGAGCGATGCTTGCCGCCGGTGCATCCGATCGCAACCGTCGAGTGCCCCTTGTTCTCGCGCTGGTAACCCGCGAGAACCGGAACGAGCGCCTGAGTGTACGCGTCGAGAAACTCCTCGGCGCCCTCCTGGGCGAGGACGTAGTCCCGCACTTGTGGGTCCTGCCCGGTGAAACCGCGCAGATCGTCGTTCCAATACGGATTGGGCAGGAACCGCATATCGGCGACGAGATCCACATCGGTGGGGAGCCCGTACTTGAAGCCGAAGCTGAGAAGAGTCAGCCGGTGTCGGGCCGCCCCCTCCTCGGAGAAGGTCTCGGAGACCTGCGTTGCCAGCTGATGGATGTTCAGTGACGACGTGTCGATGACGATATCGGCGGCTTCGCGTACGAGCGTGAGCCGGGAGCGCTCGAGACGGATGCCATCCAGGAGCGTACCGTCCTCCTGCAGCGGATGCGGCCGACGCACGGCCTCGAATCGCCGCACGAGCACATCATCCGAGGCATCCAGGAACACCACGCGGACGCTGCCGCGCGAGCGCAGCGCGCGAGCCACCTCGGGAAAGTCGTTGAACAGATTGCGACCGCGGACGTCGACGACGGCGGCGACCTTGGGGAGCGACCCTCCACCGAGACTGGTGAGGTCGAGCAGCGGGCGCAGCATCTGCGGCGGGAGATTGTCGACGACGTACCAGTCGAGGTCCTCGAGCGCGTTCGCGACGGTGGACCGTCCCGCACCGGACATACCGGTGACGATGAGGAATTCGTTCTTGTCCTCGGCGGTCATCCGCACTCCCTCCCCTGTGAACTCCAGCCTATCGACTCGCGAGGTGACTGTGGATGCTCTGCGCCAGAGCAGGTCCGATCCCGGGTACTTCTTGAATCTGATCCGAAGTCGCACCTTTGAGTGAAGCGACCGAACCGAAGTGCTTCAGCAGCGCTTTGATCCGCGAGGCGCCGAGGCCGGGAACCTCTTCGAGCACCGTCGAGATGTCGCGTCGGCGCCGCTTGCGCTGATGGGTGATCGCGAACCGATGCGCCTCATCACGCAGCCGCTGCAGCAGGTACAGCGCCTCGCTCGTGCGGGGCAGTATCACCGGGAAGTCCTCGCCGGGAAGCCACACCTCTTCCAGTCGCTTGGCAATGCCGCAGAGCCCAATCTCCGTGTGCCCGGATTCACGCAGCGCACGGGCGGCTGCCTCGACCTGGGGCTTGCCGCCGTCGACGAGGAGCAGTTGCGGCGGATAGGAGAACCGAGGCTTCTTGCGGGGCGCGGCCTCATCATCGGGCACGAGCTCTTCCGGCCGGTCCAGATACGCGAGCCGGCGCAGGAGCACCTGGTGCATCGAATCGGTGTCATCGGTGGTTTCAGCGATGTTGAAGGAGCGGTACTGATCTTTGCGAGGCAGTCCGTCTTCGAACACCACCATGGACGCCACCACGTTCGTACCGCCCAGGTGCGAGATGTCGAAGCACTCGATCCGCAGCGGCGCTTCGTCGAGACCGAGTGCTTCCTGCAGATCGGTGAGAGCCTGCGTACGGGCGACGTAGTCGCTGGTGCGCTTGGTCTTGTGCCGGATGAGCGCCTGCTGCGCATTGAGCGTGGCGGTGCGCATGAGGTCTGCGCGCTGACCGCGCTGCGCGACGGCGATCTCGACGCGCCGGCCACGGCGTTCACGCAGCCACAGCTCGAGTTCGGCCGCGTCGTCTGGCAGTGACGGAACCAGCACACGGCGCGGGATGTCGATGCCGTCGCCGTACGCGCGCTGCAGCACCTGATCGACGAGGTCGGAGTCGGAGATGTCCAGCTCCTTCTCAATCGTCGTGGCCCGTACTCCGCGGATGCGTCCGCCGCGGATCGTGAAATGCTGCACGGTCGCGGCGAGCTCGTCCTCGGCGATACCGAAGAGATCGGCATCCTCGTCCGCGGGCAGCACGAGCGAGCTCTTGCCGAGCACCGCCTCGATCGACGCCAGCTGATCGCGGTATTTCGCCGCCGCCTCGTAGTCCATCGCGGCAGAAGCCGCCTGCATCCGCTTGGCGGTCTCCTTCGTGAAGCGCTCGTCGCCACCGGCCATGAACGCGACGAAGTCGTCGACGATCGCACGGTGCTCCTCGATCGAGACCGTCATCGAGCAGGGCCCGCCGCACTTCCCGATCTGCCCGGGGAAGCACGGACGACCGGTTGCCATCGCGCGCTTGTAGCTGGCATCGCTGCACGTGCGGATCGGAAACGCCTTGATCATCAGGTCGATGGTCTCGTGCACCGCCCAGACCTTCGGATAGGGCCCGAAGTATCGTGCGCCGGGGATCTTGCGATTGCGTGTGACGAGCACACGCGGCGCCTCATCGCCGAGCGTCACGGCCATGAACGGATAGGACTTGTCGTCTTTGTAACGGACGTTGAAGGGCGGATCGTATTCTTTGATCCACATGTACTCCAGCTGCAGGGAATCCACGTCGGTGGGTACGACGGTCCACTCCACGGATGCCGCCGTCGTCACCATGCGCCGTGTGCGCTCGTGCAGCGTGCGCAGTGGAGCGAAGTAGTTCGACAATCGCTGCCGGAGGTTCTTCGCCTTGCCGACGTAGAGCACCCGGCCCGTAGCATCCAGAAAGCGGTACACGCCGGGAGCCGTCGGAATCTCGCCCTGCTTCGGCTTATACGGAAGAACGTCGGCCATCAGCTGGCCTTGCGGGCTCCGCGCCCCTCGCCGAGGATCTCGGCGAGGAACAGACCGGTGTGACTCTCTTCGACGCGGGCGATCTGCTCCGGCGTCCCCGTCGCGAGGATCTCGCCACCGCCGGAACCGCCCTCGGGCCCCAGATCGATGACCCAGTCCGCCGATTTGATGACATCGAGGTTGTGCTCGATGACGATCACGGTGTTGCCCTTGTCGACCAGTCCGTTCAGCACCTCGAGCAGCTTGCGCACATCTTCGAAGTGCAGACCGGTCGTCGGCTCGTCGAGTACATAGACGCTGCGGCCATTGCTGCGGCGCTGCAGCTCGGTGGCGAGCTTGACGCGCTGCGCCTCGCCGCCGGAGAGCGTGGTCGCCGACTGCCCCAGTCGCACGTAGCCGAGGCCGACATCGACCAGCGTCTTCATGTAGCGGTAGATCGCCTGAATCGGCTCGAAGAACTCCGCGGCCTCTTCGATGGGCATCTCGAGGACCTCAGCGATGTTCTTGCCCTTGTAGTGCACAGCGAGCGTGTCGCGGTTGTACCGCTTGCCGTGGCAGACCTCGCAGTCGACGTACACGTCGGGCAGGAAGTTCATCTCGATCTTGATCGTGCCGTCACCGGAGCATGCGTCGCAGCGGCCGCCCTTGACGTTGAAGCTGAATCGTCCAGGCTGGTAGCCGCGCACCTTCGCTTCAGGCGTCTCTGCGAAAAGCGACCGGATGCGATCGAACACGCCCGTGTACGTCGCGGGGTTCGAGCGCGGAGTGCGACCGATGGGCGCCTGATCGACGTGGATCACCTTGTCGAGGTTGTCGAGTCCGGTCACCCGCGTGTGCTTGCCGGCAAGAGTGCGCGCACCGTTGAGCTTCGATGCGAGGACGCGGTAGAGAATGTCATTGACGAGCGAAGACTTGCCCGAGCCGCTGACTCCGGTAACCGCGGTGAGAACACCGAGGGGGAATTCTGCCGTCACGTTCTTCAGATTGTTCTCGCGGGCGCCGACGACGCTCAGCTGACGCTTCTTGTCGATCTTGCGACGCTTCTTCGGCGTCGGGATCTCCCGCCTGCCGGAGAGATAGTCGCCCGTCATCGAATCCGTGTCGGCGAGCAGAGCGGAATACGGGCCGGAGTGCACGACGTTGCCGCCGTTGACACCTGCTCCTGGTCCGATATCGACGACCCAGTCCGCGGACTCGATGGTCTCTTCGTCGTGCTCGACGACGATCAGGGTGTTGCCGAGATCGCGAAGCTTCTGCAATGTATCGATCAGACGACGGTTGTCGCGCTGATGCAGACCGATCGAGGGCTCATCCAGCACGTAGAGCACGCCGGTGAGGCCTGATCCGATCTGCGTGGCGAGGCGGATGCGCTGTGCCTCGCCGCCCGAGAGCGAACCCGCCGAGCGACTGAGATTCAGGTAGTTCAGGCCCACCTGCAGCAGGAAATCCAGGCGCAGACGGATCTCGCGGAGCACCTGGGCCGCGATCTTCGCCTCGCGCTCGGTGAGGGTCAGGGTCTCCATGAAGTCACGTGCATCAGCGAGGCTCAGGTGCGAGACTTCAGCGATCGAGTGCCCATGCACCTTGACCGCGAGCACCTCGGGCTTGAGGCGATTGCCGTCGCACACCGGGCACGGCACCTCACGCAGGTACTCGCCCCAGCGAGCACGCTGGTTGTCGCTCTCCGCCTGGGCGTACTGCCTCTCGATGTACGGCACGACGCCCTCGAACCCCGAGGCGTACCGCATCTCACGGCCGTAACGGTTCTTCCACTTGACAGTGACCTTGTAGTTGTCGCCGCGCAGCACGGCATCCTGCACATCGACGCGCAGGTCCTTCCACGGGGTATCGAGCGAGAAGTTCAGGTCGTTCGAGAGCCCTTCGAGCAGGCGCTCGTAGTACTGGAAGAGCCCCTTGCCCTGGGTGGTCCACGGAATGATGACGCCCTCGCGGATGGAGAGCTCCTCATCGGCGAGCATGAGGTCGACATCGACCGACATGCGGGTGCCGAGCCCCGAGCAGGTCGGGCAGGCGCCGAACGGTGCGTTGAATGAGAAGGTGCGCGGCTCGATCTCGGTGAGCGTGATCGGATGCCCGTTGGGGCACGCGAGCTTCTCGGAGAAGGACTGCCAGGCGTCATCGCCCTCTTCGTCGACGAAGTTGATCTGCACGACGCCGTCAGCCAGCCCCAGTGCGGTCTCGACAGAGTCGGTGACGCGCCCGAGGATGTCATCGGATGCCACGAGACGGTCGACCACGACCGCGATGTCGTGCTTGTAGCTCTTCTTCAGCTTCGGAGGCTCCACGAGCTGGATGAGATCGCCGTCGACGATCGCTCTCGAGTACCCCTTCGCGCCGAGCTCGCGGAACAGGTCGACGAACTCGCCCTTCTTCTGCGACACGATGGGTGCGACGATCTGATACCGCGTGCGGTCTGCCAGTTCCATGAGCTGGTCGGCGATCTGCTGCACGGTCTGGCGCTGGATCTTCTCGCCGCACTGCGGGCAGTGCGGGATGCCGATGCGCGCCCACAGCAGGCGCATGTAGTCGTAGATCTCAGTGATCGTGCCGACGGTCGATCGCGGATTTCGGTTGGTCGACTTCTGATCGATCGAGACAGCAGGGCTCAGCCCCTCGATGAAATCCACGTCCGGACGATCGACTTGGCCGAGGAACTGCCGCGCGTACGCGCTCAGAGACTCGACGTAGCGACGCTGACCTTCCGCGAAGATCGTGTCGAACGCGAGACTGGATTTTCCCGAACCGGACAGACCGGTGAACACGACCAGAGAGTCGCGGGGAATGTCGATGTCGACGTTCTTGAGATTGTGCACGCGGGCTCCGCGAACACTGAGTTTTCCTGGACTGGCGACGGGGACGATGGGCACCGAACAAGTCTACGAGGGACCACGGACATTGAGGCCGCGGGAACACTCAGGCTCGCTGCGACCACCGTCCCACCCGCTGCAGGAAGAGGATCGAGAAGCCGACCAGGCCCGCGGCACCGATCAGCGCCGCTCCCCCGATGACCGTATCCGTCGACGTCCACACGAGCATCACGCCGATCGTGATCGGCTGCGCGATGAGTTGCACCACGAACAGCCGCCGAAGCGTCGGCCAGAGCGCCGCGATAACCACCCGTCCTCGCCACGGCACAACCGGCAGCAGGGCGGAGAGCACATGAATGATGTGCACGAGCAGCACTGCCAGTGAAACCAGCCAGATGCTCGTCTCGCTCAGCAGCATCCCCACGGCCAGGCATGCGATCGAGAACCACCCGCCCAGAGTCTGCGGGAGCAGCATCCCGATCAGCGCCGTACTGACGGCCGCGACCTGCCAGCCGAGCACGGGAACCAGCAGCCAGGCCGTGACCGCGGCGATCGCGGGCAGGAGAACGTGCAGCACCGCACCGGGAATCGCCACCTGAGTGTCGACCCAGTCTTTCCGCCGCGCGCCGGCACCCATCACCTCGCCCTCGCCATCGCCATCGCACTGATCGCGGCGGCGGGATCCTCGCGCCACGCGACGACATCGATATCCGCCGCGCTCAGATCATGCAGGACGTCCTCACGCTCGGAGAGCACGGTCCGCAAAGCGATCTGCTGTTCGCGGTTGAGTCTGGCAGCGTCCAGCATGGGAAGGATGTCGACAGCGACGACGCGATGGCCGGAGGCACGCCACATCAATGCGATCTCGGATGCCGCGCCGTCGAAGAACGTCGACAGCACGAAGATCACCGATCCGTGCGGCACAGGAGGTGTTCGCCGGAATCGGGCGTCCTCGCCGGCTTGTCCAGTCGCGGCGATCGCCGCGTCGACGCGCGCCAGATGTCGCGATCCCGCGCCGCTGCGCACCGACCTGCCGCCGTGTGTCAGAACATGCAGCGCGACACGATCCCCGCCGGAGACTGCGGCCGTCGCGATCGAGCGTGCGGCCTGACGCGACAGATCGAGTGATGTCACTCCGCTGCGTTCCAGATCGTTACTCCCCCATGTCGCCACCGCCGTGCCGAGATCATCAGCGGTGTCCATGGCGATGACCATCGTCGCGTCGCTGAGAGTATTGGTGCGGCGAACCAGGAGGTCTCCCGGACGGCGTGCCATCCGTGCTGTTGCTCTCCAGTCCACGCGGCGCAGCTCATCCCCCGGCGCGAACTGATGGATGTCGCGGAAGTCACCCCCCTGTCCGAGGCGCCGCCCCTCATGGCTGCCGTGCATCCCGGTGAGCCGAGGGGAGATCGGCAGGTGCGGCAGTCCCAGCGCGCGGGGCGCGACATTGCGAATGGACTGCACCGTTCGCGTCGCGTTCTCGGCGATCAGCCCGTCCGCGGAGATCCCCCGCGCGGACGCCTTCACCGCAGCCACAGGGCCGGAATGCAGCGGGCGGCTGAATGCCCTGACCGGAGACCCGTCGGTTGGCACGATCAACCGGCGCGTACGCCGCTCGGATTGCACGAGCATCAGCTGTGCGAACTCGGCCCCACCGCTGACGCGCACTTCTGTGCCCAGCACGTCATCGTCATGCGCACCGGGTGCGGCGGTGAGCGCGACAGTGATGGGCTCGGAATCCACGTTCCTGAAGAGCGCCATGGCGCTGAGAATCGCAAGAGGCAGCCCCAGGGCGATGACGTCGGGACGGGAGAAGACGAGTCCTGCCACGGCGAGCACGACCGCCCCGCCGATTCCGAGGATGATCCCCGGGCCCCACCGTCCGCGCGTTCCACTGCTCGTCATGCGGGCACGCCGACGGTCGGGGGAACCGGCACCTGCCCGACGACTCCTTCGACGATGCGCTCAGCGCTGACTCCCTGCGCCCAGGCCTGGGGCGTCAACGTCAGGCGGTGCGCGAGCACGGGCACCGCGATGCGCTTGATATCGTCCGGCCGAACGAACTCGCGGCCGTCGAGAGCGGCGAGTGCGCGCCCGAGGAGAAGCAGCCCCAGTGATCCGCGTGGAGAGGCACCGACCGCGACGTTCTGCGCGAGACGTGTGGCGCGCGCGATCTCCACGCAGTACCGCGCGATGTCGGGGTGCACGTGGATCGCTTCGACGGCCTGCTGGACCTCGATGAGGCGCGCCGCGTCGATCACCGCTTCGACGTGGGTCGCCTCCTGCTGACGCGCCACCCGGTTCAGGAGAATCTCGGCTTCGCCGTCGGGACTCGGGTATCCGACGGACAGTCGCACCATGAACCGGTCGAGCTGCGCCTCCGGAAGCGCATAGGTGCCCTCGTATTCGATCGGGTTCGAGGTGGCGATCACGTGGAATGGCGCCGGAAGAACGAAGCTGTTGCCCTCGACGGTGACCTGGCGCTCGGCCATCGCCTCGAGCATCGCCGATTGCGTCTTGGGTGTGGTGCGGTTGATCTCGTCGGCGAGCAGGAGCCCGGTGAAGATGGGGCCTGCGCGGAACACGAAATCTCCCGTGTCGGGCGCATAGACGTAGGATCCGGTGACGTCGCCGGGAAGCATGTCAGGCGTGCACTGCAGGCGCCGAAAATCGAGGCCGAGAGCGGATGCCAAGCTTCGCGCCGCCAACGTCTTACCCAGCCCCGGCACGTCTTCGAACAGCACGTGTCCGCCCGCGAGGATGGTCGCCAGCGCGATCTCGACGGGGTCGTCCATGCCGACGACGACGGTGCGAACCGCGGCGAGAATCTGAGCCCCGGTTTCGGCGATCGAGATGCTCTGCGTCATTGCTTCTCCTTGCTCGGTGCGAGTATTTCAATGGCGGCAAGGGCACGTTCGATGTCCTCGCGCTTGGTGCCGGGCCCGTTCAGCCGCTCCCACAGCCCGCCGCCCACCAACGCGTCGATCTGCGCGCGATGCGCCGGATCCTCGGTGTCGACTCCGCGGCGCAGCAGGCGATGATGCAGGATGCCGCGCACTCGCCGCGTTATCAGCACCCCGGCCTCACCCGTTCTCGGATTGAGCGACCATGCCATCCGTGCGATCTCGGTGCCGCGCTGCTCCTGGTTCATCGGCATCTCAGGGGCGTCCGTGCGCAGGTCCTCCGGGAGCGCCAGCTGCCCGCACAGGACGAGGATGCCGACCAGAATCGCCCACGAAACCGCGAACGTCGCTTCAACACGGACGCCGAGCAGCAGGATGAGTCCGACGACGACCGTCACAACGGATGCCGCGATGATTCGGCCGCGCGTCATCGCCAGCCCTCCTCGATCAGCCTCAGGGCTGCACGTGCCGCTGCACGGTCAGTCTCTTCTGCGACGTACCCGCCGAAGCGGACCCGCTCGTAGAGGCGCAGGAGGTCGCGTGCCGCCTCGGTGATCCCGGCTCGTCGTGTGATGATGCGAACGGCGAATTCCGACGGAGTCTCACTCAGCCCCCGAGACAGGCCGGCATCCGCCGCGCTCTCCTCGAGTCCGACCCATGCCGCGATGATCGCGTCGGTCGGGGCGACGCGGTCATCGATGGAACGCAGCGCCCCTTCGATCCCGCGCCGAATCGCGGGAGCGGCGGCATCCGCTTCCTGCGTGAGGTCTTGCATGCCGAGATCGTGGGCAGCGTCATCACCTTCGCGAACACGCAGCGGACGGTCGCGCCACGCCCGCATCAGCGCGCGCACGAGCACGATACCCAGGACGATCACCACAGCGGCCCCGACGAGCAGGAAGAGGATGCTGATGATCATCCCGACGATGTCGTTGGTCGCTTCAGGAGGGGGCCCCGAGTCGGGTGTCGCTGTCGGCGCCGGATCGGAGGGGATATCGGCTTCTCCCGGCGGCAGCGTGGGAGGGGTGATCGTCGGAATGCCCTGAACGGATGCTGCCAGCATCACGACCGCGAACAGACCCACAATTCCTGCGACCAGTGCGGACCGCTTCATCCGTTACGCCACAGCGTGTTCGAGAGCGGTGACGACATGCCTTTCAGCCTATGCCGCGGGAGCCCTCATGCAGGGAGTCGTCCAGCGAATGGGGATAACCCGTCACGCAGGGCGGTGATCTGCTCAACATCCATATGGACAGCTGCCATCACCTGACGCGGCACATCGACAGCGCGCTCGCGTAGCCTCGCACCGGCATCCGTCAGCCGGATGTCGAGTCGGCGCTCGTCTTCGTTGCTGCGTTCACGAGCGACGAGGCCCTCTCGCTCGAGTCGCTTGACGAGCGGAGACAGCGTGGCAGGTTCCAGCGCGAGGTCTGCGGCAAGGTTGTTCAGCGACCGCGGCGACCGCTCCCACAGCGCAAGCATGACCAGGTACTGGGGATGAGTGAGGCCGAGCGGCTCGAGAATCGGCCGGTAGATCGCTACCACGTTGCGAGCGGCGGTGACCAGCGAGAAGCACAACTGATTCTCGAGTTTGAGCATGTCGTCAGCCGTGGTCACGCATCAACTATACGTCCACACTAATAGTTAGTACACTAATCAACATGGAGAACAGTTCTGATCGAGCCCCGTTGCGCACCCGCATCCGCGAAGCGGGCGGACTGTACCGGTGGTTCAACTCGAACCTCATCAAGCTCGCAGGCCCCGCTGCGGTCGGCCCCTATGAAGCGACTCCGCCGCCGACTGCAGCGCAACGCGCCGAACGCGCGTGTCCGTTGTGCGGGCACCCGATGACCGAGCACCAGATCGATCGCAGCGGTCCGAAGCCGCTCATGCACTGCCCCTGACTCGGGGCACTTTCTGCGGACTTACGACGAGGCTGCGCTCTCGCGGGCCGCATCGACCCAGAACATGAGTTCTTCGTCGTCTTCAAGGGCCGATGGCGCCACGTCAAGCCAACTCGACCCCATCGTCTTCGCCCCCATGACGGCGATCGTGACGCCCTGCTCGGTCAGAAGCGCGGCCCCTTTCTCTTCGGTGACCCGCACCAGAAGTGTGCCGCCCTTGCGCGCACCGACAAGAATGCGACCGTCGAGGAGGAACGCGCGCGTGCCGAACATCCGCTTCTCTTCGAGTGCGGGCTCCGCCATCAGCATCGCCCGTACCCGATCGGCGAGCTCGGTGGCCGCGGCATCCATGATCGTCTCCCCCGCGCTCAGGCGTGGCCGGCGCGCTCCATGGCGCGCAGTTCTTTCTTGAGGTCCTGAACTTCGTCTCGCAGCCGACCTGCGAGCTCGAACTTGAGTTCGTCAGCCGCGGCGAGCATCTGCTTGGTCAGATCGTCGATCGTAGCCTCGAGCTGTTCGGCACCCTCAGCAGCGAGACCCTCGCGACGCAGTCGTGGCGTGGGGCTCTTGCCCTTACCGTTCTTGTTGCCGCCCCGGCCACGCAGCATGTCATTGGTATCGGATGCTTCCCGCGCGAGCACGTCCGTGATGTCAGCGATCTTCTTGCGCAGCGGCTGCGGATCGATCCCGTTCTCGAGGTTGTAGGCGACCTGTTTCTCACGACGCCGGTCTGTCTCATCGATCGCCTTGACCATCGAATCGGTCATGTTGTCCGCATACATGTGGACTTCGCCGGAGACGTTTCGCGCCGCTCGGCCGATCGTCTGAATCAGGGAGGTGCCCGAGCGGAGGAACCCTTCCTTGTCAGCATCCAGAATCGCGACCAGTGATACTTCGGGAAGGTCGAGACCTTCCCGAAGCAGGTTGATGCCGACGAGGACGTCGTAGACACCGGAGCGCAGCTCGCTGAGCAGTTCGACGCGGCGCAGCGTATCGACGTCGGAGTGCAGATACCGCACGCGGACACCGTGCTCGCCGAGGAAGTCGGTGAGCTCCTCGGCCATCTTCTTCGTCAGAGTCGTCACGAGCACGCGCTCGTCCTTCTCGACGCGGATGCGGATCTCTTCGAGCAGATCGTCGATCTGCCCCTTCGAAGGCTTGACGATGATCTCCGGGTCGACGAGCCCCGTCGGGCGGATGATCTGCTCGACAATGCCGTCGGCGATCCCCATCTCGTACTTGCCGGGTGTCGCGGACAGGTACACGGTCTGCCCGATGCGGTTCTTGAACTCATCGAATCTCAGCGGCCGGTTGTCCATCGCGCTCGGCAACCGGAATCCATGGTCCACGAGCGTGCGCTTGCGCGAAGCATCGCCCTCGTACATCGCGCCGATCTGCGGCACGGTCACATGCGACTCGTCGATCACGAGCAGGAAATCGTCGGGGAAGAAGTCCAGCAGCGTGTGCGGGGGCTCCCCCGCATCGCGGCCGTCGAGGTGTCGGGAGTAGTTCTCGATGCCGGAGCAGAATCCGAGTTGCTGAAGCATCTCCAGATCGAACGTCGTGCGCATGCGCAGCCGCTGCGCCTCGAGAAGCTTGCCCTGGCGTTCGAACTCGGCGAGCCGTTCGGCGAGCTCGGCTTCGATCGTGCCGATGGCACGCTGCACCACATCGGTGCCCGCGACATAGTGCGACGCGGGGAAGATCGGAACCGCATCCAGCTTCTCGATCACCTCACCGGTGAGCGGATGGAGGGAATACAGGCCCTCGATCTCATCGCCGAACAGCTCGATCCGAATCGCGTGCTCCTCGTAGACCGGGATGATCTCGATGGTGTCACCGCGCACGCGGAAGTTACCGCGGGAGAAGTCGACGTCGTTGCGGTTGTACTGCATCGCGATGAACTGTCGAATCAGTGCGTCGCGGTCGTACCGCTCCCCCACCTGCAGCGCCACCATGGCGCGCAGGTACTCTTCGGGCGCACCGAGGCCGTAGATGCACGACACCGTCGAGACCACCACGACGTCACGCCGGCTGAGCAGTGAGTTCGTGGTCGAGTGACGCAGGCGCTCGACCTCGGCGTTGATCGAGGAGTCCTTCTCGATGAACGTATCGGTCTGCGGCACGTACGCCTCGGGCTGGTAGTAGTCGTAGTACGAGACGAAGTACTCGACGGCGTTGTTCGGCATGAGCTCGCGGAACTCGTTCGCCAGCTGCGCGGCAAGAGTCTTGTTGTGCGCCATCACCAGCGTCGGTCGCTGCACCTGCTCGATGAGCCAGGCGGTCGTGGCCGACTTTCCGGTACCGGTCGCCCCCAGCAACACGACGTCGGTCTCGCCGGCATTGATGCGTGCGGCCAGCTCAGCGATCGCCTGCGGCTGGTCGCCGGCGGGCATGTATTCACTGATCACCTCGAACGGACGGACGCTGCGCGTGGTTTGCATGGTTCCAGCGTAAGCGCCACCACCGACACTGCGGCGGGCTCAGCGCACTACGCTCGGCTCGCGCCCGGCCGCTTCAGCCGGCGCTCACGCTTTCGCGAGCTGTTTCCAGACAGCATCCGTCTGCTCGATGGTGTGCTGCATGGTCCCTGACGTATCGATCACGATGTCGGCGATCTTGAGGCGCTCCTCATCCGAGACCTGCGCGTCGATGCGATCCTGCGCGGCATCCTGTTCCATTCCGCGAAGCTCGACCAGCCGGCGCCGTCGCTCAGCGGCGGGAGCGTGCGCGACGATGACGCGGTCCCAGGGATCCTCGGAACGCGCTTCGGCCAGCAGCGGCACGTCGTAGACGACGATTGCGTCGGGGTTCTCGCCAGCCTCGTCGAACCTCCGCTGCGATTCTGCTCGCACCGCCGGATGGACGATCGCGTTCAGTCGTTTCAGCGCCGCGGAATCGCCGAACACGCGGGCGCCGAGCGCGGCACGATCCAGTGCTCCGGATGCGTCGATGATGTCCTCGCCGAACTCGCGAGCGATCTCCTGCAGCACGGGCGACCCCGGAGCCTGTACGTCGCGGACGATCTGGTCCGCGTCCACGATGACCGCACCGTGCTCCTGGAGGCGACGCGCGATCGTGGATTTTCCGGAGGCGATGCCGCCGGTCAGGGCGATAAGTGGCATGCGTCCATCCTGGCATGCGAAACGGGCCGCCTCCCTGCCTGTGAAGGCGGGGAGACGGCCCGTTCGATGGTGCGTGCTTAGTTGCCGCCCGAGAGCTTCTCGCGCAGAGCGGCGAGAGCCTCGTCATCGGCAAGCGTGCCGGCGCCGGAAGCGTCGCTCGTGAACGACTGACCAGCGGCAGCGCCGAAGTCGTCGCCCGCAGCAGCCTCGGCCTCGGCAGCCTTGACAACAGCAGCCTTGTGGGCTTCCCAGCGAGCCTGGGCTGCAGCGTACTCCTGCTCCCATGCCTCGCGCTGAGTGTCGAAGCCGTCCTTCCAAGCACCCGTCTCGGGGTCGAAGCCCTCGGGGTACTTGTACTCGCCGTTGTCGTCGTACTCAGCGAGCATGCCGTACAGCGCCGGGTCGAACTCGGTGCTGTTGGGGTCGACCGACTCGTTGGCCTGCTTGAGCGACAGCGAGATGCGGCGACGCTCGAGGTCGATGTCGATGACCTTGACGAAGACCTCTTCGCCGACCGACA
>NZ_JBQDSX010000044.1:0-24330 GCF_052099035.1 Microbacterium sp. | reverse complement strand
TTCAAGCGCCAGGACCCGTACAACAAGCTGTTCGAAGACCGCGTGATCTTCCTCGGCGTCCAGGTTGATGACGCATCGGCTGACGACGTGATGGCGCAGTTGCTGGTTCTCGAGAGCCAGGATGCCGAGCGCGACATCACGATGTACATCAACTCGCCCGGCGGTTCGTTCACGGCGATGACGGCGATCTACGACACGATGCAGTACGTCGCACCGCACATCCAGACCGTGGTGCTCGGACAGGCGGCCTCTGCAGCATCCGTGCTGCTGGCAGCTGGAGCACCGGGCAAGCGTCTTGCGCTGCCGAACGCCCGCATCCTCATCCACCAGCCCGCGATGGGCGAGGCAGGTCAGGGCCAGGCGTCGGACATCGAGATCCAGGCTGCCGAGATCCTGCGCATGCGCACGTGGCTCGAAGAGACCATGGCCAAGCACACCGGCCGGGCAGTCGAGCAGGTCAACCGCGACATCGACCGCGACAACATCCTGTCCGCCGAGCAGGCGCTCGAGTACGGGATCGTCGACCAGGTGCTCACGACGCGCAAGCGTTCCTGACGCCTTCCCGCTGTCGCCGAGGCCCCCTCTGGTCGCCGACGCCCCTCCGTAGATACGTATCTACGGAGGGGCGTCGACAGTTGGAGGGGGCTTCGGCGTTCGCGTTGGTGCTTCTGCTCGCGTTCCCGCTCCCGCGGATGCGCAGTGAGGTGCGCATCAGGTGCGCATATGAGCGCACGGGTGCGCGCGTGCGTGGTGTTGCGTACGCTGGAGGAGAGGAAAGGAGGATGCCGTGGATGAAGACCTGCTCGCTGTGCGAGTCGCTGAGCTCTACTACGACGAGGCGAAAACGCAGGATGAGATCGGCGCCCTCCTCAAGATCTCCCGCTGGAAAGTCGGACGTCTCCTCACCCAGGCGCGTGAGCGGGGCATCGTCCGCATCGAGATTGTGCATCCCCGCGCACGAAAGCTCGGGCTGGAGCGCGAGCTCACCGAGCGGTTCGGTCTGACGGATGCCATCGTCGTGCCTGTTCCCGAAGATGAGGAAGCAATCCTCGAGCGTGTGGCACAGGCCGCCGCCGATCACCTCGCCGCTCTCCGCCCCGTGCCGCGCACCCTCGCGGTCAGCTGGGGGCGCACACTCACCGCTGTCGCCGATTCCCTGCCGGAAGACTGGGCCGCCGGGGTCGATGTCGTGCAGCTCAATGGGGGAGTGAGCCTGAGCCGTCGCTCAGGAGGCGCCGCCAGCGTGGCGATGACGATCGCTCAGCGCGCAGGCGGTCAAGCGACGCTACTGCCGAGCCCCGCCATTCTCGAACGCGTCGAGACGAAGCAGGCGATCGAAGCCGACCGCACTGTCGCCGGCATCCTCGAGCAGGCTGCCGGGGCGCAGACCTATCTGTATTCCGCAGGACCCGCGGACGCGTCGTCCGCCCACGTCGAGAACGGTTATCTGAAGACCACCGACGTCGAAGAGCTCGCACGTCGCGGCGCTGTCGGCGATGTTCTCGGCCGCTACGTCGACGCCGATGGCAACATCGTCGATCCCGAGCTCGATGCCCGCACGGTCGGGGTGAGCCTGGACCGATTACGTGCGGCGAAGCACGCCATTTTTGTGACAGCCGGAAGCGCAAAGCACGACATCGCGCGTACAGTCGTGACCAGCGGCCTGTGCAGCGTTCTGGTGACCGATGAGAACACAGTCCGAGCATTGTTGGAGGAACGATGACGACCACTGAACTATCCCGCCGCACTGCGGTGGATGTGCTGGGCGGTGAGCCCGACGACGCGACGCTTCGCCGGTTCCTGCATGGGCTTCCGGGCGTCGATGCGACCGGGCTCGAGCAGCGCGCTGCCGGCCTCGGCACGCGCTCGATCAAGACCACATCGAAGGCGTGGGCGATCGACAAGATCATCTCGCTGATCGACCTCACCACCCTCGAGGGCGCCGACACACACGGCAAGGTCCGGTCGTTGGTGGCCAAGGCCAAGACGCCGGATGCCGCGGACCCGTCGACCCCGCTGGTTGCCGCCGTCTGCGTGTACGGAGACATGGTCGGGGATGCTGTCGAGGCGCTCGGCGCTATGCACGGCGACCCCGACGACGGCAAGATCTCCGTCGCCGCGGTCGCGACGGCATTCCCGAGTGGACGCTCGTCGCTCGCGATCAAGCTCGCCGACACCGCGGAGGCCGTAGCCGCAGGTGCGGACGAGATCGACATGGTCATCGACCGCGGAGCATTCCTCTCCGGCCGCTACGGACTCGTCTTCGACCAGATCGCCGCAGTGAAGGAGGCATGCCGCCGCGAGGATGGCACCTCCGCATCGCTCAAGGTCATCCTCGAGACGGGTGAGCTGAACACCTACGACAACATCAAGCGGGCCTCGTGGCTCGGCATCCTCGCCGGCGGCGACTTCATCAAGACGTCCACCGGAAAGGTGCAGCCAGCAGCCACCCTGCCGACGACGCTGCTCATGCTCGAGACCGTGCGGGACTGGTACAGCGGCACTGGCGAGAAGATCGGTGTGAAGCCGGCTGGCGGCATCCGCACCTCGAAGGACGCCATCAAGTACATCGTCACCGTCGCCGAGACTGCGGGCGAGGAATGGCTTCAGCCGCACCTGTTCCGCTTCGGTGCTTCGAGCCTGCTCAACGACGTTCTGCTGCAGCGTCAGAAGCTCACGACCGGCCACTACTCCGGCCCCGACTACGTCACGATCGACTGAGGAACCAGATATGTCATTCCTGGAATATGCTCCGGCGCCCGAATCGAAGGCGATCCTGAACCTGCGTGACAGCTACGGGCTGTTCATCGACGGCGAGTTCGTCGACGGCAACGGTCCGAGCTTCACCACCATCTCTCCGGCTGATGAATCGCACATCGCCGAGATCGCCGGCGCCGACGATTCGGATATCGATCGCGCCGTCACCGCCGCTCGTCGTGCCTACGACAAGGTGTGGTCGAAGATGAGCGGCCGCGACCGCGGCAAGTATCTCTTCCGCATCGCTCGCCTCGTGCAGGAGCGGGCGCGTGAGCTCGCCGTCGCCGAAAGCCTCGACAACGGCAAGCCGATCAAGGAGAGCCGCGACGTGGATGTTCCGCTCGTCGCATCCTGGTTCTTCTACTACGCAGGCTGGGCCGACAAGCTCGACTACGCGGGCCTCGGCGCGAACCCGCGCGCGCACGGCGTCGCAGGACAGATCATCCCGTGGAACTTCCCGCTGCTCATGCTCGCGTGGAAGATCGCGCCGGCTCTCGCCGCGGGCAACACGGTCGTGCTCAAGCCGGCCGAGACCACGCCGCTCACGGCGCTGATCTTCGCCGAGATTCTGCAGCAGGCTGACCTTCCCGCCGGTGTCGTCAACATCGTCACCGGTGCCGGGTCTACTGGCGCAACCCTCGTGCGTCACCCCGAGGTCGATAAGGTCGCCTTCACCGGATCGACCGGTGTCGGCCGCGACATCGCCAAGGCAGTCGCTGGAACGAACAAGAAGGTCACTCTCGAACTGGGCGGCAAGGCGGCGAACATCGTCTTCGATGACGCGCCAATCGATCAGGCCGTCGAGGGCATCGTCAACGGCATCTTCTTCAACCAGGGGCACGTGTGCTGCGCAGGCAGTCGTCTCCTCGTGCAGGAGTCGATCCACGATGAGGTCATCGACCGGCTGAAGACGCGGCTGTCGACGCTGCGTCTCGGCGACCCGCTCGATAAGAACACCGACATCGGAGCGATCAACTCCGCCGCCCAGCTGGCGCGCATCCGCGAACTCAGCGACATCGGCGAGGCCGAGGGCGCCGAGCGGTGGACGGCCGACTGCGCCATTCCGGACAAGGGATTCTGGTTCGCACCGACGATCTTCACCGGTGTCGAAGCATCCCACCGCATCGCCCGCGACGAGGTCTTCGGGCCCGTACTTTCGGTGCTCACGTTCCGCACACCTGCCGAGGCGATCGCGAAGGCGAACAACACGCCGTACGGACTGTCCGCCGGCATCTGGAGCGACAAGGGCTCGCGCATCCTCGCCGTCGCCGACCGCCTGCGCGCCGGTGTGGTCTGGGCCAACACCTTCAACCGTTTCGACCCGGCCAGCCCGTTCGGCGGCTACAAGGAATCCGGATACGGCCGCGAGGGCGGCCGCCACGGTCTCACCGCATACCTCAAGGGAGCCTCAGCATGAGCAAGCGACTCAGCGTTCCGAAGACCTACAAGCTCGCAATCGGTGGAAAGTTCCCGCGCAACGAGTCCGGCCGCACGTACGAGGTGCTCTCCGCGAAGGGAGCGTTCCTCGCGAATGCGGCGAAGGGCTCTCGCAAGGACGCCCGGGATGCCGTTGTCGCCGCTCGCGCGGCAGTGAAGGGCTGGTCGGGTGCCACCGCGTACAACCGCGGCCAGGTGCTCTATCGTGTCGCCGAAGTCCTCGAGGGACGCCGTGCCCAGTTCGTCGATGAGATCGTCGCGCAGGAGGGTGTTTCGGCCGCAGTCGCTGGCGCCCAGGTGGATGAAGCAGTCGACCTGTGGGTCTGGTATGCGGGCTGGTGCGACAAGTACGCGCAGGTCGCCGGCAACGCCAACCCGGTCTCCGGTCCCTACTTCAACATCTCGGTGCCCGAGCCGACTGGCGTCGTGGCCATCGTCGCGCCGCAGGATTCCGCGTTGCTTGGCCTCGTGTCCGTGGTCGCTCCCGCACTGGTGGCCGGCAACGCCGTCGTCGTAGTCGCCAGCGAAAAGCATCCGCTGTCGGCAATCAGCCTGGCGGAGGTCATCGCGACCAGCGACGTGCCCGGGGGAGTCGTGAACATCCTCACCGGGTCTCCGGCAGAGATCGCGCCGTGGCTCGCCTCGCACGCCGACGTGAACGCGCTCGACCTGGCCGGTGCCGGATCCCTGGAGTGGGTCGACCTGCAGATCGCGGCAGCCGACACGCTCAAGCGCGTGCTGACCCCGGGAGAAGTGACCGCCTCTCCGGAGCGGATCGGAGCGTTCACCGAGACGAAGACGGTGTGGCACCCGAAGAGCATGGTCTAAGGCGTCTACTCGTCGGCGTACGGATCGACCCAATCGGTGACAAGATCCGCGTTCAGTGTGAGCACGTCGCCTGGCTGGATCACCGCGCCATGGCTGTAGCCGTTCAAAGTCTCGAGTGCCAGCCCGTTGTAGATGCAGAAGCGATCGCCGATCGCGTACGTGGCATCGCCGGGAGCGACGGTGTACGTCGCCGGCCGGCCCTGATCGTCGAGGCCGACTTCACCGATGGCGAACTCTCGTGGTCCCATGTCGACGAGGTCCGCGCCGGTGAGGTCGGCGTGCATCGGCTCGTCCCCGACGCTGCCGATCCAGATATACGCCGATGACTCGCAATCACCCGGACCGCCGGCCGGGATAGAGGTGCCGTAGCCGACGTCCACGTATCCCGTGGGGGCATCTGCGTGCTCGCCGGGCGCGGGTGTGCTCGAGGGCGCAGAGGTGATCGTCGGCGTGGCAGCGGGAGCATCGGTCGGCTGGCCCAATGGAGCCCAGGTGCCGACCTCTGCCGCGACGGAGACGACAGCCGGGGCAGCGACAGCAACGAGGCCGGCGACCACGAGTGCGGACACGACGACGGCGACTTTCTGGGAACGGTTCATCGACCTCACTCGCTCTCCGGCATCTCAATTGGCTGGCAGGAGTGCGAGAACATCGTCCGGGTGCACGCTGAACGTCGGGTAGATGTCGTTGTACTGGAACACGGTGACGTAGTCGACGCAGAAGCGCTCGCCAATCGCTGCGGCAGCGTCGCCGGGGGCGACGGTGTACGTAGCGATGCGGCCCTCATCGTCGAGGGTGACGGTGCCGTTCGCGAACTGGCTCGGGCCCATATCCACGAGTGTCTGGGCACCGCGGAGCGAACCGCTCCCTGTCATCATCGAGTTCTGGGTGCACGCGCCCGCCCAGCGCGACGGATGGTTCATATCGGTGGGGTGGGGATCCTCGGCGCGGGCGGCGGCGATCACCGCAGCGGCATCGGCCTCTGAGTCTTCAGCGGCCGCCGTATCGGACGCTGGTACATCCGTCGCCTCGGTCGACTGGACAGCAGCGGTCTCTGGGGAGGGCTTCACGGCGTCCCAGACGGCGGAGACTGCCGGAGTCGCGAACGCGATCAGGGCCGCGACGGTCAGCAGCGAGACTGTCGTGGCAGTGATCTTCGCGGCGCGCCGACTCATAGTGCAGAACCTACCGGTGATCAGACGGTAGATGCCAGAGCGCGGTCATGCGCAAGGGCAGGATCTGGTCACAACCGCACCCAATGCGGCTCAGTGTCTGAGGGAGAGGTTAGGCTTTTCAGGAGGATCTCAGGTTTCACACCAAGGAGGATGCACATGGCCCGAATCGGTGAAAGCGCTGATCTGTTCAAGTGCTCCTTCTGCGGGAAGAGCCAGAAGCAGGTGCAGCAGCTGATCGCTGGCCCCGGCGTGTACATCTGCGACGAGTGCGTCGAGCTGTGCAACGAGATCATCGAAGAGCGCATGGCGGAGTCGTCCGCCGATGGTGTCGCAGAATTCGAGCTGCCGAAGCCTCGCGAGATCTACTCGTTCCTCGAAGAGTATGTCGTCGGTCAAGAATCGGCGAAGCGTTCGCTCTCGGTGGCTGTCTACAACCACTACAAGCGTGTTCGTGCGCACAGCACGCTTCAGCTGGCCGAGCAGAAGGCCGACGAAGTCGAGATCGCCAAGAGCAACATCCTCATGATCGGTCCGACCGGTTGCGGCAAGACCTACCTCGCACAGACTCTCGCGAAGCGACTCAACGTGCCGTTCGCTGTGGCAGATGCCACGGCGCTCACGGAGGCAGGTTACGTCGGCGAAGACGTGGAGAACATCCTTCTCAAGCTCATTCAGGCCGCCGACTACGACGTCAAGCGTGCCGAGCAGGGCATCATCTACATCGACGAGATCGACAAGATCGCCCGAAAGTCGGAGAACCCGTCGATCACTCGTGATGTATCCGGTGAGGGCGTGCAGCAGGCGCTGCTGAAGATCATCGAGGGAACGGTCGCAGCAGTGCCTCCGCAGGGTGGACGCAAGCACCCCCACCAGGAGTTCCTGCAGATCGACACCACGAACGTGCTGTTCATCGTCGCCGGTGCATTCGCGGGCCTCGAAGACATCGTGTCGGCACGCGTCGGCAAACATGGCGTCGGATTCGGCGCTCCGCTGCACGACAAGACGAAGGACCTCGATCTGTTCAGCGAGGTTCTGCCGGAAGATCTGCACAAGTTCGGATTGATTCCGGAGTTCATTGGTCGACTCCCCGTTGTGGCTTCGGTCACGCCGCTCGACCAGGACGCGCTGATCGACATCCTCACCGGGCCGCGCAATGCGCTGGTCAAGCAGTACCAGCGGATGTTCGAACTCGACGGTGTGGAGCTCGACTTCGAGGAGGACGCGCTGCGCTCGATCGCCGACCTCGCCGTCGACCGCAAGACCGGTGCTCGTGGCCTGCGCGCGATTCTCGAAGACGTGCTCGGACCGATCATGTTCGAGATTCCGTCGGCAGACGACGTGAAGAAGGTCGTCGTCACCCGCGCCTCGGTTGACGAAGGTGCGCCGCCCACCGTCGTCATGGAGCGCAAGCGCAAGAGCGCGTAGCCACTCATGGCTGAGGAGTCGGCGTCTGCTACGCCTTGGAGAGTCGTCGACACCGAGATCGTCGTGGCCGACCGCTGGATCCGTTTGCGCGCAGACACGTGCGTGGATGCTGCGGGGCGGACGATCACGCCGTATTACGTCCTGGAGCCCAGCGACTGGATCTCCGTGCTGGCCGTGAACACCGACGGGGATGCGGTCGTCGTTGAGGAGTACCGACACGGCGCCGGAGCTGTTGCGCTCGGGACGATCGGCGGTGCGGTCGAATCTGGCGAGTCGGCCGCAGAAGCTGCGATCCGAGAGCTTCGCGAGGAGACCGGCTACCGCGCGGGTGAACTCATCGATCTCGGTGCTACGTGGGCGAACTTCGGCAACCACACGAATCGCGTGCACCACTTCCTTGCTCGAGACTGCACGAGAGCGAGAGAGCAATCGCTGGACGCTGGCGAGCTGATCACCGTTCGCGTGCTGCCAATAGAGGGGCTGAGCGAGCAGTTGCCGCAGAGCTTCCACCAGCTGACTTGGTACAAGGCGCTGGCGCACCTCTGATTTACGTGCAGTAACTTCGGAGAAGAGCAGCATCTTCGGACGAATGTGCGCAGTCGCTCCGAAGATCGTGCACATCTCCGAGCGAAGCGCTCGGATGTGCCTCAGCTCACACCTCAGCGCGCCTCACCCCAGCCCGCGCCGCTTCAGCAGCGGCGCGATCTCGGCATCACGGCCGCGGAAGTCGCGGTATGCCACCAGCGGGTCCTTCGAGCCGCCGACGCCGAGCAGACGAGCACGGAAACGGTCGCCGTTCTCGCGTGTGAGACCGCCGTTCTCACGGAACCATTCGACGGTGTCGGCGTCGAGCACCTCGCTCCAGATGTAGGAGTAGTAGCCGGCGCTGTATCCGCCGGAGAACACGTGTGCGAAGTACGTCGATGAGTACCGGGTCGGTACGGCCGGGTTGTCGAGCCCGATCTCGGCCAGCGCCGTCGCCTCGAAGTCCGTCACATCGGTGACTTCGTCGAAACTCTCTACCCGGTGCCATGCCTGATCGAGCCAAGCAGCGGCGAGATACTCGCTCGTGTCGTGACCCTGGTTGAACGCCTCTGTCGCCCGCAGCCGCTCGACGACAGCAGCATCCAACGGCTCACCGGTGTCGACATGGCGCGCGTAGTTGTCCAGAACGTCGGGCCAGAGGATCCACATCTCGTTGACCTGGCTGGGGAACTCCACGAAATCACGGAACACGTTCGTCCCGGCGAAATGCGGGTAGTTCACCGTCGCGAACAGACCGTGCAGCGCATGCCCGAACTCGTGGAACAGCGTCGTGACCTCATCGAGCGTCAACAGCGTCGGCTGTCCATCGCCCGGCTGCGCCACATTGAGATTGTTCACCACGACCGGCGGCGTACCGCGGAGGGCTGACTGACTGACGATCGGATTCATCCATGCGCCGCCGCGTTTGGAATCCCGCGTGTATAGATCGAGGACGTAGAGCCCGAGCGGCGATCCGCCCGGATTGAACACCTCGAACACGCGCGCGCCGGGGTGGTACGCGACGAGGTCATCACGTTCGGAGAACGTCACTCCATACAACTGCGTGGCCGCGTAGAAGACGCCGTCCTGCAGCACGCGCTCTGCCTCGAACCACGGGCGCAGCGCGGCCGTGTCGATGTCGTACTTCGCGGTGCGCACCTTCTCGGTGTAGAACGCCCAGTCGTGCGCTTCGAGCTCGAACGGCTCGTCTTCGGTCTCGTCGATGATCGCTTGCAGCGCCGCCTGCTCGGCACGGGCATTGGATGCCGCCGCGGGCGCGAGCCGGTGCAGGAGGTCGGAGACGGCATCCGGAGTTCCTGCTGTCTCGTCCGCTGTCACGTACGCCGCATGCGAGGGGTATCCGAGCACGGCCGCGCGCTCGGTGCGGAGGGAGACGATCTCGGCCAGCACGCCGCGGTTGTCGTTCGCATTGCCACGCAGCGCCCGCGAGCGCGATGCGTCCATGATCCGTCGGCGGCTCTCGCGGTTGGTGAGGGATGCGAGATACGGATGCCCAGTGAACAGCGGCAACGAGATGAGATAGCCGCTCTCATGGCCACGATCAGCAGCTGCACGCCGCGCAGCGGAGAGCTCGCCGTCTGCAAGTCCGTCGATCTCCTCTGCCGTCTCGAAGAACACCGCGAGCTCGTTCGCATCGGCGAGAAGATTCTTCTCGAACGTCGTCGTGAGCGTGGAGAGTTTCTGATTCAGTGCGGTCAACGTTGCTTTGGCTTCGTCGTCGAGACCGGCACCGGCGTGGGTCATCTCCCGGAAGTGGCGTTCGACGAGATACCGGCTCTCGGCATCGAGATCGAGCTGGTCGAGCTGCTCGTGCAGGATCCTCACGCGCCAGTACAACTGCGAATCGAGGCGGATAGCGTCCTCATGCGCAGCCATAAGCGGAGCAAGATCCTCATCGATCTGCTGGATCTCGGTCGTGGCATCTGCGGAGCTCACCGTGTAGAAGGCATGCGCGATGCGATCGAGCATGGCGCCGGACTGCTCCAGCGGCACCATCGTGTTCTCGAACGTCGGCATCGACCGGACGCGCGTGATGGCACTGATCTCTGCGAGGTGCTCATCGAACGCCGTCCGGAAGGCCGGGAGGTAGTGCTCGGGGCGGATCGTCGCATAATCCGGCAGGGCATAGGGGAGAGCGGATGGCGTCAGGAGCGGGTTCGCGGCATCGGTCATACTTCGAGCCTACGGTGCGCGTTCTTCGATGAATCAGTAACAGGTGCAAAGAAAAGCTTGCAAAGAAACCTTTGCAAGGATATCTTTGCATTATGACCGAGAATGAGAAGACCCCCATCGGCGGCGCGCGTCGCGTTCTGGATGCTGGGGCGCTCCGCGCGCTGTCGCACCCGCTGCGCGTGCGGATCTTCGACATCCTCGCCCACGAAGGACCGCAGACGGCCAGCACCCTCGCCGAGATTCTGGGGGAGTCATCGGGTGCAACCAGCTATCACCTGCGCTCGTTGGCAAGTCACGACCTCATCCGCGAGGCGAAGAGCGACCGCGGTGGCCGTGAGCGGTGGTGGGAGCGTCCTGAGGGTGGCATCGTGTACGACTCGCGTGCTGTCGAAGGGTCGCCGGCCGGCGAAGCCGCACTTCAGGTCGCTGTGGCTGAGGCGATGCGTCGCCGTCATAACGAGCTCATGGACTACTTCGGTGCCGGCATCGACAAAGAGCCTGCTGAATGGGTCGATGCGAGCTCATCGATGACCAGCGGCATCAGCATGACCGCAGCGCAGACCACCGATCTCATCAAGAAGATCGAAGCCGTCATTGACGAAGCGGCGGATACCTATCGCGGTCAGAAAGGGGAAGGCGTTCGCCGTGTCAGCGTGCGCGCCGACATCTTCCCGCTGAAGAACCTCACCAGCAAGAAGGAGAACGCATCATGAGCGCAGTCATCGCTACGCGCCCCGTCGTTGTGCCGCGCGGTGCGAACTCACTCGAGCGGGGGTCGATTCGGATCGCCGCGGCCGTCACCCGCTGGGCGACTGGACGCGCTGAGCAACGGGAGGACCAGCGGCTGAGGATGCTCGCGACGATTCAGGCCGAGCAGACGCAGAAGGCGGACCCGCGGGCAGCGGACCACATGCTCGCCCAGATGGGGATGCCGCGGCGCTGAGGCTCGGCTTCGACTCGCGCAGACCCGCACTGAGCGAGCGGAGCGAGTCGAAGTGTCGCTCACCGCGTTTCGTCTCGCTCCGCTCGCTCAACGACCCGCGGGAGAAGGGCGCTCAACGACCCGCGGGAGAAGGGCGCTCAACGACCCGCGGGGGACAGAAGGTCAGTCCTGGAAGGGGCGGGCGATGACCTCGCCGGTGGCGTCCTGGAGCACTTCCCAACCGGCATCCAACTCGGCGATCGGACGACCCTCGAGCCAGGTCAAGGTCCAGTGGCCTTCGAGGCCGCGACTCTCGACCTCCGCGATCGCGGGTAGGAGTACGGCGGGAACGGATGCCGGAGCATCCGATCCCGCCGCCCAACGCGTGCCCAGCTGCATCAGTTCTCCTCCGTGGGGGCGAGCTCGATCTCGGTTACGGCGAGCTCGTCGCCCTCCACGATCTCGAGTTCGGCGATGCGACCCACGGCGCTGAGGTCACCGGCCGCGGCGCGCAGCGCCTCAAGCGAATCGGCGGGAGCCGCGATCACGGCGCGCGACACGGGCGTCTTCTGCGATGCCTTCGCCTCGGTCTTCGCACGGCGGATGCCGATCAGCGCGGCGCTGGCGGCGGTGAGCACCGACGGGTCGCCGCCCGCGAGCTCACCATCGGTGGGCCAGGCTGCGGTGTGGATCGAGCCCTCCTCGAACCAGCTCCAGGCTTCCTCCGTCGCGAAGGAGACCACGGGTGCGAGCAGCCGTAGCAGCGTCGACAGGGCGATCCGCAGCGCGAGAGCGGCAGACGGCTGACCGACATCGGTCTGGTCGTAGGCGCGCTCCTTGACGAGCTCGAGGTAGTCGTCGCAGAACGTCCAGAAGAACGACTCGGTGATCTCCAGCGCACGGGCGTGATCGAAGGCCTCGTAGGCCTGAGTCGTATCGCGCACGACCTCGTCGAGGGTGGCGAGCATCGAGGCATCCAGGGCATGCGTGACCTGAGCATCCTCAGACGCAGGGAACGACAGCACGAACTTCGCGGCGTTGAGGATCTTGATCGCCAAGCGGCGCCCGATCTTCATCTGCGTCGGATTCTGCGGGTCGAACGCAGCATCCACGCCCAGGCGGCTGGAGGCCGCCCAGTAACGCACAGCATCCGATCCGTGCTTGTCGAGGATGTCGGCGGGCGTGACGACGTTGCCCTTGGACTTCGACATCTTCTTGCGGTCAGGATCGACGATGAAGCCGGAGATCGAGGCGTGCTGCCACGGCGAGCGACCGTCTTCGAGCGTCGAGCGCAGCATGGTCGAGAACAGCCAGGTGCGGATGATGTCCTGCGCCTGCGGGCGCACATCGAACGGGGCGACGAGGTTCCACAGCTCCTCATCGCGCTGCCAGCCACCGGCCAGCTGCGGAGTGAGGGACGATGTTGCCCAGGTGTCGAGGATGTCGGTTTCGGCGACGAACCCGCCGGGGACGCCGCGCTGATCCTCGGTGTATCCCGCGGGAACATCGGTCGTCGGATCGATCGGCAGAAGCTCCGCCGAAGGCAGGAGAACGCGGTCGTAGTCGCGCTCGCCGTTCTCGTCGAGTCCGTACCAGACCGGAAGTGGCACACCGAAGAAGCGCTGTCGCGAGACGAGCCAATCGCCGGTGAGCCCGCCGACCCAGTTCTCGTAGCGGACGCGCATGAAGTCGGGGTGCCACTGCAGTTCGCGGCCGTGTGCGATGAGCTGATCGCGCAGCTCCTGATCGCGGGCGCCGTTGCGGATGTACCACTGACGCGTGGAGACGATCTCGAGCGGGCGGTCGCCCTTCTCGAAGAACTTCACCGCGTGGTTGAACGGTTTTGAGACCTCGAGCAGCTCACCTGATGCATCGAGCTGCTCGACGATCTGCTTGCGAGCGCTGAATACGGTCTTGCCAGCGAGCTCCGCGTACGCGGTCTTGCCAGCATCCGATTCGATCGCTTCGGGCGCTTCCGCGATCACGCGGCCGTCGAGGCCCAGGATCGTACGGATCGGCAGGTCGAGCTCGCGCCACCACACCATGTCGGTGACATCACCGAAGGTGCAGACCATGGCGATGCCGGAACCCTTGTCCTGCTGGGCGAGGTGGTGCGCGCGCACCGGAACCTCGACGTCGAACAGGGGGGTGCGCACGGTCGATCCGAAGTACGGCTGGTAGCGCTCGTCATCGGGGTGCGCCACGAGAGCCACACAGGCGGCGAGGAGCTCGGGGCGGGTCGTCTCGATGTGGATGTCGCCCGAACCGTCGGTCTTGTGGAAGGCGATGCGGTGATATGCAGCCTGCTGCTCGCGATCTTCGAGCTCGGCCTGCGCGATCGCCGAGCGGAAGTCGACATCCCACAGCGTCGGTGCGAGAGCCTGATACGCCTCGCCGCGCTCGTGGTTGCGGATGAAGCCGAGCTGGCTCTGGCGGATGGTCTCGTCGGAGATCGTACGGTACGTCTGGGTCCAGTCGACGCTGAGGCCGAGCTGGCGGAAGACGTCTTCGAACTGCTTCTCGTCCTCGACGGTGAGCTTCTCGCACAGCTCGATGAAGTTGCGACGACTGACCGGCTGCTGGTCGGCGGCCTTCAGGCTCTTCGCATTGCCCTCGAAGGGAGGCGTGAAATCGGGGTCGTAGGGGAGCGTCACATCGACGCGCACGCCGTAGTAGTTCTGCACGCGGCGCTCCGTGGGCAGGCCGTTGTCATCCCACCCGATCGGGTAGAAGACGTTCTTGCCCCGCATGCGCTCGTAGCGCGCCTTCACATCGGTGTGCGTGTAGGAGAACACGTGCCCGATGTGCAGAGATCCGGATGCCGTGGGCGGAGGCGTGTCGATCGAGTAGACGCCGTCGCGACCGAGTTCCGCTGCGCGGACACGATCGAAGAGGTAGGTACCCTGCTCTGCCCAGACACCATCCCACTTCGCTTCGAGACCTTCGAGGACGGGCTTGTCGGGAATCGATGACATGAAGGTCTCCTTGAGCGATGTATGCGGCACGGTGTGTACGTGCCTGAGTGTGTGGGATGTGGTCACCAGTCTAACCAACCGTGCGTGGTGCCGGACATTTCGACAAGCTCATTGACCGGGGCGTAAATCGACCCTGTCTAAAAACCCTCGGTAGACTGGACGCACCCCCTTTCATCTTTCTGAGGATTCGCATGCCCACTTCGCTCGTGCGTCGTATTCTGCCCGTCACCGCATTCGTCGCGGCATCCGCTCTGCTGCTCAGCGCATGCGCCGGCACGTCCGGCGGCGATACCGCCGACGGTGACGGCGAGGTCGTCTGGGCGATCGAGGGCGCGAACCTCGCGGCCGGACACATGGACCCCCAGACCAGCCAGCTCGACGTCTCGGGAATGGTGCAGCGCGCCGTCCTCGACTCGCTGGTGTTCCAGGAGGCCGACGGCTCCTTCTCGCCGTGGCTCGCCACCGACTGGCAGGTCTCCGTCGACAGCACGACGTACACTTTCGAGCTGCGCGACGATGTCACGTTCCACGACGGCGAGCCGTTCAATGCGGATGCTGTGAAGGCGAACTTCGACCGGATCGTTGCACCCGAGACGGCATCCGCTCAGGCTGCGAGCATGCTCGGTGCCGACTTCTACGAGGGCACGACTGTCATCGATGAGTACACGGTGGAGGTGACATTCAGCCAGCCCTACTCGCCGTTCCTGCAGGCGGCGAGCACGGCGAACCTCGGCTTCTACTCACCGAAGGTGCTGGAGAGCTCTGCCGACCAGCTGAAGGCCGGCGGCCCCGGAATCAACGTCGGCACCGGACCGTTCGAGCTCACCGAGTACACGCCGGACCAGGAACTCGTCTACACGCGCAACGCCGACTACGCGTGGGGTCCGGACGGTGCACAGGCCGCGAAGTTCGAGACGCTGCGGGTCGAGCTGCTGCCCGAGGCGTCGGTGCGCACCGGCGTCGTGGAGAGTGGTGAGGCAGACATCGCCAGCAGCATTCCGCCGAACCTCGCCGTCGATCTGCCGGACTCGCTCACGGTCGACTCCGTCGAGTATCCGGGCCTGCCGTACTCGCTGTACCTGAACGAGGCGTACGGCGTCTTCGCCGACGAGAAGGTGCGACAGGCATTCGCGCGCGGCATCGATATCGACGCCGCGGTGGAGGAGATCTACTTCGGGCAGTTCCCGCGCGCCTGGAGCATCCTCGGGTCGACGACGCCGGGGTATGACGCATCCCTCGAAGGCTCCTGGCCGTTCGACCAGGATGCGGCGAACGCCCTTCTCGACGAGGCTGGCTGGACTGAGCGCGACACCGACGGCATCCGCATGAAGGACGGCCAGCGCCTCTCGGTGCGCTGGATCGCCTGGACACCGGTGCCGGATGACAAGGCCGCTCTCGGCAACGCCATCCAGTCCGATCTCGCAGACATCGGCTTCGAAGTTCAGCGCGAGGTGCTCGAGCCGGGCGCCTACAACGAGCAGTACGAGCCGAAGACCTTCGACCTCACCGACTGGGGCTTCTCCGGCGTCGATGGCGACCTGCTGCGCAGCCACCTGCACACCGACGGCTTCCAGAACGCGTCCCAGGTCTCGGACCCCGAGATCGACGCTCTCCTCGAACGGGGCATCTCGACGAGCGACGTCGACGAGCGTGCCTCGATCTACCAGCAGTTGCAGCAGTGGAACGCCGAGTACACCGCGATCGTCCCGCTCTACAGCCCGTCTCTGATCACCGCCTCCAACGACACCGTCGAGGGCCTGCAGTACGACCTCTACGGCCGCCCGCTGTTCTACGAGGTCACGGTCGGCTGATCCGGTCGTGAAACGGCTTCTCATCCGGATCGCGGGGCTCGCGGCATCCGTCATCGTCGTCCTGTGGGGCGCGGCGACGCTGGCGTTTCTCGCGTTCCGGGTGATCCCCGGCGACCCGGTGTCGGTCATGCTGGGGCCGCAGGCACAGGTGAGCGACGCCGTCAAAGACGGCATCCGCACCGAGCTCGGGCTCGACCGGCCACCGATCGAGCAGTACGTCTCGTATCTCGGGCAGCTTGCGCAGGGGAATCTCGGTGAGTCGTACCAACTGAGGATGCCGGTGACCGAAGTCATCGGACGGCAACTCGGCTCGACGCTGCAGCTGACGGCGCTGGCTCTGGTGATCGCGGTGGTGCTTGCGCTCGCTGTCGCGCTGTTCGTGCGCGGGCGAGTTTCCCGGGGAATCGTGGCCGGAATCGAACTGATCGTGCTGTCATCTCCGGTGTTCTGGATCGGACTGCTGCTGCTGAGCGTCTTCGCCTTCGGGCTGGGATGGTTCCCGGTCGCCGGCACACGCAATCCCGCCACGATCGTGCTGCCGGCGGTGACACTCGCCCTCCCGGTCGCAGCCCTCCTCGGGCAGGTGCTGCGTGATGGCATCGAAGCAGCCGAGCGCCAGCCCTTCGCGACGACCGTGCGCGCCCGTGGTGCGGGGCAGGTGCGGCTGACCGCGCACCACACGCTGCGGCATGGGGCATCCGGCGCGCTGACCCTCACCGCGTATCTGGTGGGGTCGCTGCTCGGCGGCGCTGTGCTCGTGGAGACGGTGTTCGCCCGCCCTGGCATCGGGCGCGTGACTCTGGCCGCCATCACCGACCGCGACCTCCCGGTGATCACCGGCATCATTCTGCTCAGCGCTCTCGTGTTCGTCGTGGTGAACGTGATCGTCGAACTGCTGCATCCGGTGCTCGATCCGCGCCAGCGGTACGTGAGGCCGGTGCGCGCATGAGTCTCTCCCGTCGATTGCTGCTCGGCGCCGCGCTCGTCGTTCTCGCGATCGTCGCCGCGATGGCGCTGTTTCCCGGTGTCATCGCGCCGGCGAGCCCGCTGAGCACCGACGTTCGTGCCGCCCTCGAAGCTCCCAGCGCGGCGCACTGGTTCGGCACGGATCAGAGCGGACGCGACGTCTTCTCCCGCGTCGTGCACGGCGCCGGCCGATCGGTCGGCATCGGCCTGCTCGCCACCGCCCTGGCACTCATCCTCGGGCTGGTGATCGGCGCACTGTCGGGGATCGCTCCGCACCCCGTTGATGCCGTCACCATGCGCGTCAACGATGTGCTGATGGCATTCCCGGAGTTCCTCATCGCGCTCGTCGTCGTCGCGGTCCTCGGCCCGGGAGCGGTGAACGTCGCCATCGCCGTGACCCTCGCGGCGATACCGGTCTATGTCCGGCTCGCACGGGTGCAGACCCGCACACTGGCGCTCGCCGAGCATGTCGAGGCTGCGAAGATTCTCGGGGTGCCGCCGGTGCAGGCGTTCACACGGCACGTGATCCCCGGAGTGCTCGGCTCGCTCAGCGTGCTGGCGACGATCGGGATCGGCTCGAGCATCCTCGCGATCGCCGGCTTGAGCTTCCTCGGCCTCGGGCCAACCGAACCTGTACCCGAGTGGGGCCTCATGCTCGCTGGCGGTCGGAATGTGCTCGGCACCGCCTGGTGGATCGCGGTGTTCCCCGGCATCGCCATCACGCTCACGGTGATCTCGGCGACCATCCTCGGCCGCACGTTGCGAGCGCGAGCAGAGGGGCGGGTGTCATGAGTACGCTCACTGTGCAGGATCTGTCCGTGACGATCGATGGTCGGGTGCTCGTGGACGGAGTGTCGTTCGAGGTCTCACCGGGGGAGTGCCTCGCGATTGTCGGGGAGTCCGGGGCGGGTAAATCACTCACCGCATCCGCGCTCCTCGGGCTTGCCCCCGGCCGCGTGACCGCGGATGCACTGTCGGTCGACGGCGTGGACGCGCGGCGCTTCTCCGAGACGCAGTGGCGCGGTGTGCGTGGCGACCGCATCGGTCTGGTCTCGCAGGACGCCCTCGTCTCGCTCGACCCGCTGCGCAGGATCGGCGCGGAGATCGCTGAGCCTCTGGCCATTCACACCAGGCTTTCCCGGGGAGAGCGTCGGGAGCGGGTTCTCAAGCTGCTCGGGTCGGTCTCGATGCCATCGCCTGAATCGCGCGCCCGCCAGTACCCGCATGAGTTGTCGGGCGGCCTCCGCCAGCGTGCGCTGATCGCGTCGGCCCTGGCTGGCGAGCCCGCTGTGCTCGTCGCGGACGAGCCGACGACGGCGTTGGATGCCACGGTGCAGGCTCACGTGCTCGCCCTGCTGCGCGACATCGTGGATGCCGGCACCGCTGTGGTCTTCATCAGCCACGACTTCGCTGCAGTGCGCCGGGTGGCGGACCGCGTTCTCGTCATGCGCGCCGGGCGTGTGATCGAGCAGGGAACGGTGGCAGACGTGTTGGATACTCCCGCTGACCCGTACACGCGCGAACTGATCGCCGCGACAGTGCACGAGCCCCGTGCAGACCGCTTCGGACCCTTCGGCGGGCTCAGGGATCGCGACGCTGTACTCACGGCGATCGGCGTCTCGAAGGCGTTCTCGGGAGTTCCCGCGGTTGTGGATGCTTCGTTCACCCTGCTGCAGGGGCAGACTCTGGGGATCGTCGGGGAATCCGGGTCGGGGAAGACGACGCTTGCCCGCATGATCGTCGGCGTGGAAGCGCCCGACACGGGTGAGATTCGGTGGTCGGGGGAGCACCGCGTGCAGCTCGTCCACCAGAATCCGCTCGGTGCGTTCGATCCACGATGGACGATCGGCCGGTCGCTGCGGGAGGCGCTCGCCGCAGGTGGCGTGCCGCGTGCTGCCCGTGCTTCGCGAGTGAGTGCACTGATGGCAGAGGTCGATCTCGCACCCGAGCTGGCAGAGCGTCGGCCCGCGCAACTGTCGGGTGGTCAGCGTCAGCGTGCGGCGATCGCTCGTGCGCTCGCCGCCGAGCCAGATGTGCTGGTGCTCGACGAACCCGTCTCTGCGCTGGATGCGTCCGTGCGTGAAAAGGTGCTGCAGCTGCTTGGGCGTCTGCAGCGCGAGCGGGAGCTGACGATGATCTTCGTCTCACACGACCTGGATGTCGTTGCCGCGGTCTCTGACGACGTGCTGGTGATGCAGAACGGGGCGGTTGTCGAGCAGGGGCCCGTGGCTGCGGTGTTCGCTGCTCCGCAGCATCCCTTCACCCAGGAGCTGCTGGCCGCTGGGCGTTAGTTCGTGGCTCGTTGAGCGCGTGGCTGGTGGGCCGTTGAGCGCGTGCATAGTGGCTCGTTGAGCGTTTGGTTCGTGGGTCGTTGAGCGAGCGCCAGCGAGACGAAACGCACTGAGCGAGCGCAGCGAGTCGAAGTGTCGAGACCCCCGACCTCACTCCCTGATCTGAATCCCGAGCCCCGCGGCGATGACCGGGGCGAGCTGCTGGACCTGGAATGTCGTGAGCGTCGTGCCGCGCAGGCTGTTGGCGTCGATGAAGGCATCCGCGTCGAGGCCGCGCAGATCGACGTCCTTCGCCCGCAGGCCGCGCGGGTCGACTTCGCCGCTGCGGCAGTTGTCGAAGCGCACGCGGGTGAGTTCTGCCTGGGGCAGGTCGAGCGTGCCGATCGTGGAGTCGGCGATGAGGATGTCCGAGCCCTTCGCGCCGCCGAAGGTCAGATAATCGATGCGCACGTCGCGAATCCCGAGCTCGTCGATGCGTGTGCCGCTGAGATCGAGCGTGCCGATGCGTCCCCCGGTAATTCGCAGACGGCGGATGCCGGCGTTGCGGAGCGTCATGGAAGCCACCCGCAGATCCGTGGCGTCGACATCGAGAAGCGTGGCACCGGTGAGGTCAATGCTGTCCGCGTCAGCGGTGAGACGGCACTGCTCGAGCGATGAGTGGGCGAGGGATATGGCGCCTGCGAGATCGAGCGACGCCTGCAGCAGATCCGCTCCCCGGGACGGCTCGACCGGTTCGAGGTGAGGCGGCAGATCCGGCTCGGAGACGCGAGGAGCAACGGGGGAGTCAGGGGTGCGGGCCACGTCTTGAGCGTAGTCGTTTGTGCATGCTATGTTGCTAGCATGCAAGCAAACGAACCCGCAGAGAAGAAGGCGCAGTTCAACGTCTACCTGCCGCCGGACCTCATTCGAGATGTCAAGCACCGCGCCATAGATGAGGCAACAAGCCTGTCAGCCCTTGTCGAAGCAGCCCTGCGCGGGTATCTGGAGGAGAACGCATGACCGTCGTACAGCAGATCATCTACACCGCGCAGCCGGAACGCTGGTGGAAGCTCGCGGAGACCCTCGGCCTTGTTGCGCCGTTCCCGCCCGAGCCGGGCTGGGGTGAGTTCCATGCTGATGGCGTGCTCGCCGTGCACGGTGCGACGGCTGCGCACCCGCCCGGCAAGACCGACATCCACCTCGTCGTTGAAGATCTGGATGCCGCGGCATCCGCTCTCGCGTCGTTCCCGGTGTCACGCGGTCGTATGGATGGTGTGGGGGAGATGCTTGTCGTGCGCGCGGCATCCGGTGTCTCGATCTCGGTGTCGGAGGGCGCGGTGCAACGGGGTATCGGCAGCATCGCCGTGCAACCCGGCTGGTTCCAGGAAGACCTGACCGAACCACGCGCGATCCTCGAAGCGCTCGGGTTTCTGGCCGGGATCGTTGCCGATGGCGGAGGCTTCGTCGAGATGCTCTGTGATGGCGGGATCGTGATGCTGCATGCGGGCGAACCCCGAATCGGCCGGTCGTTCGAAGCCCAGGGGGACCTGGACGCGCTCGCTGCTCGATTGCAGGGTGCCGGATTCGCGGCATCCGTCGTCGATGAAGCGTTCGCGCGCACGGTTCGCGTGGCTGACCCCGATGGTGGCGACGAGGTCTGGATCAACGGGGTGCAGGACGACCTGCACGGCTACCACCGCGAGGACTGAGGACTGCTGATGTGCCGTCCGGGCGGTTTCTTCGGGTGAGTGCACTTTCTTCGGATCAAATGCTGGGTATGGGTCCGAAGAACGTGCACATCTCCGAGCGGGGCGCTCGGGCGTGGGAACCGGGTGACTGTTACTGCACAGAAATTGATCCGCGCACCGTGTGCACACTTTGTGGGTTCCGGGCATACCGACGCAGTCTGACTATTACAGAATCTCAGGATGCTGCATCCGAATGTTCCCGATCCTGTGGAGCTCGTTGCCCTGCTCAGCAGAGTCGTGCGTACCGAGCGGCTGCGAGCTCTCGGCATCGGACGTCGCGCGCTTGACCATGCGCTGACGTCCGGGCACCTCGTGCGCGTTCGCCGAGGCTGGGTGGCCGTGCCATCCGCAGATCCGGTGCTGGTCGCTGCAGCCCGTGCGGGTGCGGTCGTGACTTGCATCTCGCAGGCGGCTCGGCTCGGCCTGTGGGTGCATGAGCCTCCTGCGAAGTTCCATGTCGGTGTGGGGCCGCACAGTGCTGGGGCGAACACGGATCGGGCTCACGTCCACTGGATGGATCCGATGATTCCCCGACACCCCGATGAGCTTGTAGATCCGATCGAGAATGTGCTCGCCGTCGTCGCTGATTGCGAGCCGTTCGAACAGGCGTTGGCGACATGGGAGTCAGCGCTGAACTCAGGTCTGGTGACTCTGAGTGGCTTGGCTCAGTATCCGTGGAAGGGGGCAGCATGCGAGCTACTTGCAGAAGCCAACCCATTCGCGGATGCCGGCACCGAGACCTATCTGCGGCTACGGCTGAAATGGCTCAACCTGCGTATCCTCATCCAGACGTGGATAGCCGGGCATCGTGTCGACGCCCTGATTGGCGATCGGCTCGTGCTCCAGATCGATGGCAAGCATCATGTCGGTGCACAGCGCAGCGAAGACATCCGCCATGATGCGGAGTTGCGACTTATGGGTTATCACGTCATCAGAATCAGCTACCAGCAGCTGATGCACGATTGGGCCATGGTTCAGGACCGAATCATGCGTTCGGTCGCACTGGGCCTGCATCTCGCAGCTTGATCGCGTGCAGTTCCTTCGGGCATGTGCAGCTTCCTCGGATCAGCAGCCGGGTATGGCTCCGAAGAACGTGCACATGTCCGAGCGAAGCGCACGGCGACAACCCGCGTACACTGGAATCAAAGCACTGATCCGGCCATCACCGGGGAGCTCTCGGAAGAACGGTCGCAAGGCCCAGTAGAACCGAGCGGGGCAGGCCCGTCATCGCCGCAGTGAGAGTGGCAGCGCCGCGAGGTGCAGCACGCGAGGTGGTACCGCGGCCCGTGAGGGTCGTCCTTGCAGAAGCATCCACCCACGACACTGCGAGCAGATATGACCTACCCCCGCACCAGCTCAGGTTCCGCCTTCGGGCCCGCAGCCAGCCCCCGGTTCCCCGAGATCGAGCAGGACGTTCTCGCCTTCTGGAAGAGCGACGACACGTTCCGGGCGTCCATCGATCAGCGCGAGGGCGCCGATGAGTGGGTCTTCTACGACGGCCCCCCGTTCGCCAACGGCCTGCCGCACTACGGGCACCTGCTCACCGGCTACGCCAAGGACCTGTTCCCGCGCTTCCAGACCATGCGGGGTAAGAAGGTCGACCGAGTGTTCGGCTGGGACACCCACGGGCTTCCCGCCGAGCTCGAAGCGATGAAGCAGCTCGGGATCACCGAGAAGAGCGAGATCGAAGACATGGGCATCGATGTCTTCAACGGCAAGGCTCGTGAGTCGGTGCTCGCCTACACCGAGGAGTGGAAGGCGTACGTCACCCGTCAGGCTCGCTGGGTCGACTTCGACCGCGGCTACAAGACCCTCGATCTCGGCTACATGGAGAGCGTGCTGTGGGCGTTCAAGACCTTGTACGACAAAGAGCTCGCATATGAGGGCTACCGTGTGCTGCCGTACTGCTGGCGCGATGAAACGCCGCTGAGCGCGCACGAGCTGCGCATGGACGACGATGTCTACCAGGAGCGCCAGGATCCCTCCGTCACGGTCACCTTCCCACTGACCGGAGCGAAGGCCGAAGCTCTCGGACTCACCGCCGTGCGAGCCCTCGCCTGGACCACCACGCCCTGGACCCTTCCCACCAACCTCGCCCTCGTGGTCGGACCTGATATCGACTACGTCGTGGTGCCCGCCGGCGCCAACGGTGCGGCCGACATCCTCGCCGGTGATGACATCGCCGAAAGCGCCGCGCACCGTTATCTGATCGCCCGTGAACTTCTCGGCGGCTACGCCAAGGACCTCGGCTACGAATCTGCGGATGACGCGCTCGCCGCAGTCGAAGCATCCCACCGCGGTTCGGCACTCGAAGACATCACCTACGACCGGCTGTTCGACTACTACGCCGACGCCGAGACCTGGGGCACCGAGAACGCCTGGCGCATCCTCGTCGACGACTACGTCACGACCACCGACGGAACCGGCATCGTCCACCAGGCCCCGGCCTACGGTGAGGACGACCAGCGGGTCTCGACCGCGGCCGGCATCCCGACGATCTTGTCCGTCGACGACGGCGGACGATTCCTTCCCAACGTCGCGGATGTCGCGGGCGAGCTGTGGATGGACGCGAATCGTCCCCTGATCCGCCTCCTCAAGGAGAACGGGCGGATGCTGCGCGAGCAGAGCTACGTGCACTCCTACCCGCACTGCTGGCGCTGCCGGAACCCTCTGATCTACAAGGCGGTGTCGAGCTGGTTCATCCGCGTCACCGATATCAAGGACAAGATGCTCGCGAACAACGAGCAGATCACCTGGGTCCCTGAGAACGTCAAGGAGGGCCAGTTCGGCAGGTGGCTCGAGGGTGCCCGTGACTGGTCGATCAGTCGCAACCGCTACTGGGGTTCACCCATTCCGATCTGGAAGAGCGACGACCCCGAGTATCCGCGCGTCGACGCCTACGGCTCGCTCGAAGAGCTCGAGCGCGACTTCGGCACGCTGCCGCGCAACCCCGAGGGCGAGATCGATCTGCACCGTCCGCACATCGACGATCTGACGCGGCCGAACCCCGACGACCCCACCGGCAAGAGCACCATGCGCCGTATCGAGGACGTCTTCGACGTCTGGTTCGATTCCGGCTCCATGCCGTACGCCCAAGTGCACTACCCGTTCGAGAACCAGGAATGGTTCGACTCGCACTCGCCGGCGGACTTCATCGTCGAGTACATCGGTCAGACTCGCGGCTGGTTCTACGTCATGCACGTGCTCTCGACCGCGCTCTTCGACCGCCCGGCGTTCACCGGGGTCAGCTGCCACGGCATCGTGCTCGGCAGCGACGGCTACAAGATGTCGAAGTCGC
>NZ_JBQDSX010000043.1:0-25641 GCF_052099035.1 Microbacterium sp. | reverse complement strand
ATCGACTGGCACCCAACCGCAATATTCAGTGGCACCCATGCCGTCGAATACTCACTTGAGCTCAAGCGCGAGGTCGTCGCAGGCGATCTCCGTCGCTTCGGCACGGCCATCGTGCCCATCACAGCTGCTGTCGGCGGAGTTGTCGTTCCGGCTCTCATCTACGCCGCGATCGTGTGGCAGCAGCCGTCCTTACGTGAAGGTTGGGCGATCCCCACCGCGACCGACATCGCCTTCGCCGTCGCGGTTCTCGCACTGATCGGTTCGCACCTGCCGAGCCCCCTGCGGGTGTTCCTCCTCACCCTCGCCGTCGTCGACGACCTCATCGCGATCTTCATCATCGCCGTGTTCTACACCACCGACATCGACATGATCGCGCTGCTCATCGCGGTCGCCCTCATCGCGGTCTACGGCGTCCTCGCTCAGCGGTATCGGACGTTCTTCCGTGAGAGGGCGTTCGCAGCCTGGCTCATCCTGCTCCCACTCGGCTTCATCGCGTGGGCATTCCTGCATGCTTCGGGAATTCACGCGACGATCGCAGGAGTCGTGTTGGCGTTCACCATCCCCGTGCGGCCAATCAGGAAAGATCCCAACCCTTCATCGCGCCCCGGTCTCGCGGAAGAGTTCGAACACCGCTTCCGCCCACTCTCCGCCGGCTTCGCCGTACCAATATTCGCGTTCTTCGCCGCGGGAGTATCCATCGGCGGCGTCGACGGCGTCCTCCGCGCTGCCACCGACCCCGTCACGATCGGCATCGTGGTCGGGCTTGTCCTCGGCAAACCCCTCGGCATTGTTGTATCCGTGCGTCTCCTAACCCTGACGACCAGAGTCAGGCTCGACCCAGCGCTGCGGTGGATCGACCTCATCGGTGTCGGATTGCTCGCGGGAATCGGATTCACCGTCTCGCTCCTCATCGCGGAACTCAGCTTTGGCGCGGAAAGCACGCACGGCGATGACGCGAAGATCGCGATCATGATCGCCTCCCTTCTTGCGTCGCTCTTCGCCTCGAGTATCTTGATCGCGCGGAACCGGCGCTATCGCGCAATCGCACGCGCAGAAATGATCGACGAAGACGGTGACGGGACCCCAGACATCTACCAGGATGTGCCACCAAAGACGGCCGTGGATCCGTGACAGCGCGAGCTACGATCCAACCTCGGCGGTGCCTCCGTTGAGCCATCGGGGTGGGAGCGCTCGTCTGATCATCGCGGCGCCCCCTCCGACCGAGGCCAGTGGTATGGTTGCGCCGCTCCGCGCTCCATGGCCACCGTCGCCCGAGGACGGGGTTTCGCGTTCGCTAAAGAAGGACTAGTGTGATCTCTCGGTGTGCCGGGAAGTCTGGTCGGCGGCAATGCAGTGACCCGCAACGCGACCAGAACGGCCCCGAACCGATGACACAATCAACATGGCGGAGGCGGCCACCACGGCTGCTCCTGGCCACCATGGGGAGCCGTGGCGACGTGGAGCCTTTCGTGCACCTGGCACGAGCAGCCCACCGCGCCGGGATCACCGTACGGATCGCTGTCCCTGATCAGCAAGAGGTCGACACTCAGGGGCTCGATGCCGTCAGTCTTGGTATCCGCTTCGCGGATCTCGCACCGGCCCCTGGATCTTCTGCCATCACCGCCTTTCGGGAGACGGTTAGGCCTGCGATGAGCCGTGCACTGCGCACCTTTGTGGAAGTCGGCATGGGGTGGAATCCAGACATCATCGTCTCGCACCCGAAGGTTCTCACTGCGCCCGTCGTCGCCGCACGTCACGACATCCCTTACCTGACCGTGGAGCTGACTCCCACACTCACGCCGACTTCACAGTTCCCGGCCGCCGGAATAGCTTCTCGATCACTGGGACCGATGCTCAATCGCGCCAGTTACCGTGCCGTCAATATGGCTGGCGCTATGTTCGCAGCGGATGTTCGTGCTGCGCGCCGTCGGCTGGGGGTCCCTGACGGAAGGATCCCGACCCCGGATGCATCGCTCGTCGCCATCAGCCCGAGCCTGCTCCCACGTCCCGCGGATTGGCCAGCAACAGCACGTATCACCGGCGACTGGCACGGATCATCACGGCTCCGCGTCGACGACACGAATCTCGCGGCGTTCATCGACGACGAGGCGCCTTTCATCTACGCCGGTTTCGGATCGATGACCGGTGGAGACGCTTCAGCCAGAGCCGAAGCGATCATCGAAGGTGCTCGTCGCGCAGGTTTGCGCGTTCTCGTCGCCACCGGGTGGGGCGGGTTGCAACCCCCCGTGCGCTGCCTGGGACCTGACGTGTCTGTCACGACATCCGTGTCGCACGAGGCCGTCCTCCCTCGTGCCGTCGCAGCCATTCACCATGGCGGTGCGGGGACCACCCACGCCGTCGCCCGCGCGGGCATCCCCTCGGTCGTCGTGCCTTTCCTCGCCGACCAGCCCTTCTGGGCACATCAGTTTCAACAACTCGGACTCGCACCGGCTCCGCTACACAAAAACCGACTAAGCCCCGAACGCGTCTGTGCAGCCCTCGCCGCTTCCATGGACTGCACAGGACAAGCTCGCGCCACCGCAGCGCAGATGAGCACCGAGGACGGTACGGGCGACGCTGTCTCATTCATCACCGCCGCTACACAAGCCGAGCGAACCACGGCATGACCTCAGAAAACAACGATCCAATCAGGATGACATGTCGGCTATGACCACGGCGATTTCGTATCGTGGGGATGACATCTTCTCCCAGCTGCCCCCGCAGGGCGATGAGGCGACGCACCCCGTCGCATGTCTAATCTGGGGCGCTGATCTCAGAGGTCTCGGTCCGGGTCGATACATCAGGCACGCGTTGCACGACCAGGCCAGCGCGGCGTTCAGCGCCATCAGGACGCAGGCCGTTCTTCGGCATCTCATCATCGCCTACCGATGCGCTCCGCAGCTTGGCAACCGCCTCCGGCACACCGCATACAACGAGTCACGACGGCTCCACGCCGCTTTCGAGCTCGAACGGGCACGCGACGTCGACGTCATCATGATCGACGTCACCGAACTCGATGACAACAACCTCGCACATCACCGCTTCACCGAACTCGCGGGCAAACGTGCAGGAGTCGCTGGCTATGCCGCAATCTCATGGAGCGACATCCAGCACCAACCCATCCAGACTGCCGTCAAGCAGGACGTCGTCTGATCATTCAAGAGGATAGGAAGCGCCTCCTCCCTACGGGCGGTTGGCACTTCCTTCCTGCGCGTTGAACTGGGTTTCCGCGACCGCCGTCGGGGAGTTCGAGATGTGAGCACGACCTTAAGTGCGAGACGCATGCGGAGGAACAAGTTCCTTCTCCGTCGTCAGCTCGCTATACGTTGCAACGATAGCCTTCGGCCGGACGGTAGTGCTCGATCGTCTCTGGCGGACGCGTGCGCCAGAGCAGGTGGCGTCGAGCACCGCCGCAGCATCCGCCAGATTTCACGAGATCAGACTTCAACCTCAGCGCGACGTCTGACCGTATGTGGCAACGAGGCGCTCCAGCGTGCTGCGTCCCAACGCGCTCATGGCGGGGTTCGAGTCGACGTAATACCAGACGAGTCCCATCGCCTGCTGGAACGCCCATGCAGCACCCCGCTGCCACTCGAGCTCATCACTTCCGATCCCTGCGCGGAAGGTCGTGCGGGCATCAGCATCCAGCAGATGCCACGCGACCACCAGATCCAGTGACGGGTCAGCTGGAGCGAAGCCCCCACCATCAAGGACCCCGCCGAGCCGCTCCCCCGCGAGAACAAGATTCGGCGGGGTGAGATCGCCGTGCGTCATCACGGCCGTGCCAGGGGCTGCAAGCTCGCGGAACCGGCGCCACATCGCACGCAGCTCGTCGACCGGAAGCAGACCTTCACTCTCGGTCAAACACAGTTCCACCCACTCATCGGAGTCCTGCAGGTTCCCGCCGCGCCCCTCGCCTGAGAACGCGCGACCCTGAGTATCCGCGCGGCGGAGCGACTCGACGAGGTCGACGAGATCGCCCGCGAACACGTGCGAGTGCGCGAGGGCCACGGGCGTCGCCACGTCGCCCGGGACCCAGGTCTGCACCGACCATGGCGACGGGTACCCCACTCCGGGCGCACCGATCGCAACCGGCAACGGCGTAGCCACAGGACAGACCTCGGCGAGTTCCCGCATCGTCGACGCTTCGCGTGTCAGTGATGATCTCGTGTCATTTGCAGCATCCATAACCAGCGGGAACCTGGCCGCGAGGTCGTCACCGATCCTGAAGATCACGTTCACCGTGCCTGCACCCGCGACCGCATGGATCGGCTCCGACCGCCACTGCGGAAACTGCTCATCGATCAGGCCGCGCGCGATCTGCTTGTCGATGAGAAGCTCGCCGTCATGCATCATCACGGCTACGACGATATCGGCCGGATGGGTCCGTCATCGTTGAACACCTCGGGCAGCGCCGCCACGAACTCGTCGCAATGGCTGTACCAGACAGTGTGTGCGGCGCCTGGGATGCTGCGCACGTCGACGCCGCGTCCAGAGAGGCTGCGCGCATCATCGTCCGTGACGAATGAACTGGGCTCCGCACGGACGAGAATCGAACCGGATCCCGGCGGATACGACACATCTGCCCCCGACGAGATCGAAGCAGCAGTGGCTGGATCGAACTTCTCCGCTGCGCGGGCTTCAACGAGAGCATCCTGCTCGCTGTAGTACGGTCTCGTTGTCCGCAACCAAACGGCGTCCCGTCGTCGTGCACGATCGGCGGCGTACTGGGCGGTGAGCTGCTCACGATCGGCGCCGCCGATGAACGAACAGCTCGTGTCGACGTACACCGCGAGATCAATGGGCAGACGAGCAGCAGCTGCTGCGAGAACCGTTCCGCCGTAAGAGTGGCCGATCGCCGAGATCGGCCTGCCGCCGGTCATCCGCCACAGCGTCTCGACGACAGCGTCGGCGGCCGATTCGATAGTGCTGCTCGCATCGCGAGGCGAATCCCCATGACCGGGAAGATCGAGCGCGATCACGCGGCACTCGCTCGCCGACAGCGCGGATGCCACCCGCCACCAGCTCTCGGCGGACCCCATCATCCCGTGCAGGAGCAGCATGATCCGCTCGCCGGAACCGCTCTCGACTGCGTTCAGCAGCATGCGGTGCCTCTCGATCCAGTCAGGATGCAGGAACGACGGTGGTCGTCATCACCAGCGTCTGCGGGTCGGGGAGGTCCAGCGACACCGTGATCGACCCGAAATCGTTCAGCGATGTCACGTGCGTCCCGCCGCACAGCATCACGGCATCCCCCTCGGGCAATGCGCATTTCCACCTGCGACGGTCGATGATCGTCGGCCCATCGGCCTCGATGGCGCTCGGCGCGCCCGATGCGACCCATGCCGCCAGTTGCGCATTAGCGCGCTCCTGGCGCTCGGCAAGAGTCGCAGCGAACATCTCGGTATCGAATCCTGCCTTGCGCAGGCTCTTCCCCAGCCGGTACTCGTCGACGCTACCGTCCTCGTGGATGCGGCTGGACTGGTTCGCGCGCCCCTCGAAGTCCGGGTTGCCGAGGGCATCGGCACCGGGATCTTTGCGCCACAGATCTGCGACGGCGAGATCCAGCGCGAGCGAGGCGAGGTGGCAGGCGGTGTGGCCGCGGCTCAGACCGCCGCGACGTGCGGCATCCACGTCGAGTGAGATCGATGCTCCGGGCGCGAGCCACTCCGGCACCTCGGTGACGGCGAGACGGTGCCCGACCAGCCACGTCCAGCCCTCCGCACCGCGCTTGACCGGAATGTCGCTGCCGACAGCAAATGACCCGTCATCGCTGACGGCGGCCATGACGGCTTCTACGACGGCCACAGCGTCAGCGCCGGCACTGACAGTGCCGGCATCCCCCGGCTGATCCGGCCAGGTGTGATCGACCGGATGGAACGGCGTCTCCGCCACCACGATAACCGCACCATCGGGATGGGGGTGAGCGTACGAGACAGTGCTCGCACGGCGGACGTCACCAGAGGGGAACGAGACGAGCGTTGCGGACATCAGGCGGTTACGACCTGGGCGGTGCCGAGCTGCGCGTCCGGGCCCATCTCGGCGGCGATGCGGTTCGCTTCCTCGATGAGGGTAGCGACGATATCTGCCTCGGGCACGGTCTTGATGACCTCGCCCTTGACGAAGATCTGCCCCTTGCCGTTGCCGGAAGCGACGCCGAGATCGGCTTCGCGGGCCTCGCCCGGGCCATTCACGACGCACCCCATCACCGCGACACGCAGCGGAACGGTCAGATCCTTCAGACCTTCGGTCACGTTATCGGCGAGCGTGTACACGTCGACCTGTGCGCGCCCGCAGGACGGGCACGACACGATTTCGAGCTTGCGCTCACGCAGATTCAGCGACTGCAGGATCTGGTGTCCGACCTTGACCTCTTCGGCTGGAGGCGCTGACAGCGAGACACGGATCGTGTCGCCGATGCCCTCGGAGAGCAGGATCCCGAACGCCGTCGCCGACTTGATCGTCCCCTGGAACGCCGGGCCTGCCTCGGTGACGCCGAGGTGCAGCGGCCAGTCGCCTCGCTCGGCGAGCTGGCGGTATGCCTTGACCATGACGATCGGGTCGTTGTGCTTGACCGAGATCTTGAAGTCGTGGAAGTCGTGCTCCTCGAACAGCGATGCCTCCCACACGGCACTCTCCACGAGCGCTTCGGCTGTGGCCTTGCCGTACTTCTGGAGAATGCGCTTGTCGAGCGAACCGGCATTCACACCGATGCGCAGCGAGACTCCGGCAGCCTTGGCCGCCTCAGCGATCTTGCCGACGTTGCCGTCGAACTCACGGATGTTGCCGGGGTTCACGCGCACCGCGCCGCAGCCGGCGTCGATAGCCGTGTAGATGTAGCGGGGCTGGAAGTGGATGTCGGCGATCACCGGGATCTGACTCTTCATGGCGATGATCTTCAGCGCGTCCGCATCATCCTGATGGGGGACGGCCACGCGCACGATCTCGCATCCGGACGCCGTGAGCTCTGCGATCTGCTGCAGAGTCCCGTTGATGTCTGTCGTCTTCGTCGTCGTCATCGACTGGACGCTGACGGGAGCATTGCCGCCGACAAGAACTTTTCCGACCTTGATCTGGCGGGTCTTGCGACGAGGGGCGAGGACTTCGGGGACCTTAGGCATCCCAAGATTGACTGCAGGCACACCTCAAGGTTACGCGGCTCTGCCGGGCGAGGGCTGGAAGTGGCGCAGGCGGCACGCCGCACTGTGATAGTTTCAGCCCATGCGTACAACCACCTGGTGGCCCGCCGTCTAGGCGGTGCGTTCGCAATCCACGAATTCAGACCGCCTCCGGGGCGGTCTTTTCGTTTGCCCGAGCCGGAGCACTGCACAGGAGACATCGATGACCGATACCGCAGCCCTGCTCGCCGAACTGCGCCGCGACGCCGACGCGTCCTTCGTGCTGATCGCCCGCGATGGAATGGACAGCGTCGAGCTCCTCACCGGCCCGATCTCGGACGTCGACCTTCTTGCCGACATCCCGCTCACCGTCGACGGGACTCCGCGCGAGGTCTTCGCGATGGTCCCCTACCGTCAGGTGCGCGAACGCGGATTCGTGGCGACGGATGACGGTACCCCGCTTCGCTGTCTGCTCGTCGACGAGCACCGGTACCTCCCACTCGATGAGGTGCTCGCAGCCCTCCCCACCGATCCGATCCCGCTGGCAGACGCCGGATTCGACATCAGCGATGAAGACTACGCCGAGGTCGTCACGCGTGTCATCTCCGAGGAGATCGGCCGTGGAGAGGGTGCGAACTTCGTGATCCGCAGAGATTACACGGCGACGGTCGACGCCGATGAAGTGACCACTGCCCTCACCTGGTTTCGTGCGCTGCTCGCTCATGAGCGCGGCGCCTACTGGACGTTCGCCGTCGTCACCCCCGGCCACATCGCAGTCGGCGCCAGCCCGGAGGCCCACGTCGTCGCCCGCGACGGCATCGTCACGATGAACCCGATCTCGGGCACGTTCCGCCACCCCGCCGGCGGTGCCACCAAGGAGACGCTGGTGGATTTCCTCTCCTCCACGAAAGAGACCGAAGAGCTCTTCATGGTCGTCGATGAGGAACTCAAGATGATGAGCGCGGTGTGCTCGGACGGCGGGCGCATCACCGGACCGCACCTCAAGCAGATGTCCCGCCTCACTCACACCGAATACATGCTGCGCGGCCGCAGTCGCCTCGACCCCCGCGATATCCTCCGAGAGACGATGTTTGCGCCGACAGTGACCGGCTCGCCGATGCAGAACGCGTGCGCAGTCATCCAGCGCCATGAGACGAAACCGCGTGGCTACTACTCCGGCGTCGCCGCGCTGTTCACTCCGAACGACGATGGCGGTCACGACCTCGACGCGCCGATCCTCATCCGCACCGTGTATCTGGAGAACGGTCACCTGGGCGTTCCCGTCGGGGCGACGCTGGTGCGTCACTCCGATCCCTATGGCGAGGTCAGTGAGACCCATGGCAAGGCCGCGGGCGTTCTCGGCGCCATCGGCGCCATCGCGCGCGACATCAGCGTCGCTCCCCCGGTGAAGGCCGACCCGGATGAGCCGACCGCGCCGACGAACCTCGCCGATGACCCCGAGGTCGCTGACCTCCTCGCCTCACGCAACTCGCGTTTAGCCGAGTTCTGGCTCAACCCGCAGCAAGACGATGTCATCGGCCCGTTTACCGGCCGCTCGGCGCTCGTCGTCGATGCCGAAGATCGCTTCACCACGATGCTCGCGCACCAGCTGCACCACCTCGGTCTCGATGTGAAGATCGTGCCGTGGGATGCGGCAACGGACGCCGACATCGACGGCGCGGATCTGCTCGTCGCGGGGCCTGGGCCCGGCGACCCCCGCGATGTCGGGTCGAAGCGCATCTCCCGCATGAGCGAAGTTGTCGCCCGGCGGATCACGCAGGGCGCTCCCCTGCTCGCCGTGTGCCTCAGCCATCAGATCCTTGCCGACAGCCTCGGCATCGATCTCGTGCCGTTGGATGCCCCGCACCAGGGCCTGCAGAAGACGGTGCCGATCTTCGGTGAAGACGCTTCAATCGGCTTCTACAACACGTTCACCGCCCGGGTCGCCCCCGAGACTGAGCATGTGGGCGTGTTCACCGGACTGTCGGACGGCACGCCAGGAGCCTCACTCGAAGCCGAAGTGTCCGCCGACAGGACCACCGGCGACGTCTATGCCCTCCGAGGTGAGCACTTCGCCAGCGTGCAGGGGCACTTGGAGTCGATCCTCTCTCGCGACGGCATCCGCACGCTCGAGCGCCTCATCGGGCACGCCTTCGCCTGACGAGCCCCCAAGGCTACTGGAGCAGATTCACCGGGTTCACCACATCCGCGAACATCAGCAGTGCTCCCATCGCGATCATCAGCACCGCCACGACGATAGTGAGCGGCACGAGCCGGGTCGCATCCACCGGCACCGGCGGAGGCCGGCGGAACAGCTTCGCCCAGGCTTTACGGATGCCGTCCCACAGCGCCACCACGACGTGTCCGCCATCCAGCGGCAGCAGCGGGATGAGGTTGAAGACGAACAGGGCGACGTTGAGCGAACCGAGCAGACTCAGCAGGAAGACGAAGCGGTTCAGGACCGGAGCATCCGTCGCTGCGACTTCGCCGGCAAGGCGACCGACGCCGACGACGCTGAGCGGCCCGTCGGGGTCGCGGTCAGCGCCCGTCACGAGCGACGAGCCGACGTTCCACAGCTTGACGGGAAGCTGCACGATCAGCTCGGCAACGCGTCCGACGTTCTCCCCCGCCAGGGCCGCGCCGGTGCCGATCGGCTGCGGCACGAAGCCCATCTGCGAGCTCATCCCGACGTACCCCACTTCGGCGACGATCTGCTTGCCGTCCGAGTCAAGCTTCGGTTGGCCGCCAGCATCCGTCAGCGATCGCTCGGCCGAGATCGGGGTGATCGACAGGTGCACGTCCTCCCCATCGCGCGAGACGATCACGTCCAGGCTCTTCCCCGGAGATGCCTGCACGATCTCGGTCGCCTCGGCGAAGTCGGACACCCGCGTTCCCGCAACCGACACGAGGACGTCGCCCGGCAGCACACCGGCTTCCGCCGCGGGCGAGGCCGGGTCGCCCGGCTCGCACTCCGTCTGCGTCGTGCCGGCCGGCAGCACGCACTCGGTGACACCGGCGATCGTGGTCGTGCCCTGCTGCAGTCCGATACCGGAAGCCAGCACGGTGAAGATGATCACCGCAAGGATGAGGTTCATCGCAGGCCCGCCGAGCATGACGATGATCCGCTTCCAGACCGGAAGCCGGTAGAACACCCGCTCCTCGGCACCATCGGCGATCGTCTCGTCATTCGCCGAGCGGGCATCTTGCACGAGAGAGGCGAACAGGCCGCGCACCGGCTTGCCATCGGATGCCGGATACATCCCCGACATCGAGATGTAACCACCGACAGACAGGGCTTTGACTCCATACTCCGTCTCACCGATCCGCTTGGACCACAGACGGGGGCCGAAGCCGATCATGTACTGCCCCACGCGCACGCCGAACAGCTTCGCGGGCACGAGGTGCCCGATCTCATGCAGCCCGATCGACAGGCCCAGTCCGATCAGCATGAAGAGAATGCCGACGACGTAGAGGAGGATTTCCACGTCCCCACGCTACTGGGCACGAACTAGGAATCCGCCGCATAAGCTGGGGCCGTGACTTCCCGGCAGCTGCGACTCCTCCGTGGCGCCGCCGCATCGACTGTCGCGACGATCATCGCCGCAGTGTCGCACACCATTGGCGGCGGAATCGCACCTCATCCGCTGCTTATTCTGGCGTTGAGCGTCTTCCTCACCCCACTCGCCGCGCTCCTCGTCGGAAGCCGCCCGAGCCTTCTGCGTCTGGGCGGCGCCGTGCTGCTCTCACAGGCGGTGTTCCATGCTCTCTTCGTCGCGCTGAACGCGACGGTCACCCCGACCATCGCGAGTGCCGGACACCAGCACGTGCTCTCGCTCGGAACCGCATCCGGCACGGTCGCGGCGGATTCCGGGATGCTCGGCGCCCACGTCATCGCCGCCGTATTCACGATCGCTCTGCTCTGGCGCGGCGAGAGCATGCTGCGTGCCATCGGCAGATGGGTGCGCGCCGTGCTGCGCGCGCGCATGCCGCACCCCCAGGTTGCATGGCCGGCGCCGCCATCGGTGTCGCGCACAGCGCGCCTCATCATCCAGATAATCCGGGTCGGGGATATCTCCAGGCGGGGTCCACCGGTCTTCTCCCGCGGCTGATCCGCCTCATCCGGCGGATCGGGCGCAGACATGTCACCTATCCCGCGGTTCGCGCAATTTCAGCGCGCCCGCACGCAGAGACGACTCTGCGCATGTTCAAGGAGAAACCATGTTGAAGACCCACCGCGGCGCACTCATCGCCGCACTCGCCGCCGGCCTCGTGCTCGCAGCCCCCGCCGCCGCACAGGCACATGTCGGCGTCAGTCCGGACGCCGTCGAACCGGAGGGCTCCGCCGTCCTCACATTTTCGTTCACCCACGGCTGCGAGAATTCACCCACCACAGCGCTGCGCATCACGATGCCCGAGGGTCTCACCTCGGTCTCCCCCACCGTGGATGCGATGTGGGACGTCGCCGTCGAACGAGCAGACAACGGTCTCGTCTCGGCAGTCACCTATACCGCCGCCACCCCTGTCGCGCATGACCTGCGGGGTGCGGTGACGATGGCGGTACGACTCGGTGAGGACGCACCCGAATCGCTCGTCTTCCCCGTCGAACAGCAGTGCGAGACCGGCACGAACGAGTGGGTGGAGATCGCCGAGGATGGTCAGGATCCGCACGCCCTCGACTCCCCCGCCCCCGTCGTCACCGTCACCGACGCGACAGACAACGGATCGGATGCCGGTCACGGCGAGCACGCCGAAGGCGCAGAATCGGATGCTGCGCAGGAGACGGCCGGCCCAGCATCCGGCATCGGGATCGCTCTCGGATCAGCGGGGCTTCTGGCCGGCGTCGCCGCGCTGGTGATCGCGATCCGCGCATCCCGTCGCGCATCCAACGGACCCGTGCGCTGACATCCGTCTCGGGGGCGCGCCGGGGTGGTTATCCGGCGCACCCCCGAGACCGCGCGTGAGATCATTGAAGGGCTATGTCTACTCAGCCCAGCCTTCCTCCTGTGCTCCGTCCTGTCGCCCCGCCACAGCGGGCCCTGGCGGACCTCGCCGCTCGATTCGGCACCGCCACCCGCGGTGAGATCGACGGTGTCATCCTCACTGGAATCACTCTCGCCACCGCGGACCTCCGCGCCGGAGAGGTGTTCGTCGCCATCCGCGGTGTCAACCAGCACGGTGCGGCATTCGCCACTGCTGCAGCGGAGAAGGGCGCCGTCGCGATCGTCACCGACGCGGATGGCGCGGGCATCGCGGCCGATTCGGGTCTTCCGATCGTGATCGTCGACGATCCTCGTGGCGTTCTCGGTGCGCTGAGCGCCTGGGTCTACGGCACCGGGGCGGACGATGACCTCCCGCTCCTGTTCGCCACCACCGGCACGAACGGCAAGACCAGTGTCACGCACCTGCTCGCCGGCATCCTCGGCCAGCTCGGCGTCGTCTCAGGACTCTCCTCCACGGCGGAGCGCCACATCGCCGGGGACGTCATCATCTCCCGGCTCACCACCCCCGAAGCATCCGAGACCCATGCCCTGCTGGCGCTCATGCGCGAGCGACAGGTCGAGGCCGTCGCCGTCGAGGTGAGCGCCCAGGCGCTGTCCCGCCGCCGCGTGGACGGCATCGTCTTCGACGTCGCCGGTTTCACCAACCTCTCCCACGACCATCTCGACGATTACGCCGACATGGAGGAGTACTTCGCCGCGAAGCTCCCACTGTTCCGCCCCGATCGCGCGCGCCGCGCGGTGATCTCGCTCGATTCCGCCTCCGGCGTCGACGTCGTCGCGGCCTCCGAGATCCCCGTGGTGACCGTGGGGACCCCGGCCATCGCCGCAGACCCGGATGCCGCATCGCAGGCGGACTGGGTCGTCACGATCGAGGAGGAGCGCCAGCGCGGCACCCGCTTCACGATGTCGGGACCCGAACGGCGCACGCTCACCACGGTTGTTCCCGTCATCGGTCCGCACATGGCCGCCAACGCCGCCCTCGCGATCGTCATGCTGCTCGAGGGCGGCTACGCCTGGGACCGCATCGTCGACGCGCTGAGCCGCGACGGCCAGATCGACGCGTACCTGCCCGGGCGCACCGAACTGGTATCCGGCGAACGGGGCCCTGCCGTGTACGTCGACTTCGGACACACCCCGGATGCATTCGTGAAGACGCTCGCCGCTGTCCGCCGGGTCACGCCAGGACGCACGCTCATGCTGTTCGGCGCCGATGGCGACCGTGACGCCACCAAGCGCCTCGACATGGGGCGCACGGCGGTCGAAGGCAGCGACATCCTCGTCATCACCGACCACCACCCGCGGTTCGAGGACCCGACGTCGATCCGCGCCACCCTCATCGAGGGGGCACGCGACGCACAGCCGGATGCTGAGATCCACGAGTTCTCTCCACCGGAGAAGGCCATCATCGCCGCCGTCGGCATGGTCGGCGACGGCGATGCGATCCTGTGGGCCGGTCCCGGCCACCAGGACTACCGCGATATCCGCGGAGCTCGCACGCCGTACTCGGCCAGGGAGCTCGCGCGCCGTGCACTGCGGGATGCCGGATGGCCGGTGCCCGAGCCGCACTGGCCCGTCCCCTACGACGACTGAGGTTTGGCGGGGGTACGGCTTCGACGAAGGAACGGCTTCGACTCGCTGGCGCTCGCTCACCCCGCTTCGTCTTCGGCTGCTCCGCTGCCTCCGCTCAACGACCCGCAGAAGTCGCCCGTCATTCCCCGGGTCGTTGAGCGAGCGAAGCGAGACGAAACGCGTTGAGCGAGGAGCGCCAGCGACGAGTCGAAACGACGACTACCGCCCGGCAATAGACTGATCGGCTGTCCGACGCGCCCAGTCCTCGGCATCCGCCAGTGACTCGACCGTCAGCGCGCCCGGTGCGTCATGCGCGTCGACAACGCGAGCGACCGTGTCGACGATGCCGAGGAACGACAGGTGCCCGTCGTGGAAGGCATCCACGGCCTGCTCATTGGCGGCGTTGAAAACTGCGGGGAATGTCGCGCCCGCCCGCCCGACGCTCTTCGCGAGGGCGACGGCGGGGAATGCCTCATCGTCGAGCGGCTCGAAGTCCCAGCTGGTCGCCTGCGTCCAATCCAGCGGCCGACCGACACCGCCGATCCGGTGCGGCCAGTCCAGTGCGAGCGAGATCGGCAACCGCATGTCGGGCGGTGAGGCCTGCGCGATGGTCGACCCGTCGATGAACTCGACCATCGAGTGAACGATGGACTGCGGATGCACCACGACCTGGATGTCGTCGTAGTCGACGTCGAACAGCAGGTGCGCCTCGATCACCTCGAGGCCCTTGTTCACAAGCGTCGCCGAGTTCGTGGTGACGACCCGTCCCATGTTCCAGGTCGGATGCGCGAGCGCCTGGGCGGGTGTGACGTCCTCCATCTGACGGCGGCTGCGTCCGCGGAACGGTCCGCCGGATGCTGTAACCACGAGGCGCCTGATCTCATCATGGGTTCCCGACCGCAGCGCCTGCGCGAGCGCGGAGTGCTCGGAGTCGACAGGAACGATCTGCCCCTCAGCGGCTGCCGCAGTGACCAGTTCACCGCCGACGATCAGCGATTCCTTGTTCGCCAACCCGAGTGTGCGCCCGGCTTTGAGCGCCGCGAGTGTCGAGCCGAGGCCGATGGAGCCGGTGATTGCGTTGAGCACCACGTCGGCGTCGACATCGCGAACGAGCTGCTCGGCCTGCTCGGCTCCCAGAGCCGTGTGCTCCACCTGGAACTGCTCCGCCTGTTCGGCGAGCATCTCGGCATTGCTTCCCGCGGCGACCCCGACCAGTTCGAATCTGCGGGGATTGGCGCGGATCACCTCCAGCGCCTGGGTGCCGATGGAACCTGTGGAGCCGAGGACGATGATGCGACGCATGCCGCCAGCCTATGCCCCGCCGAACGGCTTACGAGGTGGCAGGGTGCATCGTGGCGAGGATGTCGACCACGAACACCAGTGTCTTGCCTGCGAGCTCGTGATCGCTGGTGCCCTCTTCGCCGTACCCCTGTGCCGGGGGAATCACGACGAGCACCTGCGAGCCGACCTTCTGACCTGCGAGCGCCTGCACGAATCCAGGGACGTAGGTGTTGCCGTCGATCGACATCGGACCCGCATTGGCCCACGATGAGTCGAAGCTCTCCCCCGTTGCCCAGTCGACGCCGTAGTACTGCAACAGGGTGGTGTCGCCGTCGCCGACCTCGATGCCGTCGCCCTGCTTGAGGACAGAAATCTGCACGTCAGTGGGCGCATCACCTTCAGGGATCTCGATGCTGGGTTCGCCATCATCGGCAAGAGTGACAGCGGGCATGCCGTCCACGGCAGCCTGCTCTTCGCCCCAAGCTGCGGCCGGGACGACATCGAGCACATCGAGAACGTAGAACTGGGCTGCGGCAGCGTCTGTCGTCGGGAACACGACCGACAGGCGCGAGCCCACCGTCGCGCAGCCGATGAGCTGGCCCAGCGGAGCATCGGCGGTCAGTTGCGCGGGAAGAAGCTCGCCCTCGGCGTACCCGGCATCGCCGAGCCGCTCGCCGGAGTCGCCATCGAACGCGCTGAGCGCGTAGCTGACGTAGTCACCCTCAGCGATCTTGGCGCCATCGCCCTCGGTGAGAACCGCCCGCTGCGCCTGTTCGACCGTCTGGCCGAGATCGAACGTCTCGGTGGATGCTGTGCCGAACTCCCCATCGACCGTGACGTTCTCTGCCGCGTCTCCGGATTCGACCGTCGCCGCGCACAGATCAGTGGCTGCGGCATCGGCGTCGTCTCCGGTCGTGCCGGCGGTACCCGTGCACCCTGCCAGCAGAAGTGTGGCTGCGGTGATGGTGGACAGAGCCAGGAGCGAGCGTGTGCGCACAGTGATACCTCGGATCGTAAGCGGGGACCTCCCAATACTGCCGCACCTGCCTTTGCTCCTGCTGAGTGGCAAGGAACCACGGCATCCGCATTCCCGGATCGGAATGAATCTCGGAGTAGCCTGATCTGATGACCTCTGCGCCGTCCGGCCTCCCTGAGCCGACTCCCGAGACGTCCCCGGCAGAGACACAGCACGACGCTGCGACTCCGCATCGCGCCGGTGCGACATATGCCCTCGGGCGTGCGATCATCACCCCACTAGCCCGGCTCATCTACCGCCCGAGAGTCGAGGGACGCGAGAAGGTCCCCACAGACGGCCCCGTGATCTTCGCGAGCAATCACCTGTCCTTCATCGACTCCATCGCCATTCCCGTAGCCGCTCCCCGCCCCGTGCATTTCCTCGCCAAGTCGTCGTATTTCGAGGGACGTGGCTTCTCCGGTGCCCTCAAGCGCTCGTTCTTCGAGTCGATCGGGGCGATCCCCGTGCGTCGCGGCGCCGGCCAGGCCGCTCTGGATGCACTCGATCAGCAGCGCCAGCTTCTGGACGAGGGTCTGACCGTCGCGCTCTACCCCGAAGGGACCCGTTCCACCGATGGGCGTCTGTACAAGGGACGCACCGGGGTGGCGTTCCTCGCGCTCCAGACAGGGGCGCCCGTGGTTCCCGTCGGCCTGATCGGAACCGACAAGGTCATGCCCAAGGGTGCGAAGATGCCGTCGATGACAGAGCGCATCACGGTGCGCTTCGGGGACCCGATCGACGTGTCCGTGCACGGACCGGCGAACAGCGGCAAGGCGCGTCGCCTGGCAACCGATGAGATCATGGCCGGCATCCACGCGCTCAGTGGTCAGGAACTCGCCGGAATCTACAACGAGCCGGCCGCGCAGGGCGCGATCGAGAAGATCAAACAGGCCTTCCCGCACGAACGACGCTGAGGGTCAGCGCGATGTGACGGTCGCTTCGTGGCGCACCGGGAAGTTGACCGAGTTCGCGATGAAGCACATCCGGTGCGCATCATCGTGTGCGCGCTCGGCGGCCGCGATCATCGACGCATCCGCGACGACCACTTCGGGACGCAGCAGCACATCCGTGAACGCACCGCCGCTGCGGCCGTCCTCGGTCATCACCGCGGTGGCCCGATCCCGGTAGGAGACGACCACGACGCCTGCGCTCACGCACGCGTGCAGGTACGACAGCAGGTGGCACTCGGCCAATGCTCCCAGCAGCATGTCCTCCGGGTTCCAACGCCCAGGATCGCCCCGGAACGGCTTGTCGGCCGATGCCAGAAGGTCAGGCTTGCCCTCGACCGAGAGCGTGACGTCGCGGGAGTACTCGCGGTACCCGCTCGTGCCCGTGCCCAGGTCGCCGGTCCAGGTCGCGGTCAGCGCATAGTCGTGTTCGCCGAGTCCCATGCCGCAAGTCTGACAGAGGATAGGCTTGTCGGGTGCTGGAGACTCTCACTGTCGCGGATGCTGTCGAACTCGCTGTTGTCGAGAGGAGCGGTTTCGTCGAATCGCGCCATGCCGGCGCGGCGATCGTGCTCTCCCCTGACGGCGAAGTCGTCCGCAGACTCGGCAATCCCGATGCGCTCTTCCTTCCGCGCTCCAGCCTGAAGCCGTTGCAGGCCGTGGCGTGCGTCACCGCAGGGGCCGATCTCTCGGGAGAGCAGCTCGCCATGGCGACGGCAAGCCACACCGGGACCGACCGCCACGCGGATGTCGTCCGCGAGGTTCTCGCCGCTGGTGGCCTGACCGAGGATTCACTGGCCTGTCCCCCTGCCTGGCCCGGGGACACGGCAACGCGCGACGACCTGGTCCGCGAGCACGGCCAGCCGGCCCGTATTCGCATGAACTGTTCTGGCAAGCATGCTGCGATGCTGCGTGCGTGCGTCGCCACCGGCTGGCCAACACAGGGTTACCTCGACCCGTCGCACCCGCTGCAGCTGCACATCCGCGAGGTCGTCGAGCGACTGACCGGCGAGAAGATCGCACACACGTCGATCGATGGCTGCGGGGCGCCCGTGCATGCCATGACGCTGACCGGGCTCGCCCGCGGCATCCACCGCATCGGAACAGCCTCCGAGCGGTCTCCGTTCGCGCTGCACCGCGTCGCCGGGACTCTGGTGCGCGCGGTCAAGGACAACCCGTGGACGATCGAGGGGCCGGGAAAGCCCGACACTCTCGCGATCGAGACCCTCGGTGTCTTCGCCAAGGGCGGAGCCGAGGGAATTATGGTCATGGTCGCCCCGAACGGCGCCACCGTCGCCGTGAAGATGCTCGATGGCGCAGCGCGCGCATCGACGATCGTCGCGGCAACCCTGCTGGCACGAGCCGGCGCCCTCGGCGATGCCGATGTGGCGACGCTGGCCGAAGCACTTCCCCTCACCGTCCTCGGTGGCGGGAGCGACGTCGGGATGATCCGTCCCGGCGCCGGAATCTGATGCCCTGACCCCGGGGCCGCACGATCCCTCGATGGCGAGGGTGGAGAGGAAGTCACGATGAGGATCAGTGTCCCCACCGAGATCAAGAACAATGAGTACCGCGTTGCGTTGACACCAGCTGGAGTGCACGATCTGGTCTCTGCCGGGCACGACGTGTTCGTGCAGTCGGGCGCCGGGATCGGCTCGTCGATGCCGGATGCCGAGTACGCCGATGCCGGTGCGACGCTGCTGGATGACGCCGCCGAGGTCTGGGCACGCGCCGAGCTGCTACTCAAGGTCAAGGAGCCCATCGCGAGCGAATACGACTACTTTCGCGATGACCTCACACTCTTCACGTACCTGCATCTCGCCGCAGACCGACCGCTGACCGACCGACTCGTCGACAGTCGGATCACCGCGATCGCCTACGAGACGGTGCAGCTCCCCAATGGCAGCCTTCCGCTGCTCGCCCCGATGAGCGAGGTCGCCGGACGTCTTGCGCCGCTGGTCGGAGCGAACACGCTGATGCGCTCGAACGGTGGCCTCGGACTGCTGATGTCGGGGGTACCGGGAACCCGGCCTGCCACAGTGACGGTGATCGGCGGTGGCGTCGCTGGCGCGAACGCCGCAGTGATCGCCAGCGGCATGGGCGCGGATGTCACCGTCTTCGACACGAATATCCCGCGGCTGAGGATGCTGGATGACTTCTTCGCGGGACGTGTGAAGACCGCGGCATCCAACCCCCTGGATCTGCGCCGGGCGGTGCTGAACTCCGATCTCGTCATCGGGTCGGTGCTGATCCCCGGCGCACGCGCGCCCAAGCTCGTCACGAACGAGATGGTCGCGCAGATGCGCCCGGGAAGTGTGCTCGTCGACATCGCCGTCGATCAGGGCGGATGCTTCGAGGACACCCACGCCACCACGCATGCAGATCCGACCTTCGCCGTTCATGACACGGTGTTCTACTGCGTGGCAAACATGCCCGGTGCCGTGCCGAACACATCGACGTCGGCGCTCACGAACGCCACACTGCCGTATGTGCGCAAGATCGCGGCGCGCGGGTGGCGCAGCGCTCTCGGCACCGATCCGGCATTCGCCGCAGGGCTGAACGTCGCATCCGGAGCGATCGTGAATGAAGGAGTCGCGGTCGCGCACGGACTGGAGGCGCAGCCGGTCGAGTCGGTGCTCTGACGCGCGTCTGACCTGTTACGTGTCACCGCCCCTCTGCCGAGCCGAGGGGCGCGATCACGACTCGGCGCGGCGCCTGCCCGTCATGCATGCTCCACGCGCGTCCCCTGTGGGTCTCGGCGTAGGGAGGAACCTCGCGGACTCCGGCCAGTGAGCGCAACTCTGCCGCGCACTCGGCGAGCACGAGCATCTCGCCGTCGGTGCGCATGCGCTGCCACAGCGGCCACTGCCGCTGCCAGCTCTCCGCATCGCCGACGAGGATCCCCCGCGTCACCGCCGAGGCATCGAGCACCAGATCGGCTACGGGAATCACCTCGCACTCGGGGTGCGCCGCGCGCAGGGTATCGACGGCTCGACGCGCGGCCGGCGCCACCACCCCGACCAGGTCGCCGCTCGGCGCCCATGCCGTTACCTGCGTCTCGCCGACGGCATCCAGCGGAGCGTCGGTCCAGGCGATCTGGATCTCGGTGCCATCGATGCGGGCGCGACCGGCCGGACGGTCACGACGGTAGCCGTCGTTGTCGCCGCCGGCAGCGAGGTGCTCAAGCTTGGTGCCGGTCCGCAGCAGCATCCGTGTGGGGAGCGCCTCGATCACCCGTGCGATCTGCCCGGATACTCTCCCCGTCGCGATCACGACGGTGCGACGCCGCGCGGCCGCCGACCGAATCAGCCTCTCCAGCCGTTCGAGCAGCACCTGGGCGTGCTCGACCGGAAACCCCGCGACCAGTTGATCGAGGTCGTCACAGAGCACCAGCTGCGGGCCGGCGGTATTCGCATCTTCGAGAGCGGCGATCGCGTCCCAGGCCCGCTCCGGGTCGGCGGGAATCAGGACCGTCTGACGGCCTTGTGCCGCCAACGCCCGCAGCACCGATGTGCGTCCGGAGCCGCTCCCCCCGACAACTGCGATCCCCCGGTCTGTTCCCGGCCGCAGGATGAACGGCACTTGACGCTGCCGTTCGGGTTCATCGGACAGTCCGAGCAGCAGCTCCCCGTTCTCGTGCGCTCCGCTGTCACGCACCAGCGCGTCCAGCGAAAGCTGTCGCGGGAGAGGTGGCAACCACGGACTCGTCGGGGTCTCGGCGCCTACCCACCGCGCACCGATCGCGCGCAGGTCACCCGCGCCCGTCAGCGCGATGCGCACGGCAGCTGCATCAGCGTCCTGCGGCCGCCGTACGAATGCCAGTCCTCGAGAGGCTGCCCCGCCGGGGAGCTCGGCTGCGTCATCGGATCCGATCACCAATCGGCTGTCGGCGGACTCGGTGACGCGCAGGCTCACCCGAAGTGGACAGTTCGCCGCCAGGGCGTCGCGGATCACCCCGGCTGCCCGTTGCGTGCCGAGGATCAGGTGCATTCCCAGCGCTCGTCCGCGCGCGGCGATATCCGTGAACACGACGCCGAGATCGGCATGTTCCTGAAGCAGCGCCGCGAACTCGTCCACGACGATGACAAGGCGCCCGAGCCGCCCCTCGGACTCTGCGATGTTCCGCGCGCCAAGAGCTGCCAGCACCGCCTCTCGTCGTCGAAGCTCTGCCGTCAGACTCTCCACGCCCCTGCGCGCGCCCTCCTCGTCGAGGTCGGTCATGACAGCCGACACGTGTGGCAGGTCGCGCAGCGGATCGAATGCCGTTCCGCCTTTGAAGTCGGCCAGGACGAAGGCGACCTTCTCGGGACTGTGTTCCCGTGCCATCGATGTGATCCAGGTGACGAGAAGCTCGCTCTTTCCCGAGCCTGTCATGCCCGTCACGATCGCATGCGGGCCGTCATCGACGAGATCGAGTACGACCTCGGCGCTCTCTGTCCGTCCGATGGCAGCCGCAAGGCCGGTGCCCCCTTCTGGGGCGCTGGTGAGCTCGTTCAGCGCAACCGTGTCAGGCAGCTGCGCGAGCTCACCCTCCCGCTCGGCGCTGGATGCCGCGACGGCTATGGCCTGAGGACGGGACAGGCACTCGACCACGACGTCCTCCAATCCCGTCCCCGTGCGCAGACGTGCGTGCAGCGGGTCGGAGCAGTCGATGACGGTCGTGATCCCCTCGGGTATCTCACCCCCTGGTGCGCACAGGTGAATCTGCGCGGCAGCGTCCGCGGCATCCCCATCACCATCGCCGATGACGACGGCGAGTCGGAACGCACCCCGTCTGGGCCGACCCGTGTGCGGAAACCCGCTGACCCCCAGTGCTTCCAGGCTGTCGCCGCTCACGGCCAGCTGTGACGGCGCATGCCGCAGGCACAGTTGCACGATGAGCGCACGGGCGGCCGCCGATACGATCGGCAGCGGCCCCCGCAGACACACCCCGCGCCCGACCGGTACGAGAATCGGAGCATCCAGAACGTGAGATGCGCGTTCCCGGAACGAACGAGCACGTTCGCTGTCGTCACCCGTCACCCGCAGGCCGCTGCGACGAGCGCCGGAACCGATGACGAACGGAGTGGTCTCATCGATGGGCTGCAGATCGCGCAGCGGCGGGTCCTGCACGCTGGATGCGGCATCCGGATGCGCGCGACGCAGTTCGCGTCGCTCTCGACGATGCTGCCTCTTCAGCTCCTGCTCGACGCGCCGCCATCCTTCAGTCTGCTCCTGCGCGGCCGTGCGCCGCGCACGCCGCCTGCTGCGCACGCCGTCGAGGAGCGATGCGCCGATCATCAGCGGTCCGAGAGCTGCGAAGCAGAGTGAGAAGATCGATCCGGTGATCAGCCACAGCACCACACCGGCAGCGATCGGCACGACGGCTGCGAGCACGGGAACGGGCTGACGACGCGGTTCCTCGGCCGAAGCCGGGAGGGTCAGTGCTTCAAGATCCATCACCCCATTGCAGGGCATGCGGAATCAGCGTGAACGGTTCTCCACAGCCAGAACGACTATTTCTCAGAACTCGGTTCTGTGGAGGACGAGTCGCCGATCGTCTCGACGCGTACGGTATCGGCGTCCGCGACAGTACTCCCGCCGGTGCGCTCGATCTTGACGACGATCAGCGTGACGTTGTCCCGGCCGCCGTTTTCCAGAGCGGCAGCCAGCATCGCGTCCACGGCGTCCGCCGGGTCGTCCTTCTCGCGGAGGAAGTGCTGGATGCCGTAGTCGGTGAGCTCTTTGGTCAACCCATCGGAGCAGATGACGAACCGGTCGCCATCGAAGACTTCGATGCCGAGGTAGTCAGGCGGCGTGAGCTCACTCGCACCCACCGCACGGGTGATCACGTTACTGTACGGGTGGCTCTCGGCCTCTTCCGGACTCAGGCGGCCCGAGCTGATCAGCTCCTGCACCACCGAATGATCTGTTGTCACCTGGACGAGACGCTGGTCGCGCAGGAGGTAAACGCGCGAGTCTCCGATATTCAGCGACACCCAGCGCGGCTCGCCCTCGACCATGTCGAAGAACACACCGGTCAGCGTCGTGCCGGTTCCTTCATCAGTGGTCTCCGGGTGGGACGCGATATCCGCAACAGCATGCTCGAGCGCCTCCTCGATCGCGTCCGTGGACACCGTGCCCGAATTCACGACTTCCTGGAGCCGCTCGATCGTGCACTGGCTGGCGACCTCGCCGCCAGCATGACCCCCCATGCCATCCGCAACGACGAACAGGGGAAACTCCGCGAGGAATGCATCCTGATTGTTGTCGCGTCGACGCCCGGTGTCCGTGGACCCGGCCCAGGTCAGGGTGATCTTATCCTGATCGGCGACGGCGACGCTATGAGTATGCGTGGTCGTCTCAGACAAAAGGTGCCTCCGGGATAGTCGCAGCGTTTCGGACAGCCGCGGGACTCTCACACATCGTAGTGGAACCGATGCGGCGCTGCGCGGCGGCGCGGGACATGTCCATGTTCCTACGCTATCGGAGCATCGGCGCATCAATGACGAAGGACCCCCGATTTCTCGAGGGCCCTTCGTCATTGATCATGCAGGCGGCTGGTTCGGATCCGCCGGAGGTGCAGGCGGAGCCGGAGGAGCTGCCGGCGGTGGTGTGGTCGGCGGAGTCGACGGCGCCGCAGGCGGGGTCGATGGTGCCGGCGGGGGCGTCACCGGAGCCGAAGGCGCTGCCGGCGGAGTCGACGGAGCTGCCGGAGGCTGGTATCCGGGCGCAGGCTGCTGCGGGTAACCACCCTGGACGGGCTGGCCGGGCTGCGGGTAGCCGCCCTGCTGAGGTGCGCCGTATCCCGGTGCTGCTCCCGCTGCGGGAGCGGCGGAGGGCTGGACCGGCACGCCGTCCCAGACCGTGCGGTCAGCGAAGAAGGCGTTACCGGCCCACGGGGCCGGAGCGATCTGCGCGTTCCAGCGCGACTTGTCGAAGGCGTTGATGCCGAGCCAGACGATCGAGAGGAAGATGTAGAGGACGACCCACGCGCCCTCCTTCTGCAGCTTCTGACCCACGCGGTACGCGGCAATGATCATCACCACGCCGATCGCGATCGGGATGATCTGCCCGAGGAGCGGGATCCAGCTGAGCACGATGCTTGCACCGATCGCATACAGGATCAGCCACGGGCTCATGTCACCGAGCTTCAAGAAGATCATGCTGTTGTACACCGGTACCCAGGCGCGCCATTTGCCCTGCACACCGGCCTTTTCGAAGACCTTCATCAGGAACCACGATGTCAGGACATAGCCCACGACAGCGAAGAGAAAGATAACAAGGCCCGCGGCTGCGATAATCGCTGCTGCAGCACCTGAGTCGTAATAGTCCATTAGCCCCTCCATGGAGTCAGCGATGCATTTCACATCGCGTCACACACACTAGCGTGAGTCAGCACGAGAGCAACAGGCACACGCGGGACCGGTCAGGACGCGACGACGAGTTCGGCGATGCCCTGCTGCTGTCCCATGCGGAGCGTTACTCCGCGAGAAGTCGCCCACTTCTGCAGCGCCGCGAAGCTTCGCGCAGGCGGCCTGTCCTCCGCCAAGGCGCGGACCAGCTCGCCCTTTGCCTTCTTGTTGAAGTGATTGAGCGCTCGACCCTGTTCCGTCACGACACGCACGTAGACCGAAGGAATGGATGCTGGAACCGGGCCGAGAGCGACATATGCCTCGCTGCGCAGATCCAGGGTGAATGAGGGCCGGTCCTCCGCGATGGCGGTGTTCACCGCATCCGCCCAGTGCCTGCGCAGCGGCGCGACGCCGGGAAGCGCTGTTCCGGCGGCAAGCCGATATGCCGGGATGCCATCGAGCGCACCGACCGGTCCGAACGGTGCCGAATGCACCCACACGTGCTGTCCGATCCATCGCCGTGACGCACTGCTCGCGGACGCAGCATCCAATGCGTCATAGAGGACGCCCGTGTAGCGATCGATGGCGGGCATGGTCGGCGCAGTGCGCAGAGCGTGGTTGTGCGCGATTTCGCCGAGCTGCCGCTCGCTGAGCTTGAGCACCTGTTGAGAACGCTCAGGGTCCTCGGCCAGCGCTCGGAGAGCATCGACGACGAGCTCGCGCAACGGTGTGAGTGATGCGAGCGCCAGGGAATCGAATTCCAGGGGTGCCCCATCACCACCGATGCGCTTGGTCTCGGAGGGAGGGAGAAGGATCTTCATACGAACCTGTGCAGGCGAGAAAGCGCCCGCCTGCCACCGCAGAGGTGGCAGACGAGCGCGTTGTCGATGAGTGATTCAGGCGATGAGCGCGGCGTTGCCCGCAACGATCGTCAGCTGGCTGCCTTCCATCGAGAGGAAACCGTCCTGAGCGTTAGCGAGCACCTTGCTGCCGTCGAGCTGGGTGATGCGCACCTGACCCTCGGCGAGGATCGCCAAGATCGGCTCGTGACCGCTCATGATGCCGATCTCGCCTTCGACGGTCTTGGCGACGACGAGCGACGCCTCTCCCGTCCAGACCTCCGCGTCTGCGGAGACGAGGCTGACCTGCAATGCCATGATCAGCCGTTCTCCTTCTGGATCTGAGCCCACTTCTCTTCCACGTCGCCGATGCCGCCGACGTTGAAGAAGGCCTGCTCTGCCACGTGGTCGAAATCGCCCTTGGCGATCGCGTCGAACGACTCGATGGTCTCCTTGAGCGGAACCGTCGACCCCTCGACACCGGTGAACTTCTTCGCCATGTAGGTGTTCTGCGAGAGGAACTGCTGGATGCGACGTG
>NZ_JBQDSX010000042.1:0-25806 GCF_052099035.1 Microbacterium sp. | reverse complement strand
ACTGGGTCACCGACCGGAGAATCGAAGCGCCATTCGTGGTGCCGTCACAGAGGAAACTACATATGAATCGTCGTATCGCAGCATTCGCCATCGCCACCGTCGCCGTTCTGGGGCTCACCGGCTGCTCGGGAGCAGCTTCCGATGACACGTCGAACGATGCAGCCGACTCGGCTGACAGCTCGGCTCCCGCTGAGGAGACCAACACCGACCAGTCCGTAGAAGAGGCGTGCGGCATCGTCATCCCCAAGCTGCAGGAAGCCAGCGCCGCGGCGGGCGACATCGACACCACGGGTGCCACCGACCCGCAGACCACCGTCGACCAGTTCAACACGGTCGTCGACGCCTTCGGTGACGCCGCGGACAGCGTCTCCAACGCCGAGGTCAAGGACGCCACCACTGCGGTCTACGAAGACTTCGGCGCGCTGAGCGAGGTGCTCTCGAAGGTCCTGGTCGAGCAGGACATGTCGGCCGCATCCGAGGTGGGCACCATCACCAGCGACATGACGACCTCGGCCACCGCGCTGCAGGAACTCTGCAGCTGACACACCCGATGAGGATGCCCCGGAGTCTTCGGATTTCGGGGCATTCATCGTCTTGACACACCGTTGCCTTTTCGTTATCTGCGAGCCCGTATGATAGTGAGATATGTCACGTTGGACTCACGGGGGGTGAATTCGTGACCGATCTCATCTCAGCACCAGGCGCAGACACGGCGTCGAACACAGCGATTACCGAGCCATTGCCGCCGAACGACGGCACTGCGCCGCTGGAGTGGGCGCCACGCGAGCCCGCACCGAAGAAGCACCGCACCGGCCTCTGGGTCGGAATCGGCGTCGGCGCGCTGCTGATCGCCGCGGGTGCGGCATCGACCATCCTGATCGCTCCGGGCACCACGATCGAGGGAATCCCCGTCGGCGGTCTGACCCCGGGTGCGGCTGCCGACGTCGTGACTGCGCACCTCTCCGAGGTCCAGATCACGCTGGGCGAGGCCGATGGATCGCCGGTCGTCACCGGTGCCGACCTCGGTGCCTCCGTCGATGCCAAGGCGCTCGCCGACACAGCGTTCGCCGATCACCCGATGTGGAACCTCGGCTCGTGGATGTCCGAGCCCATCGCGGCGGGCATCACCCTGGACCCCGAGGTCGCGCATGCCACCCTGCGCTCGCTCGTCCCCTCCAGCTATGAGGATGCCGTCGACGCGAGCGTCGTCTTCGATACCGCATCCAGCACGTACACAACTACTCCCGCTGCCGTCGGCACCGGCATCGACCTGGACGCCCTGACCGTTTCCCTCGTCGAGGCCGTCGGCACGGACACCAACACCGGGAGCTTCTCCGGCGCTCCCGCTGACGCCCCCGCGGCCGTGAGCGACGCGGATGCCGCCGATCTCGCCGGCAACCTGAACACCATGCTCAGCACAGTCGGCTTCTACGTCGGCGAGGAGCGCACTGTTCCGGTGGCTCCGGCCGTCGCGGCGACCTGGATCGACGTCGTCGATGACGACGGCGAGCTGCGGGTCGTGGCCGATGAAGGCGCCATCCAGGCCACCGTCGATACTCTGGCCGCCGCTGTCGATCGCGCTCCTGTCGCTGCGGAGACCATCACGAATGCCAGCGGAGATGTGCTCAGAGAGCTCACCGTCGGCGTGAACGGTCGCGCCCTCGGCGACACCAGCACCGTGGCATCCGACTTCGCGACAAAACTCGAGTCGGGCAATGGTGTCCAGCCGCTGGACGTGACCGAGACTCCGTTCGAGACCGCAGCGCTCGTGCGCGAGATCGACATCAACCTCGCGACGCAGACCGTCTCGGCGATCGAGAACGGCTCCGTCGTCGATTCCTGGTACGTGTCCTCGGGCGCTGGCGAGAACGCTACGCACACCGGCTCATTCCAGATCGGCTGGAAGACCTCCAGCCAGAACATGGGCAACCGCGATCTCACCCAGGCGCCGAACTACTACCAGCCCGACGTCCCCTGGGTCATGTACTTCAACGGTGACGAGGCGTTGCACGGCGTCTACTGGCACAGCAACTGGGGCGTGACGATGAGCCACGGCTGCGTGGGCATGCCGATCGACAAGGCCGAATGGCTCTACGGCTGGTCGCCCGAGGGCGTCACCGTCAACGTTCACTACTGATTCCGCTGATCGACTGAGCGGACGAACGCAGAAGGCCGGATGCTGATGCATCCGGCCTTCCGTGTTTCAGAAATCAGAACCCGTCGATGATCCCGTTCAGCGTCTGCGACGGGCGCATGACCTTCGCGACCTTCTCGACATCCGGACGGTAGTACCCGCCGATATCAGCAGCGGAGCCCTGTGCACCCGCGAGCTCTGCGACGATCTCCTGCTCTTCGGCCGCCAGCTTCTCGGCGATCGGTGCGAAGGCCGCGGCGAGCTCGGCATCCTTCGTCTGCGCGGCGAGCTCCTGCGCCCAGTAAAGGCCCAGGTAGAAGTGGCTGCCACGGTTGTCGATCGTGCCGAGCTTGCGGCCGGGCGAGCGGTCCTCTTCGAGGAAGGTGCCCGTCGCAGCATCCAGCGTCGATGCGAGAACGCGCGCCTTCTCGTTCCCGGTGCGGTCGGCGAAGTGCTCGAGAGATGCGGCGAGCGCGAAGAACTCGCCGAGCGAGTCCCAGCGCAGGTAGTTCTGCTCCACGAGCTGCTGCACGTGCTTCGGAGCCGAGCCGCCGGCGCCCGTCTCGAACAGTCCGCCGCCGGCCAGCAGCGGGACGATCGAGAGCATCTTCGCCGACGTGCCGACCTCGAGGATCGGGAACAGGTCGGTGAGGTAGTCGCGCAGCACGTTTCCGGTCACCGAGATGGTGTCCAGACCGTGACGCATGCGGGCGAGCGTGTAGCGCGTCGCCTCCTCGGGCGGGAGGATCGAGATCTGCGCACCGTCGGTGTCGAGCGTTGCCAGGGCCTGGTGCACCTTGGCGATCAGCTGCGCATCGTGCGCACGGTTCAGGTCGAGCCAGAACACCGCGGGGTCTCCGGTGGCCTGTGCCCGAGAGACCGCGAGACGCACCCAGTCCATGACGGGGATGTGCTTGGTCTGCGTTGCGCGCCAGATGTCGCCGGCGCCGACCTGGTGCTCGATGACGACCGTGCCCTCACCGTCGACGACCTCGACGCGACCGGCCGATGCGATCTCGAAGGTCTTGTCGTGGCTGCCGTACTCTTCAGCGGCCTGAGCCATGAGCCCGACGTTCGGCACGGTGCCGATCGTGGCGGGGTTCAGCGGACCATTCGCGATGACGTCGTCGATCACGGTCTGATAGACGCCGGCGTAGGACGAGTCCGGGATGACGGCGAGCGTGTCGTCTTCGCCGCCGTCGACGCCCCACAGCTTGCCGCCGTTGCGGACGAGCGCCGGCATCGAAGCATCCACGATGACGTCCGAGGGGACGTGCAGGTTCGTGATGCCTTTGTCGGAGTTGGTGTACGACAGACGAGGTCCGCCCGCGATCTTCGCGGCGAACTCGTCGGCGATCTCCTTGCCGCCGTCCAGGCTGGACAGGCCGGCGAGGATCGAGCCGAGACCGTCGTTGGCGCTGAGGCCGGCTGCGGCCAGCTGGCCGCCGAAGCGGTCGAACACCTCGGCGAAGAACGCCTTGACGACGTGGCCGAAGATGATCGGGTCGGAGACCTTCATCATTGTGGCCTTCAGGTGCACCGAGTACAGCACGTCGTCGTTCGCGGCTGCCTCGAGCGTCTCGGCGAGGAATGCGTCGAGAGCGGATGCCGACAGGAACGTCGCGTCGATGATCTCGCGCGGGAGCACCTTGAGGTTGTCCTTGAGGACCGTGACGGTGCCGTCTTCGGCGATGTGACGGATGCTGAGGACGTCGTCGTGTGCGGCGATCCAGCTCTTCTCGTTGTGCTTGAAGTCGTTCTCACTCATGGTGACGACGCGGGTCTTCGAGCCCTCGGGGAACGCCTTGTTCACGTGCGGGTGCTTCTTGGCGTAGTTCTTCACCGCCAGCGGAGCACGGCGATCACTGTTGCCCTCGCGCAGCACCGGGTTTACCGCGGAGCCCTTGATGCGGTCGTAGCGGGCGCGGATGTCCTTCTCGTCGAGCGAGGACGGCTCGTCCGGGAAGCTCGGGATGTCGTAGCCCTGGTCCTGCAGCTCCGCGATCGCCGCCTTCAGCTGCGGAATGGATGCCGAGATGTTCGGCAGCTTGATGATGTTCGCCTCGGGGAGAGTTGCCAGACCGCCCAGTTCTGCGAGCGCGTCGGACACCTCCTGCTCGGCCGACAGCTGCTGCGGGAATGCCGCGAGGATGCGTCCTGCCAGCGAAATGTCGCGAGTCTCGATCTCGATTCCCGCCTTGCCGGCGTAAGCCTGGACGATCGGGAGGAGCGATGCGGTGGCCAGAGCCGGTGCCTCGTCCGTGTACGTGTAGATGATGGCGTCGTCGGTCACCGGGAGATTCTCCGTTCACGAGTCAAATTTGTCTCGATACCAAGATACCTGAGTCGACTTATCCACGTTGGCAGACAACTTTCGACATACCCTTCGCCGGAGAGGTTACCCTGGGCATATGACTGAACTGCGCGTGGTCGAACTGTCCGCTGCGACGATCGTCGCGGTCAACAACCTGTCTCTCAAGCCGGGACAGGAGCAGTACCTTGCGCCCGTCTCGTACGGGATCGCTGCAACCGTCATCAACCCGCAGACGTCATGGCAGCGCGTCGTGCTCGACCGCAATGAGGTCGTCGGGTTCGTGAGCGCCAACTTCGACCCCGAGGCGCCGGAGGAACACTTCCGCTCCGTGCTGTGGCGCATCAACGTCGATGCAGATGATCAGGGTCGCGGCATCGGCCGGTACGCGGTCTCTGCACTGATCGACGAAGCGCGCACACGCGACATGACGCACGTCGATGTCATCTATGAAGCCGGTGACGCCGGCCCCGGTGCGTTCTTCGAGCGTGTCGGCTTCACCCAGGTCGGCGAGACCGAGTACGGCGAGGTCATCGCCTCTATTCAGGTCGCCTCTTAGTACCGGCGGCGGGGCCTCGGATCCCCTCCCCCACCGAGACCCCGTCGCCTTCCCCCTCTCGGAGGCGACTACCATGACGGGTTGACCCTGCGGGTGTTCCGCGGCGGTTCAGGCAGTGCCGCTGTCACCGTCACCGCGCCCGATGGCGTGAGCCGGACCTACACCGCGAATCTCGAGGAGACCACAGAATGACGACCAGCACCGGCTCGCCCGACTACCGGGACTCCGGCCTCGTGTTCCCGCCATCGTTCACATTCGGATCCGCGACCGCGTCGTACCAGATCGAGGGCGCAGCGGCCGAAGACGGCCGCACGCCGTCGATCTGGGACACCTTCAGCAGGACACCGGGCAAGGTGTGGAACGGCGATACCGGAGATGTCGCCTGCGACCACTACCACCGCGTCGACGAGGACCTCGATCTGATGAAGGGCCTCGGGCTGGAGGCGTACCGATTCTCGATCGCCTGGCCGCGGATCCAGCCGACCGTCGGCGGTGAGATCAACCAGGCCGGCATCGACTTCTACTCGCGCCTGGTCGACGGCCTGCTCGATCGCGGCGTCCGCCCGGTGGCGACGCTCTATCACTGGGACCTCCCCCAGTACCTCGAAGACGCCGGCGGCTGGACGTCCCGCGCGACGACCGATGCCTTCGAGCAGTACGCCTCGATCATGGGCACGACCCTCGGCGACCGCGTGCACACCTGGACGACGCTCAACGAGCCGTGGTGCTCCGCATACCTCGGCTACGGTCAGGGCGGACACGCACCGGGACGCACGGAACCCGCGTCCGCGCTGACGGCCGTGCACCATCTGAACCTCGCCCATGGTCGCGCCATCCAGGCACTGCGCGCGACCTCCACCGGCGACCCGGACTACTCGGTCACCCTGAACTTCCACGTGCTGCGCGGACAGGGCGATGGCGCGTCCGAGGCCGTTCGCCGCATCGATGCTCTCGCCAACAGGGCGTTCACCGGCCCGATGCTGCGCGGCGAGTACCCGGCCGATCTGCTGGCCGATACCGCCGAGGTGACCGACTGGTCATTCGTCCAGGACGGCGACCTTGCGACCATCAACCAGCCGATCGACGTGCTCGGCGTCAACTACTACTCGACGGCGACCGTGCGCTTGTGGGACGGCGTCTCCGAGAAGCAGCAGAACGACGGGCACAAGGGCACCTCTGCCGGGACCGCGTGGCCCGGCAGCGACCAGGCAGTGGAATTCGTGGAGCAGCCGGGGCCGTACACGGCGATGGGCTGGAACATCGCCCCCGAAGGGCTGGAAGAGCTGCTCCTCTCGCTGTCGGAGCAGTTCCCCGACCAGGCACTGATGGTGACCGAGAACGGTGCCGCGTTCGAGGACGAGGTCGCCGAAGACGGCAGCGTTCCCGACCCGGAGCGCACCGATTACCTGCGCCGTCACTTCACTGCTGCGCACCGGGCGATGCAGCGCGGAGTGGATCTGCGCGGCTACTTCGTGTGGTCGCTGCTGGACAACTTCGAGTGGGGTTACGGCTACGCCAAACGGTTCGGGATCGTCCGTGTCGACTTCGACACCCTCGAGCGCACAGTCAAGGACTCCGGACGCTGGTACCAGGACCTCGTGCGCACCCGCGCACTTCCCGCGTAGGGCCTACTGCCTAGCGCCTACTGCTCAGGGGTCTCGTCGCGCGGCGGCGGGTTGCGGCGCGCGCTCCATGCTGCGAAAGCGGATGCCGCAGCTCCCGCTGCCTTGTCGATGGCCTCTGCCGAACGGTTGAACAGCGCGTGGGCGGAGTCCTGCCATGCCGGCCCGGCGTCGGGGTCTCGTCCTGCGGCCCGCTCTTTCGCGGTGTGCTCGGCGACGTCGAACGTCCGCTCGAGGTCTGCGACGGCATCCCGGTACGCCGCGAATTCCGCCGTCGTGATTCGGGATTCGGATGCCGGTCGCAGATCGCGGGCCCGTCGTGCAGCGGCGAGGAACGCGGCCATCGCCGGGTCCTTGCCGTTGCTCATCACCGGGTAGGCGATGAGCCTGGCGGGATCGGTCTCGTACTGCATCCAGCGCGCCGTGATCGCGTCATGCGCGCGGTTCAACCGTGCCAGGGGGAACCGCTCCTGCCGGGATGCTGGCGGAATTTCCGCACGTGCCACGTTCACGCGCACTCGACGGGCGCGCACATCGGCGCTGGCAGCCTTCGCCTCGCGCTCGGCCTGCTGCAGCGCGCGGCGTGCACTGGCGACATCAGAACTCGTCGCGCGCGATGCGCTGCGCTCAGCGACGAGCCTGGCGTGCTCTGCGCGCGCAAGCTTCACCGCGCGCTTGCGCTGACCGGCCTCGTGCTGCGCATCGGACAGGTCGTTGCGCGCGGCATCCAGAGCGAGCCTGCGGCCGCTGCTCTTCCTGCTTCTGCGCACCCCGAGAGCAGTGACGGCACCCGCTCCGGCCGCGGCCGGAGCGATCCACCACCATTCGACTGCCAGCATCAGGGGGTCCACCCCTTCATGCTAACGAGCCACAGGCTCCGCGGGCGTGCTGGATCGAGGGTTCTTCACGCTGCTCCAGGCTGCGGCGACGAGCGCGAGCGGTGCGAGAACGCCGAACACCAGCCACTGCACGCCGTATGACAGGTGCGGAAGTCCGTCAGGTGACGGCAAGGCGATCTCACCGAGAGAGCCCGGCTGCGCCGGCATGAGCTCGAGGTAGTACGGGGCGAGCGCCAGCCCGGTAGCATCCGAAAGAGGCCCGGGGTCGATGGAGTACGCGACCAGCTCGCCATCAGCAATTCGCGGCGGGTTGAACTGGGTGGTGGTCTCCGGCGTACGCAACCGCGCGTGGATCGTCGCTTGCCCGGTGGGCGCTGCGACATCCGTCGATGAGCTTCCCTCCGACCCGACACTGCCGCGGTTGACGAGGGTCACCGTCTCGGTGCCGTTCACCTGAAACGGCGTCACGAGCTGATCACCGCTCTGCACGCCGGAGACTCGATTGCGCAGCTGCACCTCGTGATCGTTGAGATAGCGTCCGCGGACGGTGACCTCGCGCCACTCATCATCCGAATCCAGCATCGCGCCGGGCGCCTGCACATCGTCGAGGGAGACGGCAGGCGTGCTGAAGGCATGGTCGATCAGGTCGTTGCGGTGCGCCACAGTGTCGCTCTTGTCCAGCTGCCACGGCGCCATGATCGTGAAACAGCCCGTTGTGAACACCGCGACGAGCACAAGGGCGAGAATCCAGCCCGGGCGCATGAGAACCTTCAGCGCTTGGTGTCGCACTCGCACGTCCCCGTCAGATCGGCATGCGGTAACCGAAGAACTCGTGGTCTTCGTTGTAGCCGCCCTGACCCCAGCCGATGTGATCGAACGACTCCACGAACTCGATGGCGTCGATCCACTTGACCTGCTTGAAGCCCAGCTCGTCCTCGTTGCGCAACCGCAGCGGCGCCCCATGCGTCTCGTTCAGGCGCTCCCCGTTCATCTCGTAGGCGAGGATCGTCATGTCCCGGGACATGTGCTCGATCTTGTGGCAGTCGTAGTAGCGCCCGTACTGCTCCCCCTCCCCGCCGTCGGCGAACGAGTAGAAGACGACGTACTTCGCCTCGGGTGCGGGTTTGACGATCTGGAGGATGTCCGACATCCGGACTCCACCCCATTTGCCCACGGCGGACCAGCCTTGGATGCAGTAGTGCTGGGTGATCTGCTCATGGTGCGGGAGCTCGAGGATCTGATCGAAGGTGAGCGTCGTCGGGTGCTCGACCAGCCCTCCGATGCGGAGCGTGTAATCCTTCCATCCGCCGGCCTGCAGCTGCCGGTACTGCTCCGAGTGCGGGATGGTGCCGTTCGGCCAGAAGTAGGGCGAGATGTCCTTCTCGCTGTATTGAGCCCGGGGCGTCGACCACTCCATGAGGCCCTTGGCCCAGCCGACCATGAATCGGCCGGCACGTGCCACCAGGCGCGGGTACCGCAGGGTGAAGGGGCTCGCGCCGCCCCACAGGGCGCCGATGATCACCATGACGATGATGTAGACGACCAGCGGCACGTACGACTCGGTGTTCACGCCGAGGACGATGTGATTGAGGTTTCCGACGAGACCGGTCATGAACACCATGACTGTGTGCACCACGATGAAGAACACGAACCAGCACATCACGAGGAAGTGCACGGTGCGCGCTACCTGCCGGTTGAATGGTCCCGCTCCCGTGCCGAGCTTCGCCGCGATGGACGGCGCCTGGAGCATTCCCGTGATCGGGGCCAGCGGCGCCGCGATGAAGATCGTGATGAAGTAGGTGAGAATCTGCAGCCCGTTGAAGGTCGTGTAACCCTCGTTCGCGGGGAAGTCGAGCGATCCATACTGGATCGCCGCGGACAGCGCGTTGGGAAAGACGTCCCACGAGGTCGGGATCTACCGCATCCACTCGTTCGTGACGAACAGCAGGATGACGAAGACCAGCCCGTTCACCAGCCAGAGCAGGTCGAAGCCGAAATGCCACCAGCGTGCCAGACCCACCGAGTGTCGGATGCCGGGAATACCGAGCCATTTCGGCAACGCGACCGAGTCGTCCTTGGCGGTCCACACGCGCTCGGGGTTGCTCTGATCCATCCGGTCGGCCGGGATCGGCCCACGCAGACGCAGCCAGTCGCTGCCCGGTCTGCTACTGGAGTTGAGATAGAGCCGCGGGTGGTCGGCAAGAATCTGCAGGCCGGCTCGGATGATGAACAGCATGAAGATCGCATTGAGCAGGTGCTGCCAGCGCAACCATGCGGGGAAACCGGAATCCATCGCGGGCGCATAGCTCGTCGATGTCCCCGGGTAGGTGTCGATGAAGTCCTTCATCCAGTCGTACAGGCGCAGCTGCTGACAGATGGCGACCACCACGAGGAGTCCGACGATCGTGAGACCGATGAACAGCCACGCGGGGCTGTACCAGCGCTTCCCGACCCGAACCTGCGGGAGCTGAGCCTTGTTCTGCACCATTCCGCCGGCGAAACTCTCGACGTCGATGCGTTCGCTCAGCGGTCGCGGCCGAGGAGGCTGTGACCAATTGCTCGAGATCGTCACCCTGCGCCGTCTCAGGCTTGTGCTTGGTCATGTCGTTACTCTCCCGCATGCTGTCTTCACTGGCGTGTCGCCTCGCCGACGATGAACTCGGGACGATCCGCCGTGAGGTAGTCACGCAACCAGTGCTTCAGCGCGTCGTAGCGCGGCCGTGCCGATGGAAGGAGCTCATCGTGCACCGCGAGCCACGCACCGAAAGCCAACGGTCCGTGCAGCTGCGTGTGCCCTGCCCCGACCTCGGCGACGGCGGCCATCCGGCCGATCATCGCCATGAACCCTCGGTCGTGGTAATGGAATGGCGTTCGCGCCTTTCCGTCGAGGTCGGCCGCGATGTTCTTCGCCGCCCACGCGCCAGACTGCATCGCAACCGCGCCCAGCTGCGGCAGCGATGCGCCCGCTCCGTCGGGGATATTGGCTGCATCGCCGAGCGCGTAGACACCGGGTGCGTCGGGAACGGTGAGGTCATCGTTCACGTCGATTCGTCCGCCGCGCCCAGTGGCGACCCTCGCGGAGCCGATGACCGGATGAGCGTGCAACCCGCCGGCCCAGATGACGAGAGGAGCCGCCATCTGCGAATCATCCGAGAGCGTGACCCCGTCCCCGCGCACTTCCTTGACACCCGTTTTGAGGTGCAACCGCACGCCCAGCTTCTCCAGGCGATCATGCGTATAGTTCTGCAACGGTTCGGTGAATGGTCCGAGGACCGTCGGGCCCAGATCGACCAGGTTGACGGTGTAGGCGTCGCGCACCTCAGGCGAGTAGTAGTGCGGGACCACGTTCTGGAGCGTCTCCGCAAGCGCACCGGCCATTTCGACGCCGGTCGGGCCTGCCCCGACCACCACGATGTCGGCAGGCTCCAGCGAGTCCCCGGACGCAGCACGCGCGTCAGCACGGTCGAATTCGGCGATCAACGCCGATCCGAGGCTCGTGGCATCCGCGACCGAGTACAGCGGGTACGTGAACTCATCCGCTCCGGGCGTGCCGAAGAAGTTGACGACGGCACCGGCAGCTGAGAACTGGCGACCTGGTAGAGCAAGGGCTGGAACTGCTGGTAGTTATTACGATCGATCAGCAGTGTGCGGATCTTGTCCTTTCCCAGCCGTCGCGCAGCCGCGACGCCGGCGAACCCCGCCCCGACGATGACGACATCGAACTCAGTTGTAGGTGTAGAAGCCACGACCGGCCGCCTTACCCAGGTATCCCTTGTCGATGTACTCCGTCTTGATGAGCTCTGCGAACTTCTTCATCTCGGGATCGTCGCTGTTCTCGTTCAGCGCGTACGGCGTCATCATGCCGACGATGTCGTAGATCTGGAAGGGGCCCATGGGAGAGCCCGTCGAGATCCGCCAGGTCTTGTCGATGTCCTCGATGCTTGCGATGTCGCGCATGTGCAGCTTCGCGGCGGCCTCGAGGAACGGCACGAGGAGCGAGTTGAGGACGTAGCCGGGCTGCTCCTTGTGGATGTGAATCGGCACCATCCCGATCTGCTCGGCGAACTGGGCTGCCGCATCGAACACCGCCGGGTCGGTCCCCGGGTGCCCCATCACCTCGCAGGTGTTGAAGATCCAGACCTGATTGGCGAAGTGCATCGCTAGGAACTTCTCGGGTCGATCGGTGAACGGCGCGATCTGGCTGGGCAGCAGCGTCGAGGAGTTCGTCGCGAAGATCGTCTTCGCCGGCGCTACCGCGCTGACCGACTTCCACGTGTCCTGTTTGATGTCCAGTCGCTCGGGCACGGCTTCGATGACGAGGTCGGCGTCTTTCACCGCATCTGCAAGATTCGAGCTGGTGCTGATGCGAGCCACGGCCGCATCGAGCTTCTCCGGGGTGGCATCGGGGAGGTCGTGCAGATACGACGGCTTCAGCTGTTCCCACCGCGCCGGGAGTTTCGCGAGAATCTCGTCGCTGATGTCGTATGCCACGACATTCTTTCCAGAATAAGCCGCCTGAAAAATAATCTGCGAACCGAGAACTCCTGTGCCGAGAACGGTGAGATTCTGCATGACTCCTCCATTGATACGAGACCGGATTTGCGCCAACCATACCGAGGAATCTGTGAGCGCGTCAACGAAGTACCCGTTCACGGGGAGGATATTCACCCCTTCACTCACCCGGGGAGTCACCCGTCGGTTGAGCTAGACGAGCGTCTCCTGCCATGCCGCGTGGAGCTGCGCGAACTTTCCCGTACCGCCGATGAGCGCTGCGGGAGCGTCATCCTCGATGATCTCGCCGTGCTCCATCACCAGCACCCGGTCGGCAATCGCCACCGTCGAGAGACGGTGGGCGATGATGATCGCGGTGCGGTCTGAGAGCAGGGTCTGCAGTGCGTCCTGGATGAGCCGCTCCGACGGGATGTCGAGCGATGCCGTGGCCTCGTCGAGGATGAGTACCGCGGGGTCTGCCAGGAATGCCCGCGCGAACGAGATCAGCTGGCGCTGTCCTGCAGACACGCGTCCACCGCGCTTGTTCACATCGGAGTTGTAGCCGTCCGGCAGCGCCGAGATGAACTCATCCGCACCCACCGCCCGCGCGGCTGCCCGGATCTCGTCGAGCGTCGCATCCGGCTTTCCGAGGGCGATGTTGTCGGCGACGGTTCCGCTGAACAGATAGGCCTCCTGCGTGACCATGACGATCGCACGGCGTAGGTCCTTCGGATGCAGCGAACGCAGGTCCACGCCGTCGAGCGTCACGTGCCCGAGTGAGGGGTCGTAGAAGCGCGAGATGAGCTTGGCGAGCGTCGACTTGCCGGCCCCGGTGGTGCCGACGAGCGCGATCGTCTGCCCGGCCGGGATGTCGAGCGAGAAGTTCGGCAGGATCGTCTTCTCCCCCGAATACCCGAACGTCACCTCGTCGAAGTTGATGTGACCGCGCGATTCCCACAGGTCGACAGGGTGCTCCGGGTCCGGAACCGTCGGTACCTCGTCGAGCACGCCGGAGACCTTCTCCAGCGCCGCGGTGGCGGACTGGTACGAGTTCAGGAACATCGCGATCTCCTGCATGGGAGCGAAGAAGTTCCGGACGTACAGCACCGCTGACAGCAGCACGCCGACGGTGAGCGCGCCATCGGCGACGCGGATGCCGCCCCATAGCACGACCAGCCCGAGCGTGATGGCAGCGACCGACATCAGCCCCGGTTCGAACGTCCCGAACAGCAGCATCGAGCGGCGGTTCACGTCGCGGTAGTCTCCGGCGACCTTCTGGAAAGCGACATCGTTGCGCGGTTCCTTGCGGAACGCCTTCACGGCGCGGATGCCGGTCATGGTCTCGACGAACTGCACGATGACCCTGGCGCTGATGACACGCGACTCGCGGAAGATGACCTGTGAACGCGAGTAGAACCAGCGCATCAGCAGCGCGAGGGGGATCCCCGCGAAGAGCAGGATGACGCCGGACTGCCAGTCCCACACCATCAGGGCGATGAAGGTGAAAGCGCCGAACAGCACGCCGGAGACGAGGTTGTTGAGGCCACCGTCAAGCAGCTCACGGATCGAGTCGAGGTCGCTGGTCTGACGCGAGATGATGCGCCCGGACGTGTAGGTCTCATGGAACTCGAGACTCAGCCGCTGCGTGTGCAGGAAGATGCGCTTGCGCAGGTCGATGAGCACGGCCTGGGTGATGCGTGCTGCGACGACGACGTACCACCCGATGAGCGCCGCCGCGGCAGCGCCGGCGAACAGGTAGATGAAGCCCATCAGGAACGTCGGCATCCAGTTGGCGTTTTTGATCACTTGCGGAAGCGCCCAGTCCAGGCCGATGCTGATGAGGATGGGGCCAGCGACCTGCAGTGCGGTCGAGATGACCAGGACGACAGCGGCAACAACGATCTGCGCGCGCAGCGGGGTCACGAGAGATCCGAGCAGTCGCAGCGAGCGCTGGCGGATCGCCCGGCTCTCCTCGCGCGTGTAGGTGGAGCGATCCTCGCCCTGAGTACCGGTGAGTGCCGCGCTCATGCCTGCACCTCCTCTTCTTCGTCGTGCGTATCGATGACGGGGATCGCACCGGTGCGCACTGCTTCCTCAGCCTCAAGACTCGAGATCACATGCCGGTAGTGCGCGCTCGTCTTGAGAAGCTCGGAGTGCGTGCCGACGGCGGTGATGCGCCCGCGCTCGAGCAGGGCGACGCGGTCCGCGAGCGCAACCGTCGAGGGACGGTGCGCGACGATGAGCGCGGTCGTCTCGGCGAGCACGTGACGCAGTGCCTCCTCGACGAGCGCTTCGGTGTCGACGTCCAGTGCGGACAGCGGGTCATCCAGCACGAGCACCTTGGGGTTCGCCGCGACGGCCCGCGCCAGGGCGAGGCGCTGACGCTGTCCACCGGAGAGGCTGAGGCCTTCCTCGCCGATGACGGTCTCCACGCCCTCCGGCAGTTCGTCGACGAAGCCCGCCTGTGCGACCTCGAGCGCTTCGCGCATGACGCGTTCGCCTTCTTCGCTGTGGATGTCGAGTTCTGCGCGCCCGAGCAGCACGTTCTCACGCACGGATGCCGAGAACAGCGTGGCATCCTCGAACGCCATCGCGATGTGCGTGCGCAGTTCGGTCAACGTCAGATCGCGCACATCGACCCCGTCGAGCAGCACACGGCCGCCTGTCACGTCATACAGGCGTGCGGGCAGTGTGGTCAGCGTGGTCTTGCCGCTGCCGGTGAGTCCGACCAACGCCATGGTCTCCCCCGGACGCAGGACGAGATCGATGCCGTCGAGCAGATCACGCTCGACGGACCCGGCATCCTGATACCGGAAGTGGGCGCTTTCGAACGTGAGCTCGCCGCGGGGCTCATCGATCCGCACGGGGTTTCCCGGGTCGGTGATGCTGTTCGTCTCGGAGAAGATGTCGAACACGCGGTCGGTCGCTGTCCGCGCCTCCAGCATGAATGAGAACAGGAAGCCGATCGACTCGATCGGCCAGCGCAGCACGGTCGCCATCGCGAAGAATGCGAACAGCTCCGGCAATTCGATCGCGCCCTGCGAGATCAGCCAGATGCCCGTCATCAGGCTGACACCGAACGCGATCTGCGGCATCAGGTCGAGGAAGAACCACAGGCCGCCGACCGAGCGCGCCTTGCTCATCTCCGTCTCGCGCAGGGTCTCGGCCTGTCCGGAGAAGCGGTTCAGGGCGTGCTTGCCACGGCCGAATGCCTTGAGCACGCGGATGCCGTGCACACTCTCCTCAACGCTGGTGGCCAGGTCACCGGTCTGGTCCTGGCTGCGCCGGGTGAGCACGCCGTAGCGCTTCTCGAACAGGTAGCCGCGAATCCACATCGGGATGCCGGTGACGAGGAAGATCACTCCCAGCAGCCAGTGCCAGCGGAACAGCAGCACCGAGCCGATGATGATCGTGAGGATGTTCACGACGAACAGGATCAGGCCGAAGGAGAGCCAACGGCGGATCAGCCCGATGTCCTGCATCATGCGGCTGAGCAGCTGTCCGGACTGCCAGCGGTCGTGGAACGCGACCGGGAGCCTCTGCAGCTGCGAATACAGCTGGGTGCGCATGCCGTACTCGACCTCGGTGGCGGGCTTCAGGATGAACCAGCGACGCAGCCACACCATCACCGCTTCGCCGAGACCCAGCACGAGCACCGCGAGCGCACCGAGCGTGATGAGGCCGATCTCGCCGGACTCGATCGGGCCGCGGACGATCTGCTCGAGCACGATCGGGATCATCAGACCGAGGACGGCGGCGCCGAGCGCACTGGCTGCACCGCCGACGAATCTCCAGACGACGGGTTTGACGAACGGGGCGAGACGCCAGAGGGCTGCGGGGGTGGACAGCGAAGCGGAAGAGGACAGCGGAGACGGCGAGGAAGACATGACTCTCAGACGAGTTGTGGTGCGAAAGCGAAGATTGTGAGACGGATGCGGCGACGAATCGCGGCATCCGGTGGAGCGGGCGGACTCAGCCGCGCAGGAAGTCCGGGTTCGAGCCAGGAACGGTGATCTGCGCAACGGCGATCGAAATCATGGTGTCCTCCTCAGGCTCGAAGCTTCGCACCGGACGATGCGACAGCCCACCAGACTATGCCCAAGCGACTCCCGAAGACAAGCGCTGATGTCCGTCGATCGACAGACGGGGTCAGCGCGAGCTGAGGGCCCGTTCGCGGGCGAGCAGCGACCTCTTGACATCCAGGCCCCAGGCGAAGCCCCCCAGCGATCCATCCGAACGCAGCACGCGATGGCAGGGCACGAACAGGGCCGGAGCATTGCGCGCGCAGATGGATGCCGCGGCACGCACAGCGCTCGGGCTGCCGAGGGCTGTGGCGAACTCCGCATAGGTCAGCGGCTCCCCCGGGGTGATGCGCCGGAGCGCATCCCATCCGGTGCGCTGCATCTCGGTGCCGAACTGACGCACCGGCACCCCGTCGATGGCAGTGATGTCACCGTCGTAGTACGCCGACACGGCTGAAGCGGCATCCGTCGCGCCCTCGCGGATCTCTGCAGGACGATGCTTCGCCGCCAGACGCGCGACGAGCTCATCGTGATCGCCCGTCCACCCGGAGGCGAGGACCTGCTCGTCGCCCGCATCGGAACGGGAGGCGAGGATCGTGAAGGGACCGTCAGGGGTGCCGATGGTCTGGATGAGAGCGATCATGAGATCTCCTTCGTCGTCTTTGCTCGTGGGGTGCGCACGGGAGCGGCACGCCACAGGTGCGCGGAAAGGTAACTGCGCCACGGAGCCGTCTGCTCGGCCCACGCGGTGAGAGCCCGTGGTTCTGCGGGGATCCCGGCGGCCGCTGCACCCGCACGGATGGCGACGTCGCCGGGTAGGAAGACGTCAGGATCCCCGATCACGCGCATCCGCACGTAGTCCGCGGTCCATGGTCCGATGCCCGGCATCGCGAGAAGCGCTGCGCGCTGCGCGTCGCGGTCGTCTCCGACCGTCAGCGTCAGCGAGCCGTCGGCGAGCCCCGCGGCGGCTCCCGTGATGGCACGGATGCGGGCGGCGGGCCCGCGGAGCACTTCCGCGCCGTGCTCCGCGATCGCCGTCATCGTCGGGAACAGAATGCCGCCGCCTGTCGCCTGCCCTGAGCCTGTCCCGGTCCCTGAGCCGGCCTCGGTCCCAGAGCCTGTCGAAGGGTCCCCGAGCGCCTCGGTCAGCGCGGTGAGCGCGGTGCGAGCTGCGGCGACAGTGATCTGCTGCCCCACCATCGCGCGGATGAGCATCTCATGCGGATCCGCGGCGCCGGGCACTCGGATGCCGGGCACACGGGCGACGAGCGGAGCGAGCAGCGTCTGCTGCGACAGGGCGGCATCGACAGCGGCGGGGTCCGCGTCCAGATCGAAGATGCGACGCGCGGTGGCGACGAGCGGTGCGAGGTCACCGAGGTGGGTGACCCGGACCCGGAGCCGCAACTTGCCGGCATCGCTCTGTCGAATCTCGAACCATGCCGGCCCTCCCGGCATCCGCAGATGCCGCGCGAAGGAGGTCGCGGTACTCGTCTCGACGCCGGGAATGGCGCGTGCCGCCATCCAGGCGAAGATTCCGTGGGCATCCATCGGTTCGCGATAGGGCAGCATCAGGTCGATCTCGCCGAGCACGGGAGCGGGGACCGTCGCGGCACGTCGCCGCGCGCGCAGCTCGGTCGGCGTCAGCCCGAACACCTCGCGGATCGTCTCGTTGCACTGACGGATGCTGGCGAAGCCTGCCGAGAACGCGATGTCCGCGATGGCGAGGTCGGTGCCGACCAGCAGCATCCGGGCGTTATGTGCGCGGTGCGCGCGAGCGAGCGCGAGGGGTCCCGCGCCGAGTTCGGTGCTCAGCAGACGGGTGAGGTGCCGGCTCGAATAGCCGAGGCGTGCGGCGAGGCCGGGGACGCCTTCGCGCTCCACCACGCCGTCGGCGATGAGGCGCATGGCCCGCGCCGCGGCATCCCCGCGCAGGTCCCAGGCCGGTGACCCCGGTGCCGCCTCGGGAAGGCACCGTTTGCACGCGCGGAAACCCGCTTCGTGCGCTGCTGCGCTGGTCGGGTAGAAGCTCACGTTCTGCTGCTTCGGGGTGCGCGCGGGGCACGACGGACGGCAATAGATCCCGGTGGAATGCACGGCTGTGACGAACTGTCCGTCAAAGCGGGTGTCGCGCGCGTCGATCGCGCGGTACCGCTCATCGAAGGTCATCGCCGGGAAGGTCATGCCTCCACTCTGACACGCCGGAAGAGCGCTCGCTCGCGGAAATCGGACATCGCAGTGAGGCTTCAGGAATCCCGAGGGTCGAGGTGGATGCCGGCGATCATGCACCGTGCCGAGCCACCGGCGAGCTCGATGGGAGCGATGTCGAGCGACAGGATCCGGCAGCTGCGTTCGATCGTGGCGCGCTGCGCGGCCGTGAGGGCATCGGCCCCCGTCTGGGAGATCGCGAGGATCCGCTCCCCGTCATGGCCGCGCAGCTCGATGGCGTTGCCGGAGAACGATGCGACCTGCGCCTCGGTGAGCGCGATCACTGTTCGGCCGCTCTCCTCGATGCGGCGGACGATCTGCGCTCGTCGCTCGACGGGGACGATGCTGTCCACGCCGATCAAGGCGATGTCCGTGCCGATGCACATCATGACGTTGGTGTGATAGATCGGAGTTCCGCCCGAGTCGACAGCGTCGAAGACCACCGGTTCGTATCCGAATGCGGTGCAGAAGCGCTCGACGAGGAGAGGGTCGCAGCGCCGGGATCGAACGGCGTATGCGATGCGTGCGACGTGATCGAGCACCATCGCTCCGGTGCCCTCGAGGAAGAGATCGTCCTGCTCGAGACCGGAGTAGTCGATGACCTCCTGCACGCGGTACGACAGCTTCAGGAATTCGATCACGTCGGCTCGGCGCTCGCCGCGCCGATTCGGGGCGTACATCGGGTAGACCGCGACACGGCCACCGGCGTGCGTGGAGAACCAGTTGTTGGGGAAGACGCTGTCAGGGTGCGCATCGCCCTCGTCTTCGAAAAGGTGCACACGGACACCGGCCTGCACAAGACGCTCGGCCGCTCTCGTGCAGGCGTCATACGCGGCACGCGCCACGTCATGCCCCGCCTCACGCTGGAAGGTGTTGTCCGCCGCTGTCTGCGGGTTGGGGCGGAAGCGATGCGGCCGGATGAGAAGCACCGCTCCCGGCGCCTGCGCCGAGATGGCGCTCACGCGCGGGCGCTGACCGAGGCCGCGTCGGCGACGAGCGCGAACAGATCCTTGGGGTCGGCGGGATCGGCGATGAGGTCGACGTCCTGGTAGACATCCGTTCCCTCGATAGCTCCAGCCAGATACCGCAGGGCCGAGAAGTCCTCCAGCGCGAAGCCGACCGAGTCGAACACCGTCACCTGCTCTGCCGAGGTGCGCCCTGCGACCTCGCCCCGCAGCACGCGCCAGAGTTCGGTCACGGGGTGATCAGCATCCAGCTGCTGGATCTCGCCCTCGACACGCGTCTGCGGCGGGTACTCCACGAAGATGTCCGAGCGGTGCAGGATGCGCGGGTCGAGCTCGGTCTTTCCCGGGCAGTCCCCTCCGATCGCGTTCACGTGGACCCCCGCGCCGACCATGTCATCGGTGAGGATGGTGGCGTAGGCCTTGTCTGCGGTGCACGTCGTGATGATCTCCGCACCGCGCACCGCCTCCGCCGCGCTCTCGGCCCGGACGACGTCGAACCCGAGGGGCCGGATGTTGCGTTCGAACGCGTCCATCGCCGCCGGGTCGGTATCCCAGATGCGCAGCCGGTCGATTCCGAGCATCGCTCGAAACGCCAGGGCCTGGAACTCCGACTGGCTCCCCGTGCCGATCATCGCCATCGTGGTCGCCCCTGCGGGAGCGAGTGCCCGTGCCGCCATGGCCGATGTCGCCGCTGTGCGCAGCGCGGTGAGGATGGTCATCTCCGTCCACAGGATCGGATATCCGCTGGCGACGTCCGCGAGCACCCCGAAGGCGGTGACGGTCTGAAGTCCCCGTGCCGGATTGCCCGGATGTCCGTTGACGAATTTGAACGCGTAGGTGGTGGCGTCGCTGATCGGCATCAGCTCGATGACTCCGACGTCCGAATGGTTCGCGACGCGGGCCGACTTGTCGAACTCCGGCCAACGCAGGAAGTCCTCTTCGATCGCTCCCGCGATTGCGGTGATCGCGGACTCCAGCCCGGTCAGTCCGACCCAGCGCTGCATCCCCGGCACATCGACAAAACGGACCATCGGTGTCCCCCTTCTGCTCAGTACTTCCACCGTACGGACGGGGTAGGTGAATTTTCAATCAGCAGCATGGATCATTTGTGTAGTTTGATAGACAGAGTGCTCACTCGTGGCATACGTTTTGCAGCATGAGTGCTCTGGATGACCTGGATCGACGCCTGATCTCGCTGTTGCGCGCCAACGGTCGAGAGCCCGTCATCACTCTCGCCCGTCGCCTGGGCGTCACCCGTGCCACCGTCGACAGCCGGCTGCGCCGACTCACCGACAACGGCACGATCGTCGGCTTCTCGGTGCGCGTACGCGACCCAGCAGAGGCCTCGACCGTACGCGCCCTCATGATGGTCGCCGTCGAGGGGCGCAACACCGACGGCGTGATCCGGAGCCTCCGTGGCATCCCCGAGATCGCCGCTCTGCACACGACGAACGGCCGCTGGGACCTCGTCGCCGAGATCATCTGCGACAGCCTCGCCGCGTTCGATGCGACCCTCGGCACCGTGCGCGGCATCGACGGAATCCGCGACAGCGAGACGAGCATCCTGCTCAGCTCTGCCACCGCCTGATCCGCAGTCGCGCTCCCCTGCCCGTGGGCTCAGCGGAAACGGGCTCAGTGGAAGAAGTGGCGCTCCCCGGTAAAGAACATGGTGACCCCGGCCGCCTTCGCGGCTGCGATGACCTCGTCATCGCGCACCGAGCCGCCGGGCTGGATGATCGTCGAGATTCCCGCGTCGATGAGCACCTGCGGCCCGTCGGCGAACGGGAAGAACGCGTCGGATGCCGCGACCGAACCGGCCGCACGTTCCCCCGCGCGCTCCACCGCGAGACGGCAGGAGTCGACCCGGTTGACCTGGCCCATCCCGACGCCGACCGTGGCGTTGCCCTTGGCGAGGACGATCGCGTTGGACTTCACGGCGCGGCACGCCTTCCACGCGAAGATCATGTTCTCCAGCTCGGAGTCGTCCGGACGCTCACCGCAGGCGAGCTCCCAGTTCTTCGCGACCGAGAGGATGTCGTCGGGGAACCGGTCGGCATCCTGCAGCAGCAGGCCGCCCGAGACGAGACGCACGTCCATGCGCTCCTGCTGCCAGTCATCGGGCAGCTGCAGCAGACGCAGGTTCTTCTTCGCCTTGAACACCTCGAGCGCTGCGGGCTCGAACGCCCGTGCCACGATGACCTCGGTGAAGATGTCCTTGAGGTTCTCGGCCATCTTCAGCGTCACCGTGCCGTTGGTGGCGATGACGCCGCCGTACGCCGAGACCGGGTCGCACTCGTGGGCGCGGAGGTGCGCACTGGCGATCGGGTCGAGGGCGTTCGGAGCCGTGGTCGCGATCCCGCAGGGGTTGGCGTGCTTCACGATCGCGACCGCGGGCAGCACCATGTCGAAGGCAGCGCGCAGCGCAGCATCCGCATCGACGTAGTTGTTGTAGGACATCTCCTTGCCCTGCAGCTGCACGGCCTGTGCGATGCCGTGCTCGCCGACGCGCGTGTAGATCGCACCGCGCTGGTGCGCGTTCTCGCCGTAGCGCAGCGTGGCGAGCCGCTCGGCCTTGATCGTGAGGTGCTCGGGCAGTTCACCGCTGACATCGTTCAGAGTGCCCTCGGAGAACCATGCGGCGACGGCCGCGTCGTAGGCGGCGGTGTGTGCGAACGCGCGGGCAGCAAGCTCACGGCGCTGGGTGAGGTTCGTGCCCCCGCCCTGGATCGACTCGATGATCGCCGAGTAGGACTCGGGCGAGACGACGATCGCGACATTGGCATGATTCTTCGCCGAAGCGCGCACCATGGCGGGGCCGCCGATATCGATCTGCTCGACGACGTCATCGCCGGTAGCACCGGATGCCACGGTCTCCACGAACGGATACAGATTCACGACGACGAGCTCGAACGGCGCGATCTCCAGCTCAGACAGCTGGCGCTCGTGATCCTCGAGGCGCAGGTCGGCGAGCAGACCGCCGTGGATGCTGGGGTGCAGCGTCTTCACGCGACCATCGAGCATCTCGGCGGTTCCGGTCACGGTGGCGACGTCGGTGACGTCGAAACCCGCCTCGCGGATGGTCGCCGCTGTGGAACCGGTCGAGACGATCTCGACACCGCCTTCGGCCAGGGCCGCAGCCAGCACCAGCAGGTCGGTCTTGTCGCTGACGGAGACGAGTGCGCGTCTGATCGGGACGACGTCGCGGTCGCGGTACAGGGACGAATCGTGGCTCGGGCCGGCCATAGATGATCTCCTTCGTGCGGGGGCGTGCGAAATATCGGTCAGGGGGTAAGTGCGAGGTCGCCGGTGGCGATGCGTCGGACGACGTCGATGAGCAGTCGACGCTCGACGGGTTTGATGCGCTCATGGAGCGTGTGCTCGGTATCGTCGGGAAGCATCGGGATGCGTTCCTGGTCGAGGATCGGACCGGAGTCGACGCCGTCGTCGACGACGATGACGCTGGCACCGGTCTGTTCGGCGCCAGCGGCGAGCGCATCGCGGACGCCGTGGGCACCGGGGAATTCCGGCAGGTACGCCGGGTGCGTGTTGATGATGTGCGGAGAGTAGCGCGCGACGAGTGCTGCCGGCAGGAGCCGCATGAGGCCGCTCAGCACGATGAGGTCGGGCTGCCAGACATCGAGCTGACGGCCGAGCTCCTCGCCCCACGCTTCGCGGGTGTCGAAGGATCGGAACGGAACAGTGAAACTCGGGATGCCGAATTCTTCGGCGTGCACGAGCCCTTCGGCGTCGCGATCGGCACCGACGACGACGATCCGCGCAGGAAAGTCCGGGTGGCGTGCGGCTTCGAGCAGGGCGCGGAGATTCGAGCCGGTGCCAGAGATGAGAACGGCGACCGTGAGCACCCGGTCAGTCTAGCGGGGAGCGGACGTGCTGCCGTCCACGGCATCCGTGACCGGTGACACGCCCATCTCGGAGGTCCAGCGGTCGGTGCGCTCCTCGGCCAGCTCGTCGCGATGCCGCGGCGCGAGCAGCATGATCGCTGCGCCGATGAGCACCTCGACGCCGATGGCGAGCGCCGTCCATCCGACGGAGGGTCCCATCTCGGCCATGCGACCGGGACCGATCGACCCTGAGGCCAGAACTGCGGCCACGGCGATGATCCCCGCGGTCAGCAGTGCGATGCCCGCCGTGATCACCGCACGAGGAGCCGCAGCATCCGCGGCATCGCGCCAGACGAGCCGCGAGCGAATCATCCACCCGGCGAAGGCCCCGGCCGCGACCGGAAGCAGCACGACGATCAGCATCCACATCGAGCTGTTCTCCGGAACCAGCCCGAACACAGGCAATCCCGGCACGACTCCCAGCTCGGTGCCCGCGGGTGAGACCGCGGTTCCGGAACCGACCGCGAATCCGGGGCCGGCGACCCAGGCGATGGCCCAGACCAGCATCGTCGGCAGATAGGCGAGATGTCCGAGGGTGAGCACGGCCGCGCCGGTCGCATCGACGTGCGCGGCTTCGAAGAGTGCGACGACCTCCCCTCCGCGCATCGCCACGGAGACCGCGACGGCGAGGGCGGCGATACCGGTCAGCGCAACGGTCACCACAGCGGTCCCGCGGACGATCTCGCCGGGGACCACGCTCCACGGGCCCCACCCGTCGACGCGGTCATGGATGCGATCGATCGCTCCCCCGTCGCCCTCGCGCCAGGCATGGCTCACGGCCCCGCAGAGCACACCGACGAAGAAGACGGAACAGGGAAGCAGGATCGCCAGCCACAGCGGCACCTCGGCGATGCTGCTGCGTGCCGTGAGTGCGACGCCGGTGGAGATCGCGGTGAAGGCGACCGTGCCGGCGACCGTACCGAGCAGCCATGCACCGGAACGCGCTGCGCGGGTGCCCGAGCGCGCCGCGAACAGCAGCGTGAAGACGAGGAACGCCAGCGGCGTCAGCGAAAGAGTGAAATGCGCGGCCTCGGGTGCGATGCCGACGGCCGAAACCACGGCATCCACGATCGTGAGGTCCATCGGCACTCCGTGACCGAACTGCCAGAGTGTACCGGTGACCGGCCACAGCCCGCCCCAGTCCGCCGTCGCACCGAACGCGAGCGTCCACAGCAGTGTGAGCGGAGCAAGCAGCACGGCGAGGCCGACGGCCGCCGCGATGGCAGCGTCGACGGCGGCGAGAATCGCGACGAGGAGGCGTTGCATGACTCATCGAGACTACGACGAGAACCTGTTCGCCTCGCGTGGGCGCGCGCGCCGACGCGGACACGATATCGTTCCCGAGGAGGTTTCCCGATGACAACTGCCCCTTCGTCCGCACCCGACACTGCCCCCGAGCCGACCGCCGAACCTAAGAACGGCCTGGACCGCTTCTTCGAGATCACCAAGCGCGGCTCGACGTTCGGCACCGAGATCCGTGGCGGCATCGTCACCTTCGTCACGATGGCGTACATCGTGATCCTCAACCCGATCATCCTCTCGACCCCCGACGTCGCGGGGAACGTCCTCGACGGCGGTGCTGTCGCCGCGGCCACCGCGCTGACCGCCGGTGTCATGACGCTGCTGTTCGGCATCGTCACGCGTCTGCCGTTCGCCTTCGCCGCTGGCCTCGGCATCAACGCCTTCCTGGCGTTCTCCGTGGTGGGAACGGTGACCTGGCCCGAGGCGATGGCGCTGGTCATGATCAACGGCGCGGTCATCGTGCTGCTGGCGGCCACGGGTCTTCGGAAGATGATCTTCGATGCGGTTCCGGTGCAGCTCAAGCTCGCCATCACGGTCGGCATCGGCCTGTTCATCGCGTTCATCGGCTTCGTCAACGCCGGTTTCGTCACCTCGACGGGCAACCCCTCCCCGCCGATCGACCTCGGCGTGGGCGGCTCTGTCGCCACGATCCCGACGCTCATGTTCGTCATCACGCTGCTCATCGGCGGCGTACTGATGTCGCTGCGCCTCAAGGGGGCGATTCTCATCGCGCTGGTCTCCGGAACCGTGATCTCCGCGATCATCGCCGCGATCTGGCCGGACTCTGGTTTCGTCTTCGACTTCTCCGGCGGGATCGTCGGTGTCCCTGACCTCAGCCTGATCGGGCAGGTCAACTTCGGATTTGACCTCGGTCGCGTCTCCGTCGTCGCTCTCGTGATGATCGTGTTCACCCTGATCTTCTCGAACTTCTTCGATGCGATGGGCACCATGACGGGCCTTGCCGGTGAAGCCGGCCTGTCGGATCGGAAGGGCGACTTCCCGCGCATCAAGTCGGCGCTCGTCGTCGAGGGTGTCGGCGCGCTCGCCGGTGGTGCGACCTCGTCGTCGTCCGCCACGGTGTTCGTGGAGTCCGGCTCGGGTATCGGTGAGGGTGCGCGCACGGGCTTTGCGACCTCGATCACCGGCGTCCTGTTCCTGCTGGCGATGTTCTTCGCACCGCTGACAGGCCTCGTACCCGGCGAGATCGCCGCGGCCGCGCTCGTGCTCGTCGGTGCGCTGATGCTCTCGCAGATCAAGAACATCGACTTCAGCGACTTCCGCGTCCTGCTACCGGTGTTCCTCACCGCGACCGTGATGCCGATGACCTACTCGATCGCCAACGGCATCGGCGCGGGCTTCGTCAGCTGGATCGTCGTCAACGCGCTGTCCGGTCGTGCCAAGACCATCCACCCGCTGCTGTGGATCGTCGGCTTCGGCTTCGTGCTGTTCTTCGC
>NZ_JBQDSX010000041.1:0-26862 GCF_052099035.1 Microbacterium sp. | reverse complement strand
ATGGTACTGCAGGGGGGACCCTGTGGGAGAGTAGGACACCGCCGAACTCCTTTTAGACAAAATGGCCACCCAATACTGGGTGGCCATTTTGCGTTAACAGAAGAGTTGAGAGAATCAGAACATGCCGAACGAGGAAGAACGTCGTCCGCGACGCGATGACGACTCCAACGATCGCCGCAACGACCGCGCTCAGCGGCCACGCACTGATCGCTCAGCTCCGACCGGCCGTTCTGGCGCTCCCCGCCGCGATGGTGCAGCTCCTCGTCGTGACGGTGACCGTCGTGAAGGCGGGTACCAGCGACGCGATGGCGCAGCTCCGCGACGTGATGGTGACCGCCGTGAAGGCGGCTACCAGAAGCGTGACGGTGCTCCGCGACGCGATGATCGTCGTACCGACACGCGCGGTACGAGCGGCGGACGCGGCTTCCCGCAGCGCGGTGGCGCAGGTCGTGAACGTCCTGACCGACAGTCGGATGATCGTCCCCGCCACAATGACCCGGAGATCCCCGAAGACGTCACCGGCAGGGACCTGGCCGGCCCCGCTCGCAACGAGTTGAAGACGCTGAGCAAGGAGAACGCCGAAGAAGTGGCTCGTCATCTTGCGATGGCTGCCCGCTTGATCGATGAAGACCCCGCGCTCGCGCATCAGCATGCGCTGGCGGCATCCCGTCGCGCAGGCCGTATCGCGCTCGTGCGCGAGTCTCTCGGTATCACCGCTTATGCGACCGGCGACTTCGCCCTTGCTCTGCGGGAGTTCCGCACCTACCGACGTATCTCCGGCAAGGACGACCAGATCGCGCTCATGGTCGACAGCGAACGCGGCGTGGGTCGCCCCGATCGTGCACTCGAGACCGGCCGTGCCGTGGACCGGAGCGCACTTTCGACACCCGTTCGCGTTGCATTGGCGATCGCCATGTCGGGCGCACGCCTGGACCTGGGCGAAACCGAGCTCGCGCTCGGCGAACTGCAGATTCCGGAACTCGATCCTGACCGTGCGTTCGAGTGGAGTCCCGCGCTCTTCAGCGCCCACGCGGCGGTGCTCGAGGATCTCGGCCGCGACGATGAGGCAGCATTCTGGGCCGAGCGGGCCGAAGTTGCATCCAACGCACTTGGTATGGGCGGCGACGACGAAGACGAGATCTTCGTCGAGGACGGCCTGGTCGAGGACGGCCTGATCGAAGACGGCACGGTCGAAGACGGCTCGGCAAAGGAGTCCTGAGTGGCGCTCTTCTCCAAGTCGCGCGCTACTCCGTTGGAGGGCGTCGACGTTCTCCTCGCTGACCTCGATGGCGTTGTCTACGCCGGCGCCGGCGCGCTGCCGCATGCTATCGAGAGCCTCAACCGCGCAGCGGAAGGCCGCCGCGTCGGATACATCACCAACAACGCATCCCGTACGGATGCATCGGTCGCGCAGCATCTCACCGAACTCGGCCTGTCCGTCGCCAGCGATGAGGTCGTGACCAGTCCACAAGCTGCGATGCGCCTGCTTGCGACGATGGTCGCCGCACCGGCGACGCTCCTGATCATCGGGGGAGAGGGACTCGTCGTCGAAGCCGAGAAGGCCGGCTACCGGGTCACGCGCAGCGCCGATGACTCTCCGGATGCCGTCGTCCAGGGCTTCTCGCCCGATATTGCATGGACAGATCTGGCAGAAGCCGCCTTCGCACTGAAGGTTCCGGAGGATGAAGGCGGCATCCCCTGGATCGCCACCAACACCGATTGGACGATCCCGCGCGAGCGCGGGGTCGCGCCCGGCAACGGCACGCTCGTCTCCGCCGTGCACACGGCTATAGGACGTCTGGCCACCGTTGCTGGCAAGCCCGAGACGCCCATCTTCGAAGAGGCGATCGCACGCTTCGGCGCGACCAAGACCCTGTTCATCGGAGACCGGCTCGATACCGACATCATGGGCGCAGCGCGAGTGGGCATCGACTCCGTCCTCGTTCTCACCGGAATCGACCGGCCCAAGCACGTGCTCGCAGCCCCGGAAGGGTCACGACCGACGTATATCGTCAGTGATCTGCGAGAGCTCCATGAGCCGTATCCCACGACCAAGCGCAAAGACGGCGCTGTGGTCGTCAACGGCGCATCCGTCCGCGTCGTCGGCGGTGAGGTGGAGATCCTCTCCGAAGGCACCCGCCAGATCGATCTGGTCCGTGCCGGGGCGACGGCGATCTGGGAATCGGGAACACCGGTCTTCGTGCTGAACGTTCCGGAGAAGCTTTTCGAGGACCCGTTCCACCGTCCGTGAGCCGTGCGTCCCTGAGTGCGCCCTCCCTCGACTGTCCGCGGTGGGCCGTACAGTGGAAACCGTGAGCGATGACACTGACGCACAGCCGACGGACGGCCTGTGGAGCCGCCTGCGCCTGATCGAGGGACAGCCTCTGGCCGCCCGCGCCGAGGCGTACACAGCGGTCCACGATGACCTCTTCCGCCGGCTTGAGAGCGGCGCGAAGCTCGACTCCCGGGAGAAGACCCCGTCAGGAGATCGATGACCCGTCTGGATGCCGCCCTCGCCTCCCGAGGATTGGCGCGCTCACGCACGCACGCAGCGACCTTGATCGCGGCAGGGCTGGTAAGCGTCAACGGCCGGCCGATCGTCAAAGCCTCGACGGCGGTGGACGACTCCGCCGAGATCACAGTCGCGGTGACCGACCACTACGTCAGCCGAGGCGCCCATAAACTCACGGCCGCCCTCGACGCCTTCGCCGTCCCGGTCGACGGACGACTCGCCCTCGATATGGGAGCATCCACCGGCGGGTTCACACAGGTGCTGCGTGAACGGGGCGCACGAAAGGTGCTCGCTGTCGATGTCGGGCACGATCAGCTCGCGGCATCCATCGCGGATGATCCGGGCGTCGTCGGCGTCGAAGGATTCAACGTCCGATACATGACGCGCGAGACTCTGACGGAAGCGACTGGCGAAACCGAGGCGCCCGATCTCATCGTCGGTGATCTGTCGTTCATCTCCCTGGAACTCGTCCTGCCCGCGGTCGCTGCGGTCGCGGCATCCGATGCCGATATCGTGCTGCTCGTAAAACCGCAGTTCGAAGTCGGCCGCACAGCGGTCAGAGGCGGACTCGTCACCGATCCGGCGACGCGCGCAGACGCCGTCAGCCGTGTCGTCTGGAACGGCTGGGATGCCGGGCTCGGAATGCTGGGCATCACCGCGTCGCCGATCCTCGGCACGCACGGAAACGCAGAATTCCTCGTCCACATGGCGCCCGGGCGCGGGAGCAATCCGACAGAATGGACAGGACGCATCAACGAGCTGGTAGGAGGACGATGAACGAGCGCAACATTCTGGTCGTCGCCCATGCCGGCCGGGACGACACCGTCGCTGCAGCGCGCCGCGTCATCGACCTGCTGCGCAGCGCCGGCGCACGTCCAGTGCTCTCCATCGACGATCGCGCCGACCTGTCAGCCGTCGATCAGGAATTCTCCGAGGTCGACGCTCTCGGCGATGACGTCGACGTCGAAGATCTGGAGTTGGGAATCGTTCTCGGCGGAGACGGCACGATCCTGCGCGCGGCCGAGCTCGTCCGCGGTGTGAACAGTGCGCCGGTACTCGGAATCAACATGGGCCACGTCGGCTTCCTCGCCGAAATTGAACGCGATGCCATGGACGATGCCGTGGAACGCGTCATCGCCCGCGACTACATCGTCGAGGAGCGTCTCGCCCTCGCCGTGCGGGTCAAGGATGCTACGGGCGCAGTCGTCTTCGAGACCTGGGCGCTGAATGAGGCGACAGTCGAGAAGGCGAGCCGCGAGCGCATGATCGAGGTCGTCGTCGAGATCGACGGCCGCCCGCTCTCCAGCTACGGGTGCGACGGCATGGTGATCTCCACCCCGACCGGATCGACGGCCTACAACTTCTCTGCCGGAGGGCCAGTCATCTGGCCGAGCGTCGAGGCGATTGCCGTGATCCCGCTTTCCGCACATGCGCTCTTCGCGCGTCCGCTCGTGGTCAGCCCCGATGCCTCAGTGGCTATCGAAATGCTCGAGCGCACTTCGGGCACCGGCATCCTCTGGTGCGACGGTCGCCGCTCGCACGAACTGCCACCCGGTGCCAGGGTCATCGTCCGACGCTCGTCGCGCCCCGTGCGCCTGGCGCGGCTGCACCCGACCGCGTTCACCGATCGCCTGGTGCGCAAGTTCCAGCTGCCGGTCGCCGGCTGGCGCGGAGCCTCCGGGGGAGCGCCGGCGTGATCGAGGAGATGCGGATGCAGGGCCTCGGCGTCATCGACGACGCGGTGCTGCCCCTCGGTCCCGGCTTCACAGCGATCACCGGTGAGACGGGAGCCGGCAAGACCATGGTCGTCACCGGACTCGGGCTTCTGCTCGGCCAGCGCGCGGACTCCGGCGCTGTGCGCGCAGGCGCGAGCCAGGCATCCGTCGCCGGCGTCTGGATCGTGCCCACCCGCGGTCCCATCGCCGACATCGTCACGGATGCCGGGGGAGAGATCGAGGGGTTCGGCTCAGCCGACTCCGATGCGGCGCAGGGCGAGCTGTACGTCTCCCGCACGCTCAGCGCCGAAGGGCGCAGCCGGGCGAGTGTCGGAGGGCGTGCAGCCCCGGCCGGTGTGCTGTCGGCATTGGCCGACGAGCTCGTCGTCGTGCATGGGCAGTCCGAGCAGCTGCGGTTGCGTTCGGCTGCCGCGCAGCGCGATGCGTTGGACCGTTTCGGTGGTGCGCCGGTCGCGCGGGCGCTGGAGTCCTACACAGCGGCATTCACGCGCTGGCGCGAACTCGACGCCGAGATCACTGATCTCGCTGAGAATCGCGACCGTCGGGCTGAAGAAGCCGGGCAGCTGCGCGAAGCGCTGGCACTGATCGAGGCGACCGCTCCGGAAGACGGCGAGGACATCGTCCTCGCCGAGCGTGCAGAGCGTCTCGCCAATGCAGAGGAGCTTCGGCTCGCGGCATCCCTGGCGCGCAACGCGATCTCCAGCGAAGAGGGCGAGCCCGACGCGTCCGTGCTCGTCGCTGAGGCCCGTCGCCAACTCGATCGGCTCACAGATCCCGAGCTCGTCGAGATCGCGGAGGGCATCGCCGATGTCGGGTACCGTCTCGAGGATCTGTCGGTGCGGCTGTCGGCGTATCTCGCCGACCTCGACGAGAGCGGACCGCACGAGCTCGCCGCGGTCGAAGAGCGTCGTGCGGCGCTGACGACGCTGATCCGCGCGCACGGATCGCTGGATGAGACTCTGGCGCTGTGGCGCTCTGCGCCCACACGCCTGGCCGAGCTCGATGACGACGGCGACCGGATCGAACGACTACAGGCCGAGCGCGATGCGGCGCGTGCCGAGCTCGATGAGGCAGCATCCGCCCTGACCGCAGTGCGCGCCGAGGCAGCAGAGCGACTGGGGGCTGCTGTCACGGCAGAACTGCACGCACTCGCGATGCCGGATGCGCGCCTCGAAGTCGCCGTTCGCGACGGAACCGCGAGTACCCACGGCCGTGACGATGTCGCGATCCTGCTCGCCCCGCATCCCGGCGCCGAGCCTCGCTCTGTCGCCAAGAGCGCATCGGGCGGTGAGCTCTCGCGCGTCATGCTCGCGATCGAGGTCGTCATCGCAGGTACCGATCCGGTCCCGACGTTCGTCTTCGACGAAGTGGATGCCGGCATCGGCGGCGCCGCGGCGATCGAAGTGGGCCGGCGACTCGCCCGGCTCGCGGAGTCGTCGCAGGTGATTGCCGTGACGCACCTGGCTCAGGTCGCCGCGTTCGCGTCGAATCATCTCTCTGTCGTGAAGTCCAACGACGGCGCTGTCACCGCGTCGAATGTCCGGCGCCTTTCGGGAAACGACCGCGAGGCGGAAATGGCGCGCCTGCTTTCCGGACTCGCAGATTCGGATGCTGCCCTCACCCATGCCCGCGAACTTCTCAGCCTCGCGGTCCCACCAACTGTTAGGATCGAAGCCCGTGATGAACTCTTCTGAAGCGGGGCCCGAAAACGACACGACCAAACACATCTTTGTGACTGGTGGTGTCGTTTCTTCGTTGGGCAAGGGCCTGACAGCAGCCAGCCTCGGCAACCTGCTGACTGCCCGCGGATTGCGCGTGGTCATGCAGAAGCTCGACCCGTATCTGAACGTGGATCCGGGCACCATGAACCCGTTCCAGCACGGTGAGGTGTTCGTCACCGACGACGGTGCGGAGACCGATCTCGACATCGGACACTACGAGCGATTCCTCGACATCAATCTGTCTCAGGCGGCGAACGTCACCACCGGGCAGATCTACTCGCAGGTGATCGCCAAGGAGCGACGCGGCGAGTACCTCGGCGACACCGTGCAGGTCATCCCGCACATCACCGACGAGATCAAACGTCGCATGCGCCTGCAGGCCACGGAAGAGCCCCGTCCCGACGTCATCATCACCGAGGTCGGCGGCACGGTCGGCGACATCGAATCTCAGCCGTTCCTCGAGTCCGCACGCCAGCTGCGTCATGAGCTCGGCCGCGACAGCGTCTTCTTCGTGCACGTCTCACTCGTGCCGTTCATGGGCGCATCCGGCGAGCAGAAGACCAAGCCCACCCAGCACTCGGTGGCAGCGCTGCGCCAGGTCGGCATCCAGCCGGACGCGCTGGTGCTGCGCAGCGACCGCCCCGTCAGCGAATCCAACCGCGCGAAGATCGCCCTGATGTGCGACGTCGACGCCGAAGGCGTGATCAACACCGTCGATCTGCCGAGCATCTACGACATTCCCTCGACGCTGAACGATCAGGGGCTGGACTCCTACATCGTGCGCAGGCTCGGCCTCGACGTGAAGGCTGCGCCCGAGGTCGACTGGTCGCGTTGGCAGAAGGTGCTGCAGGCGGTCCACAACCCGAAGCACGAGGTCACGATCGGCCTGGTCGGCAAGTACATCGACCTGCCGGACGCTTACCTGTCGGTGACCGAGGCGCTCCGCGCCGGCGGCTTCGCCCACGAGGCACATGTCATCATCCGGTGGATCCCGTCCGACTCGTGCGAGACGCCCGAGGGCGCTGCCAAGGCCCTCGGCGATCTCGATGGAATCTGCGTCCCCGGCGGGTTCGGCATCCGCGGAATCGAAGGCAAGCTGGGCGCACTGAAGTTCGCCCGCGAGCAGGGCATCCCCACGCTCGGACTGTGCCTCGGACTGCAGTGCATGGTGATCGAGTACGGCCGCAACATGGCGGGTATCACCGGTGCTTCCTCGAGCGAGTTCGACCCCGACACCGCCGAGCCCGTCATCGCAACGATGGCCGAGCAGGTCGACATCCTCGATGGCGGTGACCTCGGCGGCACCATGCGCCTCGGTCTCTACCAGGCAGCCCTCGCGGAGGGATCGCTAGCAGCCGAGGTCTACGGCACCACCGAGATCTCGGAGCGCCACCGTCACCGCTACGAGGTCAACAACGCTTACCGTCCGCGTCTGGCCGAGGCGGGACTCGTGTTCTCGGGACTGAACCCCGAACTCGATCTCGTCGAGTTCGTCGAGCTGCCCCGCGACGTGCACCCGTACTACATCGCCACCCAGGCGCACCCCGAGCTGCGTTCACGTCCGACGGACCCGCACCCGCTGTTCCGTGGACTCATCGGTGCAGCGATCGAGCGGCACCGTTCCAGTGAGCTGTTCGACGTCTCCGACGATGAGTGAGGTTCTGCGGGACGAGCCGTTCGAACCGGAAGTCATCCAGAGCGACGTCGTCTACAAGGGGTGGGTGTGGAACGTTCGCTCCGACCGCGTCGCCTACGGCGATGGGGAGATCACGCGCGAGTACGTCGCGCACACCGGTGCGGTCGCCGTTCTCGCCCTCGACGATCAGGGTCGCGTGCTGCTGATCCAGCAATACCGGCATCCGATCCGTCATCGGGACTGGGAGCTGCCCGCCGGTCTCCTCGATATCGCCGGGGAGGATCCGCTGACCGCCGCGCAGCGCGAGCTCGCTGAGGAGGCCGACATCACCGCTCGCGAGTGGCGATTGCTGACCTCGACGTGGACGACGCCGGGCGGCAACAGCGAAATGATCCGCATCTATCTCGCCACAGGCATTGAGGCGGCACCGGTCGCTTTTGCGCGTGAGGACGAAGAAGCAGACATCCGCGTCGAGTGGGTTCCGCTGTCGGATGCCGTCGACGCCGTCCTTGACGGACGCCTGCACAACGGCATCCTGAGCATCGGCGTTCTGGCAGCCGAGCGGAGCCTGCGGCAGTAGCCATGCGTCTGGACCGTGCGATCGACGCCTATCTGCGGCATACGACGATCGAGCGCGGACTGTCCGAACACACGGTCGGTGCCTATCGCCGAGATCTCGCGGTCTATCTGGAGTGGCTGACGGATGCCGGGATCGATGACACGACCGCGGTGACCGGCGCGATCATCAGTCGGTTCATCGCTGATCGGTCAGCGATGGTGCCCGTCCCCGCCGCGACGAGTCTTGCTCGGCTGCAGTCATCCGTACGCGGACTGCACCGGTTCCTCGTGCGGGAGGGCATTGAAGTCGAGGACCCCACGGGACGGCTGCGACCGCCCAAGATGCCGCAGCGACTGCCGAAAGCACTGACGATCGATCAGGTCGAGCAGCTGCTCGCCGCACCTTCTTCGGAGGAGCCGCTCGGCATCCGCGATCGTGCACTGCTCGAGCTGCTCTACGCGACAGGTGCACGCGTGTCCGAGGCGGTTGGTCTCGACGTCGATGATCTCGCGCACGGCGATGTGCTGCGCCTGTACGGGAAAGGCTCCAAGGAGCGCATCGTTCCGATCGGGTCATTCGCACGGGATGCCGTCGATGCCTACCTCACACGGGTGCGACCAGCCCTCGCGGCGAAAGGCAAAGCATCCGCGCGCCTGTTCCTCGGCGCACGGGGCGCCCCGCTGTCGCGCCAGAGTGCATGGCTGGTGATCCGCGCGGCCGCGGAACGCGCACAGATCACGGCGGAGGTCTCCCCGCACACCCTGAGACACTCCTTCGCCACCCATCTGCTGCAGGGAGGCGCGGATGTACGGGTGGTGCAGGAGCTGCTCGGCCACGCCTCAGTAGCCACCACCCAGATCTACACGCACGTCTCGGTCGATACGCTGCGCGACATCTACGCGACGTCTCATCCGCGCGCGCGGTGACGCGCGCGGTGAGGGGTATGGGGGATCGCCGGGCCGAGAACAGGCGGATTCGCGGGCGAATAGCTAGAATCGAGCAAGCATGAGAGAAGCAGGAGATTCGGTGGTTCAGAACGCGACGAAGACCAAGGGCAAGAAGTCCCAGGTCGACGACACCCTCATGGGGCCCACCGGGCGCCCGTACCATGGGTTCGCGATTCCCGCCCCGCTCGACTCGCACGGCCCCGCACGCATCATCGCGCTGTGCAATCAGAAGGGCGGCGTCGGCAAGACGACCACGTCGATCAATCTCGCTGCGTCCCTTGCCGAGTACGGCCGCAAGGTGCTCGCCGTCGACTTCGACCCGCAGGGCGCGCTCTCTGCCGGTCTGGGCATCCCGACCCACGATGTGCCCACCATCTACGACCTGCTGCTGGACACCAAGCGCGACGCGCACGAAGTGATCGTGAAGTCGGCGACCCCAGGGCTCGATGTCCTTCCCGCGAACATCGACCTGTCGGCAGCAGAAGTGCACCTCGTCAACGAGGTCGCCCGCGAGACCATCCTCGCCCGCGTTCTCCGCCAGGTGGCAGGGGAGTACGACGTCATCCTCATCGACTGCCAGCCCTCGCTCGGGCTGCTGACCGTCAACGCGCTCACCGCCAGCCACGGCGTGCTCATTCCGCTGGAGTGCGAGTTCTTCGCCCTGCGCGGCGTCGCGCTGCTCATCGAGACGATCGAGAAGGTGCGCGACCGGCTGAACCCCGCCATCACGCTCGACGGACTCCTCGCCACGATGTACGACGCGCGCACCCTGCACTCGCGCGAAGTGCTCGAGCGAGTCGTCGAGGCCTTCGGCGATGACGTGCTCGAAACCGTGATCGGCCGCACCGTGAAGTTCCCCGATGCATCGGTGTCGGGGGTTCCCATCACCGAGTTCGCGCCGGAGCATGCCGCCGCCCAGGCGTACCTGCGACTGGCCCGGGAGCTGGTCGCCCGTGGCGCCGTCGCCTGACGAAGAGATTGCCGAAGCAGTCCCTGACCCTTCGACAGGCTCAGGGGCCGAAGGGTTCCGCGTCTCGCTGACGAACTTCGACGGCCCGTTCGACCTGCTGCTGAACCTCATCTCCAAGCATGAGATGGACATCACCGAGGTCTCGCTCAGCGCCGTGACGAACGAGTTCATCTCATACCTGAAGGAGCTCGAGGACGATGAGGAGCTCGACCAGGCATCCGAGTTCCTGGTGGTAGCGGCGACGCTGCTCGATATGAAGGTCGCAGGCCTTCTCCCTCAGGGCGAACTCGTCGACGCTGACTCCGTGGCTCTGCTCGAAGCCCGCGACCTGCTGTTCGCCCGGCTGCTGCAGTACCGCGCGTTCAAAGAGGTCTCCGCCTGGTTCTCGCGGTGCCTGCAGCGTGAGGACCGACGCCATACCCGCGCCGTCCGCCTCGACGAGAAGCACCGCCGGCAGACCCCCGATCTGGTCTGGACCCTCAGTGTCGATGATTTCGCTGCCCTCGCACTGCTCGCGTTCGCGCCGAAGGAACTCCCCAACGTCGGCCTCGATCACCTGCATGCGCCGCTCGTCAGCATCCGTGAACAGGCGGCGATCGTCGTCACGCTGCTGCGGAACGCCGAATCGCTCACGTTTCGCGAACTCGTCGCCGGCACTACCGAACCGGGAATCGTCGTGGCACGGTTCATCTCGGTGCTCGAGCTGTACCGCCACGCGGCGCTGTCCTTCGAACAACTGGAACCGCTCGGCGAGCTGACGCTGCGCTGGGCAGCCGACTCCTGGTCGGATGAGACTCTTGCGACCCTGGGAGCCGACTATGACCGATGAGACTTCTCTGACTGATGACACGTCGACGGGCTCCGTGATGGAGACCCCGCTTACCGAGAAGATCGAGGCGATTCTGCTCATCATCGATGAGCCGCTCGGACTCGTCGCACTCGCTGCGGCGGTCGGTGCCCCCGTGCCCGCCGTCAGGCAGGCGATCGAGCGCCTCGTCGACGACTACGACGGCAACGGTGCGGGTCCCCGGCGCGGGTTCGAGCTGCGTGAGGTCGGTGATGGCTGGCGACTGTACGTGCGTGACGATCACGATGGCCTTGTCGCCGAATTCGTCGGCGGGCAGGCCCCCGCGCGGCTGTCGCAGGCGGCGCTTGAGACCCTTGCTGTCATCGCATACAAGCAGCCGGTCACGCGCAGCCAGGTGGCATCCATCCGTGCGGTGAACGTCGACTCGGTCGTGCGCACGCTGCTCGCCCGTGGACTCATCACGGAACTGTTCGCCGATTCGGAGACCGGCGCCATCAACTACGGCACCACGGACGCACTGCTGCAGAACCTCGGCATCAACTCGCTCGACGAGCTGCCGCCGATCTCGCCGCTGCTCGATGACGGCGCCGACGGATTCGACGAAGGAACAATCAGATGAATGACACCCCGAACGACTCAGCAATCGAGGCAGCGGCTGCGCCCGAGGGCGTACGGCTCCAGAAAGTGCTCGCCGCGGCAGGGGTCGCATCGCGCCGGGTCGTCGAGCAGTACATCGTCGAGGGACGTATCCGCGTCAACGGCATCGTCGTCGAAGAACTCGGCCGCCGTATCGACCCCGAGACCGATCTCGTCGATGTCGATGGCACGGCGATCCAGCTCGACGTATCCAAGCGATATGTCATGCTCAACAAGCCCACAGGTGTCGTCAGCACGATGAAGGACGAGAACGGACGACCGGATCTGCGTCGCTATACCGAGGACTACGAGGAGCGTCTCTACAACGTCGGGCGATTGGATGCCGAGACCAGCGGCCTGCTCATCCTCACCAACGACGGTGCGCTCGCGCACGTGCTCGCTCACCCGTCCTTCGGAGTCACCAAGGTCTACATCGCCAAGGTCGAGGGAACCGTCGCCGCGCAGACGATCGCCAAGCTCACCCGCGGGTTCGAGCTCGAGGACGGCTTCATCAAGGCGGACAAGGCGCGACTGCTGGATGCTTCGAATGGCGCGAGTCCGTCCAGCCTGGTCGAGCTCACCCTGCACTCCGGTCGCAACCGGATCGTGCGTCGGATGCTCGCCGCGGTGGGGCATCCGGTCACCGAACTCGTGCGTCGTCAGTTCGGTCCGCTCCACCTGGGAACCCTCCCGGCGGGAAAGACCCGGGAACTGAGTAAAATCGAACGTGGTGCGCTGTTGACTCTCGCGCGCCACGATGCCCCTGCGGACGCTGCGCCGGGAGATGCCCAGGAGACCGAGTGAGCGAAACCGCCAGAACCCATGGTCACGGCAACGCGCCGCGGCTTTCGGGGACGGTCCGCATCGTCGGTGCAGGGTTGCTCGGTGCGAGCATCGGCCACGCGCTGAGCGCGAAGGGCATCGACGTCGTTCTCGCCGACACGTCGCCGGCGCAGCTGCGGCTGGCAATCGATTACGGCGCAGGACGCGCAGCACGCGAAGACGACGCCCCACGGCTTGTCGTCGTGTCCGTGCCGCCGGATGTCACCGCCGACGTCATCGAGGCTGAACTCGCACGTTTTCCGGATGCCGTCGTTACGGACGTCGCGAGCGTGAAGCTCGAACCGTACCGGGCGCTCGTCGAGCGCAGCGTCGACACTACCCGCTACATCGGCTCGCATCCGCTCGCCGGCCGTGAGCGCGGGGGAGCGATCTCGGCACGGGCCGATCTGTTCATCGGACGCCCGTGGGTCGTCTGTCGCGACGAGGAGACCCGGGCAGCAGACCTCGCTCTGGTCGAGGACCTCGCGCTGGATGTCGGGGCGATGCCGCTGGAGATGACACCCGAGGAGCATGACCGTTCGGTCGCGCTCACCTCGCACGTGCCGCAAGTGGTCGCGAGTCTTCTCGCCGCGCGCTTGGCGGGTGCTGATGAGGACGCGCTGCGGCTCGCGGGACAGGGTGTGCGCGATACGACGCGCATCGCGGCATCCGCTCCTGAACTGTGGGTGCAGATCCTCGGAGCAAACGCCGAACCTGTCGTCGAGGTGCTTGACGAGCTCGCCGCCGACCTGAAGACGGTTTCGGATGCCCTGCGAGCTCCGACGGCTCCAGGCGCGCGCCGGGTCGTCGCCGAGACGATTCGCCAGGGCAACGACGGTGTCGAGCGTCTGCCGGGAAAGCACGGCCAGAACCGCCGGTTCGAACAGCTCGTCGTGATGGTCGACGATACCTCCGGCCAGCTCGGAAGACTCTTCGGAGAACTGGGCGAGCTGGGTGTGAACGTCGAGGACCTGCGCCTGGAGCATTCGCCGGGCGCACAGTTCGGCCTTGCCGAGATCAGCGTGGCACCGGCTGCGCTGCTGGGCGCTGTGGAAGGACTGCGGGAACGCGGATGGCGGATTGCGGGTGCGACCAATGAGTAGTTTTATCGCGATCGACGGCCCGGCGGGTTCCGGGAAGTCCAGCGTCGCCAAGGCCATCGCACGACAGCGCGGCTACGGCCTGCTCGACACCGGTGCCGCTTACCGCGCGCTCGCCTGGTCGATGCTCGAGAGTGGCGCCGATACGAATGATCCCGAGGCTGTCATCGCCGCGGCATCCGATTTCGATCTTCGACTCGGGCTCGACCCGGATGATCGCACGGTGGCTGTCGGAGACGCCGACGTCACCACGGCGATCCGCGAACCGCGCGTTTCGAGCGCCGTCAGCGGTGTCGCACGGGTTCCTTCCGTGCGCGAGCAGGTGAACATCTTCTTCCGGTCGCTGGTGGCGAACGCCCCGCATCCGGCCGTCGTCGTCGAAGGACGCGACATCACTACCGTCGTCGCCCCCGACGCCGCGGTGCGCATCCTGCTCACCGCAGCCCCCGAGGTGCGGGCCGCCCGCCGTGCCGGCGAACTCGCCGGTGAGAATGCGGCAGCCGTGGCGGAGGCGCTGCACAGGCGTGACGCCTCGGACAGCGCAGTCGTCGACTTCCTCAACGCCGCAGAGGGCGTCGAAGTCGTCGACAGCACCCACCTCGATTTTCCCCAGACCATCGACGCCGTACTCGCGGTGATCGACCGAAAGCAAGGAGCGGAACATGGCCGCTGAAGACAGCTACGAAGATGGCGCCGAGTACGAAGGCGGCACTGACCACCTCGCCGAGAAGATGGACGAGCTCGATGAGCAGCTCGCCGAGAAGCGCGCCGAGGCTCTGCGCGCGGGACTGGCAGAATACGACCTCGATGAGGAAGACGCAGCCCTGCTGGCCGGGCTCGCGGTGGGCGAGGGCGGAGTCGAGTTCCTGCCCGCCCTGCCGGTCGTGGCCATCGTCGGACGACCGAACGTGGGCAAGTCCGCACTCGTGAACCGCATCCTGGGCCGCCGCGAGGCCGTCGTGGAGGACACCCCAGGTGTCACTCGCGACCGCGTCACCTACAAGGCCGAGTGGAACGACCGGCGGTTCTCACTCGTCGACACCGGCGGCTGGGAGCCGGATGCCAAGGGCATCGATCGTTCGGTCGCCGCGCAGGCCGAGGTCGCCATCGATCTGGCCGACATCGTGCTGTTCGTCGTCGATGCCATGGTGGGGGCCACTTCCACGGACGAGCACGTCGTGAAGCTGCTGCGCAAGAGCGGCAAGCCGGTGTTCCTCGTCGCCAACAAGATCGATGACACCCGCCAGGAGCCCGAGGCCGCGGCGCTCTGGAATCTCGGTCTCGGTGAGCCGTACCCGACCTCCGCCGTGCACGGTCGCGGGGTCGCGGATCTCCTCGATGCCGTGCTCGAGAAGCTCCCGAGCGTCTCGGCTGTCGCGAAGTACGAGGTGGGCGGCCCGCGCCGCGTCGCGATCCTGGGCCGCCCGAACGTCGGCAAGTCTTCACTGCTGAACAAGGCCGCAGGTGAGGCGCGCGTCGTCGTCAACGATCTCGCCGGTACCACGCGCGACCCGGTCGATGAGATCGTCGAGCTGGGCGGGAAGCTGTGGCGCCTGGTCGACACGGCCGGGATCCGGCGCCGGGTGCATCTGCAGCAGGGGGCCGATTTCTATGCATCGTTGCGCACGTCTGCGGCACTGGAGAAGGCCGAAGTCGCCGTCGTCGTCCTCGACGTCTCGGAGACGATCAGCGAGCAGGACGTTCGGATCATCGACCTGGTGCTCGAGTCGGGTCGTGCGCTCGTGCTCGCGTTCAACAAGTGGGACCGCCTGAACGACATCGATCTCGAGAACGCCGATCGTCGTCGTTACCTCGAGCGTGAGATCGAGCAAGACCTCGCGCATGTGGCGTGGGCGCCCCGGGTGAACATCTCGGCCAAGACCGGCCGCCACTTCGACAAGCTCGTCCCGGCTCTGGAGACGGCGCTGGAGAACTGGGATCGCCGTATCCCCACCGGCAAGTTCAACGCCTTCATCTCGGAGCTCGTCGCCGAGAATCCGCATCCGCTGCGGGGCGGCAAGCAGCCGCGCATCCTGTTCGGCACGCAGGCGTCGACGCGTCCGCCGACGTTCGTGCTGTTCACGACCGGTTTCCTCGACCCCGGCTACCGGCGGTTCATCCAGCGCCGCCTGCGCGAGGTGTACGAGTTCGAGGGCACGCCGATCGTGATCAACATGCGGGTGCGGGAGAAGCGCCAGCGCTGAGACCGGCAGGTCCTTGCCGAAAGGCGGGCCCGGTGGTGCAATGGTGGTGGATGCCGCGACAACACGGCACCCACAGCCATGCCCACAAGGCCTGCCGAAAGAGGATGCGATGACGCACACGATGCCCCTGCCCGAGTTCACGCACGAACGCGTGGAGGTGATCACGGGACGTCGGAGCGGACTGCTCATCGCCGTCGCTCTGCACTCGTCCGTTCTCGGCTCCGCGCTGGGAGGCGCCAGGCTCTGGACGTACCCGCACTGGAGTGACGCGCTGGGTGATGCTCTGCGGCTGTCAGCCGCGATGACGCTGAAGAACGCGACCGCAGGTTTGGACGCCGGCGGCGGAAAGTCCGTCATCGGGCTCGACGAGGGTACGGTTCTCGATGCCGAACGTCGCCGGGATGCCTTCCTCGACCTCGGCGATGCGGTCGAGTCGTTCGGGGGTCTGTACCGCACGGCGGAGGACGTCGGTTCGACCATGGACGACATGGCCGTCGTCGCCGAGCGCACCGCGCACGTGGTGGGGCTTCCGGATGCTGCCGGCGGGTCCGGCGAGCCGGCCGGTCCCACGAGCCTGGGCGTCTACGAATCCCTGCGTGCCGTTCTGGAGCGCACGACCGGGAGTGCGGATGTCGCCGGCCGCCGGATCACGATCTCCGGCCTCGGACAGGTCGGTGGGCGTCTCGCCGTGCGCCTGGCGGACGAAGGCGCCGTGCTGACCGTGACCGACGTGAATCCCGCTCGACGGCAACTCGCCGGTGAGCTCGGTGCGACCTGGGTCGGGCCCGGGACCGAGCATCTGCTGCCCGCGGACGTGTTCGTCCCCGCTGGCATCGGGGGACTGCTGACCGATGAAGTGATCGACGCGCTGGACACCGCGGCGGTCTGCGGTCCGGCCAACAACCCGCTCGCATCGCACAGCGGCGCCGAGCGCCTGGCCGCCCGCGGCATCCTGTACGCGCCGGACTTCGTCGTCAACGCCGGCGGTGTGATCTACCTGGACCAGGAGGCGAAGCAGGTGGGCACGCGGACCGAGATCATGGATCGCGTCGCGCAGATCGGCGACACAGTGCGTCGCATCCTCGCCGACGCCGAGGAGCGCGGCATCACACCGCTCGCGGCTGCGGAAGAGCTGGCGGCGGAGCGTCTGCGCGCCGGTGCGGCGGAGGAGTTCTCGCTGTCCTGATCTGAGCGACGGTCGGGCGGAGGAATGAGACGCGCATTCCCTCGAGTTGAGAACGATTCTCATTATCGATACGGTGGGGTCACCCCCGATCGCGCAGTGAGGATCTCCCGTGCCCCCGTCATCCGCCATCGCCGTATCGGCGCGTACGGCACCAGTCGCACCGCGGCGCAGACGGCGGCTCGGCCTCTTGGTGGTGCTGGGTGCGACGCTGGCTGTCGCCTTCGTGCTTGCGCTCGGCGTCGGCCCCGTCGCGATCGCCCCCACCGACACGATGCTGGCGCTGCGAGATGCCGCGCTCGGCCGCAGCTCCGCAGTTCCGAACGCGCTGGTGGTGACGGAGGTGCGTCTGCCGCGCGCGGTGCTGGCGCTGCTTGCGGGCGCGGGGCTGGCGGTGGCGGGCGCGGCGATGCAGGCGTACTTCCGCAATCCGCTGGCCGATCCAGGAGTCACCGGCGTCGCAAGTGGGGCAGCGGTCGGCGCCGTGGTCGTGCTCGTGCTGGGCGTCTCGGTGCTCGGCCCGTGGACGCTGCCGACCGCGGCCTTCGCCGGAGCCATGGCAGTGCTTCTGGTCATCCAGGCCGTGGCGATGCTCTCCCGTGAACGCGGGATCACGACGGTCCTGCTCCTGGGCATCGCGCTGAACGCGTTCTGCGGAGCACTCACCGGCGCCATCGTCGCCAACGCCGAGGACTCCCAGACCGTCCGCGGGGCGATGTTCTGGCTGCAGGGAGATCTGACTGCTGCGAACTGGCAGGATGTCGCGCTCGTCGTGATTCCGGTCGCCGTCGCGGTTCTGCTGCTACTCGCGCTGTCGCGCGAACTCAACGCTCTCCTGCTGGGTGACGAGACGGCCCGGTCCATGGGCGTCGACGTCTCCCGGGTCCGGATGGTGATCCTCGTGCTGACATCAGTGCTGGTCGGGAGCATCGTCGCGGTCACCGGGGTGATCGGGTTCGTCGGACTCGTCGCGCCGCACATCGTGCGCATGCTCATCGGCAGCGACCATCGGCTGCTGCTGCCAGGGGCCGCGCTCCTCGGCGCTCTGTTCCTCCTCGTCGCCGACACCATCGCACGTCTGTCACCGGCGGGCACATCCTGGCAGACCGGCATCGTGACGGCGCTCGTAGGATCGCCTCTGTTCTTCGCGCTCGTCCTGCGAACCAGACACTCACGGCGGTCGTCATGACGCTGCGCGTCGACCGTCTCGAGGTGGCACTGGGGGATTTGCCGATCCTCCGCGACGCGACGCTCGAGCTGCACCCCGGAGAGCTCCTCGGGATCATCGGTCCGAACGGCGCGGGCAAGAGCACATTGCTCCGCGCGATCGCAGGTCTCATCGCGCCTTCCCGCGGCGATGTGCACGTCGACGGTCGCCCGCTGAAGGGCATGCGTCCGCGCGAACGCGCCGAGCGTATCGCGATGGTGGCGCAGGACTCGGCCGCCGCGCATGACCTCTCGGTGCGCGACCTGGTTCTGCTCGGACGCTACGCGCGCCGGCACAGGTTCGCGCCGGTGACGGGCGCCGATAGCCTCGCCGTCGAAGCGGCGCTCGAATCCGCCGGTGCCTCCGCACTCGCGGATCGTCCGGTGGCAGCTCTCTCCGGAGGGGAGCGACAGCTCGTTCAGATCGCGCGTGCCCTCGCCCAGCGGGCGAGCTATCTGCTGCTCGACGAGCCGACCTCGGCCCTGGACGTGCGCCACCAGCTGCGCGTGTTCGACGTACTGCGATCCCAGGCGGACGCGGGGATCGGAATCGGCATCGTGCTGCACGACCTGAACGAGGCGTCACGACGGTGCGACCGGATCGCCGTCGTCCACGACGGCGGGGTCCGCGCGCTGGGAACGCCTCATGAGATCTTCACCGCTGAATTCCTCGCCGAGGTGTACCGCATCTACGCCCAGGTTCGCTCCGATGAGTTCGGCTATCCGCACATCCACCCGCTCGGGATCCGCACGCCGGTGAACGAGAACACCTCCGATGCCATAGGAAGGCACCCATGAAACACCTCCGTTCGCTCTCCGTCCTCTCCGTCACCGCGGCGCTCGCGCTGACCCTCGGTGCTTGCTCCGCGGGTCCTGCCGCACCGGAGGATACGGACCCCGGCACCACGGCGTTCCCCGTGACGCTGCAGGTTCCGGGTGTCGATGGTCCACTCGTGATCGACGAAGAGCCGCAGCGTATCGTCGCGCTGTCGTCCGATGCGGCGATCGCCCTGCATGAACTCGGTGCCGCAGATCGCATCATCGCCATCCCCTCCGGTGCCGCGAACTCCGCGCTGAACCCGTACGCGGACGAGATGGCCGCCGTCGAGAACGTGATCGCCGGCGAGAACAGTCCCGAACCCGAGCAGGTGCTCGCGTGGGACCCCGATCTCATCGTGGTCACCGCCCGCCATACCGGTGAGCAGGATGCCTCGGATGTGCTCAGCGCGACGGGCGTTCCCGTGCTCACCCTGACGAACGGATGGTCCTCGTCGGATGCCGTGATCGAAAATCTCGATCTCATCGGCCAGACCATCGGCGCCACAGAGGAGGCGAAAGCGGTCGCAGCTGAGATCGAGGACGGGCTGGCCGGCATCCGCGCCCGATCGGCGCAGGCAGATTCCGTGCCGACCGTCGCGATCCTCAGCAACCAGGCGCAGGTGCCGTTCATCAACGCGGGATCATCCCTCGTCGCGGAGCTGGTCGCGAACGGTGGCGGCAGCAACGTCGCCGAGCAGATCGGGATCACTCAGACCATGCCGATTCAGCCCGAACAGCTCGTCGCCGCGAACCCGGATGCGATCATGCTGGTCGATGTCACAGGAAAGGGCGAGTCGTCGTTCGACGCCGTTCTGGGCAATCCAGCAGTTGCGGCGCTGCCGGCAGTGCAGGAAGGGCGTGTGGAGGTGTTCCTGGGACGTGACGTCTATGGCCTCGCCGGACGTGAGGTCGTATCGGGGAGCGCCGCGGTGCTGGCGTGGCTGCACCCGGAACTCGCCGAGTGAGCGGTTCGCTGCATCCGCTGATCCGCGCGTCGGTTCCCCGGCACACGACGGCGCTCTCCGTCGTCCTCGCCTGGTTGCAGACCCTCGCGCTCGCCGCGGTGTTCATCGTCGTGGGCGCAGCTGTGGACGCGCTCGCAGCAGGGGAGGACGTCCGGCCAGCGGTCATCGTCATAGCTGCGGCCGTCGTACCGGTCGCGGTGCTGTCAGGCAGCATCCCGATCCTGACCGCGCACGCTCAGGATCGTGCCGAGCGGATGCTGCGGGCCGGGATCCTGGATGGGCTCTTCGACGGCGGCGTCCGCGCGGCGCCGCCATCCGGCGAGCTGCTGTCGCTGGCCACGGGCGCGGTGGAGCGCACGGCTCGTTACCGTGCCGCGTTCCTCGGTCCGACGCTGGGAGCCTTCACGACGCCCTTCCTGGTGGTGGGCATCATCGGGATCTTCCTCGATCCGCTCATCGCCGTGGTGCTGCTCGTGCTCGTGCTGCTGGTGCCTGCACTCATCGGGATCGCACAGCGGGCATCGAAGACCTCCGGGGCGGAGAACAGACGCCAGCGCGGGCGGCTGGCCGCCCAGTTCCTGCAGAACGTCCAGGGTCTCGGCACCCTTGTCGCAGCGGGCGCCGCACAACGCGCCGAAGCGGAGCTGGCAGCGCAGGGCGAGCGTCACCGCCGGGGCCTGATGCGTGTGCTCGCAGCCAACCAGATCATCATCCTGGTGATGGATGCCGCGGTCTCGCTCGGCATCGTCCTCATCGCCGTGCTGATGTCTGTTGCCCACGTCCACGACACGGCGCTCACGGTCGGGCAGGGGCTCGCAGTCGTGCTGTGCACGCTGCTCGTGATCCGGCCGGTCGATCTCGTGGGACAGTTCTTCTACATCGGCATCGGGGGCCGCGCCGCGCAGCGCGCGATCGGCGCGCATCTCGCACGCACGCCCGAACGGTCGCCCGAGCATACGGCCGCTTCGGGCGGAACGGCGATCGCGGCGGATGTCGCCCCGATCGTCCTGCGCGACGTTGAGGCGGGATGGGTGCCCGATAATCCGGTGGTGCGCAACCTCTCCTTCGCTGTGGAGGAGGGGGAGCGCGTGGCGCTGGTCGGTCCGAGCGGGATCGGCAAGTCCACGGTGTCAGCACTCATCCAGGCGCAGCTGTCGCCGGCATCCGGAACCGTGCAGGTCGCGGGCCTGCGGACCTCGGAGTCCTCGGCGGCACTGATCCGCCGTTCGATCGCCGTCGTAGAGCAGCGCACCCATCTGTTCCACGGGACCATCGCCGACAACCTGCGTCTGGCGGAAGCGCACATCGATGAGCGCGGCATGTGGGAGGCGCTCGGCTTCGCCGGTCTCGACACCGAGGTGCGCGCGATGGCCGCCGGGCTCGAAACGCTCGTCGGCGAGCACGGGCTCGCGGTTTCGGGCGGTCAGAGCCAGCGCCTCGCGATCGCCAGGGCGTTCATCCGAAACGCTCCGATCCTGGTGCTGGACGAGCCCACTTCGCAGGTCGATCTCGCCGGTGAAGCAGCCTTCCTCGACCGGCTCGACGGCCTCGCCGAAGGCCGCACCGTTCTCATGATCGCGCATCGACCCGCGGCCATCATCTCCGCGGATCGTGTGATCGAACTCACCCCGGAAGGAGCCCGCTGATGCCGTCGCGTCGTGAACTGGCCGCCTGGCTCGTCCGTCATACCCGTCCACTGCTCTGGCCGCTCATCATCGCCACCGTCGCGAGGATCGTGGGCGATCTGCTGAACGTCGCGGTTCTGTTCATCGCGGCCGTCGCGCTGGTGCGCGTTTCATCCGGCGAGACGATCGCGCTCTGGGCGCTCGCCCTGGCGATCATCGCGCTGAGTCTTCTGAAGGCTGCGCTGCGATACCTCGAGCAGTACTCCGGCCACTGGGTGGCGTTCGCCGCGCTCCAGCGGCTGCGCGAGCTGCTGTTCCGCCGCCTCATCCCGCAGGCGCCCGCCGCGACTTCGGGCAAGGCCTCTGCGGAGCTGACAGCCAGGGCGACGGACGACATCGACCGGATCGAGGTGTTCTTCGCGCACACCGTCCCGCCGGTGATCGCGGCCGTGGTGGTACCGGCGGTCGCTCTTGGCTGGTTCGCGGTGACGGTCGCGGCGTTGCCGGCACTGCTCATCGCCGTCCCTCTCGCGCTCGCACAGCTGCTGCCGTTCCTGTCGGCGGTTCGCACCTCGGCCGCCTCCCGCGACGAGCTGGCGGCGCGCGGTGAGGTCTCGGTGCACGTCGCCGACGATGTGCAGGGCATCCGCGAGGTGCTCGCCTTCGAAGCGCGGGAGCTGCGCAACGACCACCGCCGTCGCCGGGAGGCCCGCGTGAGCCGGGCACGGATGGGCATCGCCGGCGTCCTCGCGGTGCGCGAGATCTGCGAGCGGCTGCTGTGGGGCGCTGCAATGGTGCTGGTCGTCGTCTTCGGAGGGGATGCTCGGACGGTCCTGCTCTCGGTCGTCGTTCTCGTCGGACTCTGGCTCGGCGGTGCCGGTACCGACGATTTCGCCAGCGGGCTCGATGCCGCGCTGGCTGCATGCGATCGCGTGCGGCGCGTCGTCGATGCGCCGCCGTCGGTACCGGATTCCGGAAGGCGGCCGCTCCAGGGAGAGAACCCTCTGAGCGTCGGACTGGAGGACGTCTCGTTCTCATACCCGGGCGCGGCCGCGCCGGCTGTGGAGGACGTGCGCCTGCGGATTCCTTCCGGAGGGTGGTATCGCCTCGTGGGCGTGTCCGGAAGCGGCAAGTCGACCATCGCCTCGCTGCTCCTGCGCGCGCACGACGTGGAAGCCGGACGCATCATGCTCGACGGCATCGCCGTGCCGGAGCTGCCGCTGCCCGTGCTGCGCAGCGCGGTCGCCGTAGTCGATCAGCGCCCTGTGCTGTTCGCCGGAACAGTCGCCGACAACCTGCGCCTGGCGCGGCCGTGTGCCGATGACGGCGACCTCGAGGCCGCGCTTCGGATCGTCGCCCTTGAAGGCGACGCCTTGCCGGACGGGATGCGCACGCGCGTCGGAGAGCGAGGGACCGCGTTGTCCGGCGGACAGATGCAGCGGGTTGCGCTAGCGCGGGCGCTCGTGGCGCGGCCCAGGCTGCTGATCCTCGACGAGTCGCTGAGCCAGCTTGATGAGCTGACGGCGCGAACGGTGCGCGAGCGACTGGGGATGATGCCCGATCGGCCCACCATCATCGAGATCACGCACCGCACCGATCTGCTGCCGGCAGATGCCGAGGTCGGCGTCGTCGATCGCGGGCGCATCGTCGAGAGCGGGCGAGTGTCGGAGCTGCGCGCGGCGGACGGAGCGTTCGCGCGGATGACGGTGCGGCTCTGATCTCGGTCAGACTCCGTACTGGGCGCGGATCCGGTCGCGCAACTGGTGGCTGCACGCGGTGACGGCCTCTTCCCAGGTGGTGTTCGCGCCGTCCTGGGCGTTGTCGGAGACGGCCTTCCAGATGCGGATCGGAACATCGAACTGGGCAGCGACCCACGCGTAGACGTACGACTCCATGTCGACCAGGCGGCCGCCGAGCGAGCGGATGAGCTGGACGGCATCGGCGTCGTCGATGAAGCTGTCGCCGGTGGCGATGGAGATGTCGCCCTCGCCGAGCTGGATGCGCTGCGGCATCGACACATGCGCGCCGCGGACGCCCTTTTCATCGATGACGTCGTGCTGGAACGTCCAATGGATCTCGTGGACGCCGGCCTCGATCGTCTCGTCGAGGGCGCCCGCCGTGCCGACCACGAGGATCTCTTCGTAGTTACCGGCGTCGAGGGCGCGGGTGAGAGCATAGGTGGCCTTGAGCTTGCCGGGGCCTGTGACGAGTCGCTCGAACCCGGGCAGGTGCTCGGGGAACGCGACGAGTTCGGATTCGAGGGCGGCAACCAGAAGCTTCACCCGCCCATTCTCCCAGAGTCTTGTGCGGGGTCGAGGGGACGAGATGGCACCGTAACCCGCCGTCGTTCACAGCACCGATCATCAGATGCTGTGAAAAGCTGAAGAGATGACGATCGTTCCCCCCGAACCCGGAGAGCCGCGCAGGCCCCTGGGGCCGCGCGACCCGGGCGATGCGTGGGTCGTCGCCGACACGGGGGAGCGGTACTGGGGCCGGTTCGGTGCCGCGGGCCTTCTGGCGGTGGATGCCGCGCGCGGCATCCTGTTGCAGCATCGCGTGAGCTGGAGTCACTTCGGCGGCACGTGGGGTCTTCCCGGTGGCGCGCTGCACGAGGGCGAGTCGCCGATCGACGGCGCGCTGCGCGAGGCGACCGAGGAAGCGGGCATTCCTGCGGATGCTGTGAAAGTGCGCTTCACGAGCGTGCTGGATCTGGATATCTGGTCGTACACGACGGTCGTCGCCGATGTGGTCGTTCCGTTCGAACCCGTCATCAGCGACCCCGAGAGCGTCGCCCTGGAGTGGGTGCCGATCGATGACGTGACCGGGCGTCCGCTGCATCCGGGTTTCGCCGACGCGTGGCCGCGGCTGCGTGAGAGGCTCTGAGTCGTCAGTCGCGTCCGCACAGCCGGTCGATCTCCCGGCGCTCGCGTTTGGTCGGGCGGCCTGCGCCGCGGTCGCGCACACCCAGCGCAGCCACTGGCTCTCGCGGCGGCGTGCGATCTTCGTAGGCGAGTGCGGCGACGGGGGCGCCGACGCGCTTGGTCAGGGTCTGACGGACGATGAGGATGCGGTCGAAGCCGCTGATGCGCACGCGCAGCTCGTCGCCCGGCTTCACCGTCTGCGCGGCCTTCGCTTTGTCGCCGTTGACTCGTACATGTCCTGCGCGGCAGGCGGTGGTCGCGGCGGAGCGGGTCTTGTAAACGCGGATGGCCCAGAGCCAGCTGTCCACTCGGACCGGGGTGTCCAGGCTTCGCGGCACTGTGCGCGCCGTCATCGTGCGCCAGGCTTTCTCAGGGGCACCGGTGTGCCCGCGACGATAGACCCTGGCTGCATCCTCCTATCGTAGGTCGCTCGTCACCTCGCAGAACACTCGTCACTCTTTCAGCTCAAGGCTGACGAGCGGGCGGTCGGGCTTCGGGCCGGGGATCTTCGTGAACCCGGCGGTGAGGAAGGTCGACAGCGCGCCGTGGAACAGGTCGTTGACGCGCACGTTCGTCTCGGCGGTGTCGATCGGGTACCCCTCGATGACACGGGCACCGGATTCACGGGCGAATGAGACCGCGGCATCGAGAAGCGCAGCGTTCAGGCCTTGCCCGCGATGCTCCCGGCGGACGACGAAGCAGCTGACGGCCCAGACGCTGTCGTCGTCCAGTGATTCGCGCGTGGTGGCGACGATGTTGCGGGTGCGGCCCAGGCGTCGTTGCGCGACGCGGGGTCCGATTCTGACCCAGCCCGCCGCTTCGCCGTCGACGTAGACGACGATGCCGGGTGGGTGATCGGACGCCACTTCCTGCTGGAACAGCGTCGTGCGCTGGTCGAGGTCTGTGGTCTGCCACTCCTTGTTCGTCAGGACCGGCCAGACGCACTGACAGCTGCGGCCGTCTCCGCCACCACTGAGGGCGTGCTGGATGTCGTCCCAGACGTCTGGACTTGCGAGCGCGGTGGTGATCGTCGGCATGCGCAGGACGTTACGCCCCGAGGCGCGAGATGGGCAAGAGCCTCGGTTCGCGGAGGCGACTCTGTTGCGGCTAAGATAGGGGAGTTGCCTGCGCGAGAGTGCACGGTGGCGGGCTGTGGCGCAGCTTGGTAGCGCACCTGACTGGGGGTCAAGTGCGGTAGCGGCTGGTTCAGCCTGAAAAGTGAACAACGGGATGTGGCGCAGCTTGGTAGCGCACCTGACTGGGGGTCAGGGGGTCGCAGGTTCAAATCCTGTCATCCCGACAGAAAAGCCCCGATGAGAAGCCATTTTCATCGGGGCTTCGTCATGTCTGGCGACGGGTTTTTGTTGGTCCCCCTCTGGTCCCCTCGCCGACGAGGTGCTGCGTCTCGCGGGGCTCCAGACGGCCGCTTCGGGCGTCGCAGGCTCCAACCTGTGGATAAGGGGACCAAAAGGGGACCAGAGCCGCAGGCAGGGGTGCGCTCCGGCTTCTATAGCGACCGCGGAGTCCTGCCGCGAGGCGTACCGGCGGCCCTGGCTGAGCGGGCGAGGAAGGCGTTGGCCTGTTCTGCGGCGGAGGCGAGGTGTCGGTCGTCGGGGTGCAGGTATCCGCGTGTGGTCTCGACGGAGGCGTGGCCGAGGATGTCCTGGAGGACGTGGAGCGGGATGCCTGCGTCGGCCATCCAGGTTGCGCCGGTGTGCCGGAGGCCGTGGCGGGTGAGGTCGGGCAGGCCGAGATCGCTGACGATCTGGTCCCAGTTCGTCGCGTCCCGCACGGTCGCGGTCGTGAGAGCGCCGCCCTTCGGGCCGACCAGCAGCCGGTCCTCGGGCTCCTTGCCTTCCGCGAGCCGCTCGAGGATCGGTCGGAGCGGGTCGAGGATCGGGACGCGGCGCTCTCTGCGGCCCTTGGTCTGTTTCGTGATGAGCCCGCCTTTGCCGGGGTAGGTCTGCCGCGCGATCACCACGATGTTCTTGTCGAACCGGACGTCACCTGCTTGAAGGCCCGAGACCTCGGACGAGCGCGCGGCGAGGAGGGCGGCGAGCATGACGAAGTCGGAGTACGACTGGTGAATCTTCCCGCAGGCTTCAGTGAGCTTCGTCAGCGTTGCCATGTCGGGGATCGCATGGGCGCGTGGGGAAGCAGCCTCCGCGGGCTGAAGGCGGAAGGCGTTGCGGTTCAGGCTGCGCTTGGCACGGTTCTTCGCGGGGTTGATCGGGATGAGCCCGTCGCGTACTGCTTCGTCGAGGACCCGCACGAGTGGGGCGATGGAGTTCTTGATCGTCGAGGCCCCGTGCCGTTTCTCCCAGGCGTCGATGGTGCGGTCGATGATCCCGGCGGTGATCTGCGTGACGGGCAGGTGCCCGAGAGCAGGCAACACGCGGAGCTTGAGCCCGTACCCCAGGTAGAGCACCTTCATCGCCGCCTGCTCGTTGGGGAAGTGCCCGCGGCGTCTCGTGGCCTGCCGGAACCTGGCA
>NZ_JBQDSX010000040.1:6024-27622 GCF_052099035.1 Microbacterium sp. | reverse complement strand
GTCAGCTATTTCACTATTACCAGCATCGATCATGCTTGTCGCAGCTCTCAGCGGGTCAAGTTTGTCCGTGATTGCGATCAAAAGGGTGTAGTCGCAGGCGTTCGAATCGCGATGGATGCCAAGATAGTCCCCGCTCCCGTAGAACATGTATGAAGTGCGGGACGGTTCGAGGTCATTTAGCCCAGTCTCTTCGCGCATCTGGGTCAGTAAGTCCGGATCGCGGTGCAAGCGCTCAAGGACTGGTCCGCGTTGCGCGTATCGGCAGCGGAGGGGTGTTCCGAAGCTCCCATCAGGCCTTGCGCCTACATAGACCTCAACACTGTCTGGCATAGACGCGCGCGCCGCGTGGACGGCTTCTCGTCGAAGGTCAAAGACGTCGTCGTCTCTGAGGGGATCCATCAGGAACACGCCGTCGTGTTCCACGTTCACCGAAGTCATGAGAATTCACCTACTCGTTGGCAATGGCTGCGAGCCATAGGTCGGCGTTTTGGCTTTTTAGCTGAATGTGCGGGGGCGTCTAATGACGCCCCCGCACATATTCAGACCTGGGCGAGATCGACTTCAAGCTCGGTAACCGAGGTGTCGTCGCTTACGTTCGACTGAGTCTTGTCCTCGACTCCGAAGACTGCGACTCCGTCGAATTCGGGGAGGAGTGTGTGGGGAGGGCATCGCCCGGCAAACACTTCCAAATTCGTCTTTTCGTCCATTCTGTAATCACCCCCTTCTGACTACTCGCTGAACAGTCGACCTCGGGGCGTGATTGCTCGCCGTATGAGGGGCTTGATCGTCGGTGATCAAGTTAGCCTGTTCCCTTGTAACGTAACAGATAGCCTCGTGGTCGCAATTCTCTAATTGCCAGGCCTCTGGCCTTGACAAGCGCCAAACTTGTGCTATGGACCGGTGTAATTAACGCTATTCACTTCACGGCAACTATCGACCGGGCGCATGAATGCGTCGAAGGCGCGCGGAATATGGCCGACACTAGACGGTGCTGGCCCGGCCGGTGCGTCGCCCTGGGGCGGCTCGACGGTTGTGTGCTGAGGCGCGCGCAGGCTTGGTATCTAGCCTGATGTAGGGTCTATCGTTAATCACGTGCAAGTCGGACAGGACTAAATCTACCGCGTCAGGGACACTGACGATTCGCGTCGGGTCAGGCTTCTCGAGATCTTGGATCAAAAGCGACCTGTCCGCTTCCGGGTGGAGTTCCCCGATGCAACTGCGTGCGAAGAGACGGAACTGCGCGTCCCAGGTTTCCGTCTGCGTGGACCTTGGTCATCGGTGGCCGAGTACGACGAACTCATGGCCAACTGGGACCGGCTCCGAGATTTCGAGCTGACGGAGGTCGAGGATTCCGCGTGCTACATGGTCTTCGACGAACTGATCACCGGCGACGTCGCCGGCATCGAAACGAAGCCCGTCAAGTGGACCACGCTCATTCGTGATCGGGCGGCGTTCGAGGAGATCATCGGTGCGAGCGCGCTTGAAGCGATCACGCAGGATCTGCCCTCGTTCGAGACCGATGAGGGCCTTTACTTATCTCCGAAAGGCACACTGGCAGTCGCAGAAACCGTAGCATCCAAGCACCCCGAGCCCTTTCTGGAGTGGGTCGACCTCGACGAGCGAGAGTGCAAGACGCGGAGCAAGTACGGTCGCGAGTTTCGTGACTCCACCATCAATGAGAGACGCGGCACCTCCCCAGAATGGGAGTTCGAGCAGTACCAGCAGCGCGATCGCCCGCTCCACGAGTTGCTGCGGGCGTGGTGTGGTCACCGTGGGGTGACCCTCTACGAGCGATTGGCGGCCGCCGAATCTGAGGTGCTCCGGCTGACCGAAGTCACCACGCAGGTCATCGACCAGTTGCGGCGCCTCGAGCACTCACAAGCTGCGTGGCTCCTCGAGCGCGAACTCGAGGAGGGGCTTATCACACCGTGGAACTACCGTACTGTCGTCGATCGTCCGCTACGTCCTGACGAGATCCCGGTTCAGAACGTGAACCGGCCGAGACGGTGGGGCTGATTCACCATCGTGGCTTGGCATGTGCTCCTGCAACTGGCTGCAACTCGGCTCCGGAACGTGAGGCGCCCGCGCACCGTGGGGGACTGGATCAATTCGATCAGCCTCCTGCTCGATTTCACTCGCCCAAGCCAGCGCTGACTCATTCCGCCCTTGACCTGCCTCAATGCTTGGGCGGATCGCGCTCGCGTACGCGCGCAGCCGCCTCGCTTCCTGCCACTCTTCGGCCTGCTCGTGCATCGCTTCGGTTAGGGACTCTGCTCGGAATGAAGCGCGAGCCAACGCCTCGTCATGGCGTCGCTGCCTTTCCTTTTCGTCATGGATGCGGTCGGCTTCTTCCTGAGCCTCAGTGAGTTGGATGCAGCGGAGTTTCATCTCCTCGAGGACCTGCGCAAGATGGTCTTCTAGTCGCAGGCCTTCCTTCTCGGGAGCAGTGTCCGACCAGGACGACGCCCAAAACTGCTCTCCCTGCCCCTCGAGATTGAGCGTCAGGTTCTCGCTCGGCACCTCGTCGAAGTCTGGAAACAAGTAGCGACGCTTCGCTCGGGCGGTCTCCCGCTCGCTGGGCTCGTGGGGGAGCCTGTCGATCGGCTGCCGAAACCAGAGCTGGAACCGATGGGCTCCACTAACGAACTCGACTTCATCGCGTCGAACGTCACCACTCCAGTGCAGCTTCTTGCCGATGATCGCCCTGACTGAAAAGCCTTCTGTCCTGGCCGCGTCGACGAGTGCTTGCATGAGGCGCAGCGCTCGCTCGCGTGCATTGCCCTCAACTGTGAACGTGTCGCTTACCGAGAGCGCCTGCGTGACATCGTTCGGGTCTGTGAGTCGCGCGGGGACTGGAATCGGCTCAAGCACGCGCGTCTGCCATTCGGGCAGAGGCCCGAGTCGAACCGCTAAGCGGACGGTCCTACCCTCCTCGCGTCGGGAGAATGTTGTCTCCCACTCGTCGGGGATCCGCCCACGTCGCTTCGCGAGGCCTGCCAGCTGCCTAAAACGGGACTGCTCTTCCGAGTCCACCACGAGGGTGCCGTCCGGGGCTTCGCAGAGGTCGGACATGAACTTATCCAGGGGACGCGGCGGTCTGCTCATGGTCCCTACTTTCGCATTGCCTGGCCCACGTTCGAGCGAGGGCAGAATGGAGTCATGCTGACAATGCTGTCCAAGGACCGAACGGCGCTGCTTGGCTCGCTATTGCAGGTCCAGCGGGCCGCGCAGACGCTCATACTCGCCTCCACCGATGAGCAGCAACGCGCTGCGGCCTGGAGCACACCCGGTGTAGATCCAAGTCATGAGCCGCGCATCGGGTGGAATGCGAATCCACCGTCGGAGAGCGCTCGAGTCGCCATCCGACGCGGGGCTCAAGTCTCGCTTGAGCACCTGGAGGCGTTGTTCGTGCTCGCCAGGCACAAGTCGGGCTTCTCTGTTGCATTGGCTGCGGTCACTCGCGCCGCACTCGAGGCGTTTGGGCGTGTGCTCTGGCTCGTCGAAGCGGACAGCACCGAGGAGGTGCTGCGGCGGCTAGCCTCCCTTGAGTTCTACGATCTGAAGTTCCCGGTACGGAACGGGAAGACGGTGACTCGGTTCAGCCGCGTGCATCGTTCCGAGGGTACTGCCGAGGATTACAAGCAATCCATCGGTGCTTGGGCAGAGCAAAGAGGTGTCAAGCTAGAGGAACTCGGGCCTGGTGTCGCGGCGAAGCTCGTCTTGTCCAGATCGCATTCGAAATCTCAGTCCGGGATCATCTACTCGGATCTGTCGGCGGTCGCCCATGGGCAGGGTGGGGCAACCGCAAACTTCTACGACTACAAGACGAGGACGCTACGCCTCGATGAGCAGCAACTTATTGAGTACAGCTTCTATCTCATCGAAGCGGCGCGCGTCGTGACCGATGCGATCGCGGAGCGGTTCCGCGCGGACCCCGTCGACACCGAAACCTGGGCTGCCGTGAACCGGCTGGCTGACGGACATCTGGACTTCATCCGTCCTCCCGGCAAAACGCAAGCCGGCTAAGCCCCGCGAGCAGCCCGTCGGTCACGCAGTACCTCGACGATCGAGTCTTTGAACCGTGTATTCGTTCGAAGCCTGACACCACACGCATCTCTTCCGCGAACTTCGCAACTGACTCGAAGTGGCTGGGCCAACCCCTGGCAGCGAAGTGCGCGCGCCCAGGCCTGCTCATCCAAGGTGATGTTCTGCGGTTGCGGAGTCCTGCGGGAGCTGTACGACGGTGTTTTTGCCTTGTCCGTTGGCCAGTGAATCTACTCCTCACCCACCATCATCTCAGTGGCCAGAACTAGGAGCGGATCGGGAGCATCGTTGCTCGTGCACGCATGAAGAATCGGTAGCTGGTAGACACCCATGGGCTCCGCTTCTGCGAGACTTCACTCATGGGACTTGAGGCACTGATCGGTTTGGTTGGCATCATCGTCGCGTCGGTGATTTCGGTCTGGACGTACCGAAAGATGAACCCGAAGCGGCAACTCCGCTATCGAGCGGATGTGACGCCGTTACTGACCGCTCATGGCGGCGCCCATGGCCGACTGACGGTTGCGCTAGACGGCCGTCCTGTTACAAATCCCCAAGTCGTTGAGCTCAGTCTCTGGTCGAGCGGCCGCGCGGACATCGGATCTCAGCTCTTTGACGCTGGAAAACCCCTCACATTCGACCTTGGAGCCCTGATTCTCGATTCAAGCCCTGCGTCTGACCTCGAGTCTGCGCGGCTCGTCGTTGGACTGCCGAACACGATCCGCCTTTACCCGGCGCTCCTGCACCGAAAGTTCCAGTCGAGCATTCGCGTCGTCGTAGACGGGACGCCAAACGTGACCGTCAACCGAGTCCTCCCGGATATCGACGTCATACAGCACGGCGCAAGCGAGACAGAGCGGGCCATCAGCACATCTCGTAAGCGCTTTCGCCTCACCCCGCTAGTTGCCTGGACGGGGCTCCTTATCCTCGGAGTAGTCGTCATGGCGGTGGGCGTTGTCCTCACTGCGGTGGACTACGGTGCCTCGCTGCCATGGGGAGTCACCGGCATGCTGATCATCATGGTGGCGCTAGTGGCGATACTGGTCATTGCCATCTATCGCGGCATCCGGTGGCTCAAGAGGGTCATCGAGGCTCGATCTGGTCTCCGCTGACACCTAGCTTGCCCCGAGGTTGGGATTCACGGTCCGAAGCGCTCGAGAAAACGCGCAGCCAGGTCACCCCAAGCGTCAGGCGAAAAACGTCCGCCAATGCGCTGAGCTGCCCACTCCGCATCGATCGGTTCGGCTGCCCACTGAGACCGCCGCCGGATCACGAGCTCCGTACCTGATGTATCCCAGTAGAGGTTCAAGGTGTGCTTGCTCTGGTCGGCGTGGGTGATCACCCAGAAGGGATCGGAGCCGTTGCGCAGGTCAGTGCTGACCTGGGGGAACGCACCCTTGTGCTGCCAATCGTGCCAGGCTTCGGGGAAAGCGATGTCGATGGCGACTTTGTTCCATGGCAGCTGTTGTGTACCCGACATGATGAGGCCCAAAGCAAACCCCTCCGACACCGCTTTGCGCTGCTGAGGACTTGTGATTGTCATGTGCGCCAGCATATCCACCATTGAGTCGTGAAGTCGATGACAGGATGCGCGTGCTCAGGGTCGCTCCCCACGTTCCATGCGTTCATAGAGACTGGAACTAAGCATTCGGGAGTTGTCAGTGTAGGTACGGTTGTGCTTCGGAAGTGTTCATAGCCTTATCGTTCGTGACACCGCCGTAGGTACTTCAAGAGTCCCTGAGCCGATGATGGCAGTCATTCAGATGTCTGATAAACGCTAAGACTTGTCCGATCCACGCGTGTCGGGTGTGCCAATTGTGCAGTACCAACCACATTAACTCGGGTAGGCAGTAACGGTCCGAGTTATGTCGCGCGTCAGGCTGCGCCCGTAGATGGTGATCTCACGGCCCTCATCCGAGACGAACGGGATGCGAATGATGGCAGGCTGACCGGGTAACCACTCGCTGATTGTTGTCGGGAAGTTGGTGCCGACTTTCGCGAGTATCGAATCATCGCCGATGACCGTCACATTCCGAGGCCCTGCTCGTCCGACCGTGAACCAGACGCTCGTCAGCGGTGCACCATCCAACTGCAGGATGACCTTCGCGTCACTGGAACCTTCCTCGGTAGCGACGTGCGTAATTGTGACATCCCAGGTTGACGAGTCGTCGACCGTGCGGAGCGCAACTGCTCGCGGAAGTGCTGCTCGCGCACCACCCTGAAACGCCTGTATCCGATTCGTGGATTTGCGTTGTGCTGCGGGGTCCGCATACGCGTAGCTGGGTGCTGAGTCTCCGTATGTGTGAAGTAGCCACCCTCGGAATGCCCGTTCGTCGGGGTACGGCCATGTCGGGTCGATGATACCGAGGGTTCTTTCGTCGTCTCGGTTCAACCAGTCACGGATCATTGAGTTGACGTGCATGTCAGCGAAGCCGTATCCGGCGACGATCAAGTGGTCTGCACGCTCGAGCGCGTCTTGGGCGGCGCGAAGAAGATCGAGTGTCGGTCCGTTGGTAGCGAGTTTCTCTCTGTCGCCGACGACTAACCAGGGTCTCGTAGAGATCCCGTCGTGCACGGACAGCCTTGGTGCGGCGAACGCGGAGCCGCAGTCTGCCTCTAGTTGCCAATCTAGTGAGCCATGGACTTTGTGGAGCCTCAGCACACCCTCGTACGTCGGGAACGCTATTGGGGACTCTGGCCAAGTCTGAACGCCGCGCTTTGCGTGAACACCACGCTCCGAAGCTGCCTGCTCGACCGCCAAGTCGTAGTTCAGCGTGATCACGTCGAGTCCGTCGTGCTGCGACTCAGCTAGGTCGATGAGCGGGTGCAGATAGTCGACTGATCCTTAGACTCGCAGGACCTCACCCAACAGTGAGAGGATTCGCCTATCAGCCTCTTGATAGTCCTCACGCCGGACGGGCGTCTTCGCACGCTCCGCGATCTCAGCCAAGTAGTATCCGGTGTTGACGGCCGCCTGCCTTGCGTTGGAGGCATGTCCCTGCCCACCACCGAGCGCCTGGCCGATGCTCTCGACTACCCGACGGGCTGTGTGCTCATCCGCGTGGACGCGTCCTGCCGGTAGCACCGGGTCTTTCCAGGTTCCTACGAAGGGGGCCGCTTCATGGTCCTCGCGATCGGAGAGCAGACGCAGGGCCGAGATGAGCCGCTCGACATTTACGCCCTGCAGCGGGTTGCCGCCATCCCTAGCTTGATAGCTCGCAATGGATGCGTAGGTGAAGTTGAGTGCGCTGAGCCAGCCTGGCCTTCGTGGAGAGCTCGTCTCCATTTCGTTGAGTCCACGAACTAGTTCAGAGGCCAGCTGGTCAGTGAGAGGCAAGCCTACATCTTTCGATGCACCTGCGCCAAGCAAGTCAGCTGTGCGCCGCAGGTCTTCTGTCGTCATAAGGCGATTCTCGCGGAGAAGAGATCAATCTTCCCCGAGGCGCGGTGCCGTGTCGGCGAACGTGAAGAGATGAACGGTGCACCTCGAGCTGCTCTGAGAGTATTGAGCGGCGGTCGATGTGGTGGATGCTAGGGGCTGACAAACAGAGTCTGCGCGTCTAGGACGAGCCCGGTACGTCACTCGAGAAGCCTGGAGGCCTGGTCCCTGCCCCTTGATCCCGACTCTTCATCAGCACGGCCGCCCAACCGCGGTTGAACTGTCTTTAGATGCCCTAGGGTGCAAACGGATTGACCAAGCCGGATGGATTTCAGCGTTGGTCGGGGTGACCCAGTTCTAGGCGGGTTGCCACTCCGACCAAGATAATTATGGTTATCGATTTTCATCGAGTACTTATAGAGGTAAAAGACGTCCTTTGGGCGTCTTTTTCGTTGCATCGGTACATGTGAAGAGAGTTCCCGTATTAGAAACGTGTGGGTTCACCTCTGTCGGCGCTCGCCCGGCGGACCTGCTCGGTACATCAGTAGCGGGCGACACCCACCTCTGTAGATATGTACCGACGGTGCTCGTATTTAGTAGAAAGCTCTAAGTCGTTCCATAGCTTATCCGACGCACTCGACAGCATCGATGCCAAACCAGTCTTTAGCGCGAGCGAGAGTCCCTGCCGCAGGCTTGTGGACGTAAACGATTAAGTTTTCTTTCGCGCGACTGCACGTCACATATAACATCATGCGGGAACGATCGAGAACTGATGTCCGCCCTTGCGGGTCAGCAAGTAGTTTCTCGAAGTTGTAGTTGTTCCACCCTCCGTTATCAAGGGAGATGAAGATGTTATCCCACTCGGAGCCTTTAACACTATGCTGAGTTGAGTACGGAGAGTGGTCTTCGACATATTCGTAGAGATTTACGACCTCAGCGAACGGAACGGCTCCTACGCGATTGTAGCGATAAGGGTGTTTTGCTTGGAAGCGAAGCACGGCATCTTTCCTGCGCAGGAGACCGGAGTCCTCCGCAAAGGTTATCACCTCCGAAACAGAGGAAGTGTCCATGGCATCGAGTGCCTCAAGGCTATTGGCAACCTCTTGTCGTCCGTCGATACTGGTGATCTCTTCATCCATGGCCCTAATCACCGCGCTGAACTTACCTCGTCTAAACTGTCGCCGAATCTCCTGGATCGCTATAAGATGATTGATGAGAGGATCGCGCTTCTCTCCTCGATCTCGATCGTCCAATTCCGAAACCTTTTTTGTTCCGAGGAGTCGGTCCGAGCTGGTAGATGTTGTCACGATATCTTCGAATGAGTATGTGGAAGCCACTGCCAGCAGCTCCGGCTCTTGCTCGAAGGCTTTTCGCTGCGTTGGTGTAGGTGGAAAAGAGTCGCCATGAGACTCGCGAACTTGACCTAAAGAAATGCCGGCGTCTACCAATATGTTCTTTTTCGCCAGACCTTCCCTAAGGCGTTTCGCGTACTCTACGACACGGTCCTTGTCGTAGATCGCCATGAGTGACGGGAATTGCTTCTCTCGTGCGATCATAGACTTACCGAGATAGAGCAACTTCGTGCTGTCAGATTCGAATCGCCAACCCTTACAATAATCAAGATCTCTCAATGAATCTGTGGTCAACTCTTCCTGCCGAGTGTACAGAAAGCGCGCGCTGCCAATTTTGCCGAAGTTTGGAGCGCTTTCGTCGGTCGACTCGACCTGCGTAAGATCATCTGATCGAAGATGATTGATGATTCGTAAAACAGAAGATGGGTTACGACGGTTCTGGATCTTGGTGATCGCGTGGAGTCGGCCAGAGTTCATTGCTGAGGCAACCACATCAACCCCCTTCTCGCCTTCATAGATCGCTTGTTCGCTGTCGCCGAAGAGCCCGATCCTGAGGCTCCGGTCGTTGGGATCGGGAAGAAGCTCTAGAAGTATCACCAAGACGTCGACGGGTGTGTCCTGGTATTCGTCGATGAGTAGTAGATCGTAGCGATCGATTAATATCTTCGCTAATGACGGGTGAGCTGAAAAGAGGTGCTTCGCGACCTTGAGCAGCTCATCGTGCGAAATTTCTCCTGACTCGATACTCAACCACTCCTTGTAGGTGATTGCTTCTGTCCAGATGTCCGGTTCTATAGGAAGTACAAAGCTGGACTTGATCGTTCCGTCGTTCACAAGGGCTGCCAGTGACTCACGAACATTCTTCTGGAAGCGCCCGATCAACGACCACACAAACTCATGTATCGTGGACACCTGGAGGTTCGTAGTAGGGAATCTACTTCGTATCTCGTTAACCGCAACGTTCGTGAAAGTGACACAGGCCACCTTTGCTGCTGGGTCTGACGCATATATCTGCTCCAGGAAGCTGAGCATCGAGTGAGTTTTCCCGCTCCCAGCCCCGCCTTTCATTAGAAAATCTCGGTTCGAACGAACACATGCTTCGGCTTCGATGACTTCAGGCTCAAGTTCCTTCATTATGCGTCTCGCAGTTCGCGAAGTCCCTCGGCTATATAGCCAGGGATTTCCCAAGAAGTTTCTGAGTCAGTTTCTGAGTAGATGACATCCAGCGCAAAATGAGTTTTCTTGATAACACACTTTTCGGCCAGCACGTATGGGGGGTATTGTGCGTCCTCGAAGTACTCAATATGCTTCAGGCCTCTAAAGGTTGCTTTATTAGCCTTTATGTAGTCGCGATTCAGGTGGATGAACGCATCCTCGTAACTACGCGCTTCGTAACCCTTCTCTGCAGTCTGGTATGCAATAAATAGGGACGGATCGTCGTCAGCAACAACCCAGATATCGTTTTCCTTAGTGAGCTGCTTGGACTTGACTGGACGCTCGCGAAGCGCCTTGAGATCGCCTTTGTCTTTGAGGCCCGACTGGTTGAGGCGCAAGAAATGCTTCAGGGCACCGTTCGTCGTGTGGGTACCCTCTGACACAGGAGATGCATGAAGTTTCCTCTTTCCGTCCTTATCTTCAAGAACCTTTGCGCTGTCAATGTCCGTAATAATCAAGGTCTTGAGCCCCGTGAACTCAATAAAATGATCGAAAATTTGCGAATGAGCCCCGACTTCAACCACGGATATGTTCTGCGATCCAAGCGGTGATTCGTGGGTAGAATCTGATTCGTCGATCTTGCGCATCATCGCTCGCATAAGAATTCTCTCAGTATCGCCCTCGATCAAGATAGCCTTGTCCGCAAAGAAGAGTTCAGCCCTGGTTAGAGTTAAATACTGTGTAAGAAACTGATACTGCTTCTTATCAGTGCCATACTTCTGCTCTAGGTCCGTCATGTTACGCGCCTCAACACGATCCTCGATGCGTCGAAAATACTTGATATCAGCGAAATCGCTTTCGGCCGTTATGTGCGAAGAGTGTGTCGTAATGATTGTCTGGAGCTGCATGTCGCTTGTCTCGCAGTGCTCCTTGAGCAGCTCTTTGATCTTCTTAATAAAGATGTATTGGAGCTGCGGATGGGTGTGAGCTTCTGGCTCTTCGATCACTAGTAGGTTCACGTCGGAGGTATTGGAGTTGTCTGCACCCTTAATGCGCAGGAGACGGATCTCAATTTCCATGATGATGGCAATCAGGTTCAAGTAACCCAGTCCGTTGTGGTCCTCTGGTAAGAGAGTATCCGGCTCTCCATACTTGACGGAGGTGCTGTCATTGAGAAGCGTACTTGGCTGAATCGTTGACATAACATGAATATCTCCGCCAAGCCCAGCTACCGCACCAAAACGTTTAACTTTAGCTACGACATCCTGGAATACATCTTTATACGCCTTCGTGAATTCACGGTCTGTCACGGCGGCTTTTGCAGCTAGCTGGATGAAGGGTGCACTTTCCTCGTTACCTCCAGTGTGATCCTGAAAGTATTCGCTTGACAACTGAGATAGTGCACGCGCAGAGCCGCTGCCGCCCTTTCCTGCGTCTCTGTTCTCCACAGATCTCCTGGCACTCACATACTCGAGGTTCAGTACTCGCCTGACCGAAGAGATTTCATCCGTAAGGTCTAGGTCCATGCGCGCGTCTTCGGGGTCAAATGAGACGACTTGTCGTACGAAGTACTTTTTGAGCTTCTTCGACAGAAAACGCTGGACCTCGTCCTGCTTCTGGTCGGATTCCAGGTCAGTGTCCAGTGCCTTTGCCACCGCTGTAAGATTTGCGTGAATGTCAGCATGCAGACGCTCTAGCTGATCCGCCGAGATCGTGCTAGTAAAGCGCAAATTCACCGTGCGTGCATTTGGGGAAAGGTCCACCATTAGCTTCGACAGATTGCGAAGATTGTCATTTTCGTCGTATCTAATCGTAAGTGTAAGCGATATTGTTGGGAGGCTGGCTGGAATCGACAGGTTGACGCTTGCAAGTATTGACAGCAACTCTCGTTGCTTCGCTACCGAGAAATCCTCGAAAGCAAACCGTGGTTGTGAGCCCGAAAGGTAGGCGCTGAGAATGTTCAAGAGAGAGGTCTTGCCGGTGTTGTTTTTGCCGATGACCAACGAGAGGTCATCCCTCAGATCCATTTCGAATCCATTTAGTAGACGATAGCCATCAACGCTAACTTTGGAAATCTTCACGAACCCTCACTCCTGATTGATTACAATACTTCCATTATGACAGTGTAGAGAGATTAGTCAAAGAAGTTGAAGATCGTTTGACAAGACCTCAGTGTCGGCGCATAGCTTAGTCATCCATGCCGCGTCTCACAACCAAAGACTTTCTGGCTCGTCACTACTTCTTGAAGCGGCTCTGGGAAGATGCGAACCTACAGAATCTTTACACCGTGCCGGCGCCTCTTGAGCAGTTGGACCTCCATCAGTACTTCCAGACGATCAACCCTGGGGATGAGCGGGCGGCCCTTGAGACTCGCACCACGGTGAATGCTGGCGACAGGTCCCTGCCGCAGCGCGCTGGGCGTGCCTACTCGATCTTGTTCGAGCGGTTTCAGTACGTGGCGCTGCCGCAGGTCGTTTGCACACCGACCGATGCGCTGCCGATCATGGAGGAGATCGGCGTTGCCTACCGAGCTGTGCTCATGGGCGCCTCTCGACCGACCGGGAACCGAAAGGTTCGACGAGGTGCGCACCAGATCGGGGTCATCATGAAGCCCAGCATCGACTGGTCTGCCTACGCACGAACACTCCTCATGCTTGCACAACGCCTCAACAGAGAGGAGGCAAAAGTCAACGCGTCGAAGCCAGGGACGACTGACACACCTGAACTCAAGCAGTCGAAGTGAGGTACTTGCGGATCGTCTTGTGATTCCGCTCGACCCGGCGGGCGATGGTCTTGAAGCCAAGCCTCTGCGAGTAGAGCTCGCGCCAGTGTGCGATCTCATCGTTCGTCGGCACAGCTACTCGAGAGCGGACGCCTGCCGTGGCGAGGTGCTTCATGATCGTGCCGCGGTTGTGGCCGTACTTCTCGGCCAGGTCGTAGGCAGACATCCCGGCTTCGTAGTCGGCAACGATCAATCTGAGACGATCGCTCGTAATCCGGGCGTATGAGCGATGCGCTCGCTGTGGCCCATCGTCCGTCGTCACTAGGCTGCGAAGCATGAGCGTCCTGCAGGACCCGCCAACCCCGGTCGATCTGTTCTGCATAGCAGGAGAACAGCACGACGGTGAGATGTTGCAAGACGTCGAAATAGCTCGAACTTGCGGTTGCGGGTTCGGGCAATTTTGTTTTTCAGTAGGTCCTTTCGAGGTGCCGTAAGTTGGTAGTCCTTACCCCGGTCGATGGTGAACTCGCAGAGCCGTCAGGCCAGCACGCCCGCCCGTGTCGTGTTCTCCGAGTGTCGTGGCCGACTGCACTTCATCCCGACAGGGGCCGTGGAGCAAGCCAAACCGTGACGCCCCCTAGCTCTTAGGGAACCTCGCGCGCAATGCTTCGATGCCCTGCTGCGCACTTCGCCGCACATCGATTTCGGGGTCCTTCAGGAGCGGCCGCAGGCGATCCAGATCTTCGAGCGCGCCTACAGCTCCCAAGGACCTCGCGGCTGCCGAGCGCACTCGAGCCACGCTGTCGCCGAGCAGTCCGGCGAGTTCGGATGCTGCTGGGAGCTCGCGCGCCGCGACAACCCTTGCGCCCATTTCGCGCACGCGCCAAGCCGGGTTCCCGAGCGTGCCGATTACTGCTGGCGCGGCCGACTCATCCCAGACGTACAGCAACGCTCGGGTGCCCCAGAGCTCGGGCCAATAGAGCACGGGCGCACCATCGAGGATGCCCTGCGCGTGATCGCCGCCGACGAAGAGGAGCAGATCGTCGCCTTCGTCGTACCCCTTGATGAGGTTGAGTGCTCGCTCAACGAACTCGGACTGGCCGTATCGCTCGACGGCAGCCGCCAGCCGCTGCTCGAGCGGCAGGTTTACAGGAACGGGCGCAGGACTTGAAGCGGGGATTTCAGACATCAGCTCACCCTACGCGGACCGGGCTCCGGTCAGGTGCCCGAGAAGCACCTTCCCGCTTCGAACTCAGGACCCGCCCGCCGCATCCACATCCGCCGCCACATTCTTCTGCACCGCGAACTGCGTCCGGTGCAGCTCCTCGTACCGCCCGGCCGCGGCGAGCAACTCCTCGTGCGTGCCGCGCTCCATGATCGAGCCGTCCTCGATCACGAGAATCTGGTCAGCGCTGCGAATCGTGGACAGGCGGTGGGCGATCACCATCGCCGTCCGCCCCTCGAGCGCCTCGCTCAGCGCTGCCTGCACGGCGGCCTCCGACGTCGAGTCCAGTGCCGCAGTCGCCTCGTCGAGGATGACGACGCGCGGCTGGGCGAGCAGGAGCCTCGCGATGGTCATCCGCTGACGCTCGCCGCCGGAAAGTCGGTAGCCGCGCTCACCCACCATGGTGTCCAGCTGATCTGGCAGCGAGCGGATGAGCGGCTCGAGACGGGCGCGGCGCACCGCATCCCACACCTCATCGTCGGTCGCCTCGGGCCGTGCGAGGCGCAGGTTGGACATGATCGTCTCGTGGAACAGATGGCCGTCCTGCGTCACCATGCCCAGCGTGTGTCGCATCGACGCGAAGGTGACGTCGCGTACGTCCGTGCCCGCGAGGCGCACGGCGCCGCTGTCGACGTCGTACAGGCGCGAAAGGAGCTGCGCGATCGTGGACTTGCCGGCACCGGACGTGCCGACGATGGCGACGGTCTGCCCCGGCTCGATCCGGAACGAGACCCCGTGCAGCACCTCCTCGCCGCCGCGCGTATCCAGCGTCGAGACTTCCTCGAGCGAAGCGAGCGACACCTTGTCCGCCGACGGGTAGCCGAAGTGGACGTCGTCGAACTCGACGGAAACCGGACCCTCAGGAACGGTGGCAGCGTCGGGCTTCTCCTGGATGAGCGGCTCGAGATCCAGCACCTCGAAGACACGCTCGAAGCTGACCACGGCGCTCATGATCTCCACCCGCGCGTTCGCGAGGCTCGTGAGCGGCGCGTAGAGGCGGGTGAGGAGCAGCGCGAGCGTGACCACATCACCGGTCTCCAGCTGACCGCCGAGAGCGAGCGCACCGCCGAGCCCGTAGACGAGCGCTAGGGCAAGCGCCGAGACGAGCATCAGCGCGGTGAAGAAGACGAACTGCAGCATCGCGGTGCGCACCCCGATGTCGCGCACACGGGCGGCGCGGACGCGGAACTCCTCGGCTTCCTCGTCCGGCCGACCGAACAGCTTGACGAGGGTGGCACCCGGCGCCGAGAAGCGCTCGGTCATCTGCGTGCTCATGGCCGAGTTGTGGTCGGCGGCCTCGCGACGCAGCGCGGCGAGGCGGCTGCCCATGCGGCGCGCAGGGATGAGGAAGATCGGCAGCATGATCACGGCGAGCACCGTCACGAGCCAGGACGTGCTGAGCATGACGATGAGGGTCAGGATGAGCGCCACGAGGTTCGTGACCACGCCGGACAGCGTGCCGCTGAACGCCTGCTGCGCGCCGATCACATCGTTGTTCAGGCGGCTCACGAGGGCACCCGTCCGCGTGCGGGTGAAGAACGCGATCGGCATCTTCTGCACGTGGTTGAACACGGCGGTACGCAGGTCCAGGATCACGCCTTCGCCGATCCTCGCCGAGTACCAGCGCGTCACCAGTGACACGGCCGCGTCGGCGACGGCCACGAGGGCGATCAGAACGGCGATCCAGACGATCGTGGAAAGCGCCCCCTTGGCCACGATGACGTCGACTACCTGACCGGCGAGCACCGGCGTGGCGACCGCGAGGAACGCTCCCACGATGGAAAGCGCGATGAAGATCACCAGCTTGGATCGGTAGGGCACCGCGAACGTCAGGATCCGACGCACCGACTCACGGGAGATCCCGTTCGTGCCACCCTTGGCGTCCGAGATCTTGTAGAGCGAACTCCAGGCCGCGCCTTCCATGCTCATAGCGGTTCCTTCCGTGGATGCCGCGCTCAGCATAGATCGCGGTGAGCCCCAGTTCCGGGTTGTCCGCCAGGGGCGCAGAAGCTCGTCCGCTGACGTCACCACTGCGCCACGGCACTACTGCGCCACGGCCGCGCTGCGGGCCGCATCTCACTCGAGCTCGGGCGCTAGAGCCGGATTCCGGCGAGCACCACGTCCAGAGCGGGCTGCACGCGATCGCGAGCGGATGCGTCACGGCTGACGACCGCGTAGATGAGGCTTCCCACCAACAGGTCGACGACGGCGTCGGGATGCGTGCCCGCGCGGATCGATCCCGCGTCGATGCCAGCGGCGAGCGACGAACGCATCGCTTCGCGAACGGGGGCGAACAGCTCGGCCATCCTCTCGGTTGCCTGCGCGTCGGTCGTCGCCGCGGCCGTCAGCGCACGCACGAGCGGAGCCGTCGAAGGCGCGGCAAGGCGCTCGTGCGACAGCTCGAGCCACACGCGCAGGTCCACGGCTGGGTCACCCGTCGCCGCGGGCGTCTCGAGCGGAAACGCCACGAGCCCCTCGACGACGCAATCGGCCACCACGGCCGCCTTCGAGCCCCACCAGCGGTACACGGTCTGCCGGCCGACCCCCGCCTGCTTCGCGATCTCCGCCGTCGTCAGCGCGTCGTAGTCGCCCTCGAGCAGCAGGTCTCTGGTCGCCGCGAGGATCGCCTGGCGCGACGCCTCGCTGCGTGGGCGCCCTCGCTGTCCCGTGGCAGATGTCATGCTCCCAGGCTATCCGCGATTTACGGTGCATAATGTCTCGTAAATCATCTGTTGCCGAAGGAGGCACCATGTCGGATGTTCTGGTCATCATCGGCGCCGGGGGAATGGGGGAGACCATCGCGAGGCGGCTGGCCGTCGGTCGCACAACCCTGCTCGCGGACTTCAACACGGACCTGCTCGACCGGCTCTCCGCATCCATGGAGACCGACGGCTTCGCCGTGCGCACCGCGAAGGTCGACGTCTCGTCGCGCGACTCCGTCGAGGCACTCGCAACCGCTGCTGCCGAACTCGGGTCGGTCACGCAGGTCGTGCACACCGCCGGCGTCTCGCCGACCCAGGCGCCGCTCGAGGCGGTGCTCCGCATCGATCTCCGCGGTGCCGCCCTCGTGCTCGAAGCGTTCGGCAAGGTCGTCGCGCCCGGTGGGGCAGGCGTCCTCATCTCGAGCTCGTCGAGCTACCTCACGCCGCCGTTCTCGACCGAGCAGGCGCATGCCATCCGCGAGTCGACCCCCGAGGGTCTGCTCGAGCTGCCCTTCTTCGCGCCAGAAGTGCTCGGCAACGCCGGCGTCGCCTACGGCCTTTCCAAGCAGGCGAACCGCATCCAGGTGCAGCACGCGAGCGGCACCTGGGGTGCCCGCGGCGCTCGCATCAACAGCGTCAGCCCCGGCGTCATCTCGACGGCCATGGGGCGCCGCGAACTCGACAGCCCATCCGGCGCGTTCATGCGCGCGATGGTCGAACACTCCGGCTCCGGCCGCATCGGCACACCGAGCGACATCGCCGACGCCGTGACCTTCCTCGTCGGCCCCCAAGCCACCTACATCACCGGCATCGACCTCCTCGTCGACGGCGGCAACGTCGCCGCCGTGACCTCGGGCCGCGTGCCTCTTCCCGGTCGCTGAAGCACGCGCATCCGACCGCTACCGCCACCGCAAGCCGCATAGAACGAACCCCAGAGACTCAAGAGATAGAGAGCAGCACAGTGGACTCATTCATCGTCACCGGCACCGACAACGCCGAACTCCTGCAGGTCGACCGGCCAGATGCCGGGGATGCGGACGTCATCGTGCGCATCAAGGCGTGCGGCATCTGCGGGTCGGACGTCTTCTACGTGCACAACGGCGGCATCCCGCCCCGCATCGGACAGACGCCGCTCGGGCACGAACCTGCGGGCGAGGTGGTGCAGGTAGGCGCGAACGTCGAGGGCGTGGCCGTCGGAGACCACGTCGTCATCAATCCCATGGCGAACCGTGACGGCATCATCGGCAACGGCGGCGCGCAGGGTGCCCTCGCCGAGGAGATTGTGCTCTTCGACGCTCAGCCTGGCGTGCACTTCCGGGTCATCCCGGCGCACATCCCCTGGGAAGTCGCGGCCCTCAACGAGCCCATGGCCGTCGCCTACCACGGCGTCAACAGGTCGGGCGCTGGCGCAGGCTCCAAGGTCGTCGTCTTCGGGGCGGGGCCAGTCGGCCTCGGCGCGGCGATCGGCTTCAAATCCAAGGGCGTCGAGCACGTGGTTGTGGTCGACGTCGTACCGAACCGCCTCGAGAAGGCCCTGCTCGTGGGGGCCGACGCGGTCATCAACTCGGCGGAGGAGAACGTCATCGAGCGCCTCAAGGAGCTGCACGGTGAGGTGCCTGGATTCATGGGTCGCGGATCCAAGCCCGCCACCGACGTCTACTACGACGCCGCCGGTGTGCCCGTCGTCATCAAGACCGCCCTCGAAGCGGCCAAGAACCGAGCCGTGCTGACGATCGTCGCCGTCCACAAGACTCCCGTCGAGATCGACCTGCAGGAGATCCTGACCACCGAGGTCGATATCCGCCTGTCGATGGGCTACCCGACCGAGATCTTCGAGGTCACCGACTCGATCATCGAGCAGTGGGAGAAGTACCAGCACATCATCAGCGACGTCGTCCCGTTCGCGGAGGCGGACCGCGCGCTCAAGTTGGCCGCGACGCCAGGCGCGACCGACAAAGTCGTCGTGGTCTTCGAGTAGGCAAGCGGATGCTCACCCTCGATCCCAAAGCGGCCCTCGTCGTCGTCGACCTGCAGGCGCTCACGGTCGGCAATGCCGTCGCCGTGCCGCTTGGCCAACTGCGCGAGCGCGTCGCGGAGCTGCTCGCGGGCTTCCGCGAGGCAGGCGGCGTCATCGCGTTCGCGATCTCGACGGGCACCCCGCCAGGGCGCAGCGCGGCCGGAGCGGGCGGGCGGGTCTGGCCAGACGCGTTGCTGGAGCTCGACGAAGGCCTCGCGGTCGGGTCGGACGAGATCCAGGTCTCGCGGGCCGCGCTCAGCGCCTTCGCCGGTACGGACCTCGACGAGCAGCTGCGGGCTGAGGGAGTGACGCAGCTCGTGCTCGCCGGTCTCGCGACGACGTTCGGGATCGAGTCCACCGCTCGGGCCGCCTACGACCTCGGGTACAACGTGACCGTCGTTGCCGACGCGGTCTCCGACCCGCGACCCGCCGCCCACGAGCACTCGCTCGCGAACGTCTTCCCGGCTCTCGCGGAGGTCGCCTCGTCTGCGGAGGTTCTCGACGCGCTTCGAGCAACGTAGTCCTCGGACGCAGGCACCGGCCTCGCCGCAGTCCTCCGCTGGGCTCGCCTTGCACCCCTGGAACGGTCCTCGATGAGGGAGGCGTTCTTGTCTGCCACCATCTCGAAGACCATGCGCGAGACCGGCTCGACGGTCACGAGAGGTGCACCGCGACCGCGCGGACGGGTGAGCCGTCGAGGCCCGCGAAGGGCAGGGGGAGTGCTGACAGCCACGGCCGTCGAGTGGTGTCGACTGCGGCGAGCCCGACGAGATTCTCGATGATGACGCCGCCCTCGCCGAGGAACGCCTCGTGGAACGGCAATCCGGCGGATGCAGCGCTCGCGTCGGTCTGGTCGGGGCTGAGCGTGTCGACCCCGACGGCGCTCACCCCGACCTCGAGCAGGCGCTTCGCGATCGCCGGATCCAAGAACGGATGGTCGAGGTAGTCGGGCTGCCCGAACCGTTCCGACCAATCGGTCCTGAACACGACGATCGCGCCGGCCTCGATCGCATCCAGCTGAGCAGCTACCTCGCCGAGCTCGATCCGCTGCCGCGGCCGCGCGAGCGCGGTCACGTCGACGAGGTGCAGTGGAGCGAAGAGTCGCCCGAGTGCGATGCGCTCGACGGTGTCGCCACCAGCGATCGAGTGCGAGGGCGCATCCAGGTGCGTGCCGGAGTGCGTGCCCAGATGCAGCCGGTGGACGACGACGCCGTCATCGTCAAGCGACGCGGCGGGGGTGACCCGCACCTCGGGGTCACCCGGGTATATCTGCATGCCGGAGACAAGTGGATGCGTGAGATCGGTGATCAGGGGCGTCATGGCGCAAGCCTATGGAGCATTCTGGGCCCTGTGACGAATGTGACGGGAGTGACACCAAGGATTAAGTGCATCCATTAGTCCGGTGGTTAATGGAAATTTCTCACTGCAAACGCTCAGTTTCGATTATTGTGAGCCTGAATCCGCTGAAGCATTCACTCCTTCGGCGCCTCCGCTCTCCCAGGTCACGTGCCCACCGCGCACGTCCGTTGAAAGGCTGACTGCATGCCAAAGCGCGTCCGACGTTCACTCACCGCCGTCATCGGCGGCATCGCAATCGCGGGGCTCTTCGCCGTCGCGAGCCCCGCATTCGCGGCCCCAGCTCCCGCCGAGCCCGCCCCGACCTGCGAGGCCGTACCGCAAGACGTGGCCATCCTCATCGACACGACCGGGTCCATGAGCGGTGCGATCTCCGCTGCCCAGGACACCGCGGTGTCGGCCGCCAACACGATCAGCGCCGCCGGTGGGCGTGTGGCGCTCGTCGAATACAAGGATGCTGGCGACACGATCGTCGCCCAGACGGCCACCGACTTCACGACAGATGCGGCAGCCTTCGCGGCAGCGACAGCCACGCTCTCCGCGAGCGGCGGCGGTGACAGCCCGGAGGCTGTGCTGTACGCGCTCAACCACACACTCAACAACCTCTCCTGGACGCCGAGCGCACCGCACGCGATCATCCTCATCACGGACGAGACGTTCCACGACCCGGATGTCGCTGACCCCACGCTCACGGCAGCGAGCGTCACAGCTGACCTCAACGCCACCAACACGCAGGTCTTCCCGCTGCTCACGAGCTCCTTCGCCGACAGCAGCGGCCAGTACACGGCCCTGGCCGCAGCAACGGGCGGTTTCGTCACGACCCTCGACGGCTCCTCGGAGACCATCGATGAGATCCTCGAGCGCCTCATCGGCGAGGTCGTCTCGCGTCCGTTCGTGCAGTTCACGGCGCCGACCTTCTCCGCCGTCGCTGGTGAGCCGTTTGTGCTCACGACGACAAGCGGAGCCGACTGCGCCCCGCTGGACGTCGCCACCTGGACCTGGACGCTCGACGACGGTGACCCCGAGGTCGCGGCCGGCGCTGCCGACACGGCGACGGCCACGTGGGCCACGCCAGGCACCTACACGGTGACGGTCACGCTCGTCACGGTCGACGGCCAGACAGCGACGGCCACCACCACGGTCACGGTCACGGAGGGCCCACTGCCGACCGAGACCACCTCGCCCACGGCCACCACGACGCCGACCGAGACCACCACGCCGACTGCGACGACCACGGCAACCGCCACGGCAACGCCGAGCGCAACCGTCACGGTCACGCCGACCACGACGGCGCCGGCAAGCACCACGCCGGCCGCCACGCCAACCGCGTCGGCAGCTCCAGGCGGTGGCCTCGCCACGACCGGAGCTGAGAACGTCGGCCTCCTCGCCGGCGGCGCCATCGCGCTGATCCTCGCAGGGCTCGGCACGACGCTCCTGCTCCGCCGCCGCAAGGCATAACGGCTGAGCAGCACCGAGCCTCCCGCTGAGGGAACTCGCCCTAGGCACCGCCACCTCCTGAAGTCTCGGGAGGTGGCGGTGCTCGTTCGCGCAGGCGCTGGGCTCAGCAGGGCCGTCGTCCATGCGCACTTGTACGACCGACTTCCGCGGCCGACTTGCATCGTCCGCCTGCATCGTCCGCCTGCATCGTC
>NZ_JBQDSX010000040.1:0-5924 GCF_052099035.1 Microbacterium sp. | reverse complement strand
TGCATCGTCCGCCTGCATCGTCCGCCTGCATCGTCGACCTGAATCATTGACTGCACATCCACCCGCCGTCACCGTCCTCTCCGCGCCCGATCCCTGCATCCAGACGGGGAACGCCCCCGCATCAACACGAGAGATGCAGCTTCGTTGCCAGGCGAACCTGCCTTTCTCGCGTGTGTGCATTGGGGCAGCGCCGGAGCGTGCTCCTGGGCAAGCGGATGCACGCGGCGCGAACGCGTCCGGCGTGCGAGGCTTGTCGCATGGACTTGGAGGTGTCGCGTTCGCTCAAGATTCCGGCCGCGGAGCTCTGCTGGCGGTTCTCGCGATCTTCCGGCCCCGGCGGGCAGCACGTCAACACGTCCGACAGCCGCGTCGAGCTGTCCTGGAGCGTCGCGGATTCGCTCGTGCTCTCGGATGATCAGCGACGGATGCTCCTGTCTCGCCTCGAGCGACGCCTCGTCGGCGGGGTGGTCACGGTGGTTTCCTCCGAGCGCCGCTCGCAGCTGCGCAACCGCGAGGCCGCGCTCGAGAAGCTCGCCGATATCGTCCGCACGGGACTCGCCCCACCCGGACCGAAGCGCCGACCGACGAAGCCCACGAAGGGCTCGCAGCGGCGTCGGCTCGAGTCGAAGGGACAGCGCTCGGCGACGAAAGCTCAGCGAAAGCGGCCCTCAGCGGACTGACGGACGGCACCTCTCTCCCCGCGCACGGAATCGCTGCCAGCCAAATGGCCCTTCTGGGGTGGCTGAAGGAGCCATTTGGCTGGCAGCGATCGAGGGGTGCGCGGCTCGTGGGGCCAACTGGCTGGCAGTGATCGTGGGGCCGCCCCGAACGGGCACATCGGCTGGCAGTGATTGCCCTCGGAGCCCCTCGCCGCGCGGAACCGCGAACTGACTAGACCTGGACCGGGCTGCACGAGATCGTCACCGCAGGCGCGGGTCGTACGTGGGGTCCGGGTACGGTTCGGCGCATCCGGCCGTCGGGGCTGCCGCCTGGAATTCGAAGTGCCACGGCTCGTTGAGGTAGGTCTGGCAGAGGCCGTACCCGGCGCCGTTGGTGGCAAGCCAGTCGGATGCACCGCCCCCTTCCACGTCGACCGCGTCGCCCGAGACGTGGAGTGACGTCTCGGGCGACGCGACCCAGCGAGCCGCTTCCTCCTCGGAGCCGTACTCGGCACGCGCATCCTGCAGCAGCTGCGTCTGCAGCTCCGACGACCGCCAGCCGCTGTTGACCATCACGTACACGCCTTCGGACTCGGCGTCACGGGTCGCTTTCTGCAGCGCGTCGAGGAGCTCTGGGGAGAGATTGCCGATCCCGGCGTACTCGGTGTCGGTCGCCTTCGTGCCGAACTGCAGGCGTCCGTCGGGGTTCTCGGTGCCGCCGCCCTGCGAGACAGGTGCGCCGCCGGTCTCGCCGCCCGCCGGAGAGGGCGCAGAGAGCACCGTATCCCGCACAGGGGCTTCGGTCTGCGCCACCGAGCTCTGCCCGAGCTGCGCCGAGATGAGGGCGACGCCGACGCCGGCGAGCGCGACGAGGGATGCGCCGCCCACGAGGAGCCGCACGCTTCGCCTGCTCGTGCGCGTCTTCGAAGCCGTTCGCTGGTGGCTGGGCGGGCTGGTGAGCGTCATGAGGCAAGTTGACTCGGATCGAAGTTGCCTGGGCGTCGCGTTTTTCGCATACGCCGCCGATATGCCACGGCTCGTATCATCGGCTCATGCGTGTGCTGCTGGTGGAGGACGAGCCCTACATGGCGGAGGCGATCCGCGACGGGCTGAGACTCGAGGCGATCGCCGCCGATATCGCCGGTGACGGAAACACGGCGCTCGAGCTGCTGAGCGTCAACGACTACGACGTCGCCGTGCTCGACCGCGACATCCCCGGCCCGTCGGGCGACGAGGTGGCGAGACGCATCGTGGCGTCGAACAGCGGGGTCCTCATCCTCATGCTTACGGCCGCCGACCGGCTCGACGACAAGGCATCCGGCTTCGAGCTCGGCGCCGACGACTACCTCACGAAGCCCTTCGAGCTTCAGGAGCTGGTGCTGCGCCTGCGCGCCCTCAACCGTCGCCGCGCCCACAGCCGCCCGCCCGTCCACGAGATCGCGGGCCTCAAACTCGACCCGTTCCGCCGCGAGGTGTACCGAGACGGTCGCTACGTGGCGCTCACCCGCAAGCAGTTCGCGGTGCTGGAGGTGCTCATGAGCGCCGGCGGGGGAGTGATCAGCGCTGAGGAGCTGCTCGAGAAGGCGTGGGATGAAAACGCCGACCCGTTCACGAACGCCGTCCGCATCACGGTCTCCGCCCTCCGCAAGCGCCTCGGGGAGCCGTGGCTCATCGTCACCGTGCCAGGCGTCGGCTACCGCATCGACGCCGAAGCCTCCTCGGTGCGCGAAGAGAACGAACTCCGGTGACCCGCCAGCGCGGCCTCAGCGTTCGCCTGAAGCTCGCCCTGAGCTACGCGGCCTTCCTCATGATCGCCGGCGCACTGCTCCTCGCCGTCGTCTACGCCTTCCTGCTCCGCTACGTGCCTGCCGAGGCAATGGCCAGCGAGTGGACGTTCTTCCCCGGCCGCACCGACCTCGTGCGGGCGTTCGTGCCCGCGGCCGCGTGGGCCCTGCTGTTCCTGCTGTTCTTCGCGCTTGTCGGCGGCTGGTTCCTGGCTGGGCGGATGCTCGCCCCGCTCTCGCGCATCACGGTCGCAACGAGGGCTGCCGCGGCCGGGTCGCTGTCGCACCGCATCCGCCTCACAGGGAAGAGCGACGAGTTCACCGAGCTGGCCGACAGCTTCGACGCGATGCTCGCGCAGCTGGAGGCGCACGTCGCGCAGCAGCAGCGATTCGCGGCGAACGCCTCCCACGAGCTGCGGACGCCGCTGGCCATCTCGCAGACACTCCTCGACGTCGCGCGGAAGGACCCCGACCACGACCACGACGAGGTGCTCGGCCGTCTGCACTCCGTGAACGCGCGAGCCATCGAACTGACTGAAGCGCTGCTTGTACTGAGCCGCACCGAGCACGGCACCTTCGCGACCGAGCGCGTCGACCTGTCGCTCGTTGCCGAGGAAGCAGCCGAGACGCTGCTGCCGCTGGCCGAGAAACGCGGCGTCGCCATCGACACGGCGGGGGAGGCCGCGACCACGATCGGATCACCCGCGCTCATCTCCCTGCTCACCACGAACCTCCTGCACAACGCGATCGTGCACAACCTCTCGCATGGCGGCTCGGTTCTCCTCACGACGAACTCGAAGGCGGATGCAGCCACGCTTGTCGTCGAGAACACCGGGAGCCAGATCAGCGAAGCCCTGCTCGCGACGCTCACCGAGCCGTTCCAACGCGGTGAGCAGCGCGCCCGCAGCGACCACGCCGGTGTGGGGCTGGGGCTCGCCATCGTGAAGAGCGTCGTCAAGGCACACGGTGGGACGATGCAGCTCGCGGCGCGAGACGGCGGAGGGCTCCGCGTGACCGTGCGCCTGCCTGCCGCGGGGCAGCGTGGTGCAAGCCGGCGCGAGAGCGCCTAGCTGAGCGCCGACCGCCGCACGCTCGGCGCGACGATCGCCGCCCCCATGAGAGCGCCGACAGTATTCGCGATGATGTCGGTGGTGTCGAAGCTGCCGACGGCGAGCGCGAACTGCGTGGACTCCATGGCGAGGCTCGTGAAGCCGGCCGCGAAGAACGTCTTCGGCCCTGGCGCCACTCGCCACAAGTAGCCGGTGCAGAGGCCGAACGGAACGAAGACCGCGACGTTGGCGAGCACCTCGAGCGGCTTGCTGGCCGCGTACCCCTCGCTCGCGACGAACGGGATGAGCTTCAGATGCCGCGTCTCACCCCACCCCACGAAGGGCACCTCGAGCTTCCACACGATGAGCCACGTCAGCAGCACGAGGTAGGCGAGGAAGAGCACCGCGACCAGGTAGCGCGGCGCACGCGAGGGCCGCCGCCTGATCGCCCCACGCTGGGTGTTCGCGTACGCCCCCGTCGTCGGGAGTTCCAGGGTCTGGTCTGCTCGGCTGTAGCTCATGGCTACAGCCTCTCGAGAGGCGTGTTGCGAAGGCGTATGCGGGTTTCGATACGCGGACGATACGCGGCTCTTCGAGATCGCCCACAAGCGACAGGCCGACGTCGTCAATCGTGAGAGACTTCCGGCTTGTGACTTCAGCCAGTGCATCCGAAAACTCCAGCCAGCACGAGGCGGCGCGAGACCCGCAAGCCGTCGCCAGGCAGGCGAGCGAGGCGCACCACCTGCAGCGCTCGCTCTCGCCGCGCCAGCTCGCCATGATGGGCCTCGGCGGCGCGATCGGTGCTGGCCTCTTCGTCGGCTCCGGCCAGGCCATCGCAGTCGCGGGACCGGCCGTCATCGTGTCGTACGCCGTCGCGGGCCTGCTCGTCATCCTCGTGCTCTTCATGCTCGCTGAGATGGCCGCAGCCGACCCGCAGAGCGGCGCGTTCTCCGTGTACGCGGCGAAGGCGTTCGGCGCCACGGCAGGCGCGACGCTCGGCTGGTTCTACTGGATGCAGCTCGTCATCGTCATCGCCGCCGAAGCCACGGGTGCCGCCGCCATCGTGGCGGCCTGGACGCCCGGTATCCCGCAAGGGGTCTGGGCGCTCGCCTTCATGCTCACCTTCACGCTCATCAACCTGCTCGGCGTGCGCCGCTACGGGTCCTTCGAGTTCTGGTTCGCGGTGCTGAAGGTCGCCGCCATCATCGGCTTCCTCGCCCTGGGAGCAGCCCTTCTCTTCGGGCTCATTCCAGACGTGCCCTCACCGGGGCTCTCCAACCTGGTCGCGCACGACGGCTTCGCCCCGACCGGCATCCTCGGCATATCTGCCGCCCTGCTCATCGTCATGTTCAGCTTCGGCGGCACGGAGCTCACGGCCATCGCCGCAGCCGAGACTCGCGACCCAGCCACGAGCATCCGCCGAGCAGTTCGCAGCGTGCTGTGGCGCATCCTGCTGTTCTACATCGGATCGGTGTTCGTGATCGTCGCCGCCCTGCCATGGACGGACCCTGGCGTCGTCGCGGGGCCGTTCGCCGCGGTGCTCGCGCTCACGGACATCCCCGGCGTCGACCTCATCATGTCGGCCATCATCGTCATCGCACTCCTCTCCGCGCTCAACGCCAACCTCTACGGCGCATCGCGCATGGTCTACTCGCTCTCGGAGCGCCGCTTCGCACCTCGCGGCATGCAGCGCGTCGCCCGCAACGGCACGCCCACCGTCGCTGTGCTCGTCTCGGTCGGCGTCGGCTTCCTCACCGTCGTGTTCAACTTCCTCGCTCCGGACGCCGTGCTGCCGACGCTGCTCAACGTCGTCGGCTCCACGCTCATCGTGCTGTGGGCGACGGTCACCGCGTCCCAGTTCGTGCTGCGTCGCCGAGCGGATGCTCGCGGCGAGACCCTCACGGCTCGCATGCCTGGATTCCCGTGGCTGAGCATCCTCGCCGGCGTGATCCTCGTTGTCATCGTCGTGCTGACCATGCTCAACGAGGGCTCGAGGGAGCAGCTGCTCGCGACGCTCGGCATGACCGCGGCGATCGCAGTCGCGTGCGCGTTCACGAACAGGCACCTTCGACGCCAGGGCGTCGATCCGGTGCGGCTGCTGCGCGGCGAGGCGAACTAGGGCTTCGTTCGACCCGTACCGACTGGATCGGGCAACGGGGTGGGGAAGTAAGTGAATGAGAGTTTTGAATGGTCCGGCCGTCATGTTCGGACATACATACGATGACGCTAAAGTCTAGGTTCTGTGTACACGTGGGTATAAGTCAAGTTCGCACGCGCGAGCGCCAATCTGCTGCTTAAAAAGTTATCCACAAACCTCTCAAATGTCGGTGGTGGTGGGTAGTGTTTGGGGCATGCAGCAGCACCGCCATTTCGACCGCTCGGGTCTTGGGTTTGATCCCTCGGACCCGGCGTCGGTCGCGGCTCGGCGGGCG
>NZ_JBQDSX010000039.1:0-28390 GCF_052099035.1 Microbacterium sp. | reverse complement strand
GGCGCCTGACCGGCGTCGATGAGATCGTGCTGTCGTTGACCGCGCGGGGGCTGACGACCGGCGAGGTCGCGGCGCACTTCGACGATGTCTACGGGGCGTCGGTGTCGAAGGACACGATCTCGAGGATCACCGACAAGGTCATCGAGGAGATGACCGAATGGCAGAACCGTCCGCTGGATCGCGTCTACCCGGTGGTGTTCATCGATGCTCTGGTGGTGAAGGTCCGAGACGGGCAGGTGCGGAACAAGCCGTTCTATATCGCCGTGGGCGTTACTGTGAACGGGGAACGCGACATCCTCGGGATCTGGGCCGGCGACGGCGGCGAGGGCGCGAAGTTCTGGCTCGGTGTGCTCACCGAGATCAAGAACCGTGGCGCCGAGGACGTGTGCATCGTCGTCTGTGACGGGCTGAAGGGTCTGCCGGAATCGATCAACACCGCCTGGCCGCTCGCGACGGTGCAGACCTGCATCATCCATCTGATCCGCAACACGTTCCGGTTCGCGTCCCGCCACTACTGGGAAGAGATGGGCAAGGACCTGCGTCCTGTCTACACGGCGCCGACCGAAGCGGCCGCTCGTGAGCGATTCGTGGAGTTCGACGCGAAATGGGGTCAACAGTATCCGGCGATCAGCAAGCTCTGGCAGAACGCCTGGTCCGAGTTCGTGCCGTTCCTGGACTGGGACGTGGAAATCCGCCGGATCATCTGCAGCACGAACGCGATCGAGTCACTCAACGCCCGGTACCGCAGAGCAGTCCGGGCGCGCGGGCACTTCCCGAACGACGCCGCCGCGCTGAAATGCCTCTACCTCGTAACCCGCTCGCTTGACCCGACCGGGCGCGGCAGGGCACGCTGGGCGACGAGATGGAAGCCGGCGCTGAACGCGTTCGCGATCGCATTCGAAGGCCGAATCAACTAATGAACGCCAAACCAGATCCACCGTTTATCGGACACACCCGTTGGCAACGGCGCGGGTGAAGCGCGGGATCGTTTCGGTAGAGACCGCGGCATAGCTGTTACAAAGTCGACGTTGTCCGTAACGGCCGCGGTTGGAGTGCGTCACCGTGACGGACTCGCGCACGTACGCCGACCGCGGATGATCCGATAACGGTTGTTGCCTCGATGAGACGGACAACGGACAGGTCGAGCCGTTTGCTCTCAATGAGCGTCGCTCGCTGTTTGTGACGCCGCGACCCAACCTCACGACTACTTCGGGGGCGCTAGCGCGGTCACCGTTTCGTCAGTGCTGGGGATAAAACGGGGCAACGGTCGGGCAGCGGCTTGCGCGGCTACGCCTTGAAACGCCTTAAGTACAGCGCGAGCGGCATGCAACACCGCGTCGTGCGCGGCACCGCTGACGAGACAGGCGTTGACGAAACCATGAATCTGACCGGCGTGCACCACCGTCTCGACAGGGACATTCGCCTGCCGCAGCCTGTCCGCGTAGGCGAGGCCTTCGTCGCGCAGCGGATCGAACCCGGAGACGACAACGTACGCTGGGGCGACGCCGGTGAGGTCGTCCGCCAGGAGTGGGGAAACACGGGGATCCGTCGCGGAGCCGGCTCCACGCAGGTAGTGATCGGTGTACCAGTCCATCTGCGCCTCGGTCAGGAAGTACCCCTCGCCGAACAGCAGGTACGAGTTCGATTTCTGGCTGAGGTCTGTAACCGGCATGAACAGGAGTTGGAACATCGGCCCGCCTTCGGGGTCGTCGCGAGTGTCAAGGGAGACTACAGCGGAGATGTTGCCCCCGGCGCTCTCGCCACCCACGGCAACGTGTCGGGCATCGGTGCCGAACGACGAGGCGTGGTCGCGGACCCACCGGAAGGCATCAACGCTGTCGTTGACGCCGGAGGGGAACGGGTTCTCGGGGGCGAGGCGATAGTCGACGGAGACGACTACCATGCCCGTCGTCTTCGCGATCGTCGCGCACACCGAGTCTGCGGTGTCGAGTGAGCCAACGACCCAGCCACCACCGTGGAAGTACACGAGCACACCGGGAGGCGTCGTTAAGGTACCGCCGCGCGGCGTGTATACGCGCGCGGGGATGCTCCCGTCGCGGGTGGGAATCGAGATCTGCTCGCGGACCAGGCCGCGACTGCGGCCGGAGAACGTCCAGGCGTCGACCTCGATGAACTCGCGCGCCTTGTCGAGGGGAAACCTCTCGAAGGTCGCGGCCGGTCCGCCGTTGAGCATTCGCAGCGCCACGTGCGTCATCGGATCGAGCTCTTGGCCGTCAACGATATGTGGTTGCCCTTGCAACCGTCGCACTATCGCCTGGGGCGCCCTGCTCATCGTGCGGGCCGCGATCCGCGTTCCGTGATCGCGCAATGTCGCCTTCACCATATGTTCTCCTCCATGTCGCCCGGACGGAAGCCCGGGTCTTAGAGGATCAGTTTCCAGCACATATGTGCGATGATCTATTGCAATCACGTTACGTTTTCGTAACGAGCCCCGTTAGTCACCAGTCTGCTTGGACATATGTCCAATCACGGTAGTAACTTGTTCTGAGCGGCTCTCGGTGAACGGCAAAGTCGCGAAGCCTGCCAGGAGCGCACGGAGCGCTCGGGCGACGATCTCGAAGTGGTCAGGATGGGGGTCAGCAAGATGATGCAGTGCGAATCCGTCGATCATCGCCACTGCGGCCTCCGCCGCACGCTCGTCATGCAGTCCGGCCGCAGAGAGAACTTCGTGTGCGAGCGTGCGGGTCATGCGGACGAATTCCGCGACACGAGGTTGAAGCTCAGGGCGCCGGGAAGCGAACAAGTAGGCCTCGAACTGCGCGATGGTGCTCGCATCCCGATTACCTCGGAGGTATTCGATGAACTCGTCGATCACGGCGGGGCCGTCGTAGTCCTGCGACTGCACGCGCTCGCGGAAGACCGCGAGCCGCTCCATCTCAGTTGCGAGCGCATCGCTGACCGCTTCGCCGATCATGTCGTCGAGCGAGTCAAAGAAGTAGGTCGTAGAGGAGGCCGACACGCCTGCTTCGGTGGCCACCGCGCGATGCGTCACGCCTGCGAGCCCGCGCTCGGCCATCACCCGGATCGTCGCTTCCAGGAGGAGCGACTTACGTTGCTTGCCACGCTCTCTCGTCGCCCGACTGTCGTTGCTCATGCAGCCACGATAACCCGGCATGAGATCCACCCACCGCCCGAAAGAGGAGACCACATTGAGCCAGACCACGTCGGAACGGATCCAATCGACATCGTCGCCCGTGATTGAGACCGACGTCGATGTCATCGTCATCGGTGCCGGACTCGCCGGGCTGACCGCCGCTCGACGACTCGTACAATTTGGGCACACGGTTCGTCTCTTCGAAGCCGACGACCGCGTCGGCGGTAGGGCCCTGTCGGCGGAGGCCGGCGGTGTGCACATTGACCTCGGCGGCACGTTCGTCGGCCGGACCCAAGACCGAATCATGGCGTTGGCTGACGAAGTCGGCGTCCGGCGTTACGCGACCTACGACTCGGGTGACAACGTGATTCGCTGGCGCCAGAGTCTGCGCCGCTATTCGGGTACCGTCCCCCCGATGGGCGCCGCGCTCCTCGATGTCGGTCGCATCCAGTTGCAGATCAACCGGATCGCAGAGACCATTCCGCTCGGTCGCCCGTGGGAAGCACCGCGCGCCGCGGAGCTTGATTCCCTCAGCCTCGGCAGTTGGCTCGAACGGAACCGCGCATCGCACACGGCCCGTGACCTGATCGCCCTGGCATGCCGAACCACGTGGGGCTGCGAGCCCTCCGAACTGTCCATGCTCCACGCGGCCCACTACATCCACCAGGCCGGCGGGTTGGCTTCCATGCTCGACACCGCGGGCGGTGCACAGGAAGAGCACTTCGTCGAGGGCACCCACGCGGTTGCCCTACGCGTGGCCGCCGAGCTCGGCGACCTTGTCACGCTCAGCACTCCGGTGCGCAAGATCGACTGGTCCGGGCCGGGCGCAATCGTCACAACCGACAAAGGGCAGACCCGCGCCCGGCAGGTCATCGTCGCCGTGCCGCCAGCGCTGCGTCGACGTATCGAGTTCACTCCGCTCCTGCCGCCCCGCTATGAGCAACTGTCGCAGCGCTGGGCGCAGGGCGTGCTGTCCAAGGCCTACGCCATCTACGAGGAACCGTTCTGGCGCCGCAACGGTCTGAGCGGACAGGGACTGTCCGATCGAGGGCCCGCCTTCATTACCTTCGACGCCAGCCCTGAGGATGCCAGCCGCGGCGTGCTCCTCGGCTTCATCGGCGGCATCTTCGGGCAGGAATGGGATCACCTCGATGAGCCCGAGCGGCGGGCACGCGCGCTAGCGTCTTTCGCCGACCTGTTTGGCCCTGCCGCGCTGCGCCCGATCGCCTACATCGACCAGCGTTGGGGATCCGAGATCTGGACCGGCGGCGGCCCGACCGCCGCTCCGGGGCCAGGAACCGTCCTCCCGTATGCGCGCTACCTCACTGAGCCGATCGGCCCCATCCGCTGGGCAGGCACCGAGACCTCGGACCGCTGGTCCGGCTTCCTCGACGGTGCCGTTCGCTCCGGCGAACGCTCGGCACGCGATGCGCACGCGACTCTCGCACTGACCGCACACTGACCACCTCGAAAGGACACGCCCATGGCATGGCGCGCCTCATACTCGCAGCTGACCACCGCAAGCCCCGAAGCAGTCTGGCGACGCTGGACGACACCCTCCGCCTGGGCGGAGGACGACCCAGCTCTCGCCTCCGCGGAGTTCGCTTACCCTCCGACGGTGGGCACCACTGGGTGGGTGAAGAACGTCGGATCGCCCCGACAGCGCATCGTTTTCACGGTGCTCGATGAGAACGCGGCAATGAACTTCAGGGTCACCCTGCCCGGCGCCGTGCTCACCTTCCCGCACGACATGCGCGCCACTGCCGAGGGGCTCGTCGTGACGCACAACGTACAGCTCGATGGCCCCCTCTCGCGTCTGTATGCGCTGATCATCGGGCGCGGGATCGCGCGGGGCCTTCCCGCCGTGGTCCGCCTCGTCACCGAGGCGGCGCTGCGGTCAGAGAATGGCAAGAAGTAGCGCGCCTCCTTGCAGAAATCGTCGTCGAACACCGTCCCCGGGATAGCGTCCATGACCTCGCTTCCGCGACGCCAGTCGCTCCTCCTGCGCATCGCCCGGATCGTGCTGCGTACACGTGGGGTGAAGCGAGCGCTGTCTTCACCGGGTCTTGCCGAGATCGACCGGTTGCGAAACGTTGCGGCTGGTCCGGCGCAGCCGCGTGCCCGCGTAGCGCGCGCGTTCGAAATCGAACGGATCGACGACGGCGGGCTCGCCGTCTTCCGGATGGCGCCCCGAAGCGGCGCGACCCGGAACACGCTTGTATATCTCCCGGGGGGCGGCTACATCAATCCGATGGTCGCCGAGCATTGGGACCTCATCGCCGCGCTCGTCACACGCACCGGTGCGACGGTGTACGTCCCGCAGTACGCCCTCGCACCCGCCGGGACTGCGGACACCGAGATCCCCCGTATCGCGCGGTTCCTCGCCAAGCTCGCCACCGACATCCCGGATCCGGCGCGCCTCTGGCTCGCGGGTGACTCCGCAGGAGGCGGCCTGGCGACCGCCGCAGCGATCCATTTGCGGCAGATCGGAGGTCCCGCGCTCCAGCACCTAGTGCTGTTCTCCCCCTGGCTCGATGTCGAGCTTGCTAATCCCGCCATCCGTGCCTTCGCGCGGCGCGACCCGAGTCTGGCAGTTCCCGGCTTACGCTACGCGGGCAAACTCTGGGCCGGCGACCGCGCAACATCCTCGCCGCTCGTAAGCCCAGTCCACGCCGACCTGTCGCTCCTGCCACCTACGACACTCGTTATCGGCACCTCGGACATCTTCCTGCCGGACAGCAGGAAGTTCGCCGCAATGGCCCGCGAAGCTGGCGCCGACATCGAATTTATCGAGGTGAACGGCGGCTTTCACGTCTTCGTCGGTGCGCCCTTCATCCCCGAGTCCCGTGCCACTCTCGACCTGATTGCGGCCCAATTGACGGGGTGACTCCTGCACGGTGGCACCTTCTACCCCCCTTTCTTTGTCCGCCCGAACCACTTTCAGCACACACGACATCTCTCATATCCCACGGAGGCCAATGATGGTAGACGCACGACCCCGTATCCTGACGCTCGGTGCACACGTGTTGGACACAATCGTCCATCCCGTCGACAGCATCCCCGAAGGGCAGGGCTCCCTCTTGGTGGAGGAGATCAAGATCTCTCCAGCCGGGTCCGCCGGAGGCACAGCTGTGGTGCTGGCGAAGCTGGGCGCGCATATTCAGTCCGTGGGTGCGGTCGGCAACGACACGGCTGGACCGCTGCTCAAGCAACTGCTCGCCGCCGAAGGCGTGGACGTCACGCATCTGCGGGAGACGGAGCTGCCGACCTCTGCTTCCGTGTTACCGATCCGCAGTGATGGCTCGCGCCCTGCGCTACACGTTGTCGGTGCGAACGCGTTTGCGGCCGACGAGGTGCCGTGGGACGCGGTCGAAGCTTCTGACCACGTTCACATCGGCGCTCCCGAACTGCTCGGCCCCGAGAATGTGACCGAGATCTTGCAGCGCGCCAGGGAGCACGGGGCGACAACCTCGCTCGATTTCCTCGTTGGTGGTGATCCGGCGTTCGCCCCGCTGATCCTGCCACTGCTGCCATACACCGACTACGTGCTGCCAAATGCCGAGCAGGCCATCGGATGGACCGAATCGGCCACGCTGCACGTCGCGGCGCGCGCGCTGGGTGCTGCGGGCGCTCGTTGCGTCGCCATCACGAATGGCGGCGACGACATCGTCGTGTTCGAGGATGGTGCCGTGATCGAGGTGCCGATTTTCAAGGCCGAGGTTGTCGACACCAGCGGTGGCGGAGATGCGTTCTCTGCCGGGTTTATCCTCGCCAAGTTGCGTGGCCGGAACTCGCAGGAGGCCGCGCGCTTCGGTTCGGCTACGGCCGCGCAGGTCGTCGCCGGCGTGGGAACTGACCACGGCGACTACACGGAAGAGTCGATCACTGCCCTCCTGAACGAGACGCAGCGATGACCGGGTCATATGACGAGGTGCGCGAGCAGATCGTTGCCTCCTGCCGCGGCCTTGCCGCGTCCGGCCTCGTCAAAGGAACCGCCGGCAACGTCAGCGTCCGCGTCGACGGGGGCATCGCCATCACCGCAACCGGCGTCGTGTTCGCCGAGGCGACGGCAGATGACGTCGTGATCGTAGACGACAGCGGCGAGGTCGTCATCGGCGCACTCGTGCCGAGCTCGGAGCTCGGCCTGCATGCCGCCGCTTACCAGGATGATGCGGTGGGCTCGGTTGTCCACACGCACGCTCCGGGAAGCGTTGCCGTCTCGCTGGTGTCGGATCGTCTCCCGTGTGTCCACTATCAGCAGCTGACGTTCGGTGGTGAAGTCGCGGTGGTCCCGTTCTCGGTGTTCGGATCGGCGAAGCTCGCCGAGGACGCGGCGGCTGCGCTCTCCGAGGCCAACGCGGTGATCCTGGCTCACCATGGCGCGGTTACCACGGGAAGTACCCTCGCGGACGCCGTGGCCAACACTTTGTTGCTCGAGTGGGCGTGCGATATCTACCTGCGTGCTCGACCGATCGGCACCCCGGCGGAGTTGACCCCCGAGCAGCAAGCGGACGTCATCATGGCCGTTGTGACCAGCGGGTACGGCACGAAGCGACAGGCCGAGTGATGGGTATCGCTGTGACCGAGCCCACCTTCGACTCGTTGAGTCCCCTGGATGGCCGGGTGGTCGGCACCTTCCCGATCCATGACAGTGAGGATGTCCAAAAAGTCGTCGAGCGCGCTCGCACGGCCGCACCGGAGTGGCGCACCCTGGGCTTCCCCGGGCGGCGATCGATCCTGGTGGCCTGGCGTCGCTACGTCGCTCGTCACGCCGCGGAGCTCGCTGGTGTCATGCGCGCGGAGACTGGAAAGCCACTGGGCGATGCGCAGCTAGAGATCCTCCTGGCGCTCGACCACATCGGCTGGGCGGCGAAGAACGCCGAGCGCGTGCTCGGACGGCGCCGCGTGCCGTCCGGGATTCTGATGCTCAATCAGGAGTCCTCGGTGGAACGCGTTCCGTTTGGCGTGGTCGGTGTCATCGGTCCTTGGAACTACCCGGTGTTCACGCCGCTCGGGTCGATCACGTATGCGCTTGCGGCCGGGAACACGGTGGTGTTTAAGCCAAGCGAGTACACTCCCGCGGTCGGGCAGTGGCTCGCCCGCTCGTTCGCCGAGGTAGGAGGCGATCCGTCGGTGTTCCAGCTGGTAACGGGCTTCGGTGCCACCGGATCCGCCCTGTGCCGAGCCGGCGTGGGCAAGATCGCCTTCACGGGATCGACCGCGACCGGCAAGGTGGTCATGGCCGCGTGCGCGGAATCGCTCACCCCCGTTGTCATCGAAGCGGGCGGCAAGGATGCGCTGCTTGTCGATGAGGACGCCGATCTCGATGCTGCAGCAGAAGCTGCGGTTTGGGGAGCATACTCGAATGCCGGGCAGACCTGTATCGGCATCGAGCGCGTCTACGTGCACGAACGTGTCTACGACCAGTTCATGAAGAAGACTACGGCTCGCGTGCGCGAGATCCGCGCTGGCACCGATGAGAAGGCGACGCTCGGGCCGATCACGATGCCCAAGCAGACGGCCATCATCCGAGACCATATCGCGGACGCGGTCTCGTCCGGCGGTACGCTCGTCCTGGGCGGCGCGCCCGAGCGTGGCGTCGTGTTCCCGCCGACGCTCCTGCGCGATGTGCCTGAGTTCTCCGATGCCGTGCGTGAGGAGACTTTCGGTCCCACACTGGTTGTCAATCGCGTTGCCACGATGGATGAGGCGGTCGAGCGTGCCAACGCGGTGCGGTACGGGCTGTCGGGCTCGGTCTTCTCGCGCAAGCACGGCAGGGATCTGGCCTCGCGCATCCGGGGCGGGATGATTGCGATCAATTCCGTGATCTCGTTCGCCGCTGTTCCCGGGCTCCCCTTCGGGGGCGTGGGTGACTCAGGATTCGGACGCATCCACGGTGACGACGGTCTGCGCGAGTTCACCTATCCGAAGGCGATAACGCGCCAGCGCTTCCCGCTGCTCACGCTCACGTCGATGCGACGTTCCGGCCGTGTCGACCGCTTGGTCGGTCGCATCATCCGCCTCCTTTTCGGCTGATCGAACACACGAAGGAGGCACCGCGGGCAAGGGTCCCGCGGCGCCTCCTTCCTATTCGGGGTCGAACCCGGGCATGCTCAGCGCACAGATCGCACATTCATGATCACCAGAGCACCCAGGATGCCTGCGGCCCCGCTGGCGATAAACAGGCCTGTGAACCCTCCGAAAAGCACTACGGCACCGGCGCCGAGCAGCGGGCCGAACGACTGCGGCACGGCGAGCGCGATATTCATGATGCCGATGTCTTTGCCGCGCGTCTCTGCAGACGGCAGCACCTGCGTTGCGAGGGCCTGGTCCACCGCGAAGAAACACCCTTGCCCGAGGCCGAGGAGCACGGCCCCGGCGAGCGCGGTGTTCGTCGCCGGCGCAAATGCCAGCAGAACGGCCGATAACGCCTGCGCGATGCCCGCCCCCATAACGAACACCCGGCGCCGGCTGAGCAGATCGCTCAACTTACCGAACAGCACCGACGACACCACCGTCACGGCCATGTAGATGAGCGTGGTCGTTACGAGGAATCCCGTGGGGTCGGCCAGCCGTAGGTCGAATGTGAAAAAGTACAACAGCATCGTCGTCGCGATCGCATTGCCGAAGTTGATCAACACCCGGCTGGTGATCGTCCAGCCGAAGTCGGGGTACCGGCGCGGGTTCACCCATAGCGAGCTCGCGAGGAAGCGCAGCGTGACGGGCGGCAGCGCGGCCGCTTCCTCGTGGGTGAGCGGAATGTCCTTCATCCGAAGCAGGAACGGCAGGGCGCAGATAATCGCGGCGACGGAGAGGGCGAGATAGCCCGAGAACGTCGTGGTGAACACGGCGGTGACGAGCACCATGCCGATCAGGATGCCGAGGGCGTTCGGGGCGGAGATCCAGCCCGACACCAGCCCGCGCTGATCCTCGGGCACCTGATCGGCGAGCACCGCTGTCAGCGCCGCTGAGGAGACACAGAACCCGACCATCGTGATCGTCCAGAACACAACGGTGCCGACGACCTCATGCTGGATCCCCAGGAACGCCAGGCCCCCGGCGATCATGATGACCCCGACGAGGATCCACGGCCGACGACGCCCGAAACGGGAGACGGTGCGATCGCTCAGCGCACCGACGATCGGGTAGGTGATGACAGTGGCCGTCCCCGCGATAGCGGTGACGATCCCGAAGTACACCAGCGAGGCCAGCCAGTGATCGGCGTCGTGCTGCTGAGCGATTTGGAGCGGCAGCAGCACCTGCACGGGCACGAGCTGCCCCATCCACAGGCCGAGCCACGCACTGGCGAACGCCGCGATCCAGCCTGGGCGGACGTTCTGCGTCGGCTCATCGTACGCGGACACCGGCGGAGCTGATGCCGGCGCGACGCTCATCGGCTGGACCTTTGCGTCGCCATGGCCTCGTGCATGACAGAACCATTGGATAACTGCATTCGGCACAGACTTGGGGCGGCCACGCGCTGTGGCGGCCGGTCGGATATCAAGCGACGCGTCATCTACGTCTTCCCTTCATCGAGCGGTAGAAGGCCGACTGTGGCGACCAATAATTGCACAGTAGTACTGTTACGATTTCGGCCGCGTTAATTCTTCTTCGCGGCACGCAGGCGGAACGGCGGCAACAGCGCCGCCGTTCCGTAGTACTTCTCGCACCTGGAAGGTTGCGACCGTCCTACAAAACTGGACGTTTGTGCTGATCATCCAATAGGATTGCCTCGCGCCGACCAGTGCGCATCGATCGAAGGAGACCACATGTCCGCACGTTATGACCTTGCCAAGGTCAAGCTCGGCAAGTTGTTGACTGACCCCGAGGCCGAGGCCATCGTCCTTGACGTTATTCCGGACCTCAAGAAGCAGCCGACTTACCTTGTCGCCAAGACGCTCACAGCGTCCGCCGCGCTGCAACTCGCGTCGGCGCAGCTCGGCGCAGGCAAGGTGGAGGAGCTTCGTCAGCGGATCAACGCCCTCGAGGCGTGAGCGGGGGTGGCAGACGACCCATGCACGCGATGACCGGCCTGCTGTATCCCGAGGAACCGGTGAGATACGTCGCGGTGGGCGACAGCTTCACCGAGGGCATCGGTGATGGCCAGGACCCCAGCCTTCTCGGCTGGGCCGACCGTGTGGCGGACGGTCTTCGCGCATGGTCGTCCGCCTCCGTCTCCTACGCGAACCTCGCGATTCGCGGGCGGACGATTTCGGGCGTGCTCGCTCAGGTACCTGTCGCGCTCGCGCTGCGTCCTGCACCCACGCTCGTGACAATCTGCGGAGGCGGGAACGATCTGCTCCGTCCGACATTCACCGTGGCTTCCGTGGTGGTGCAGATGCGGTCGGCCCTGACCTCGATCATGTCCACCGGTGCTCGCCCGGTGCTTCTGAGCCCGGCCGATCCCTCGGCTCACCTCCCGCTCGGTCGGCTCGTTCGTGCACGTGGACATGTACTTTCCGAGGGGTATCGCTCGCTCGCCGCACGGTTGGGGATCAGTTTTGTCGACGTGTCGCACGATGTCGTGCTGCGCCATCGTGCCTTCTGGTCCGACGACCGCCTGCATCTAAATGCCGAAGGCCACGACCGCGTCGCGGCGAGCGTGCTCGCAGAACTGATTGGCCTGCCCGTTCCGGCTCCGGCATCCCGCGGGTCAGTACGGCGACGACTAAAAGATGAAGTCCATTACCTTCAGACTCATGTCGCGCCCTGGATGCAACGTCGTCTGACGGGTCGCTCCTCCGGTGACCTGCGCTCGGCACGTTATCCCGACTGGTGCTGACTACTAGCGCGACGTCGTCGCGCGGTCCTCGGTCGGCGAGTAGATTCAACTCCGGGTCGACTCGTCGCGCTATGCGACAGGCTGAACCGGCCCACGCAGCACGGCCCGTGCGGCAGCGAGCGCATCGATCGGGTTGGACTTGCCTCGCTCCCTCGCCGAGGTCGAGCCTGGGCCATCAGTTTCGGCGGCACCCGCCCCACTTCCCGACCGACGGCGAGCAGGTCCCGCTCCAACCGCGCGGCCAGGTGACGGCAGACTTCGTTAGCCGACCGCAGACGTGCGCCAAACTCGCGGCGCCCAGCTCAACACGGCATCGTGACCGGCTGTGGTGGCTTTTGACCTGTGAACGATGCCGACAACGCGAGCGGGCGATCATTCGCGCTCTGGGGCGGTGGCATCACGGACGCGAAGGACTCGTCGAAGTTCCGGCCGGCGCGCATCGTGTCAGACGCTGCTCCCGAGGATTCCGTCGCACCGACTGTCTCCGTGAAGGAGGGCCAGGAGTTCTCGGTCGGTGTCGATGGCCGTACCGGTTAGTGAGCTACAAGCTGGAGGATGTTGGGCTGATCGATCGCGTAGAGATGAACGGCGTTGTGACGGACCTCGATGACAACGCGTGGTCGTATGTCAACGGGCTCGCTCCGGGCGTGTTCGGGGTGCCGCTGACGCCGAGGGCTTGTCCCTCTGCCAAGTGCGATCGAACTCGCTCCAACGTCACCGGATCAATCATTGCGGCAACTACGACGACCCCGCCCAGCGTGGACTCTTTGTCGGTGTTGGCGATGCGGATAGCGAGGTCGGTTGAGCTGGCTCCCGCCACTGCTCAAACTCCTTCGCCGTTGTCTGAGATGGCCGTGTCCAGGCGACGATGAATCATGGACAGGGTACCGAGAACGTCGAGAGCGTCCAGCTCGCTCATCGTCCAGTGCAGCTTGGGTTCGTGGGCCACGGGATTGCGGAACGCGCTGAAGAGACCCTTCGCGAGATTGGCGATACCTAGTTGTTCGTCTCGCTCAGTTCGGGTTCCGCCGTTGTTGATCCGGAGCAGAGGACTGGAGCCAGCCATGGTCTTCTCGATGAGGCCGTACCCGTCGGCATCGACACCGGTAGTGGATCGAATCCGCGCCCCGAGTCCCTTGATGGCTTCGAAGACAGCTTCGTAGTAATCCTTACGCACGAGGTCTTCTCGGCAGTATGCGAGTACTTCTGCGTGGGCCCCACGTTGCTCAAGGATCTTGTAGAGCCGCTCCGACCGCGCCAGGGCTTCGGTGTCGGTGGACGCCTTCTTGGCCGTCGCCACGCGTCCGTCAGAGAGGACTCTGAGGCTCACGAGGGACAGGACTTGGTTCAGTTCGTCACGTGCGATGTCTGCGCGAGACTTGCGGTCGAGTGTTCGTTCGGGGCGCATCGCCGCCCGAACAAGTCCGATCAAGGCGTTGCCGTTACCGGTCTTCGCCTGGTTGTTGGAGACCGCGTGGGCGAGCCGACGCCACTTGGTGTACCCCTCACCCGGGTCGGACCGAAGTGGCACTTCGCCGGTGATGCGCGTGAGCTCGGTCCCGCTGTAAAGGTCCCCGATAATCTTTGAGACCCCTCGACCGTCCCTGACGGGAATGCGCTGATGCGACTGGTCACGCGAGTGTCACCCAAGCACGGAGAGCGTTGCCAGGGAAGGCTCCTTCGTGCGGGAATATCATGCTGCCACCGGCACGAGGTCTCGGATGAAGTCGCGTATGTCGTCTTGGTAGAGGTCGAGGTCGATCGCGGCTTCGCGAACATTGACTTTGTTTGGCGAGCCGAACATGACCTTGCGCAATAGTTGTGAGGTTTCCGGGACGATACCGCCCGGTTCCGCCGAGCGGTATCCCTGCTCGGACAGAGTCATGCATGTGCTGCGGTACTGCCAGTCGCTCAGGAGGTGAAGTTCGTGAAGTCGATGTGTCATCGCCATCGCTGAAACCCTCCAGAATGTGCGGGCTGACAGGATGCGCTCCAGGCTTGCGTTGCGCATGGACTGTGTAAGGACCGCCGTGCGCGGCATCAGGAAAGTGGAGGCGAACCGGTTGGCTTCCGCCTCCCGCTCCTTCGAAGTGCTTGGGTCCATGTCTTGCTCGCCGTGGAGAACGAGGTGGCCGAGCTCGTGAGCTGCGTCGAAGCGTTGCCGTTCCCCGGATCTTGAGGTGTTGAGGAACACATAAGGCGAACCGTCGCGTATGAAGCAGAATGCGTCGATGTCGGTGTACTCGTGGCGGAGCGCAGCGATGCGGACACCCTTGGACTCCAGCAAGTGGATCATGTTTGGGATTGGGCGGTCGCCAAGGTTCCAACGGTGGCGGACGAGATCCGCAGCTTCTTCCGGAGACAATTTGTCGAACGAGGGAGTGTCCGGTGCGGGCAATCTGAACTTCGACTCAATGACAGCGAAGAACTCGACAGCGAGGGCGGCGCTGGCGAGGACCGCGTCGCGCCTGGTCGCAGTGGTCTTGCTGAGCTTGCGGAAACTGGCGGCTTCGACCGGAATGGCGTCTGCTGTGTCGCGATCGAAGAACTTCGGCGGAACGGAGAGAGCTCTGGAGAGTTTGAGGAGGTTTTCCTCACTGGGCGCGAGCTTGCCGTTCTCGTAATTGGTGAGAGACCGCAGGGAGACACCGCTCTGCTCAGCGAGTTTGGTGAGAGTCAGGGCTAGGCGTTGACGCGCGAGCCTGAGGCGCGATGGATTAAACATGCCGGGTCTTGCAAACGTCAGAGTGGCTCGACGGCAACGTCGATCCCGTCGTAGCCCGGGTCGTCGAAGACGGAGAGATCCCCATCGAGGTCGAGGAAGCCGATCATGATGCGGTCGTCCCAGTCTGTGACGATCCCGCTCTCAGTCATCTCTGCCGGGCGGGACAGCTCGAGGTTGAGACCGCGCTCCGTACGTTCGTGCACTAAGAGCCAAAGGGGCGCCGCCTCTGCGGCAGCCACTAGCTCCCGCTCCTGCTCGATCTCAGCTACGTCGAACAAGGTCGCCATCTGTGCCCGCGGCCCGGCCAACGACTCGCGTGTCGCCTTGCCCTTGCGCCGAGTACGTGGCTTCCGCCGATGATCCGGGTTCGCCACGTTCGTCCCCGAGGCGATGGTGAACGAGATGAGTCCGGCAGGATGCAGGAGGCGCGGCTGCTGATCTACGTAGACGAGCCGCCACCCGGTCTCCGAAAGCCGCTGGTGAAGCTGTTCCATCGACTCGTGGTAAATATCCGTACCGGGGGTCGAACGTAGCGCCATCGAGGTACGGTTCGTCGCACGGGAGAGGCCCGGTCGCAACGTCGCGTGAATCAGCTCAGTAGACAGGCCGAAGGCCGCGAGCCGACGCTCACCGTCAGGAGAATTGAATGAGACGAGAGTCGAGGTTGCCATCATTGCCCCTTCCGAGCGTTGCGCGTAACACTACCTCATTTGTGGTTTGGTATCACGCAACGCGCCGTCTCGGCGAATCAGCATCTTCCTGCTTGGAGATTGCAAACTGTCATAGCCGACGGACGATGCTTCGCACTTGCATGCGCCCCTCGGTAGACTGAGACCCAAGTAAACAAGCGGATTCAGACGTTGGTACTTCTGACCTACAACAGCATCCTGCTCTGCCGGTTTCACCACATGTCTCTGCATCATCGTGAGTGGAAGATCACTCGGCGAGCGAAAGACGACTTCGTCCTGCATGCCGCACGGGGGAGAAGTGGGCGATGCGATCACGCACGGTGCTCCGCTACGCCTTCGGCGACATCGATCCGCCACCCAAACGATTTCGGCCCACAGGGTGATCACCATCAGCGCCCGATCAGCGCGACCGTCCAGCAGGCGGAGCCAGCACCAACAGCTCACCCACCTCGCACTCGAGCGCATCGCAGATCGCCCGCAGCGTCGAATACCGAATTGCCCGCGCCCGATCGTTCTTCAGCACCGAGAGATTCACGATCGACACCCCGACCCGCGCGCTCAACTCCGTGAGCGTCATCCCGCGCGCAGCCAACAGCTCATCGAGTCGACAGTGGATGCCGGTCTCTTCATCTTCCGGCGGCGGGGGAGTCACACCAACCCCTCCGCATCCCTCTGCAGCGAAGTCCCGCGACGGAACACGATCACCAGCACGCCCAACGCAATCGCGGCGACGAAGAGCGGCATGCCATCCATGAGCAGCATCCACTGCCCATCGAACTCGCCGCCCAGGGCCGCGAACACGCCATTCAGTCCCATGTTCTCGAACCACGCCCACGCCAGCCCCGCGGCCAGCAGCCCCATAGACATCGCGAACGTCAGCCGGGAGTTCACTCTGTCGAACACCGCACCTCGCATCAGCCGACGGCACAGCAGGACACCGAGCGCAGTGACACCGACCAGACACGCGGTTCGCAACACAATCGCGAGAACCAGGCACACCACGCTCACGACGTTCACATCCTCCACGGTCAGCGTTGCGGTGTCGACGGTCGCCGACGCACCCGCTCCGATCCCCACGACGAATTCCTGGGCAGGCACCCGTGTGGTCACCGTCACCGAACCGGCCGTCGCAAACAACTGCACGAGAGTGCGGATGCCGTCATACAGCAGCCAAGCGATGACCAGACCGCCCACGATGATCGCCGTGTTCAGATCGTTCCGATCCGATTTCACCTGCTTCGTGTTCATCAGACCAATCCTTCCGTCTCGCGTTGCAGACGCTGACCGACCTCGAAAGCCGTCGCCACGAGGGCGAGAGCGATGCCCCACCCGACCGGCGCAAGGTCTGCCGAGACCTGGAACGTCCAGAACTGCGACGTGTCGACGCCCGTGGGCAACTGCTCCACCACCTCAGCGCGACCGAGCCCGCCGAGAAACGGGCCGACCATCCCCGCCACAATCAGCGCGACCGCGGCCGTCGCCAAAGTCGGAACCATAGAACGTCGGAACGCCCGCTGCCGGATCAGCGAGAACCCGAGCCACCACAGCGACGCGCACACGATCACCGTCGCCAGCGCAGGAAGCGCGGCCTCCCCGAACAAGAGCCAGCGAGCGCCGCCAGACAGCGCCTCAACAGAAACCACGGACTGCGTGTATTCGGCGGCGGTGATGCCCGCGGCATCCGACAGCCCGCCTATCGGCGCATCATGCACCGGCAGATCGACCGCGACCGGCGACCCGAAGATCTCGACCCCAGCGCCGACCGCCCCCACGATCGACGCGATCCCGATGCTCACCGCACTGGTCGCCACCAGTCCTAACGCCACCGCCTCAGCCATAGACGGTCGGCCCATTCGTAAAGCCATCATGCCCTCCGTATCGAATATCGTTGTTATCGATGTTCGTTAACATAACGACTCTCGATAAGGCGTGTCAACGTCCCTTCGACAGGCTCAGGGATCGGGTGGGTGCGGGCTCAGGGATCGGGTGGGTGCGGGCCCAGGGACCGGGCGGGTGCGGGCCCAGGGACCGGGCGGGTGCGGGCCCAGGGATCGAAACCGACGGAGGCTATATGCCGACGGCGAACACGGCCTTGCCCGGCGCGACAGGTCGTTACTCTCGATGTACAGGCGCAGAGAACCGTATTCGGCGTCAGCGCTTCGCCCCGTGCGATAAGGAGTCACAGCATGTTCGAGAGATTCACCGACCGAGCCCGTCGTGTGGTCGTCCTCGCCCAAGAAGAGGCGAAGATGCTCAACCACAACTACATCGGCACTGAGCACATCCTGCTCGGCCTCATTCACGAGGGCGAAGGCGTCGCAGCCAAGGCCCTCGAGAGCCTCGGCATCTCCCTCGACGCCGTGCGCGAGCAGGTGCAGGACATCATCGGCCAGGGCCAGCAGCAGCCCACCGGCCACATCCCCTTCACCCCGCGCGCCAAGAAGGTGCTCGAGCTGAGCCTGCGCGAAGCCCTGCAGCTCGGCCACAACTACATCGGCACCGAGCACATCCTCCTCGGCCTCATCCGTGAGGGCGAAGGAGTGGCAGCCCAGGTTCTCGTCAAGCTCGGCGCTGACCTCAACAAGGTCCGCCAGCAGGTCATCCAGCTGCTCTCCGGTGCCCCGGGCCGCGAGCCCGCCGCCGTCGGCGCTCAGACCAACGACGGCCCGCAGGCCGCCCAGGGCGGATCCGCCGTCCTCGACCAGTTCGGACGCAACCTCACCCAGGCCGCGCGCGACAACAAGCTCGACCCGGTCATCGGTCGCGAGAAGGAAGCCGAGCGGGTCATGCAGATCCTCTCGCGCCGCTCCAAGAACAACCCGGTCCTCATCGGAGAGCCCGGCGTCGGCAAGACCGCCGTCGTCGAAGGCCTCGCCCAGGCCATCGTCAAGGGCGACGTCCCCGAGACGCTCAAGGACAAGCAGCTCTACTCCCTCGACCTCGGCTCGCTCATCGCCGGCTCCCGCTACCGCGGAGACTTCGAAGAGCGCCTGAAGAAGGTCACCAAGGAGATCCGCACCCGCGGCGACATCATCGTCTTCATCGACGAGATCCACACCCTCGTCGGTGCGGGCGCAGCGGAAGGCGCGATCGATGCCGCCAGCATCCTCAAGCCCCTCCTCGCACGAGGAGAGCTGCAGACGATCGGCGCGACCACCCTCGACGAGTACCGCAAGCACTTCGAGAAGGATGCTGCGCTCGAGCGCCGCTTCCAGCCGGTGCAGGTCAACGAGCCGAGCCTGCCCCACGCGATCAACATCCTCAAGGGACTGCGCGACCGCTACGAGGCGCACCACAAGGTGCAGATCACGGACGGCGCGATCGTCGCCGCCGCGAACCTCGCCGACCGCTATGTCTCCGACCGCTTCCTGCCGGACAAGGCCATCGACCTGATCGATGAGGCCGGCGCCCGTCTGCGCCTCAGCATCCTCTCCAGCCCGCCCGAGCTGCGCGAATTCGACGACAAGATCGCCGCCGTCCGCGAGCAGAAGGAAGCAGCATCCGAGGAGCAGGACTTCGAGAAGGCCGCATCCCTGCGCGACGAGGAGAAGAGCCTCCTCGCTGAGCGCCTGCGCCTGGAGAAGCAGTGGCGCTCCGGTGACGTCGCGACCGCAGCGGTCGTCGACGAGGGCCTGATCGCCGAGGTGCTCGCACAGGCGACCGGCATCCCGGTCTTCAAGCTCACCGAAGAAGAGTCCAGCCGCCTCGTCTTCATGGAGAAGGCACTGCACCAGCGCGTCGTCGGACAGGAAGAGGCCATCGCGGCCCTTTCCCGCACGATCCGTCGCCAGCGCGCCGGCCTCAAGGACCCGAAGCGCCCCTCGGGCTCGTTCATCTTCGCCGGCCCCACCGGCGTCGGAAAGACCGAGCTCGCCAAGGCGCTCGCGGAGTTCCTCTTCGACGACGAGAACGCCCTGATCTCCCTCGACATGAGTGAGTTCGGCGAGAAGCACACCGTCTCGCGCCTGTTCGGTGCCCCTCCCGGATTCGTCGGATTCGAAGAGGGCGGCCAGCTGACCGAGAAGGTCCGCCGCAAGCCGTTCTCCGTCGTGCTCTTCGATGAGATCGAGAAGGCGCACCCGGACATCTTCAACTCGCTGCTGCAGATCCTCGAAGAGGGTCGCCTCACCGACGGTCAGGGTCGCGTTGTCGATTTCAAGAACACGGTGATCATCATGACCACGAACCTGGGATCGTCCGCGATCGCCGGGGGACCCGTGGGCTTCCAGATCGAGGGCAACGCCCAGACCAGCTACGAGCGGATGAAGGGCAAGGTCGACGAAGAGCTCAAGCGCCACTTCAAGCCCGAGTTCCTCAACCGCGTCGACGACGTCATCGTCTTCCCGCAGCTGTCCAAGACCGAGCTCGTCCAGATCGTCGACCTGTTCGTCAAGCGCCTCGGCGAGCGACTGCTCGACCGCGACATGACTGTCGAGCTCTCGCAGTCCGCCAAGGAGCGGCTCATCGAGATCGGCTTCGACCCGGCGCTCGGCGCCCGGCCGCTGCGTCGTGCGATGCAGCGCGAGATCGAGGACCAGCTGTCCGAGAAGATCCTGCACGGCGAACTCAACCCCGGCGACCACGTCAAGGTGGATGCTGACGGCACACAGTTCCTGTTCGAGACCGCGCCGCGCGGCGAGAAGGTGTCCGTGGGTGTCGACACGACGGGCGGCGCGATCACCGCGACCCCCGACCTGGCGGCAAGCTCCGGAGAGTAATCACCTCACCGTGAACGACGAAAGGGCGGATGCTTCGGCATCCGCCCTTTTCGCGTCCCAGGCCGTCGGAAATCTCGGAGCACCTGGCGCGTCGGCGGCGCGCCCCGATCCAACACGCCGCGACACGCACGGGGTGTCTGCGTTTTCCAGAACGGCCGACCAACATGTGCGGCACCGAGCACGGCTCCCGGGTTGTCACGGGATCGGGTTCTAGGCTGGAGGCGTGAGCGAGTACACCGTCCGCCCGGCGCGCAGCGCCGACATCCTCGGCATCCATCACCTGCTGGCGCCGCTGGTCGACCGACGCATCCTGCTCGGCAAGGATCTGGCGATCCTCTACGGCGCGGTCCAGGAATTCGTCGTCGCCGAGAGAGACGGACAGCTCATCGGATGCGGCGCGCTGCACGTGATGTGGGAAGACCTGGGCGAGATCCGCACCCTCATCGTGCGCGACGACTGGCTGCGCCACGGCGTCGGACGGGAGATCGTCGCTGATCTCGAACAGCGTGCCCGCACACTGGGCCTCACCCGCCTGTTCTGCCTCACATTCGAGACCGAGTTCTTCACCCGCCGCGGCTTCGCCCCGATCGGTGAACAGGTCGTCGACCCGGACGTCTACTCGCAGCTCCTGCGCAGCCCGGACGAAGGCGTCGCCGAATTTCTCGACCTCGCACACGTCAAGCCGAACACCCTCGGCAACACCCGGATGCTGAAGAGCCTGTGATGTCGCCCAGCCCAGCCGTATACCGCCGGCGACGACTCGTCTTCCTCATCGTGCTGATCCTCGTCATCGCCGCGGTCGCGGTGGGCGTCTGGCTCGCCATCGCGCAGCCGTGGACGAGCGCGAAGCCGGCGCCGAGCGCGACGACATCTGCTAGTCCGACTCCGACTCAGACCACCACCAGCCCTGCCCCGGAAGAGAGCGCATCACCCGAGCCGGAGGAGAGCGCGGGGGCGGCAGCTGCGTGCCGCGGAGTCGACGTCACGGTTGAGGCCGTCACCGACGCCGAGTCCTACGCGGACGGTGCACTGCCCGCGCTGTCGATTTCGCTCACCAATAACGGATCCGAACCGTGCACGATCGACGTCGGATCGGCGACTCAGGTATTCACCGTCTCCAGCGGAGAAGACGTCTGGTGGCGCTCCACCGACTGCCAGGAGAACCCCAGCAGCATGGTCGTCACGCTCGAGGCGGGACAGCACGTCACCAGTGCAGAACCCCTCGTCTGGGATCGCACGCGCTCGGATGTCTCGACATGCGCGGATGCGAACCGACCCCGCGCCACCGCCGGTGGAGCCTCGTACCACGTGGGAGTCTCTATCGGCGGGTTCGAGGCCATGAACACGCGGCAGATCCAGCTCTATTAGCTGACACCGGTAATCGCGTGAGTTAGCATGAGGATGCTCTTGACCACATCGGTGCGGCCCACCCCAATGGAGTCGTGTCCAGCGTCCCCAGCGCTCGACTTTTCACCGATCAGGAGCACGAGGGCCCTTTCGAGTACTTCAGTCCCCAATGGAAAACTCGAGAGGGCCCCATCTATGCTTGAACGCATGGCAGGGAAGAAGTCGAAGTCCGCGGGTAAGACCAAGCCCGCACCGGAAGAGTTTCGCGCTGAGGCACTCGCCCAGGCGCTCGAGAAGCAAGACGTCGCGGCTGTCGCTCTCGCCCTCCGGCACGGCAACACGGTCGTTCCGCTACTGCGTCCCGGAGCGCGCGACAACCCGCTCGACGGCGGCGAGGTCTGGACCTTCCGCGACCCGAACACGGGGGACATCGCCCTGCTGCTGTTCAGTGACGCGAAGAACAAGCCGGAGAACCTGCCGCCGGGAGTGGGGATCTACTCCCCGGAGTGGCTGCGGCAGTTCCTCACGACGCATGAAGCGGCCATCACAACGGTGTTCCTCGACATCGCAGGGCCCCATCCGATGCAGGCGACCCCCGAAGAGCTGCTCAAAGCGCTGGCGTAAATATCAGCGCGGAGACATCAGCGCGTAAACATCAGAACGGCGGGATGCCGTCCTCGTGACGCGACTTCGTAGACAGCTGCGCGGGGTGCGCCGACCGGCTGCGTGAACGAACGTCATCGAGCGCCGCTCCCAGCCGCTCGGAGCGATCATCGATGACCTGCTGATAGCCCAGACGCGCAGCCTCTGATCGGCGCTGCGCCGCCTGCGTGACCGCGCGCACCTCGCCCGCGAGGCTTAGCTCACCCACTGCCGCGATCGTGCGCGGCACCGAGAAATTGCGGATCGACGCCGCCACGGCGATCGCGATCGCGAGGTCGGCCGCAGGCTCGATGAACCGCACGCCGCCGACCGTGGAGACGTACACATCGAGCTTGCCCGTCTCGATCCCCGCGCGCTTCTCCAGCACGGCCAGCACCATCGCAACCCGCGCCGAGTCGAGCCCGGACACCACGCGCCGCGGGTTCGGAGCAGCCGTGCCCACAGTCAGCGCCTGCACCTCGACCGGCATCGCCCGACGTCCCTCCATCGCGATCGCAACGCACGTGCCGGGCTCTGTGGATCCGTGCCCGAGGAACAGGCCCGACGGATCGGGCACCTCGGCGATCCCATCGCCGGTCATCTCGAAGCATCCGACCTCGTCGGTCGGGCCGAACCGGTTCTTCAAAGCCCGGATGAACCGCAGTGCCGTCTGCCGGTCGCCCTCGAACTGGCACACGACGTCGACGAGATGCTCGAGGATGCGGGGACCGGCGACCTGACCGTCCTTCGTCACATGCCCGACGATGATGATCGGCAGGCTGCGTTCCTTCGCCACCCGGATCAGGGTCGCGGCGACTTCGCGCACCTGGCTCGGCTGACCGGCAGCACCATCGGAGAGCGAAGACGCCACCGTCTGCACCGAATCGACGATGACCAGCTGCGGCTTCACCTCGTCGATGTGCCCGAGAATCGTGGCGAGATCGGTCTCACTGGCCAGGTACAGCTCGTCGTGCAGCGCCCCCGTGCGCTCGGCGCGCAGCCGCACCTGCGCCTGCGACTCCTCGGCACTCGCGTAGAGCACCCGCCGCCCGCCGCGCGCGGCCTGGGCCGCCACCTCGAGCAGCAGCGTCGACTTGCCGACGCCGGGCTCGCCGCTGAGCAGGATCGCAGCCCCCGGAACGATGCCCCCGCCGAGCACACGGTCGAATTCTGCGACGCCGCTGGAGCGCCGAGGCGTCTCGGCCGTGGAGATCTGCGTGATCGGCCGCGCCGCACGATCGGAACCGGGGGCGAGCGGACTCACGTGCCGCAGGATCCCCGTCTTCGCAGCCTGCTCTGCCACGGTGCCCCACTGCTGGCACTCGCCGCAACGACCGACCCATTTCGACGTCGTCCAGCCGCACTCGGTGCAGACGAAAGCAGGGGGAGCGGGACGACGGGTGGCCATGCTGCAAGGCTAGCCGGAGCATCCGACTTTCAGGTGAGTAGCCTGGAGCTACACGACCCGAGGGGCGACGCATGACAGATCCGGTACGACTCGTCGCGCACGCCGATGTCATCTCGGCGGCGCAGGATGCAGAGACGTTCTCCAGCCGCACCTCCCGACACCTGCATGTGCCCAACGGCATGGACGGGGAAGAGCACCGTGCATTCCGGGCCATCGTCGATCGGCAGATGACCCCTGGCGACAACGGTGATGGACAAGATCATGTACGTGTTCCTCGGGGCGACGCTGCTGTTCGGCACCGCGGCCACCGTCGTCTACCAGATATTCGGCGGCGGATTCCACTACCGCGAGACGATCTCACCTTGGATGCGTGACATGATCATCTTCCAGCCCCGCCCGGAGCTGATGATTGATGTGCCGCTGCTGTTCCAGCTGCACATCATCACCGCCTGCCTGCTGTTCGCGCTCTGGCCGTTCACCCGGCTCGTGCACGTGTTCTCGGCGCCGGTCGGATACCTCTTCCGGCCCTACATCGTGTACCGGTCACGTGACCATCACGCCGGTTCTCGTGCTCCGAAGCGCGGTTGGGATCCCGTCGCAGCCCCCGACCCTGAGCGACTGCGACGTCCGTGAGCGGCAGAGCGATCATCCGAACGGTTCAGGAGCACCTCGAGGTGGTGACGGCTGCCGTTCGGCAGCATCCACCCGTCACTATCCCGCTCGCTGACGCGCGAGGGCACACGCTCGGTGCAGACGCTCGCGCGCGAAGCGCCGTGCCCGTGTTCGACAACTCCGCCATGGATGGATTCGCCGTGCGGTACGCCGATGTCGCCCACGCGAGCGTCGAGCACCCGGTCCCGCTGCGCGTGATCGCCGACATCCCCGCCGGCAGCGCGAGTGATCCGGCGCTGACCTCCGGCGAGGCCGCCCGCATCATGACCGGTGCCCCGATTCCGTCGGACGCCGATGTCATCGTGCCGTTCGAGCACACCGTGGGGGGACTCGCCGATTCGCTCGGCGAAGTCGTCGTCACGCGGGCGCCGCGAGAGCGCGGTGCGCACATCCGTCGAGCTGCGGAGGACACCGCAGAAGGCGACATCGTGCTTCCGGCAGGCGTGCTGCTCGGGCCGTGGCAGCTGTCGGCGCTCGCCTCCGCGGGGATATCTCGCGTCGCCGTGTCGCCCCGGCCGAGGGTCGTTGTCGTATCGACCGGCTCCGAGCTCGTCGTGGACGGGGGACCGCTCGCCCGCGGGCAGATTCCCGAGTCGAACAGCACTCTTCTCGCAGCCCTCGTCGAGGAAGCTGGTGGCGAGGTCGTGCTGCGTCGCGTGATCGACGACGAGGGCGATGGGCCGGCGGATGCTGTCGCTGAAGCCGCACGCTGGGAGGCGGATGCCATCATCTTCACCGGCGGCGTCAGCGCGGGTGCGTACGAGATCGTGCGGCAGAGCCTCGCCGGCGCCATGGAGTTCACCCCCGTCGCCATGCAGCCGGGCAAGCCCCAGGGCTTCGGCGTCACCCCGGACGGAATGCTGATGTTCGGTCTGCCCGGCAACCCGGTGGGCGCCGCGGTGTCGTTCGAGGTCTTCGTGCGGCCGGCGCTGCTGCGGATGCAGGGGAGGGCCAGCATCCACCGGCCGGTCATTCACCTGCCCGCCGCGACCTCCTGGCGCACCCCGCCGGAGCGCCGCCAGTATCTGCCCGTCGTGATCGACCGCGCGGATCCGCAGCATCCGCAGGTGCGGCCCGCGACCTCCGGCGGGTCGGGCTCCCACCTCAGCGTGGGACTGGGAATCGCCGAGGCGTACGCCGTCGTCCCGACCGAAGCGGATGCTGTCGCAGCCGGCGATCTCGTCGAGGTCATGCTGCTGTGACGGCAGATCGCTCTGTGCAGATCGATCTCGTCGGCGCGATCGTGCTCGTCGGCGGCCGATCGCGTCGCATGGGTGGCGGATTCAAACCGCTGCTCGAGGTGGGCGGACGCACGCTGTTCGCGCGCTCGATCGATGCCGTCATCGAGGCCGGATGCGCGCCCGTCGTGGCCGCGGGGCCGATGCTGGATGCTGATGCGCCCGTGCACTGGGCGCGGGAGGATCCGCCGTTCACCGGCCCCGTCGCAGCCATCGAGGCAGCGCTCACCGCTGTCGACCGCGTTGATCCGGCCCAGGACCCGCGGTGGTCGCTGCTGCTCGCCGGTGACCTGCCGCGCGTGGACCGGATCGTGCAACGCCTGATCGCACAGGTCACGGCATCCGATCGTGAGCCGGTCGATGCATACGTCTTCACGGCCGATGGGCAGCCGCAGTGGCTCGCCGGGATCTACCGGACAGCCGCCCTGCGTACCGCGCTCGCCGCATTCGAGGGCGAGCTTGCCGGCGCATCGTGTCGGGCGCTGCTCGGGGAGCTCGCGATCTCATGGATCGCGGACGATGATGGAATCACCGCCGACATCGACACTCCGGCGGACCTGGCGCGCATCCGCGCCGAATTCGAGGAGGAACTGTGAGCAACCCATCCCGCACCCTGCCCCCCGAAGCTCTGGACGAATGGGCGCAGGCGCTGCGCGACAGGTTCGGCCTCGGTGAGGAAGACCTGCCGATCGCGCTGATCCTGGACCTCGCGCGCGATGTCGCGAACGGCGTGGCACGTCCCGCAGCCCCGTTCAGCGCGTTCGCCGCGGGCCTCGTCGCCGGCCGTGCCGGTGGATCACCGGAGGACACCCGCGCCGCAGTCGCCGCGGTCGTCGAACTCGCGGGCTCGTGGAGCGAGCGCGCGCAGTAGCTGGGGCCTTACCCGCCGATGCCTTTCCACGCCGTGGTTCCGTCGGCTTCGACCTGACGCTTCCACACCGGAAGGTCGCGCTTGATCGCCTCGATCACCTCGCGGCAGACGGTGAACGCCTGATCGCGGTGCGGCGAGGCGACGGCGATGACGACCGCCGCCTCGCCCACGTTGAGGCGACCGATGCGGTGGCTGACGGCGACGATGGCGTCTGTTCCTGCTGCGGCTCCCTCGGCGACGCGACGCAGAGCCGACTCGGCATCCGGGTGCGAGGTGTATTCCAGGGCGACGACGGTATCTGCGGCATCCGGATCGTGGTCGCGCACGCGGCCGACGAAAGTCGTGACGGCACCCGCCGTCGAACTGTCGACGGCGGAGATGTGTTCATCCAGAGACAGCGGCGTCTCGGAGATGCGGGCCAGGAGAACGGCAGATGACATATGAACAGGTTATCGCCGCGATCGAGCGCTTGCAGCCGATTATTCACGGCCCGGAAAACCCTGGCTGACCAGCAAGTCGCCATAATGGAGCTATGGCTTCAGCTCGACCCGCATGCGGCCCGATCTCGACATATTCACGGGTGCAGATCCTGCACCTGGTCCAGTCGCGATCTCCGAGGACGATCGTCGAACTGTGCGAGGCGACCGGACTGCACCAGAACACGATTCGCGAGCACCTGCAGCGGCTGATCGAGGGTGGCTACATCATCCAGTCCATTGAGCATCGCGCCACTCGCGGGCGTCCGCGCACACTGTACAGCGCCGCCACCGGCGCTCCGGACGCTTCCAGCTCCGTCGCCCGTGACAAGGTCAGTGCTGCCGCTCGACGCGGGGATCTCATGCGGCGGGCGATGCCGGCCACGGCATCCGATCTCGGGTCTCAAGCGACGTACCAGCTCGACGCTCTCATCGAGAACCTCGAGGAGAGCGGATTCGAACCCGTCATCGATGACGGCCAGCTCACCGTCGACCTCACTCCGTGCCCGCACGCTGCGGCGCGGCCGGAAGACCGCCCGGTGCTGTGCCAGGTGCACCTCAGCATCATGCAGGGCGTGCTCACCCAGGCCGGCGGACCGCTTGAGGCCCACTTCGTGCACGAACCCGCCGTGCCGGCGGAGTGCACGGTGCAGCTGCGCCTCGCCGCCGCAGCGGTTTGAGCGCGGGGCTGCTCAGTACAGGTCACCAGCTCAGTACAGGTCGACTGGGGGCTCCATGACGATACCCTGCGCCTCGAAGGCGCGACGACGCTCCTCGATGCGGCGGTGCAGCTCGATCTGGGCCGCTTCGACGAGTGCCGGGTCCAGTGGCACGCCGTGCGCGTGCGGGTCGCCGCCCTGCGCCTCGATGTACGCGTCCAGTTCTGGCCCCGAGGTTAGCGAGGTGATCAGCGAGTAGCGCGGGGTCGTGCCGCGATGCCAGACCGCGTGCCAGAAGCGCTGCGTGTCGACGACCATGCGCGTGCCGGCCGCCAGCGGGAGGCGGATCTCGGTCGCCGGATCGAACCGATCCTCGCGGAGGATGAGCAACGAGTCGGGGTCATCGGTGAGGTTGAGCCACGCACGAACGACCCACCCGGTGCCGGAGTCGTTGAGGCGGTTGTTGTCGTCCTGGTGCAGGTTGTAGACCGCGTCGGCATAGGTGTTCGGCTGCAGCTCGATCACGCGGCAGCGTCCGACGTTCGCTCCGGGCTCCTGTGCGAGCCGGACGAGCGTCGGTGCCTTCTCAACCTGGCTCGAGATCCAGACACCGTCCTTGTCGGTGCGCGGCGGGGTGTGGTTCCAGAAGCCGTTGCACTCGACCTCGCCGGCGTAGCTGGCCAAGGGTGCGAAGCGGGTCACGCCGGAGGATCGCCAACCGACGTACTCGAGCTCCTGCCACTCAGCCGGATCGATCGGATCCGGGAGGGCGGGGAGGACGACGTATCCGGTCTCCGCCAGCGCCGCTGACGTGATGTAACTCATGGCACCTCCGTTTAGGTCATCCTAACCAGCATCCTCGTCGCGAGTCGTGCGGCAGCGCCGGAGATAACCACGGGAACCGGCCGACCACGCTCGATTCGCGCGCGTGCCCGCTGTCGCGTAAACTCTTCCGCGGTGACGTGTCCGAGCGGCCGAAGGTGCAACACTCGAAATGTTGTGTAGGTTCACCCCTACCGTGGGTTCAAATCCCACCGTCACCGCCACT
>NZ_JBQDSX010000038.1:0-28644 GCF_052099035.1 Microbacterium sp. | reverse complement strand
GTGACGGCGACGTTGCGGTACGCCTCGGCCAGGGCCAGCTGCGCGCCCGCGTACGGGTCGAGCTGGCAGTAGCGTCCGTTCGCGTCGGTCGAGATCGCGAATCCGAGACCGGATTCCTCGTCGACGCGGATCATGCCGGCGTCATCGGGGAACGAGAGCGCCGTGTTGCCGCCGACGAAGTAGTCGTACTGGTTGGTGATCCACGAGGTGTCGGCGAGGTTCGGCGAGCCGACGAGCGCGAGGAACTGCGACCGCAGAACGTCAGGCTCAGAAGACCGGGGCAGCAGCTCAGCAGCATCCGCCTGGAGTGCGTCGATCCACGTCGGGTACGCAACCGGACGGTCGTAGACCGGGCCGTCGACGGCGACGGTCGACGGGTCGACGTCGACGATGCGCTCGCCCTGCCAGTCGATGACGAGGCGGCCGTCGCCGGTGACCTCACCGAGCACGGATGTCTCGACGTCCCACTTGTTCACGACCTCCATGAACGCGTCGAGCTTCTCGGGAGCGACGATCGCCATCATGCGCTCCTGCGACTCCGACATGAGGATCTCCTCAGCCGTGAGCGACGGGTCGCGCAGCAGCACGTTGTCGAGTGACACTTTCATGCCGCTGTTGCCGTTGGCCGCGAGCTCGGATGTCGCGCACGAGATGCCAGCGGCGCCGAGGTCCTGGATCGCCTCGACGAGCTCGCCCTTGTAGAGCTCGAGGCAGCACTCGATGAGCACCTTCTCGGCGAACGGGTCGCCGACCTGCACCGCGGGACGCTTGGTCGGGCCGCCGTCGTCGAAGGAATCGGATGCCAGGATGCTGGCGCCACCGATTCCATCACCGCCGGTGCGCGCACCGAAGAGCACGACCTTGTTGCCGACGCCCTCGGCGTTCGCGAGCTTGAGGTCTTCGTGGCGGAGCACGCCCACGGCCAGCGCGTTGACGAGCGGGTTCGCCTGATAGACGGAGTCGAATACCGTCTCGCCGCCGATGTTCGGCAGGCCCAGGCAGTTGCCGTAAAACGAGATGCCGCTCGTGACGCCGTGCACGACGCGGGCGGTGTCGGGGTGGTCGATCGCGCCGAAGCGGAGAGCATCCATCACGGCGACGGGACGTGCGCCCATCGAGATGATGTCGCGGACGATGCCGCCGACGCCGGTCGCAGCCCCCTGGAACGGCTCGATGAAGCTGGGGTGATTGTGCGACTCGGCCTTGAAGGTGACGGCCCAGCCCTCGCCGACGTCGATGACGCCCGCGTTCTGGCCCATGCCGACCATGAGGCGCTCGCGCATCTCGTCGGACACCTTCTCGCCGAAACGGCGCAGGTAGTTCTTCGACGACTTGTAGGAGCAGTGCTCCGACCACATCACGGAATACATCGCCAGCTCACCCGAGGTGGGGCGGCGGCCGAGGATCTCACGGATGCGGGCGTACTCGTCATCCTTCAGCCCGAGGGCGCCGTAGGGCTGCTCCTTCTCGGGCGTGGCTTCCGCGTTCGAGACGGAGTCGGGGACGTGCTGACGAGCGGATGCTTCGGGGGCAGTGGTCACGCGCGCTCCAAAGGGCAGAGAAAAGGTGGCGGGGCCCTCCCAGTCTACCGACCACCGCCCGGCGCGCGTCACGGACGGAAACGCGAAGTGCGCGCGCGATCACGCGTCCTTAGATTGGTGTGAACCGCTGTAAAGGAGTCACCGTGACCGAGATCAAGACCACGACGTCAGGCAGCCTGCCGCGCACGCAGGCGCTGCTGGATGCGAATGCTTCGCGCTCGCTCGCGGACGACGGCTTCACGCTCGAGTCGAATCCGCAGTTCGAGACGCTGATCGGCGAGGCCGTGGCCGATGTCGTCGAGCGGCAGCGCCGCGCAGGGATCACGCTGCCTGGCGACGGTGAGTTCGGCAAAGCGTCGTCGAGCTCGGTGGATTACGGAGCCTGGTGGGGGTACTCGTTCCAGCGCGTGAACGGACTCTCGCTCACCGAGGTCAACCCGTTCAATGAGCCGCCCAGCCAATCATCGCCCGGCAATGTCGTGCTGACGAGCTTCCTCGACCGTCGCGACCGACGGGCGTTCGCCGACGCCTACGCCGACCCGGGAGCGGGGATCGGCACCGGACGCACCGCCACGGCATTCCCCACCACGACGGGGCCGATCACGTATCGCGGGCAGGATGCTGTCGCCGCTGACATCGCGCACCTTCGCGGTTCCTTGCGTGAGGGGGAGGTGGGCTTCCTCACAGCGATCGCCCCCGGTTCTGCCGCGCGCATCCGCAACGAGTACTACGCCAGCGACGAAGAGCATATTCAGGCATGGGCCGAGGCTCTGCGCGAGGAGTACCGTGCGATCGTCGACGCGGGGCTCATCCTGCAGATCGATGACCCGTCTCTCGCCGAGAACTGGGACCAGATCACGCCCGAGCCGTCGGTTGCCGACTACCAGGCGTTCACCCGCATCCGCGTCGAGGCGATCAACCGTGCGATCGAGGGGCTCCCGAAGGAGCAGGTCCGGCTGCACCTCTGTTGGGGATCGTGGCACGGGCCCCACTTCACCGACATCGAGGTGCAGCACATCCTTCCCGTGGTGCTGCAGGCGAAGGTCGGATCGATCTCATTCGAGGCGGCCAACGCCCGCCACGAGCACGAGTGGGCGCAGTGGGCGGATGCTGCGGCATCCGGCCTCATCCCCGACGACCTTGTCCTGGTGCCCGGCGTCGTCGGCCACTCGACCAACCTCATCGAGCACCCTGACCTGGTCGCTCAGCGCATCGGACGCTTCACGGACATCGTCGGCGCCGATCGCGTGATCGCATCGACCGACTGCGGGCTCGGCGGCCGCGTGCACCCCGACATCGCCTGAGCGAAGCTCGACACGCTCGGCGAGGGTGCGCGGCGCGCTGCCCGCGTGCGCTGAGGCGCGGGTCGTCGCGGCGCGGGCGCGTTGATTGCACCGCGCGGGGAATCGCCCGGATTTACCTCGCGCGGGCTGGATTTCGCGGCTGGCCGGACGTTTTGAGCCGCGTTTTCCATCCCAACCGGCCCGATTTGCCGGGACTCGCAGGCGCTCGCCGTGCGCGGGCTGGATTTCACGGCTGACGCGGCGCTCTGGGCCGTGTTTTCCATCCCGCCCACGCGCGCCATCCCCGCGCCGCCGCGTCCACGTCGCGCGCCGGCCCCGCGCCCCCGCGCCCTACGCCCGCGAGCGCCCCACGGCGCGCCAGGTCAGCGGCAGGAGGCCGGCCATCGCGGCGACCTTGATCGCGTCGCCGACGAGGAATGGAACCACTCCGAGCGTCAGCGCCGTCACCAGGTCGACGCCGAGGAATGCGGCGAGCCACGGCACTCCGAACGCGTAGATCGCAAGCGTTCCGAGGGCCGCAAGGCCCAGCGTCGACCAGACGTTCCGGTCGGAGCGACGGCGAGCCAGGACGCCGACGATCAGGGCAGCCACGACGTATCCGACGATGTAGCCGAACGAGGAGAACGCCCACCCGGCCGACCCGTTCGCGAACAGAGGCACTCCGATCAGGCCGAGCACGAGGTAGAGGCCGGCACTCGCGCCGCCGCGCAGCGGTCCGAGGCCCGCGCCCGTGAGCAGCACCGCGAAAGTGGCCAGCGACAGCGGCACCGGCGTGAATGGCAGCGGAATCGCGATATACCCGGCGACGGTGATGAAGGCGGTGCCGATGAGTACGAGCGCGACATCGCGGACGCGTGCACCGGGCACGAGATCGGCGAGCACGGGCACGCGCGGGGCATGGGTCGTGGTTGCGGACATGATTTCTCCTGCACTGAGTGAACTAGAACAGTGTTCACCTGAACACCGTTCGGTAGAGTAGCAGGATGAACGCTCCCGCACGCAACGACAAGGAAACAGTGGTCGCCGCGGCGATGCGGGTACTCGCCGAAAATGGCCTCCCCGGGCTCTCGATGCGCCGCATCGCCGATGAGCTCGATATCCAGGTCAGCGCGCTGTACTGGCACTTTCCGAACAAGCAGGCGCTGCTGGCAGCGGTGAGCGCGCAGATCGTCGGTTCCGATCCGCAGCCGGAAGGAATGGATGCCGCAGCGCGCGCCCTGCGCGACCGCCTGCTCGCCCACCAGGACGGCGCCGAGATCGTTTCGAGCTCCCTTGCACTCGGCCTCCTCGACCTACCGGTCCGTGCAGAGCTGGTGCGCGCAGCGAAAAAGACCGGGGTGGATGCCGCATCCGCCGAAGTCGCCGCCGACACCCTCGTGCACTATGTGATCGGCTACACCTTCCACGAACAGCAGCGACTGCACGCAGCCATCGTCGGGACGGCGGAAGCCTCGGTCGACCTTGTCCCCGCCGGCGCGCAGGACCGCGGCGACGACTTCGAGGCCGGGCTCGCGATGATTATCGCGGGCGTGCAGGCATCAGCCAGCATCCGATGAGCACGCGCGTGAGTGACCACCCGAACCTGTTCGGCACGCTGCGTAGCCGGTGGCAGTCCGCCCCTCCCGTCGCCCGCGACGGTCTGGGGGCGCTCGCCCTGATGTTCGTGTCCCTGCTCCCGCTCGGCATCGACGGGCTTCGGCTCGGTGAGATGCCGCGCGAGTATCCGCTGGGGGTTCTCGTCGTTCTGGTTGTGGCGCAGACGCTCCCGCTGACCCTGCGACGCACTGCCCCCGCGCTCGCTCTGGCGCTGATCGGTGTCGCCTTCGCCGTGACCCAGGTGCTCGGCGCCGACACGGGACTCGCGGGTCTCGGACTGCTGATCGTGCTGTACTCCTGCGGTGCGCACCTGCGTCGCAGGCGGCTGCCCGTCGCGCTGGCAGGTGCCGCGGTGTACATCGCTCTGGTCTCCGTGCTCATCGCGCAGCGCTCGCCGGAGTCGCCCATCGACTGGGTGACGTTCGCCGCCGTCCTCGCGGTGCCATGGGTGACCGGCGAACTCGTGCGTCGTTGGCGGGCCGAGCAGACCGCGCGACTTGAGCGCGCAGCATCCGACGCCGACCGCGCAGCGCGATCACTGCTCGCACGCGACCTGCACGACATCGTCACGCACCACGTGACGGCGATCGTCGTGCAGTCGGAGTCCGCTCGCTACGTCCCTGAGACCGGCGATGGCAACGCCGATCGCGATGCGATCTTCGCATCGGTGGCATCGACCGGTCGTCTCGCGCTCACCGAGCTGCGCTCGCTCCTGGGCACTCTCGATCCGGATGCTGCCGCGCAGAGTCCCGCAGCGCTCGCCGAAGCCGGCGACATCTCACACATGGTGCAGCGGCTGAAGGAGACCGGGTACCCCATCTCGCTGCGACTCGATGGTGCCGTCGACGAGATCCCGACCGTGGTCGTGGCCGTGATGCGCAGCGTCGCCCGCGAGGCGGTGACCAACGCCATGAAGCACGCACGCGGCATGCCGGTGCAGCTGGTGATCACCGCGACCGAGAATGAGATGGTGCTGACTGTCGCCAACGACCTTCTCGAATCCCCGACCCCGGATGCCGCGGGCTCAGGCCGCGGCACATCGGGAATGGTTGCTCGGGTCGAAGAGGCAGGCGGCTCGTTCACCGCCGAGGCCACCGGCACTGAGTACACAACCGCGACATACACGACGACCGCGAGGTGGACTCGATGAATGACCAGACGGCGCAGCGGGTGATCATCGCCGACGACCAGGCGCTCGTCCGCGATGGATTCGCCCGGGTGATCGGATCGCAGCCCGACTTCGAGGTCGCAGGCACAGCCGAAGACGGCCGCGCAGCCGTCGAGCTCGCCGCACGTCTGCAGCCGGATCTGGTCGTCATGGACGTGCGGATGCCGCGGCTCGACGGCATCGCCGCGACAGCCGAAATCATCGCGGCGAGCGAACGACCCCCGCGCGTGCTCGTGGTGACGACGTTCAATCTTGACTCCTACGTCTATGAGGCGCTGCGGGCCGGCGCGAGCGGCTTCCTGCTGAAAGACACCAGGCCCGAGGGGCTCCTCGATGCCCTGCGCACGATCGCCCGCGGCGATGCGCTCATCGACCCCGCGGCAACTCGTGCGCTGATCGGAGCCTTTGGCGACCGCATCCGCCCTGCTTTCGCCGACGATGGGGCGCTCGAAAGTCTCACCGCCCGCGAACGCGAAACGCTCACTCTTCTTGCGGAGGGGATGTCGAACGCCGAGATCGCGGAGGCGATGACCGTGGGGACCGAAACCGCGAAGACGTATGTGTCGCGCGTGCTCCTCAAACTCGGTCTTCGCGATCGGGTGCAGGCTGTCGTATTCGCGCACCGGGTGGGTATCGCCGGGCACTGAACCGATTGTCCACCTTCGGGGGATTCGCCGCTGCGCACGCGTTTCTACTGTCGAAGTACGGCCGAAACGCGGCCCGAATCGGAGACAAGAAATGACCTCGTCCCTCACCCCCACCCTCGACAAGCCGGGGATCGTCCGGCGCTTCTTCGCCCTTCCGCCGGTCTGGCTCGTGCTCGGCGCTGCGGCGATCGCGATCTTCTACGGCGTGATCACCGGTATCGGTTCTGAGATGAGCATCCCGTTCCAGGTCGGTGCGGCGCTCATCGGCACGGCGGGTTCGATCGGGCTGTACCTGCTGACAATGCGGGTGCTCGCTCGCCGCCGTACCCCGGAGCTGCGCTGGGCCGATGGTCGTGAGTTCCTGCTCGGCGGTGCCCTGGGAGCGTTCTTCATCATCGCCTCGGTGCTGATCGTCGCAGCTCTCGGCGGGTACACCGTGCAGTGGCATCCGGTGGATGTCTTCACGACCGTCATGCTCGCCGTTGCGGTGCACATCGGCACTGCCGTCATCGAGGAACTGGTGTTCCGAGGTCTCGCGCTGCAGGTGTTCGAGAAGTACGTCGGTCCCTGGATCGCGATTGCGATCACCGCGCTGCTGTTCGGCGGAGCGCACATGCTGAACCCCGGAGCGTCGCTGTGGAGCGGCTTCGCGATCACGGTCGAAGCGGGTGTGCTCATCGGTGCGGCCTTCGTGTGGCGCCGCAACCTGTGGTTCGCAATCGGACTGCACTTCGTGTGGAACACCGTCGAGAGCCTGTTCGGCATCCCGGTTTCCGGCCACCGCAGCCCCGGGCTGTTCGAGACCACGGTGCACGGCGACGCCTGGCTCACCGGCGGAGACTTCGGCATTGAAGCATCCGTCATCTCCGTCGGACTCAGCCTGGTGCTCTCGGCCCTGATGATCCTCGCAGCGCGCCGCCGCGTGGCCGCGCGCTGACCCGCGCCGCGGACGCGCTGACGCGCGCCACGGACGGGATCAGGCGGGGAGGGGGACCTGCGTGGGAACGCCATCCCATTCGGTGCGATCGCCGAGGAAAGCATTGCCTGCCCACTGCGCGGGTGCCACGGCGGTGTTCCACGCCTCCTTGCTGTAGGCCATGATGCCCAGCCATACCGGTGGGATCAGCCAGAACGCGACGAACCCCGTCTCCTTGCCCAGCTTCATCCCGATGCGGTAGGCGGCCACGCCCCCACCGACGAACATCGCGAGCGAGAAGAGGAACCCGATGCCGATCCAGCTGAGCACGATCGCACCGCCAAAGCAGTACAGCACGAGCCAGGGGCTGAGGTCACCCAGCTTGTAGAACACCATGAAGTTGTAGACGGGTACCCACGCCCGCCAGGTTCCCTGCACGCCTGCCTTCGCGAAGACCTTCGACATGAAGTACGCCGTGACGACGTAGACGAGTATGCCGACGATCACCGAACCGACGAGCGCGGCCATGTAAGCGGCCAGCATTCCAGAGTAGACATCCATCGTTTCCCCTTTGCAGATCAGCTGTGTCCGGTCATCGAACCAGGCACCGCTCACAGACCGCTCACGCGCACGCCTCGGTCAGGATGCGCGTGTGAGCGATCTGTGAGCGCACAGTGCTGAGATGAGCTCACGGGAATCTCGAGGGGGACGAACATGGGGAACACAATGACCGGCAGAACAGCATCCGTGCGTATCGCGGGTGGAGCGCTCGCCGTCGTCGTCGCGGCGACATTGACCGGATGCTTCGCCAATCCGCTCGACGCCATCGTCGATCAGGTGAGCGAAGGGGTGGCGCAGGATTCGGCTGAACAGCTGATCGAGGGGGTGACCGGTGGCGAGACCGATATCAGCTTCGGCAGCCTCCCGGACGGCTTCCCCGCGGAAGTCCCGTTGGTCTCCGAGAACGTCCTGCAGAGCGTGACCGTCGCCGAGGGCACACTGGTGGTCGTGAGCGATCCACGCAGCATGCAGGAGCTCACCGCGCAAGTGAAGAGCGACTTCGCCGGCTGGGAGCAAATCGCCTGGAGCGATATGGGTGAGATGGTCACTGGTCTCTTCAAGAAGGACGAGTCGCTGGGGGTCTCGATCGGAATCGTGGAGGGATCGGACGGCGAAGACAACACGGTCGCGTATACCGTCATCACGCCGCAGGAGTAATCGCCTGGGGCCTGGTCGACCACAGCGCTAGCCCGGCGCGGGGGGTGTCGGGCTGGTCCAGCATCCGCCGGGTATCGGCGGCGGTCGACAGCATCCCGAACGTCTCGGCCTCGCGCGCGAGCGCGTCGAGGGCGAGGAGATCTCCGGATGCTGTCGCCACAGCATGTCGCAGGATGAAGCCCAACAGGCCTCCGCCGCCGATCGCGCGCGCTTCTTCGATCACCGTGATCGCATCACCGCGCACGTCGCTGAGCGCGGGGGCATCTATGTCCTGCTCGGGCGTTCGCACCGTGCCGACCAAACCCGCAGCTTTCACCGAACAGTGCGCCATCAGTCCTGCGAAGTAGGTGTGCTGAGCCTTCAGCAACCAGCGCGCCGAATCGACGAGCAGCCGTGCGGCGCGCTCGCCGCGCCCTGCCGAGTTCTCTCGCCACGCATCGGCCCAGGCCCGCAGCATGGCGACCTTCGGATCGGTCGCGGCAGCGACCGGAACAGCCGCGAACCGAGCATCCGCCTCCTCGCTGTGACCGGCGGCGAGGGCCGTAGCACCAGCGAGTGCGAGGGCCGCGGGTAACAGCCCTGACGTGTCGCGCCATTCCAAGTGCTGCACCGCAGCGGCTGCGCCTTCGTACGCTTCCTTCACGTCCCCGCAGAGCAGATCGATGAGGGCCCGTCCGTATTCCCAGGAACCGAGGGCTTCGGGGGCGTTCACTTCCGTATCTGCGATCGCCTGCTCGAAGCGGCGGCGGGAGGCAGTGATGTCGCCTGTGTTCGATAGCGCCATGATGGCGATGAGCTCGATGAGCGATGCTCCGCCGGGAACCAGTGCGATGATCTCGCGCGGCGCCCGATGCAATCGCTGCAAGCTCAGCGTGGCATCCTCGACCGTCCCGGTGACGACAGCGGCGTTCGCTGCGGTGATGAGGCCGCGCACGGCTACAGCGTCACTGGTATCTCCCGAGGCATCCGCGATCTCGCGGGTCTGTCCGGCCACTACCGCCCACCGCAGTGCGTCGCGCTCAAGGTGCTGCACTTCGCTGGGCTCGTCGACGATGCCCAGGGCCGCGGTGATGATGGCGAGTGCGGCGGGGGCGTCGTGGTGGCGCAATCCCACATGCTGCGCGTGGGCGAGTGCGGCGGCGGTCTGCTCCGCCGGTGTCGTCGCCGTGCGGGCAGCGGTCGCGAAGTGCGCGGCGGCCCCCTCTGAATCACCCAGCATGGATGCCGCGATACCGGCGATCCGGTGCGCGGCTGTGTTGTCTGGATCGAGGCCGATCACGGCCGTCGCGGCACGCTGGGCGAGGCGCTCATCGAACGCACCGAGTGCGTACTGCGCAAGTTCCAGCGTGGGAGCGACCTCGACGGGCTCACCGAGGTCGAGCATGAGGATGTGCGCGCGGCGCCGGACGGCTGGGAACGCCGCGGCCTCATCGCTGCGGAGCACGTCGAGCACCTCCAGCGACAGCTCCCGCCAGAGGGCATCGCTGCAACGACCGCGCAGGAACTCGCCGTCGAGCGGATGCGAGAGCCGAAGCCAGCCCGGTGCGGAGTAGAGCACGACACCTGCCCGAGCCAGCATCCATCGTTCACTGCTTTCCAGCGCCGAGACCGGATATTCCCCGGCGATCGCGATCTTCGCGGCGATTTCGATTCCGTTGTCATCCAGATCACCGAAGCGTTCGCCGACCAGCTGGGTGAGCCGCTTCGTCGATGCGGGTTCGTCCTGCAGCTCCCAGCCATGATCGGTGCGTACGAGGCGGTTCTCGTTCACGGACGCCGTGAGGATCTCGCGCAAGTGCAGCGGATTTCCCTGTGCCATGGCGAAGATGCGGGGGCGGGAGGCGGGGGTGAGCGATCCGCCGACGGTGTGCAGGACGAGCTCGTCGGCATCGGAAGGGGACAGCGGCTCGACGGTGATCTCGGAGACCTCGCCGCTGTCGTAGAGGGCACGGATGTCGTCTGGTGCTCCGGCGAGATCGGTGGCGGTGAGGATCGTCGGCATGCGGGAGTTGCGGATGAGCTGGCTTATGACGAAGAGGGATGCCTCGTCGAGCTGTTCGACGTTGTCGACGAGCAGGACGGTGCTCGATCGCTGGCGGGTGAAGTGGTCGACGAGGGCGGCGGGGGTCATCCGCTTCTCTGGCAGAGCGCCGGCGAAGATGCCGAGTGGGACGGCATGACTGAGCGGTGTCGCGGTCAGCAGCGACACGGCGCAGCGCTGGGCGTCGAACCGTGCGCGGATGGCGCGGAGCAGATGCGTCTTGCCGATGCCGGCTGGGCCCGTCAGCAGGGGTGTGCGCTGATCGCGGAGGAGAGAAGCGAGGACATCGGGCTGGTTCGAGGTGAGGCTGCGGATCGCGGCATCCGGAATCTCGATGTCCGGAGCAGGACTGGTGACCGTTGCGCTCGGGAGGCGGAGGAGGGTCTCGGATGGTTGCTCCTGGAGGATTCCCAGGTGCAGCCGGCTCAGCTCACTGCTCGGTTCGACACCCAACTGATCGGCGAACGTCGCGCGGGCGCGGGCGAATGCATCGAGGGCTTCCTGGACGCGTCCATCGCAGTAGAGCGCTGCGATCAGTTGGCTCCAATGCCGCTCGGCCAGCGGGTCCGCTTCGATAAGGGCGTGCAATTCGGAGATGACGGCGGAGCCGCGCCCGAGGGCGAGGTCCAGGTCGATGCGATCTGCGACCGCCGCTGACCAGAGATTCTCCAGTCGCGCCGATTCTGCACGCAAGACGGTGAGATCGTGCAGCCCCGAGAAGGCTGGGCCCTGCCACAGGTCCAGCCCGTCGCCGATCAGCTCAGCAGCCTGCGAGAGGTCGCCCTCGGCGAGGGATTCGCTGCCCTGCTGCACGAGGCGCTCGAAGTGCGCAGCATCCGTTCGTACGTCGGCCGGGTCGATCCGGTATCCACCGTCCGATAGCGCGATCTCCACCGGAACCGCCGACCGCAGCCGAGAGATGTGCGCCTGGAGCGCATGGCCGGGATCGCGCGGGGGATTCTCCTCCCACAGCTCGTCGATCAGCCGATCGGCCGAGAGGGAACGACCGCGCGAGACGATCAGGCGCGCGAGAAGACCGCGCTGCTTGGCGCTGCCCAGCGGATGCTCACGCCCGTCTGTACTGGCTTTCACCGGGCCGAGAACCGAGACGTCGAGCACGTCCTCACGTCCTTCCCCAAAGATTGCGCTCACCATATCAGCGGGGTGGGTGGCAGTGGGGGGTGTGACGGCTGGCCTACCGCAGCGCTTCCGTTGCGAAAAGCTTCACATCCGGGTCCTCCGCTCTGGTGCGGCTGCGACGCGAGGACTCGCCGATCTGGTCGAGCACGTGCCGCACATGGAACGTGGCATGGGAGATATCGGATGGTGTGAACGCCCACCCGGACGATGACTTCCACCCGCACATCTGAAGGCCGAATGCGACGGCCTTCCAGCGCTCCTCGGGCGCGGTGCCGTCAGCGATCGCGATCAGCAGGAGAACGGCGGCATCGGTCTCGGCGTCGCTGAGCTTGCGATACAGGCCGGTCGCGACCAGTCGCAGCTGGGCAAGCGGATCCCCCTGTGCCTTCTTCGCTGCGGCGCTGAGAAGCAGTCGCCCCTTTTGTGCACGCACCAGCCCCATGCGCTGCGCGGATTCGCGGAGCATCGCGATCGGCGGCGTGAGGTCTTCGCGGTTGCCTTTGCCGATCCAGTCATCGAGCCAGTCGAGCTCGGTCATCCCGGCGAGCACTGTCGCTGGTGGCATCCACCCCGCTGAGGTGAGGGCGATGCCGTCGGGGCCGACGGCATCCATCAGCCACGCGAACGGACGGATGATGCGCGCCGCCGTCTCATCGTCGATGCCGGTCGGCTCGAGAACATTGGTGAAGTGCAGGTGCTGCCGCAGCTCCGATCGGATCGGTGGCGGAAGTTCAGAGGCGAGCGTGACGAGCGGCGACGCCTCATCGAGGTCGCCAGCGCGCCGATGTTCTTCACTCTTCACCAGCCCCGACATGTCGTACGGCGAAAAGCCCGATCCCTGCGGATTGAACATCAGATTCAGCTCGCTCTGGGTGCCGATGAGGTCGATCGCTCCGGGCTGCTGCGGAGCCCACGGGCCCACGGTCGCGCGGATCCACTCGGTGATCTCGCCGTGCTCAGGATGCCGCGGATCGGCCGCGATCTCGAGCTTCTCGTAGTATCCGCCCACTCCGCCGGAGTCTTCGAAGGGTCCGCGGTTCGCCCCTTCGAGCAGCACGACAGGGGCGAGGTGCGGATCATCCGGTGCCCGCTCGATAACGTCGAGGCGATGGATCCAGCCGTCGCCGAAGTCGTATTCGTACCAGAGCGCATCAATCGAACCGAGCACGTCGTCGACCGTGAAGTCCTCTTCCGAGAGCGATCCCTCGGCGCCTTCGAAGTCGGGCGACTCCCACCGGCGACCCTGCGATCCGCGCGCATAGGGGTCAGTGTCTGTGAACGCGTGCAGGTGCGATTCGCGCCAGCCCATGATCGTCTGCAGGGCGAGATGCAGCATCCGCAATCGCAGGCGTCCGTCGATGTCGAAGGCGCGCCAGATCTCTGGCTCGCTCTCCACGAGCGACACGCGCAGACGGTATCGGGTCATACGACCAGCGTACGGATGGGCTCAGACATCGGCGCCGCCCGTGCCGGGGGTGCGTGGCTGCGGTCGCGATGCGAGAAGGTTCTCGCGGGTAAAATGCGCGTCGCGCCCGCGAAACCCTTCTCCCATCGGCGCCGCGAGCTACTGGACCGACCAGCCGCCATCCGATGCGACGATCGCGCCGTTGATGTTCACGGCATCATCCGAGAGCAGGAAAGTGATGGATGCTGCGAGCTGCTCAGCCGTCGCCACCGTCGGGATCGCCTGCTGGAATGGAGCGAGGCGTGCTGAGCCCGCTTCGGACACGTCCTTCGGGAAGGGGATGCCGGTGGCGACCCCGCCCGGAGCGACGGAGTTCACGCGGATGCCCTTCGGCCCGTACATGAACGCCGCTGACTTCGTGACTCCGATGATGCCGTGCTTGCTGGCCGTGTAGGCGTTGCCGGATGCGTTGCCGCGCAGGCCCGCTTCGCTGGAGACGTTGAGGATCGCGCCGCGCCCGGCCGCCTCCATCATGGGAAGAACTGCGCGCATGAGCTTGAACGGAGCGGTCAGGTTGATGGCGATGACGCGGTCCCAGACAGCATCCAGGGTCTCACCCGCGGGGGAGAAGTCGTCGTTGATTCCGGCGACGTTCGCGAGGGCGTCGATGCGGTCGCCGGCGGCCGCGATGACGGCGTCGACGGCATCCTGCTTCGTGAGGTCGCCGGCGACGGTGACGATGTCGGCATCCGCAAGTTCTGTCTTGAAGGCGTCGAGCTTGTCGGCGGCGATGTCGCTGGCGATCACACGGCCGCCTTCGCGGGCGATGCGGGATGCCGTGGCCTTGCCGATTCCGGATGCCGCACCCGTGACGATCACGGTCTTGCCTGCGAAGCGTCCGGGCGTGACCTGCTCGGTCCAGCCGGTGCTCTCGTCGGAGTCGGGGATCTCTCCGCCGTTCGCGGCGCGGACGAGGTCATCGACGACCGACTGCGGCATCGCACCCTGGCTGAGAGTGACGAGCTGCTGCAGCGGGAGGCCAAGCACGGGTGCGAGGGACTCGGGGTCGGCGCCGGACTGCGCGAGGAGCCCGCGAACGAGGTCGCCGCCGGTCGGGTCGTTCAGCCATTCGCCGATGGTGGAGTGAGCGGTCAGTGCCATGGTCTTCTCCTTTGTTGAGCGGTTCGGTCTAGCGTTTCGCAACGCAACGTCTCGTTATTCTCACTGTACGCCGATATTCTGAACAAATGCCCCGTCCTCGTAGTGAAAAAGCTCGTCAGTCCGTGCTGCAGGCGATGCGCGCGGCCGTGGCATCGGATGGGTACGAGTCCGTGACGATCGAGGGGCTCGCGGCGGAGGCCCGAGTCTCGAAGCAGACGATCTATCGGTGGTGGTCGTCGAAGGCGGCGATTCTGGGGGAGGCGCTGCTGGAGGGGGAGCTGCCGTTGCCAGCCTTCCCGGTGACGCCGGATTTGGCGGGTGATCTGCGCGCTTGGTTCTCGGCGATGTCGTCGGATGCTTCGCATAGCGCGAGCGTCGAAGTCGCACGGGCGCTCATCGCGGTCACCGCGACGGATGCCGAGCTCGGCGCCGCGCTGAACAAGAGGCTCGCGGATCCGATCATCGAGCAGATCGTCGCGCGGCTCACGATCGCTCAGGATGCGGGCGACGTGCGAGCCGATGTGGATGCTGCCGCTGTCGCGGACCAGTTCATCGCGATGTCGTCGTATGCGGCGCTGCTCGGCCGTCCGCTGGATGATCGTCGCGTGGATGCTGTGGTGGACGTGCTGCTGCGGGGGATTTCTGGCACTGAGCCTGTCGCCGATCCCTGAGCTTGTCGCCGATCCCTGAGCTTGTCGAAGGGTCCGGCGCCACCGGCCTACGCTGGAACACATGAACAAGAGCACCCTGTGGACGATCGTCGGCGTCGTCATTGCCGTGATCATCGCGTGGACCCTGGTCAGTGTGCTGTTCAGCGTGCTGTGGTTCGTCGTGAAGCTCGCGCTGGTCGCGATCGTCGCCGTTGTCGTGTACCTGCTGCTGCGCGGAGCGTTCAGCCCGCGGGACTGAGAAGCGAAGCAACCGATATCGTGGCGCCATGACTGATTTTGATGTGGTGCAGGTAGGCGACCTCGACTCGTGGGACGAAATCGATGGTGCAGCGCCGGGGAAGCTCTTCGTGGAAAAGGATCTCGCCACGAAGTACCTCGGCCTGTCGGTGAACTCGAATGCTCCCGGCTCAGAGGCGCCGTTCTGGCACACCCACTCGCAGCATGAGGAGCTCTACGTCTTCCTCAGCGGACGCGGTCAGCTCGCCCTGGATGATGAGGTCGTCGACATCCAGCCGGGCACGATCGTGCGCGTGGGAACCGGGACGTGGCGCGCATTTCAGGCCGCACCGGACAGCCCCGATCCCTTGCGCTGGCTGTGCATTCGCGCAGGGGGATCCACCCTCGGCGAGATCGGTCGCGACGGCGACCTCGATAAGGAACGCCCGTTCCCCTGGTCGGAGTAGTGAGTACGCGCCCGTAACGCGAGCTTTCACGCCGGCGAGGCTCGATGCGAGAGCCTTTTCGCGGGTTCAGTGCGCCCCTCACCCGCGAGAAGCTTCTCGCATCAGCGCCTCCGGCCGCACGCGCACGAGCGGGTCGGCGGAATAGGCCACGACGTCCATTCGTTGGCATAAAAATGGACTACGGTCACCCGCTCCAGTTCGGGGCATTCATCACTCCCACCGCCGCAACGCCTGAAGCGCCCGTGGCGCTGTCCAAGATCTCCGAGGCCGCGGGCCTTGACCTTGTGACCTTCCAGGACCACCCGTATCAGCCGTCGTTCCTTGATACGTGGACGCTGATGACATACGTGGCGGCGCAGACCGACCGCATCCGGATCGCTCCCAACGTGCTGAACGTCCCGTTGCGTCCGCCAGCGGTGGTCGCTCGCAGCGCGGCCAGTCTTGACCTCCTCAGCGGTGGCCGGTTCGACCTGGCGTTGGGAGCGGGAGGGTTCTGGGACGCGATCGAGGCGATGGGTGGCACCCGACTCACACCCGGTCAGGCGGTCACCGCGCTCGAAGAGGCGATCGATCTCATCCGCGAGCTGTGGGACACGACCACCCGCGGCGGCGTGTTCACCGATGGCAAGTATCACCGCGTCCAGGGTGCGAAACGGGGTCCCCGTCCAGCGCACGACGTGCCGATCTGGATCGGCGCACTCAAGCCGCGGATGCTGTCGCTGACGGGACGCAAGGGTGATGGGTGGCTGCCATCGCTCGCGTACCTGAAGCCCGGCGACCTCGGCCGCGGCCACGCCATGATCGATGAGGCTGCCGAGTCGGTCGACCGCGATCCGCGCGAGATCCGACGTCTGCTGAATATCGGACCGCAGGGTGAGGTTGCCGCATGGGTGGAGCAGCTCTCGACGCTGGCGATCGACGACGGAATCAGCACGTTCATCCTGGCGGGCGACGACGCGCGCTTGCTGCAGGTGTTCGGCGAAGAGGTGGCTCCGGCGGTGCGTGAGGTTGTTGCGCGCGAGCGCGCGCAGAGCGGGGTTGTCGAAGCATCCGGTCGCTCGACGATCGCCATCGCGGCGCGTCGTGAGGGCATCGCCTACGACGATGTTCCGGAGGGGCTGCGTGCGATCGAGCCGGGCGACTTCGACTACGCCGATGTCCGCGCGACCTACATGCGCGGCGGCGCACCGGGGATCGTGCTGCAGCCCGGTTCGCCGGCGCAGGTCGCCGACGCGGTCGCTTTTGCGCGCCGGCATCCGGATGCTGCGCTCGCAATCCGCAGCGGCGGTCATGGCATCAGCGGCCGCAGCACGAATGATGGCGGCATCGTCATCGATGTCGGCAGACTCAACGCGATCGAGGTGATCGACGTCGACCGGCGCCTCGTTCGCATCGGGCCGGGTGCCCGGTGGATGGACGTTGCCGCCGCGCTCAGCGAGTACGGCTGGGCGCTCAGCTCGGGCGACTACGGCGGTGTCGGGGTCGGCGGGCTGGCGACGGCGGGCGGCATCGGTTTCCTCTCGCGTGAGCACGGGCTGACGATCGATCACCTGCGCGCGGCCGAGGTCGTGCTCGCGGATGGTTCGATCGTGCGAACGGATGCTGAGACGCGGCCCGACTTGTTCTGGGCGCTGCGTGGAGCTGGCGCGAATCTCGGGATCGTCACGAGCTTCGAGTTCGAAGTGGACGAGGTCGGGCAGGTCGGGTGGGCGCAGCTCGCGTTCGATGCGTCCGACGCGGAGGAATTCCTTGTCGGTTATGGCCGCATTATCGAGGCGGCGCCGCGCGATCTGACGATGTTCCTCATCATGGGGGCCACGCGTCCTGGGCAGCCGCGGGTCGCGCAGCTGTATGGCGTGGTCGATTCGGACGACCCCGACACGATCATCGCTCGGCTGCAGCCGTTTGCCGAGCTCGCCCCGCTCGTGCAGCAGTCGGTGACGCTCACGACATATGCGGCGGTGATGTCGAATGCTGACCCGAGTCCACACAATGGCAGCGGGGAACCGCATTCGCGGTCGGGGCTCGTCACGCACATCACGCCCGAGTTCGCGCGCGACGTGGTCGCGATGATGGATGCTGGCGGCTCGTACTTTCTGCAGTTCCGCCCGGCCGGCGGTGGCGTGGCCGACGTTCCCGAAGGCGAGACGATCTACGCGAACCGTTCGGCGAACTTCTCCGTGGCAGCGCTGGGTGCGGATGCTCAGCGGCTGGATGCCTCGTGGGATGCTGTGCGCCGCCACACGGTTGGCATGTATCCGAGCTTTGAGACGTCGCTGCGGCCCGATCGTCTTGTTGAGGCGTTCGGCGCGGAGGCCGTTGAGCGGCTGCGCGCGATTAAGGCTGAGGTCGATCCGGGTGGGGTCTTTGCGGACAACTTCGCGGTGGGGGCAGCTGGCTGAGGGTGGAGCTGTCTGAGGGCGGCAGCGCGCCGTAGCATCCGCCATGCGAGAGCGTTTTCGCGGGTAAAGCGCGCGTTTCACCCGCGAAGTTCTTCTGGCATCGGCGCCTGCTACTGCATGAGGAGTGCCCGCGGCCTTACCCGACCAGCCACTCCTCCAGGCGCGCGAAGTGCCACTCCGCGGCAGCTTCGTCGTACGACGAAGTATCGGCCATCGTATATCCGTGCGGGGCACCGGGGCGGATGCTGGTGTCGAACGTGATCCCGGATGCTTCGAGCGCCTCATCGACGGTGGCGACGGCATCCGGCGTCATCGACCGATCATTGTCGGCGTAGCCGGCGAGCACGCGAGCGCGCACGTTCGGGATGCTCAGATGCGGGCTGTCCTCAGCATCCGTCACGAGTCCTCCGACGTGGAACATTCCGACGGCGTCGAGCTGCTCCGGATGCTGCGCGGCGACCCGCAGCGCCAAACGGCCGCCCATGCAGTATCCGACCGTGCTGACCGGACCCGCACTGACGGCCCGGAGCGCGGAGAGGTAGGCGTCAGCATCCATCGCCGCCTGCGCGGAGGTGTGCGCGGCGAGCCTCGGGGTGATCTTCTTGAAGGCGGCTGCGCGGTTCTCGGCGACGTGCAGGTCGAGCTCCGGCGCGATGTCGGCGACGGATCCACTGCGGTAGAAGACGTTCGGTGCGAGCACGGCGTAGCCCCAGTCGGCGATGCGCTGCATCGTCGTCTCGATCTGCGGACGTAACCCGAAGGCATCCATGTAGAAGAGGATGCCGGGGAGGTGTGCTGTGCCATCGACATCCGCACGCGCGAGATACGCCTCGGCAGTGCCGTCGCCGGTCGGGATCTCGATATGGCTGATGGGCATTGTCGGCTCCTTCGTCGGCTGACTGGAGTTTACTTGCGCGCGCGAAGCCGGTGCGTGGCGAGGCACTCGACGCGAGAAGCTTTTCGCGGGTTCAGCGCGACGTGCACCCGCGAGAACCTTCTCGCATCTACCGTCCCAGCGCCGCTGAGCGCAGTCGCTCCCGCAACCCCTCATCGCACACGTACACATACGTCCCAAGCATTCCGCGGGTGAGCAGCACGCCGTAGATATTGCGGATGAAGACGAGCAGGTCGTCATCGCCGAAAGCACCCTTGAGGTGCCCGGTGTTCTCCTTGCCCTTCTTGTCGCGGTAGGCGTCCCAGTCGGCGGCGATTGCGCCGGAGTCAGGTGAGACGCGCAGATCGGGCCCGATGATCACGCCGGCATAGTTGAGGTCGTAGCCCTGCACGGTGTGGATTGAGCCGACCTCATCCAGCGAGCCAGGCGAGTTGATCCAGTCCTTGTCCGTGCTGTTCCAGCGCAGCTGCACGCCATCGAGTTCGATGTCGAACGCCGATGGATCCTTGCGCGACTTCCAGTCCCACGCATACCCGGCGACGAGTCGCGAGAGCCCGACTTCGGCATCCCGAGCACGAATCGCATCTCGCATCGCGCCCAGGTCGTCGAAGAACCGCAGGTCGTAGTCGCCGAGATCCGGGCGGACAACGGGTGAATCGCGCAGCAGCGCACGGACGAACTCGACATAGTCGTCGCCGGCCTGCACGCGCATCTGCGTTGTGAGGCGGTAGTGCCGATGCAGGTCGCTGGCGGTCCGCGCCTCGGCCGCGAGGATGGCCGGCGACAGGTCGTGCGGGCGCACGCTCTGCTCGCCATCGACGAGCAGCAGCTGATGTTTGCTCCGCGCCTTGATCCAGTCGAGCTGCGTATAGCGCGGGTCGTCCTCGCCGAAAAGCGCGGCATTGATGTCGCGGAACTTCTTGTTCTGCACACCGGACGCCTGATTAGCGCGTTGCCCGAGCCGATGCGTCTCGTCGACGAGGATCAGGTCGAATGCAGCATCCGATTCGCCGACCTGGAACGGCGTCATGACCATTGTCGGGTCGAGTCGTGGAGTCTTCTTGAACACCATCCGGACGGACTCGCGCAGCGATTGCTGCGGGATGACGAGCGCCATCCGCAGGCCGGCGAGAAGGTCACGATTCTCGCGCACGAAGAATTCCGCGAACATCGAGTCGGGCTGCACGTCGTCGTGATCCTGGTGGGCGCGGATGTCGGCGAGCAGCTTCATGAGGAAGATCGCGATGATCGTCTTCCCCGTGCCGGGATTCCCCTGCACGACGAGCGTCGAGCGCGCTTCGGGATGCTGGAGATCCTCGAGCAATCCCTCGACGATGTCGGTGATCGCGATCGCCTGGTCATCGGTCAGCGCCTTGAACGGCGACAGTTTGAACAGGTCGGAATTCTCGATCTGCGGGATGCTGCGCGAGAACAGCCCCTCGGCGCGGAGCGCTTCGAACACGTCGCGGAATGACTCGCGATACAGGTCGCGGTCGTAATACTGCGCGTCGGTGAGGCCGTCATTTCCGTTGAGGAGCTCGTATGTGCCGTCTCCGTGGAACCAGCGGATGAGGTGCGACTCGAGGTCGAGGCACACGGACTTGTTGAAGCGCTCGTCGATGACGACGCGGATCGACTCGAGGCCCTCGTCCTTCTTCGGGCCGTCGAGGTGTTGGCGCATTCGCTTCTGGGCTCGTGTCGTCTCACCGACGTAGAGCGCGGGTGTTCTGCGATTCTTGGCGCCATCGATCACATAGACGACGGGCCAGTTCGTGTGTCGAGCATCGTCGTGCGCCCAGGTCACGACTGCGTCGTGTCGGAACGGCAGGCGCTGGATGCTGAAGCCGCTCACTCCTGCTCCTCGGTGGGTTCGCGTTCTTTGGCGAGCTCCGTGTACTTGGTCATGCGGCCCTTGGCGAGCTCGACCGGATACTTCTTTGCGGTGGATTCAAGCTTGCGCATCACGATGTCGTCGAGGTCGACGCCGATCTTGTTCGCGAGATGGATGCAGTACGTGATGACGTCCGCGAGTTCTTCTTCAACCCGCGTCTGATCTGGCGTTGCGTTCCACTGGTAGAGCTCGAGCAGTTCGGCGGCCTCGATCGAGATGCTCTTCGCCAGGTTCTCCGGCGAGTGGAACTGGTCCCAATCTCGCTCCGCGACGAAGGCCCGGAGGGCGGCGAGGGTTGCGGGCGACGGCATAAGGGGACCGTAGCAGCAACGTAGTGAGGTACTTCGAGCGACTCCAAGAAGATTCCGCTTGCGCTGTCGCGAAGGCAGCATGCAGCTTCGCGGCAGGGAATTCACAGCAGAATTTCCACCCTCCGCCGTGATCTTCCTGCTTCCCGATCCACAAACCAGAATTGCGGCGACATCATGCTCGGCGGCTTCGCCCCGGAAGGCGAACTCCAAGGGCCGGCCGTCAAAACTATGCTCCTCGCCGACGTCCCCGAACTCGCCAAGCTCCCTGACCAGGTCACCCTTCAACGCACAGCCGATAACTACCTCGTCTACTGGCCGCGCCCCGAAGCAGCCTTGACCAATCTCGACTCACCATCCTGGAACCGTGAGAGCAACGCCGTCGAATACGCCTTCCGTCAGAGCAGGCTCAACCCCGCCTCTGGCGAAATCAGCAACATCGCTACCGGATTCACCGGGTGGAGCTTCCACGCCCGCATCGCCCGAAACCGCGCCACCGGCGAACTACGCCGCGCCCCCGAGACCGTCAGCCCCTACCCGACACAGTGCCCGAACTGCGGTGACGATTGGGAAATCCAGTACGGCCGCAGCGGGCGGTTGCCTGCGACCGATCCGGCCACGCAGCGGTCTCCAATCCGGCAGATGCGCACCGGTTTCGAGAAGATCAACCAGGTGCTCACCACCGAGCTCGCCAACGACCTAAGCGACGCCGAGCGCAAGCTCATCGTCTTCACCGACAGCCGCCAGGACGCCGCGAAACTTTCCGCGGGACTCGGCCTCCGGCACTACCAGGATTTACTACGTCAGCTGCTCTACACGAGACTCGCCACTTCTGGGGGCACTGCGCACGATGTCGCACTAGCCGAAGCCCACGTGCTTCGTAGCGAGAAAACCGCCGAATCCTTCGCTGCGCTGGATCGCCTCAAGCAGCGCAACGCGGCCGCTCTCGCCGAACTACGTGAAGTTTGGGACGGCAAGCCTGGGACCGGTGCGGCCGACTCCGAACGACTGAAGAGCAAGCTTGCAGCCCCGCCCTCTCTGCGCGAACTCGCTTCCGAAGTATCGGCGGATCTCCTCGGACTTGGAATGAACCCTGGAGGTCCCCATGCCGGGCTCCGGGAAACCTCCGACGATCCCGCCGTGTCGTGGTCCGAACTCTACGACTGGGAGGTCAGCCCGCCATCACCGAAACCGGGCCTGACTGATCCGCAGAAAGCGCTGCTAATCGATATCGGCAGTTCCCTGGAAGAGGAACTGCTCGAAGGCCTGTTCTCCGGGGGAGGCAGGGACTTCGAATCCCTCGGTCTCGGCTGGCTGACCCTTAGCTCCGACACCGCGCCCGCCGATGCACCCGCCGATCCGGCCGCCGGGCAGGCACGCGCCGCGCTGCGCATCCTCGCCGACCAGCGCAGGTTCTTCGGCCTACGCCGCAAGCGCGACGACCCGACCCCCAAACTGCGGAAATTCTGGGCCGCAGTAGCTACGGCAGAAACCGTGGGCGCCGACAGCGTCCGCGACGACGCCCTCACCCGAACGGGCAGTGCGGTCGTGGAGTACCTGATCGACCCGTCCGCCGTAGTCTTGCGAATGAGTGACGGACGGGCATGGATCTGCACCAAATGCAGCCGCCAACACCTCAGCACCGGAAACGGCTACTGCACCAAATACGCGACTCCGCTGCCCGCGACTGCAGCCCTGACCGATCTGAGCCAGGACTACTACTCTTGGAAAGCCACACGGGGCGACGGCAGATTCCGGCTCAACACCGCTGAACTGACCGGTCAAACCGACCGCGTCGACGCACAATCCCGTCAATCGCGCTTCCAGAACGTATTCCTCGGATCGGGCGAGAACGAACTCACCGACGCTATCGACCTCCTGTCCGTGACCACGACGATGGAAGCGGGCGTCGACATCGGCGCGCTCTCGGCCGTCGTCCTAGGTAACATGCCCCCAACCCGATTCAACTACCAGCAGCGCGTCGGCCGCGCGGGGCGCCGCAACTCACCGGTCGCGATCGCCCTGACCGTATGCCGAGGCCGTAGCCACGACGAATACTACTTCGAACGGCCAGATCGAATCACCAACGAACCCACGCCGAAGCCCTACCTCGTGCTCAACCGGCCAGAGATCTTCGCTCGGTCACTTCGTAGCGAAGTCCTTCGCCAGGCGTCCGCCGACTTCATAGCCGTCACTAGCGGGGAAGATGCCAGCGTTAACGTGCACGGCGCATTCGGGAAGACCGCCGACTGGCAGGCAATGCTACGGCCCCGTCTCGAACAGTGGCTCCAAGACCATCCGGACGCCGTCCGGGACGCTGCGAGATCCCTCGCTAGCAGCACCGCATTCCAGAACACCGCCGACGAGGAGGCCGCTAAATGCGCCAGAACCCTCATCGACGATATCGACTCTGCCGCGATGTCCGCGAGGCACGAGGACCTCAGCCAGCTCCTCGCAGAACAGGGCCTCCTGCCCATGTTCGGATTCCCCACTTCAGTCCGCTACCTCTACCTGAAGCGGCCCAAGCGCTCCTACCCGTGGCCACCGCCCGGGGTGATCGATCGCGACCTCAGCATGGCCGTGAGCCAGTTCGCGCCGATGAGCGAAGTCGTCCGTGACGGAACCGTTTACCCGGTCGTGGGTATTACTGGGTTCAGACCCACTGGGCCCCGTCCGCAGGCGGTATCGGAGCCACTCGGCGCGGAGTCGCCGCTGTCGATCTGCCGTGCCTGCTCCTACCTCGGCGAGCAACAGGCCGTGGGTCAGGTCACGAATACTTGCCCGCGATGCGGGGCCGGACCAAGTTCTTACACGAGCGTCCCGCTGCACGAACCGCTTGGATTCCGCAGCGGGCATGGCACCGACTTCGACGGCAACTTCTCCTGGAGTCCGCGCGCGATGGCCGCACGAGCAATGACCGACATGGACGCCCTCACCCTTCAAACGCCCGGCAACGCCCTTATCCTCTCCGGGCCCGGTTCCCGGTATGTCATCAACGACAACAGCGGGCAGCTCTTCACCCTCCGCGCGGCAGCCCCCGGCGGCCCCGAGTGGGGCGGCTACGTCTCTACGCGCGCCATAGACGCTGGACTGCTTCATCCCTCCTTCGCCACCGGAGACCCGATCAGCGTCGCCCTCGGCGCCATCCAGCACACCGACTTCCTCTTCGCTGGCGCCGCCGCACCTACGAATGCCGCGTCGGGACTCCGCCTGAACCTCGTCACCGGTGTGCGGCAGCCTTACGGTGCTCAGGAAGCAACCGACAGTCGTCGCGCCGGATGGTACTCGCTCGCGTTCCTTCTGCGTACCGTCGCGTCGGCAGCACTCGACATTCAGCCCCTCGAACTTGCCGCCGGTATCTACTCCGGGGTAACCGGCAGCGAACCCGCAACATACGCCTTCCTGGCCGACACTCTCGAAAACGGAGCCGGCTTCAGCACGCACCTCGGCTCATCCGCGTTCCTGCCCGAATTCCTCGATGCAGTGGCCAGCTATCTTTCTGAACTGGAGGAGCCGTCGCACGCAGACGCCTGCACCTCATCCTGCTACCGCTGCCTGCGCGACTATGGCAACATGGCCTACCACGCCCTGCTCGACTGGCGGCTTGCCAGGGATCTGTTCAGGCTCCTCAAGGGACAATCGCTGAGCATCGATGCGGTGGCAGAAGCCGCCGCAATCGAACGGTGGGCACGTGCCTACAACGCGACGCCGATCAGCAGCAGTGTCCCGGCCGCACGGTACGACAGCCCCAGCGAAGGCTCATTCGCGGTAATCGCCCGCCACGCTTTCGAAGCATCAGAGGACACCCTCATCGCGCCTCGCCTCGCCGAGGTAATGGCCGAGATCGAAGCAGCCGAAGAAGGCCTGGACGGAGCAATCTTCGTTGACTCCTTCACCCTCGACCGCGACCCTCGTCGCGTGCTCAAGCTCATCTCCGACTCCGAGCCAGCAGGCGTATGATCCCAGACACGGTCGCACCGCAATGGTGGTCGGCGACAGCCACCTGGCGTCTGCTGCGCTGCCCGGCATCAGCGACGCCCGCCCGCGCGCCAGTCAGACCGCCCGGTCAGGCCGCAGACAACGTAGGCAGCGTTGCGCACCTCGCACTGCAGGCCTGGGCCGAGAGCGGAGAGTGGTCACTCCCTGATCCTGGAACCCGGCTTCAGGAACGCTTCGACGAGGTCGCCGCAGCGCATGAAGTCAACCCGGTACGCATGCCGCAGGGCGTCGTAACGCGTGCACGGCTCAAGACCCGCGCGAAGGAACTTGCCACGATCCTCTCCGATGCGAACGCTGACGTCCGCAGCGAGCTGCTGCTGAGCGATGAGAGCAATCACCTCTTCGGAATCCTCGATATCGCAGGAGGCGGGTCCGACGGGTTCATCGTCGACCTCAAGACCGGACGCGATGCCTCCGCGGAATCTTCGCACGCGATCGCGCATCAGATGACCTTCTACGCGCACCTATTCCAAGCGTCGTATGGCACGTTTCCCGAGCACGTAATCGTCTTCAGCCTGCAGCGCGGGCCGACAGAGGTCCAAGTGGCGCCGTCCGCTGTCGCGGCCCTCCTCGATCAAATCCGCGCTGCGCAGCTCACGGAATGCACCGACGCGCGGCCGGAGGCATATACGTGCCGCTTCTGCCCGAAGCGCATGACTTGTCAACCTCACTGGGACGCAGTCCCAGGCTGGGGACTCCCTGACGCCATTGAGGGCACGATCGGCAACATCGAGCGCTCCAGCTCCGGCACCGCCGCATTGCTCATCGGCGGCCGCTGGCTCACAGGAATACCCGAGAACGCCCTCCCGGACGGCACTGCGCCAGGCCGGTTCGCACGCGCCATTCGCGTCCGACGGCGCAACGACAGCGAACCCGAAGAATGGACTGCCGGTAGCACCACCCTTATCCGGGTCACGCCTGCGCGATAGAGCACCCGGGCCGAACGTCGGAGGTCCGTGGCACGATCCGTCATGGCGTCCGATGACCACAGATTTCGAACGTTTCGATGAGATGCGTGAGGATATGACGAAAGCGCCCGAATTGAGTGTTCTGGGGATCCGCACGGGCGCCGACTGGCAGTCGTCTGGGCTGGAGATGGCCGGAGCCGGCCACTCGCTCGCGGTCGAGATCGACTGCGACGCCGCCGCGACCCTCCGACTGAACCGCCCCGAATGGGACGTGCATGGGGGCGACGTCCGCGACCACAAGGGCATCGATCTTCTGGCCGGGGAAGTGCCCTGTCCGCCACTTTCGACCGCGGACGAAAAGCTCCGCGCCGACGACGAGCGCGACCTGTCCTCGGAAGCGATCCGACTAGCTAGCGACGCGGTGTATGGGGTGCGGCGCCTCACGCAGATGTCGGTGGTCGCTCGTACGATGGAGATGTGAATAACAATGAGGGTCGCAGAGCCGACGAGTTCACCGTCGTAGAGGTTTGCGCGGGAGCCGGTGGGCAGTCGCTCGGTCTTCACAAAGCTGGCTTCGCCCACACACTTGCGATTGAGATCGACGAAACGGCGGCTGCGACTCTAGAGAACAATCTCCAGATTCCCGTGGTCGTTGGCGATGTGGCCGATCCTCAGGTTTGGTCTCCTGAGGATTACGCCGGAGTGACGCTTCTCGCCGGTGGCGTGCCGTGTCCGCCCTTCTCAGCTGCGGGCAAGCAGTTGGGCACATCTGACGAGCGGGACCTGTTCGCGTGGACGATCGAACAGGTAGCGGTGATGCGCCCCCGAGCCGTCATGCTCGAGAACGTTCGCGGACTCTCTGCCCCGAGGTTCGCGGCATACCGACAGCGGATACTCGATCGCCTCGATGAGTTGGGGTATGTCGGCGAGTGGAAGCTATTGCACGCCGCGGATTTCGGAGTGCCTCAATTGCGACCGCGTTTCGTGCTCGTCGCAATGTCTGCGGAGGACTTAAAGTACTTCCACTGGCCGGAGCCCGCAGCAGTCTCGCGGATGACTGTCGGTGAAGCTCTTCATGACCTGATGGCTGCGCGCGGGTGGCGATACGCGGATGCATGGCGTGATGCCGCGAACGACATTGGTCCTACATTGGTCGGTGGTAGCAAGAAGCATGGCGGCGCAGACCTCGGGCCAACCCGCGCCAAAGCGGGATGGGCGAAGCTTCATGTTGACGGACGTGGCGTTGCGGATGCAGCGCCCGACAGACGGTCACGATCATTCCGAACGATGCCTCCTCGACTCACTATTGAAATGACTGCGCGTATTCAAGGATGGCGAGTCGAAGACGCATACGAATTTTCAGGGCGAAAGACGTCGCAGTACCGTCAGATTGGGAATGCCTTCCCCCCGCCGGTCGCCCAGGCTATCGGTCAGAGTATTCACGCCGCGCTCGCGCACGAGGGCATGCCCAGAGCGGAAGAACTCGGTGTGGTCACCCTTCACGATCCTGTGTATCGGGCTCTCGCTGGTAGCGCTCACCCGATGAGTCTTGCCGACCTGGTCGACGCTCACAATGAGGGAAGCACGGCAGTCGTCCAGCAGAGGTTGACTGCGATTGGCCGAGATTTCGTGCTCCTAAAAGCTGACGTGGATGGCGTCGAGCGATATACGCTCGGCGACTTTAAGGGCTTCACTGGGCAAGCTGACCACTGGAGACATGATGTTGTGGCACAGCATCGGAATCGCGTCAGTTAGCCATGATTGCCTCACTTATAGTGGACTGGCGTTTCGATCCGCTTGAAGGTGCCACTGACGAAGAACTGATCCGCGTCTTCCGTGCATTTCAACGGGCAGATCCGAATGGGGAGCGAATCGGCAAGCTCATGCGTCGAACGCTTGACCAGCTGTACGACGGACAGCGAACCGGACGCTATTCGTGGGAACAACTGCACAAGACTGAGCGCACGCACTATGGCACGCTATTCGAAATAAATCTGCGTCGTGAGTTCGACGACGTTATTGACGAACCTGGCGAAAAGCAAAAGCTTGACTACCGTGTCGCAGGGATCGACGTCGACTGTAAATTCTCTCAACGTATGAACGGCTGGATGATCCCACCGGAGGCTATCGGGCATTTGCTGGTCGTTGGATTCGTCAATGATCGAACCGGCGAATTTGCCTTCGGCGTTGTCCGTGCCGCGAAAGAGCACTGCAACGCTGGCAATAACCGTGACGCGAAGGTCACGCTCAACCGGGAGGGTCGTGACGCGGTCCGTTGGATTCAACGCCCGGGAATTCTGCCGCCAAACGTACTGCTGCAGTGCGATGACGAAACGATTGCAGCGATCTTCGCACCCCGCTCAGGCCAGAAGCGAGTCAATGAGCTCCTGCGCCGAGTGCAAGGCGTTCGAATCGGGCGGAACACAGTGGCGACGGTTGCGCAGCAGGATGACTTCATGAAGCGTGTTCGAGCGAACGGCGGCGCTCGAACTCAACTTCGCAGCGAAGGGATCGTGATCCTCGGAGGCGACTACGAGAAGCATCGGTTCGCGGCCGAAAGACTGGGGTTCGAAGCACCTCAGCCGGGAGAGGTACTGAGCGCCAGAGTTGTCAGAGCTAGCAGCGACGATCCGATTGTGGCTGAGTTAGAGGGTGACTTCTGGCGCGCAGCGGCGGACGCGGAGGTTGTTACGGAGCCAGCGCCAGATGTGGCTTTCAGATAACGGGTGGGGGGACGTCCCGCTGTGTGG
>NZ_JBQDSX010000037.1:0-29947 GCF_052099035.1 Microbacterium sp. | reverse complement strand
GGTTTTCGGTGGCTGAGTACATCTACTCGATGGTTCGTGCGCGTAAGGCAGTGGGTGACAAGCTCATCCTCGACGACGTGACGATGTCCTTCCTTCCCGGAGCGAAGATTGGAATGGTCGGCCCGAACGGTGCCGGTAAGTCGACGATCCTCAAGATCATGGCGGGACTCGATCACCCCTCCAACGGCGAGGCGAAGCTCACCCCGGGCTTCACCGTCGGAATCCTGATGCAGGAGCCGGAGCTCGATGAGAGCAAGACCGTGCTGGAGAACATCCAGGAAGGCGTCGCGATCAAGGCGAAGCTTGACCGCTTCAACGAGATTTCTGCGCAGATGGCAGATCCGGATGCCGACTTCGACACCCTGCTCGCCGAGATGGGCACGCTGCAGGAAGAGATCGACGCCGCCGACGGCTGGGATCTCGATTCACAGCTCGAGCAGGCGATGGATGCTCTGCGCACCCCGCCCGGCGATGCCGCGATCGCACCGCTCTCCGGTGGCGAGAAGCGTCGCGTCGCACTCGCCAAGCTTCTCCTGCAGAAGCCAGATCTGCTTCTGCTCGACGAGCCCACCAACCACCTCGATGCTGAGAGCGTGCTCTGGCTTGAGCAGCATCTGCAGGCCTATAAGGGCGCTGTCATCGCCATCACGCACGACCGGTACTTCCTCGACAACGTCGCCGAGTGGATCGCCGAGGTCGACCGCGGCCGGCTGATCGGCTACGAGGGCAACTACTCGACCTACCTCGAGAAGAAGGGCGAGCGCCTCGCCATTCAGGGCAAGAAGGACGCCAAGCTGGCCAAGCGCCTGAAGGACGAGCTCGAGTGGGTTCGCTCCAGCGCCAAGGGGCGCCAGACCAAGTCCAAGGCACGTCTGGCCCGCTACGAAGAGATGGCGACCGAGGCGGAGCGCACCAGGAAGCTTGACTTCGAAGAGATTCAGATTCCCGCTGGCCCTCGTCTCGGCAGCGTGGTCATCGAGGCGAAGAAGCTCAAGAAGGGCTTCGGCGATCGCGTCCTCATCGATGGCCTGAGCTTCAGCCTTCCCCCGAACGGCATCGTCGGTATCATCGGCGCCAACGGCGTCGGCAAGACCACCCTGTTCAAGACGATCGTCGGCCTGGAACCGCTCGACGGCGGTGATCTGAAGATCGGTGAGACGGTCAAGATCAGTTACGTCGATCAGTCCCGCGCGAACATCGACCCGAACAAGAACCTGTGGGAGGTCGTCTCAGACGGACTGGACTTCATCACGGTCGGCAAGACCGAGATCCCGTCCCGCGCCTACGTGTCGAAGTTCGGCTTCAAGGGCCCGGATCAGCAGAAGAAGGCCGGTGTTCTCTCCGGTGGTGAGCGCAACCGCCTCAACCTCGCGCTGACGCTGAAAGAGGGCGGCAACCTGCTGCTCCTCGACGAGCCGACCAACGACCTCGACATCGAGACCTTGAGCTCGCTGGAGAACGCCCTGCTCGAGTTCCCCGGCTGCGCCGTCGTCATCACGCACGACCGGTGGTTCCTGGACCGCATCGCCACTCACATCCTTGCTTACGAGGGCACCGACGAGAACCCGGCCAAGTGGCACTGGTTCGAGGGCAACTTCGAGTCCTACGAGCAGAACAAGATCGAACGCCTCGGGCCGGATGCCGCGAACCCGCACCGCTCCACGCACCGCAAGCTCACGCGTGACTGAGGCGCGCCGGCTGCACATCCCGATCGCCCTGCGGTGGGGAGATCTTGACGCGTTCAATCACGTCAACAACACCTCGATGCTGAAGCTCCTCGAAGAAGCACGCGTACGCGCCTTCTGGAAGGCAGCGCCGGGTGAGGACGCGCCCGAGACGGCAGTGCTGGAATCCGGAATCGACCAGGGCGTACTCACGCTCATCGCCCGGCAGGAGATCGAATACTTCGCCCCGGTTCCTTACCAGCGCCGTCCGCTCGAGGTGCAGATGTGGTTCGGCAAGATCGGCGGCTCCAGCGTCGAGGTCTGCTACGAAGTCTTCAACGACCCGGCAAGCGCCGAGCGCATCCTCTACGCGCGTTCGACGGCGGTCGTCGTTCTCGTGGATGCCGTGAGCGGGCGGCCGACGCGAGTGAATGACGAGATGCGCGAGATCTGGGGTCGGTACGTCGGCGACCCGCTCGTCTACGCGCATCGCCGGTAGCGTCAGCGCACGTCCGGCACGCGGATCATGATCTCCTGGTTCACGCTGGCCGCGAGCACACCGTCACGTGTGTAGATGCGGCCGGTGGCAAGGCCCCGGCCACCACGGGCGTTCGGGGAGCTCTGGACGTACAGCATCCACTCGTCGACGCGCGCCGGACGATGCCACCACATCGCGTGGTCGAGACTTGCGACCTTAAGTCCGGGCGTTGCCCAGTGGATGCCGTGCGCACGCAGGATCGACTCCTGGATGGTCATGTCGCTGAGGTACGCCAACGCGGCGCGATGCAGCCGCTGATCATCGGGCATCGGTGCACGAAGACGCATCCAGACGGCCTGATGGGGGATGGTTTTACCATCGGCTGACAGATAGATCGGCGTCTCGACATGCCGCGTCTCGACCGGACGCTCGGCGAGCATCCGCAGAGCCTGTGGGTCGGTATCGTCGACAAGCTCCTCATCCGGGCTCAGGTCCTCTGGTGCCGGCACGTCCGAAGGCATCGGCTCCGCATGTTCGAGGCCGGGAGCCTCATCCTGGAACGACGCGATCATTGAGAAGATCGGGACGCCGTTCTGGTAAGCCTGCGCGCGTCGGGTCGAGAACGAGCGACCGTCGTGGATGCGGTCGACGGCGATCGTGACGCCCTGGGATGAATCGCCGGGGCGCAGGAAATAGCCGTGCATCGAGTGCACGGCGCGATCTGCGGGCATGGTGCGCTCTGCGGCAAGCAGCGACTGCCCGAGGACCTGACCACCGTAGATGCGTCCGGTCGGCATGCTCTGCGAACAACCGGTGAAGATGTCTTCGGTGGTCCTCGCCTGGCTCTCATCGAGATCCAGTACTTCCATCAGCTGGTCGACCGGGGTCCGAGCCCGCGCATCTGCGCTCATGGCGCTCCCTCCTGCGACGATTGTTGCGTCCTTGGTAGTTTAGAACGCGTGCACACCCGTCTCGTTCTCGCCGACTCCGATACCGCGAAGGACGTGCTGACCTTCCTCGGCAGGGCGAACCAGATCTCCGATGATGGCGTGCGCCTGCAGGCCTCCGGAGGAGTGCTCGCGATGACTGCCGCAGCGCTTGCACCCCAAGGTCTTTTCGATCAGACGCCGACGATCCTGGCCATGCGCATCGTTCATGCCGACCCCGAGTTGGAATGCGACATCGTCGTCGATGAGCTGGCACCTGATGACGATGAGCGGATGCTACGCCTCCCGGAGACCGGACGCTCGCCGGCCTGGGCGGGCGTCGCACCGCCACGCTCGGACTGGGTGCGGGCGAGTGACCTCGGCGCCGATATCGTCGCACAGCGCGCGCAGTGGGGGATCTCCGCTGTCGCACGAGGTGCAGCACCAGGATCCGGAGAGGAAGCCGTACGTGCGCTGCGAGCAGCGATCTGGGGTGAGCCCGATGAGGACCTCGGCGGGCTTCCCCGTGGCGTCGCGTTCGCCGCGCATGCCTTCGGGTTCATCTCGGGTGAAGAGCAGGTGCCGGTGACTGTCTCCGGACGCTGGACACGGCTCGGCTTCCGTCGCGGGCATGTGCTCTCACGCGGTCCCGTCGCCACCGGCCTGACCGCCGTGCGCGATACCGGTGCTCAGCGTCCGGCTGCGCGTCCGGCCTGACGGCCGGAGAACAGGCACCCGCCTAAGAAAGTACCTTCCAGTGCGCGATAGCCGTGCACGCCGCCGCCGCCGAAGCCGCTGGCCTCGCCCGCTGCGAAGAGCCCGGGGATGACGGCGCCGTCGGCACCGATCGCCCGCCCATCGAGATCCGTCTTGATGCCGCCGAGCGACTTGCGTGTGATCACATGCAGCTTGACGGCAACCATCGGCCCCGCGGACGGATCCTGCAGCCGATGCGGTGCGGCGGTGCGGATGAGCTTGTCGCCACGATAGGCGCGCATCGAGCGCAGCATCCCGATCTGAGCGTCCTTCGTGTACTCGTTATCCATCTCGCGGTCGCGTGCGACGACTTCGCGGCGGGCATGCTCGCGATCGAGAACGTCTCCACCATCGTGCTGGGCCATCTGCTCGAGCAAGGATTCCAGGTCGTTCTCGACGATGAAATCGGCGCCTTCATCGAGGAATGACTGGACGGGCCCAGTCGGGCCTTTCGCCAAGCGCGACTTGAGCAGCAGGCCGATGTCCTTGCCGGTGAGGTCCGGGTTTTGCTCGCTGCCCGAGAGCGCGAACTCCTTCTCGATGATCTGCCGCGTGGTGATGAACCAGGAGTGGTCATGGCCGGTCTGTCGCAGATGCTCCAGCGTGCCCAGCGTATCGAAGCCAGGGAAGAGCGGGACGGGAAGCCTCTTGCCGGTGGCGTCCAACCAGAGCGACGACGGCCCCGGAAGAATGCGGATGCCGTGCTTCGGCCATACCGGATCCCAGTTCTGGATGCCTTCGACGTAGTGCCACATCCGATCTCCGTTGATCAGGTGCGCGCCGGCGGCCTCGGACACGGCGTGCATCGATCCATCGACGTATGCCGGTACCCCGGAGAGCATGTGCGTGGGCGGGGTGCCGAGCCGGGCTGGCCAGGCCGCGCGCACGAGATCGTGGTTGCCGCCGATCCCGCCGGAGGAAACGATCGTCGCGCCGGCCGAGATCTCGAAATCACCGACGATCTCGCGGGAGGATGAGATCCCGCGAGCGGTTGGACTGTCTGCGAGCACCTCGCCACGGGCACCGACGACGGTTCCGCCGTCGACGATCAGTTCGCTCACGCGGTGACGGGGGAGGATCTGCACCGTTCCGGCATCCTCTGCGCGGTGCACGGCCTCATCGAAGGGAGCGACGACTCCGGGGCCGGTGCCCCAGGTGATGTGGAATCGAGGCACCGAGTTGCCGGGGCCGATGGCGCCGTACCCGCCGCGTTCCGCCCAGCCGACCACCGGGAAGAAGCCCACGCCGCGCTCGCGCAGCCAGGAACGCTTCTCGCCCGCGGCGAACTGCAGGTATGCCTCGGCCCACTGGCGAGGCCATTCGTCCTCATCGCGGTCGAATCCGGCGTTTCCGAACCAGTCCTGCGTCGCGAGCTCCAGTGAATCCTTGATGCCCATGTGACGCTGCTCCGGCGAGTCGATCAGGAACAGCCCACCGAACGACCACCATGCTTGACCGCCGAGGTTGGATCTCGGCTCTTGGTCCACGATGATCACGCTCCGGCCGAGTGCGGCGGCCTCAGAGGCTGCGACCAGCCCTGCCAGTCCCCATCCGATAACCAGGACATCTGCGGACAGGGGTGTGGTCGTCATGCGTTCTCCGTTGAATCCTGACTGGCGCTGCGTGCGTCGAGCGTCGTTCGCCCCTCAGCTGGGCTGGGGACTGACGGCAGCGTATTCACCATGGCATATGCGGCGCGCTCCAGATAGTCCCAGAGCGTCGCATCGTGCAGCGGCGAGAGCTGGACCTCGTCGAGAGAGGTGCGCATGCACCGCAACCAGCGGTCGCGTGCATCGGGGTCGACTCGGAACGGCTGGTGACGCAGCCGCAGTCGCGGATGCCCGCGCCGTTCGCTGTACGTGGTCGGACCGCCCCAGTACTGCACGAGGAACATCGTGAACCGCTCCGCTGCCGGCCCGAGATCCTCCTCGGGATACATCGGCTTCAGCACGGGATCTTGGGCGACCTCGCGATAGAACCCGTCCACGATGCGTTCGAATGTCGCGTACCCGCCGACTTCGTCGTAGAAGGTCATTTCCTCGCCTCTGGTGGTTCCGGGTGTGCTGGTGGTTCCGGGTGGTCTGGTGGTTCAGGTGGCGGGTTGGGGCTCTTCTTGCGCCAGATGCCGCGCATCGGCGCCGGTACTCCGGTGACGGCATTCGGTCTCGTCGTCGGAGGGTTGGCACCGCGAACCCGTCGCGCGCCTTCGATGCCGTCCGGTACGACGGAGGCCATTGACGGGATGGTCAGGTCGAGCGCTTCGATCGCGCCTTTCAGCCGTATGCGCAGTTCCTGCGCGACATCGTCCATTGCGGTGGCACGCGTCTTCAGCACGACGCGGATGATGAGCGCATCGCCCGTGATCGATTCCAGGCCCCAGACTTCGGGACGCTCGATGATGCGGGTGCGCCACTTCGCATCCTTCATCAGGCCGCTGGCCGCTGCGAGCAGGGCTTCTTCGACCTGAGGCACATCGGCGTCCACCGGCACGCCGATATCGACGATCGCCCGCGCCCATCCCTGAGACATGTTGCCGATGCGGGTGATCTCACCGTTGCGGACGTACCAGAGAGTGCCGTTCACATCGCGCACGTGCGTGATGCGGACCGCGACGTATTCCACGACACCGGAGGCGAGGCCCATATCGACCATGTCGCCGATGCCCATCTGGTCCTCGGCGACGATGAACAAGCCATTGAGGACATCCTTGATGATGTTCTGGGCGCCGAACCCGAGACCAGCACCGATCGCCGCGGTCAGCAGGGTGAGAGAGCCGACGAGGCTGGGGGCGAGCAGATTGGTGATGAGAACCAGTGCCACGATCGCGACGGCGACATTGACGATGTTCTGCAGAATGGTGCCGAGGGTTCGCGTCCGCTGCACGAGGCGCATATCTGCCAGCGGAGATCGCTCAAACGCCTGAGTGTCGTCGACATTCGCCTTCAACTTCGCACTTCGGACGATGCGGAGCACGATCCGGCGGATCACCAGGCGCAGCAGGAATGCGACGATGATGCAGACGATGACGGTCAGGAGCACCTGCAGGACGTTCTGTCCTGCTTCGACCAGCCACTTGAGCACCGAACCCCAGAAGCTCGCCAGGTCATCGAGAACCGGTGTCGGTTCCGGAGGCGTCTCGAACGGGATCAGTGGCACGCTCTGATCCTATCGATCAGTCGATGGGATCGGGCTCCTCGGCATCCAGTGCCTGCGCGTAGAGCGCACGCTCGACGTCGGCGAGTTCCTCACCGACCAGGCGGCGAAGCGCAGGAGCAGCATCCTTGTTCTCATTGAGCCAGGTGCGCGTCGCCTCACGCAGCTCGGTGTTGCCGAGCGCAGTGGGGTAGAGGCCGACGATCAGATAGTTGGCGATCTGATAGGTGCGCGACTCCCAGATCTCGACGAGCATGTCGAAATAGCTCTGCACGAACTCGCCGAGAACGCCGACGCTGTTCGGGTGCACGAAACCGGCCGCAGCAGAACGCACGATCGTGTTCGGCAGATCAGCGTTGTCGATGAGAGAGGCCCAGGCGGCCCGCTTGTCTGCGACCGTCGGCAGTGCCGCACGTGCCTGGGCTGCGAACTCTGCACCCTTGGACGTGTTGTCGGCGGCGAGGGAAGCATCGATGGTCGCGGCATCCGTCGCGCCGATCGAGGCGAGTCCGACCAGCAGCTGCCACGACAGGTCCGCATCGATCTCGAGCCCTGGCAGCGACTCTTCACCCGAGCGCAGGCGTCCGACGATCCCCGCGTGCTCGGAGTTCACCAGGGAGGATGCGAACGCGGTGACGAACTGCAGCTGGCTGTCGCTGCCGGCCGGTGCGCTGTGGGCGAGGTCCCACAGGGCATCTGCGATCTTCAACCGTGTGGCATCGCGCTGCGTCGGGTCGACATAGAGCGTTGCCGCGGTGCGCAGCTGTGCCAGCGTGGTGCGCAGCGTGGTCGACTCGGTCTCGCGGCCGATGTTTCCGAGAACCAGGTCGACGTAGTCGGATGCGGGGCTCTCCGCGTCACGGGTCTGATCCCACGCGGCTCCCCAGATCAGCGAACGGGCCAGGGGATCGGAGATGTCGCCGAGGTGGGCGATGGCCGTCTCGAGGGAGCGCTCGTCGAGGCGGATCTTCGCGTAGGCGAGGTCGTTGTCGTTGAGCAGGACGAGGTCCGGGCGTTCCTGACCCTGCAGTTCGGGCACCTCGGTGCGGTCGCCATCGACATCGATCTCGATGTAGTGCGAGCGTGTGAGAGTGCCGTCGGCGAGGTTGTAGAAGCCGACGCCGAGTCGGTGCGGACGGATCGTCGGGTAGTCCGCAGGCGCGGTCTGGGTGATCGCGAAGCGCGTGATCAGACCATCGACGTCCTCGGTGATGACCGGGGAGAGCGTGTTGACACCAGCCGTCTCGAGCCACTTCTTCGACCAGGTGCTGAGGTCGCGGCCGCTTGTCGCTTCGAGCTCGGTGAGCAGGTCGCTCAGCTCGGTGTTGCCCCATGCGTGCTTCTGGAAGTACTGTCCGACACCCGCGAAGAATGCATCGATGCCGACCCATGCGGCGAGCTGCTTGAGGACGGAACCGCCCTTGGCGTACGTGATGCCGTCGAAGTTGACCTGCACGTCTTCGAGATCGTTGATCTCTGCGGTGATCGGGTGCGTGGAGGGCAGCTGGTCCTGACGGTATGCCCAGCTCTTCTCCATCGCGTTGAAGGTCGTCCACGCCTCGGTCCACTCGGTGGCTTCGGCGGTGGCGATGGTCGATGCCCACTCGGCGAACGACTCGTTCAGCCAGAGGTCGTTCCACCATTTCATGGTGACGAGGTCGCCGAACCACATGTGCGCGAGCTCGTGCAGGATCGTGACGACGCGACGCTCCTTCACGGCATCGGTCACCTTGCTCCGGAAGACGTACGTCTCCGTGAAAGTGACCGCTCCCGCGTTCTCCATGGCTCCGGCGTTGAACTCCGGGACGAAGAGCTGGTCGTACTTCGCGAACGGATAGGCGACGCCGAACTTCTCCTCGTAGTAGGCGAAGCCCTCACGAGTCTTGTCGAAGATGTAATCCGCATCCAGGTGCTCCCACAGGCTCCTGCGGCCGTACACACCCAACGGGATGACGCGTCCATCGGAACTCGTGAGTTCCGAGAAGGTCGACTCGTATGGCCCCGCGACGAGGGCCGTGATGTACGAGGAGATGCGCGGGGTGGGCTCGAAGCCCCACGTTGCCGTGCTGCTCTCATCGTGGTTGATGGGCTCAGGCGTGGGGGAGTTGGAGATGACCTTCCACGCATCCGGAGCGGTCACGGTGAACTGGAACGTGGCCTTCAGATCGGGCTGCTCGAACACCGCGAAGACGCGGCGGGAGTCGGGCACCTCGAACTGCGAGTACAGGTAGACCTCGTCATCGACCGGGTCAACGAAACGGTGCAGGCCCTCACCCGTGTTGGTGTAACGGCAGTCGGCGTCGACGACGAGGACGTTCTCCTCCTGCAGATCCGCCAGAGCGATCCGCGACTCGGCGAACACCTCTGCCGGGTCCAGCTGCTCGCCGTTGAGCGAGATCTCACGCACGTCGGAATCGACCAGATCGATGAAGGTGGAGCTGCCCGGCGTCGCCGTGAAGCGTACGACGCTGCGGGAACCGAAGACTTCGGCGCCCTTGGTCAGGTCGAGCGAGATCTCGTACGACTGCGTGTCGATGAGTGCGCGGCGCTCCTGCGCTTCGATACGGGTGAGGTTCTCTCCAGGCACAGCTGTTTCTCCCAGGGGTTCGGGGGTATCGCCTAGATCCGACGCGGCTGGCGCCGACGGCAACCATGACAGCCTACGCCAGGACGCGACCGATGGCGGTGCGCAGGGATGGAATGATGGGGGAGTGACTCAGACCGATCAGATCAGTGTCCTGTTCGCTTCCCCCGCTGCCGCAGGCGGCTCCGAATTCATCGAGACGCCCGTCGCGTATGACGCGCTGGTGCTGGCGAGTTTCGGCGGGCCCGAAGGTCAGGATGACGTCATCCCCTTCCTGCGCAACGTCACCCGTGGGCGCGGCATCCCCGATGAACGCCTCGAAGAGGTCGCTCACCACTACCGGCACTTCGGCGGAGTGAGTCCGATCAATGGGCAGAATCGCGAGTTGAAGGCGGCTCTTGAGTCCGAGCTGTCCCGCCGCGGCATCGACCTGCCTGTCTACTGGGGGAACCGTAACTGGGAGCCCTATCTCCCCGATGCGTTCACCGCGGCGGCCGATGATGGACATTCGACGCTTCTCGTCCTCGCTACGAGCGCGTACAGCTCGTACTCCAGCGATCGACAGTACCGCGAGGACATCGCGCGCGCGATCACGGATGCCGGTCTCGAAGAGCGGGTGACGGCCGACAAGATCCGCCTCTTCTTCGATCACCCGGGCTTCGTCGCTCCGTTCCAGGAAGGCGTGGATGCTGCGGTGCAGCAGTTCCTGGAACAGGGGATCGAAGCATCCGATATCCACGTGCTGTTCTCCACGCACTCGATTCCCATGGCGGATGCTGAGCGCTCCGGCCCGCGTGACGTCGAGTGGGGTGAGGGCGGCGCCTACGTCGCACAGCATCGGGCGGTCGCCGCCCACATCATCGACAACCTTAGTGCCGTCACAGGAGGGACCACTGTGCCGTGGCAGCTCGTCTTCCAGTCCCGTTCCGGTCCGCCCACTCAGCCCTGGCTCGAGCCGGACATCAATGACGTGATCGCGGGGCTGCCGGCAGCGGGAGCGAAGGCCGTCGTCATCGTTCCGCTCGGCTTCGTCAGCGATCACATGGAGGTGTTGTGGGATCTCGACACCGAGGCGCTGGAGTCTGCTGCGCAGGCAGGCATCCCCGCGGTGCGGACGCAGACCCCCGGCATCCACCCGGCGTTCGTCTCCGGTCTTATCGATCTCGTCCACGAGCGCATCGAAGGCACCCCGGCAGCTGAGCGCCCGCACCTCACTGAGCTCGGCCCCTGGTACGACGTCTCGCGTCCTGGTGATTGCGAGAACGTACGGCTGGGCTTCAAACCGGCGGCCGCCGGTATCGCACCGTGATGCGGGTCGTCACGCTCCTAGGATGGTGAGCATGCGCATCCACATCGCCACAGACCACGCGGGATTGGAATTCTCGACCCGGCTGCAGGACCACCTGCGCACACTCGGACATGAGGTGACCGATCACGGGCCCGTGGCCTACGACGCGCTCGATGACTATCCGGCCTTCTGCATCCGTGCCGCACAGGCCGTGGTCGCCGATCAGACGGCTGGTATCGAGGCGCTCGGTATCGTCTTCGGCGGTTCCGGCAACGGAGAGCAGATCGCCGCGAACAAGGTCGCCGGCATCCGGGCCGCCCTCGTCTGGAACCTGTCGACGGCGGAACTCGCGCGCCAGCACAATGACGCCAACGTCATCTCGATCGGTGCGCGTCAGCACACCTTCGAAGAGGTCGTCTCGTTCATCGAGCGCTTCATCAGCACACCGTTCTCCGACGAGGAGCGGCACTCCCGTCGTATCGCGCAGATCGCGGACTTCGAGCGCGACGGCTCACTGCTCCCCGACCCGCGGGCCTGATATGCCAGAGGGGCATTCGGTACATCGGATCGCGCGGCAGTTCGATCGCAACTTCATCGGCAAGACGCTGCATGCGTCGAGTCCGCAGGGGCGGTTCGCCGAGGGGGCCGCGGTGCTCGACGGTCGTGAGGCCGTGAGCGTCAAGGCGGTCGGCAAGCAGATGTTCCTCGAGACCGAGGGAGATCTCTGGCTGCGCGTGCACCTGGGGCTGTACGGTGCGTGGGATTTCGCGGGGGAGATCCTGCTCGATCCCACGATCGCCTCGGCGAATGGTCGGATGGGTCAGACCAATCAGCGCGGTACAGATCTGGACGCGCCGGGTTCCGCCGATGGTGCTGCGATTCTGGATGCCGCCGGCGAGAACTCGCTCGCATCGATCGGCGCCCCGCGCAGAGCTCGCGTGCACGTGCGCATGTCCGAGCAGACCAAAGGGCTCGCCGACGACGAGATGGAATGGCCACCGCCCGTCGTCGGCCAGGTGCGACTGCGGTTGATGACCGACATCACGGCCGCCGACCTGCGCGGACCCACAGCGTGCGTCCTGCAGACACCCGATGAGATGCTCGCTACCGTCGCCAAGCTGGGCCCTGACCCGCTGGTGGGGGATCCGGCGGAGAATGAGGAGCGCTTCGTTCGCACCGTCCGCAAGAAGGGCACGGCGATCGCGCTGCTGCTGATGGACCAGTCCGTTGTCAGCGGCATCGGCAACGTCTACCGTGCCGAGATGCTCTACCGTGCTCGGCTCAACCCGCACACACCGGGAAAGCAGGTTCCGGAGGAGATCGTGCGCGAGCTCTGGCACGACTGGGCGCGGCTGCTGCCGATCGGTGTGGAGACCGGCCAGATGATGACAATGGATGATCTGTCGCCCGATGACTATCGTGCGGCGATGGCCAGCCGCGATGACCGGCACTGGGTTTATCACCGCGCAGGTCTGCCCTGTCGTACGTGTGGAACAGAGATCGTGCTCGAGGAGATCGGCGCCCGCAAGCTCTACTGGTGTCCGCGCTGCCAGGCGTAGGAGCTCCCGTGCGTTCTCGGTCGTAGGCTGGACGCATGCGCCAGAACCCGAGTTTCGCGATGACCGATGTCGCCGAGCTGCGCCGCGTGATCGCATCGAATCCGTGGGCGACGCTCGTTGGGCGGGATGCCGATGGCATGACCGCTTCGCACTATCCGATTCTGCTCGATCCCGAGCGCGACGATCTCACGGTCGTGGGCCACGTCGGTCGTCCTGACGACCTCGTGCTCGGGCTGGGACAGGGTGATCAAGAACTCCTGATGATCTTCCAGGGGCCGCACGGGTACATCTCCCCGGGCTGGTACGGCGACGTTCCAGCCGTCCCGACGTGGAACTATGTGGCGGTGCACCTCTCCGGAATCCCCGAGATCCTGGACACCTCGACGAATCTCCGTGTGCTCGAAGACCTCGTCGAGCACTTCGAGAGCCGATTCCCTTCGCCGCGCGGCATGTGGACGCAGCCGAACGATGAAGCGTTCATCTCCCGCCTCGAATCGGGAACCATCGGATTCCGGCTCACCCCGACGCGGGTGTTCGCGAAGCGCAAGCTCAGCCAGAACAAGACGGACGATGTCATCGAGAACGTGATCCTCGAACTCTCCCGTGACGACGCGTACCCGAATCCCGCGCTCGTGGTCGAGATGCAGCGCGCGCACGACGCGCGGGTGGCGGCGCGAGAAGCCGGGGCACAGCGATCGTGACATCGGTCGACGAGAATGTGTCGGTGATTCGACAGACGCGGATCGCAGGTCCCGGGCGCGAGCACCTGATGGATGACGACCCCGTCGACGTGCACATCAGCGATGGCCGGATCATCGACATCTCACCCGTTGGCGCTCTGCCGGTGCGCGGCGAGTCGATCGATGCGCAGGGAGCCTGGCTGGTGCCGGGACTCTGGGACAGTCATGTGCACACGCTGCCGTGGGCGCTGGCCGTCGAGCGCGTTCCGCTCCAGGACACCGCATCGGCATCGGAGGCCGCCGGGTACATGTCGACCGCCGCGCCGCTGACCGATGGACGCCGCGTTGGGGCCGGATTCCGCGACGCGCTCTGGGCCGATGATCCCTCACTCGAGGTTCTCGATGCCGCCACGGGTCTCGTCCCCACCTACCTCATCAATGCCGATGTCCACAGCGTCTGGCTCAACTCCGCGGCGCTGCGCCGGGAGGGATTCTCATCACCGGACGGGATGCTCCGCGAAGAGGATGCGTTCGAGATCTCGAAGCGACTCAATGCGGTCGAGCCCCTGCACGGGGACCGCGCCGTCGACGAGGCGGGCAGGGCTGCCGCCGCGCGCGGTGTCACCGGGATCGTCGACTTCGACATGGCGTGGAACATCGACGCGTGGTCCAGACGCGTGGATGCTGGATTCCGTGCGCAGCGGGTCGAGTTCGCCGTGTACCCGGCTGACCTGACGCGCGCCATCGCAGCCGGCCTGCGCACCGGCGACCCGCTTGCGGGCGGCGACGGACTCGTCCACGTTGGGCCGCTGAAGGTGATCACCGACGGCTCGCTCGGAACTCGCACCGCGGCATGCACCCATCCGTATCCCGACGACGACGCCGATCATGGTGTGCTCAATGTATCTCCGGCCGACCTCATCGAGTTGCTCACCGAGGCGACCGGATCCGGATTCGCCGCTGCTATCCACGCGATCGGCGACCGCGCGGTGTCATCCGCGCTCGACGCGGTCACCGTGACAGGGGCGACCGGAACGATCGAGCATGCACAGCTGATCCGGCATGCCGACATCGCCCGCATCGAGCGATTGGGGCTGGCGGCGAGCATCCAGCCGCAGCACGCACTGGACGATCGCGACCTCGTCGAGGGGTACTGGTCGCAGCAGACGGCACTCGGTTACCCGATGGCGACGCTCCTGCGTGCGGGTGTTGCATTGCGGCTCGGGTCGGACGCCCCGGTGGCACCGCTCGATCCGTGGCAGGCGATCGCCGCAGCGGTGTACCGCACGGATGATGAGCAAGCTCCCTGGCATCCCGAAGAGCGACTGAGCCTCGACGAGGCACTCGCTGCGAGCGTCCGCAGCGCCGTGCGGCCGGGGGATCGAGCGGATCTCGTTCTCTGCGGTGCTGACCCACGCACCGCTTCGCAGGCGACGCTGCGGCGGATGCCGGTGGTCGCCACACTGCTCGGCGGTCGCGTCACGCACGTGTCGTAGCGACATCGGACCGGTGTGGGTTCACGGGTTCTCGTACGCAGCCGGTACCGTCATATGGTGACATCCGCCCCACCGCCTCCCTCGCTCTCGCGCGCGCAGCGTCGCCGCGAACGATCCCCGGAGCATGCAGCGCCCAGCCGGTTCATTCCGCACGTACAGGGGCTGCGCGCGATCGCCGTGCTCTTCGTCGTGCTCTACCACTTCTGGCCGGGGCGCCTCAGCGGCGGGTACGTCGGCGTTGACATCTTCTTCGTGATCTCCGGGTTCCTGATCACGGCGCATCTGGCACGCGAGCTCGCCACATCCGGCCGCGTGGACCTCGGTCAGTTCTGGGCGCGACGGGCACGACGGCTGCTACCGGCATCGCTGCTGGTCCTGCTGTTCTGCGCGATCGTGGCGGCCCTGCCCTTCCTGACACCGACCTCGGCGATGCCGGCCGAGGTGCGCGAGATCGTGGCATCCACGTTCTATGTCGAGAACTGGTACCTCGCATTCAACTCCGCCGACTACCTCGCTCTTTCGGGCGACCCGACGACCGTCCAGCACTACTGGTCGCTGTCTCTCGAGGAGCAGTTCTACGTCATCTGGCCGCTGATCATGCTGCTGGCGGCCTGGATCTCGGTGAAATTCTTCCGCGGCTCGCGTCTTCGGGCGGCGGCGATCGCCATCGGCGTCGTGTCGGTCGCCTCATTCATCTTCTGCGTCATCTTCACCATGACCGATCCTGCACCGGCCTACTTCGTCACTCTGGGGCGCATCTGGCAGTTCGGTGTCGGAGCACTCCTCGCCCTGGTTCCGCGATTGCGCGTGAACAATGCGGTGCTGAGCTTCGTGCTCGGCTGGGCTGGCGTCCTCGCCCTGCTCTACACCGCGTTCACCTTCGACGGTCAGACGGTGTTCCCGGGCTACATGGCACTGCTGCCGACGTTGGGTGCGGCGGCCGTCATCGCGGCATCCAATACCGAGCGCTGGTGGTACCCGACGCGTCTCCTGGCCATCCGTCCGATGCGGTTCACCGGCGACATCTCGTACAGCCTGTACCTGTGGCACTGGCCCTTGATCGTCATCGCGCCCTCCGTACCGTTCTGGGGCCTGACCATCTACCACCGCGTGGCGCTGCTGTGCATCTGCTTCGTGCTCGCGTGGCTCACCAAACGCTTCATCGAAGACCCGATGCGCTCATGGAAGCCGCTCACCTCGCGGCGCCCACGAGTCACTCTCTGGGCGTCTCTGGGGGCAATGGCGCTCGTCGCGGCTGTCGCTGCAGGAGGCTGGGCTGCGAACGCCCCGGCATACCAGCAGGGTGTTCAGGCGATTCAGGACGTGCGCGAGAATCCGCCGGTGTGCTTCGGTGCGGCGAGCATCCTCGATGAGTCATGTGCCGGGGAGGGGCCCGACACGATCCTGCCGGCACCGGGCTTTGCCGGTGCGGACAGTCCCGATGAGCCGCAGTGCTTCATACAGCTGAACGATTCCCGTCCGGTGTCCTGCGAGTTCGGCTCCGACGACCCGGATGCACCTCGGGTGGCGCTGGTGGGCGACAGCCATGCCTACCAACTGCTGGGGACGTTCCAGGCGATCGCGGACCGCGAGGGCTGGCACCTCACCACGTACTTCAAGGGTGCCTGTCCGTGGAACACCACTCCGCTGGCCACCGCCGGGTCCTTCGGCGCGGCCTGCACCGACTGGCGCGAAGGTATCGACGCGGAGCTGGCGGCCAGCGAGTTCGACGTTGTCTTCACCTCGGCGATCTCGAACACGCCGTACTCGTCAGCTGGCTACGACTCGTCCTTCGACGGAGCCGTCGCCGGATACCGCCAGGCCTGGTCGACCATGACCGACCGCGGCATCCCCGTGGTCACCATCGTCGACAACCCCGGGTGGGAGACGGACCCGAACAAGTGCCTGCGCTCCCGCGACGCGTCCGAGTGCTCGAGCCCGCGTGCCGAACGGCTGCCCGCGAACGACCCGATTCGGGATGCCGCTGAGGGTGCCGCCGGCGTCACGCTTCTGGACTTCACCGATGTGTACTGCGACGACGAGACCTGCTTCCCTGTGGTGGGCGGTGCGAACATCTACCGCGACCAGGATCATCTGACGGTCACTTTCGCCAATACGCTCACGCCGCAGTTCACCGCAGCGCTGGAAGCAGCTATCGCAGACGGAGTCGGCTGAGCAATGTGAACACGACGAAGGCCACCGGGATGCTTCCCGGTGGCCTTCGCTCTGGCAGTTGCTTACTCGGCGATGTGCGCGAGGAGGAACCAGCGGTCCTTCTCGAGGCCGCGCATGATCTCGATCGCGACGTCCTGACTGGTGAGGTCGACCTCGTCAAGGCCGTCGATTGCGGTCTTGGTGTCGACGAGGATCGCGTCGATGTCGGCGATGATGTTGCGGATCAGATCGCTCGACTGAGCGAACCCTGCGGGAACATCGGATCCTGCCCCCTTTTCGGCGACGGTCTTCACACGCGCGTCGACAGGAAGGCCCAGAGCGACGATGCGCTCGGCAGCCGTGTCGGCGAAACCACCGGCGTTGGCGACGATCGAGTCGAACAGCTCGTGCACTCCGACGAAGTTGGCGCCGCGGACGTGCCAGTGCGCCTGCTTGCCGCTGATAGTCAGGGCCTGGAGCCCGAGGACGACAGGGGAGAGGAACTGTGCGGTCGCCGCTGCAACCGTCGGATCGCTCGCGGTGGTGGAAACGGTCTGCGACTTGCTCATTTTTCTTCCTCCAGAACGGCGGGTTCGGTACCTGTCGAGTACAACGCTACTCAGCCACGAACATTCCGCAAGTAAGCTGAGGCTCGGCTTATCGGACTGATTTTCCGCGGAACCATGCGGAAGTCAGGGTAGTCTCACCTCATGAGCATCTCGTCGTCAGCATCCGTTCTCGCCCTTGCAGATAAGACTCCGAGCATCGCCGGTGACGCGTTCGTCGCCGATGGCGCGCGCATCATCGGAGACGTCACGCTGGAGGCAGGATCCAGCGTCTGGTACAACGCGGTTCTCCGCGGTGACTCGGACGCGATCGTTCTCGGGCGGGGCAGCAACGTGCAGGACAACGTATCGGTTCACGTCGACAGCGGACACGGCGTCATCATCGGCGCGAACGTGTCGATCGGACACAACGCGGTGGTGCACGGCTGCACGATCGGGGACGGCTCGCTCGTGGGAATGGGCTCGGTGATCCTGAGCGGCGCAGTGATCGGGCGCGGATGCCTCATCGCCGGCGGTGCGGTGATCCTCGGCGGAACCGAGATTCCCGATGGCTCCCTCGTGGCAGGCGTCCCCGCGAAGGTGCGGCGCGCGCTCAGCGACGACGAGCGCGCCGACCTCGTCCGCAACGCCGAAATCTACCGCGGGCACCTGCAGACGCACGAACAGGCCGTGCCGCTCGGATAGAGTGGTTTCGATACGGGGCGGTGGCCAAGCTGGTCAAGGCAGCGGGCTCATAACCCGACGATCGTGGGTTCAAGTCCCACCCGCCCTACTGATGCTCCGCTACAGCGGGCGAGCGGTGATGGCCTCGTTGCCGAGGTCCTTGCGCGCCGTGCGCAGGCACTTGGTGCACAGCAGCTCGACCGTGCGCGGATGGTCCTCACCGCACGTGCAATCGATCGTCACTCGCCACTTCGCGCGGCGGCCGCAGGCGGCATAGGCCTCTTCGTCGCCGTGATCGCACTCGCACTCGATCGCGGCGTCGTCTTCCCAGCCGAGGGCGATCTCCTCAAAGCTCAGATCCACAGGGGCATCCTGTCGCATCACATCACATTCCCGATATACGAGTACTTCACAAATACCTCGGCAGAGATACCGGATTCGGCAAGAACTCCCTGCACAGCGTTCATCATATAATTCGAATCCCAACCCATGTAGAGGAAACTCTCCGCGTCCAGAGCGTCCCACTGGCCCTTCCACGCCATCTCGGCGTAGAGCGGACCGCCATGGGCGGCACTGTATGCGAGGGCGGCGGGTCGGTCGTCCGTCCATGCCCGGCGGAACACCCGGTTGAACAGAGCACGGACGTCTTTGACCTCCCAGTGCTCGCCGCGGTATTCGACGTAGTCGAACTCACGATCCCAACCAGCGGGCCAGCCGCGGCGGCGGACGGCATCCATCACGGGCGTGAGTCCGTCGTCGTCGATCTCTGGGAAATCGGGTCGGGCCCAGATCCGAAGCAGGGATGCTGCGAGCCGAACGGTGCGGGCGGTGATCGCTGCGGTGTCCCAGCGGGACGCTTCGCTCAACGCGCGGGTCTCAGCGACCGCGCTGCGGGCGTAGGCATCCGTCTTCTTGTCTGCGAAAGACGCACCGAAGACGCGCTCGGTGAGTGCTGGTTCGAGCAGGGTGAGGTTCCCCAGCGTGGGCGCGAGCGCGCGGTGGCTGTTCTGTTCGTCCTCGGAGTAGTCGCGCCAGGTGCGTGCTCCGTCGCCCGACCATGCCTCACCGGGCATGAGAGGCACGATGTGCTCGAGGTCGTACTCGGTGGGGTGCTCGGCGCCTTCGAGCCGTCCCAGAACATACGCCGCATGCGGCAGCTCGACATATTTCAGAACGGCACTGACACGCTCGTCTGAGGGAGTGATGCGGGCGAACGCGCGCATCAGCGACTCCCGTCCGTCGGCGCGCGCCCGGCACAGACGCGCGATCAGCCGCTCAGTGGGAAGCCCGACGAGTGCGCGGCGCAGATAGAGGGTCTGCGTCCACTCCAGCGTCTCGATCAGTTCGCTGTGCGAGATGACCCCGCGTGCATGGTCGCTGTACGCACTCATCGTGAGCGGGTACGTGGCGCGACCGAAGGTGTTCAGGTACTCCAGGTGCTGACGGATCTCGGCATCCGTTTCGAGCGCGGGGTCGAGCAGGATGCCGTAGATCTCGGCGTAGTGACGCCAGATCTCCGCATCCGCCTGCAGATGCGCGACGTCCATGCTCGGGAACGAGCGCCGGAAGGCCGCGTACACGCCGTGCTCGCCGTCCGCAGTCACCTCGCGACCCGTGGTCATCACCAGGTAGTGACGCCAGAAGGCACCGATCATCTCACCGGTACGACGCTCGATCGGGAGCCAGAAGCGCTCCTCGACGTCGAGCTGCTCGGCGTGCGTGAGGCCCATGAGGATGTAGTTGTGGATCAGCTCGTGATCGCGCAGCGGCTCGCCGGTGGAGTTTAGGCTTTCGAAGATCTGCTGCGCATTGGCGGAGGGCCCCAGAGTGATCGAGACGTGCTCGAGCCGCTGCAGACCGCGCCAGATGTCGGATACCTCATCGGCATGCACCTGGCTGCGGAAGAACGCGTAGTTGTCGTCGAAGCGGGACTCGCGCTCGACATCTCCACGGCGATCCAGCACGACCGATTCGTACAGGAGCGCCCAGGCATCGTGCGGGCGCAGCTTCGTGCGCGAGGGGTCATCGCTGCGAATGAGCACGCGCTCGAGTTCGGCGGCCAGGGCGGCGTCAGTGCTCTGGATGGCGTGGTGCAGGGCGGCGACCAGAAGCATGATCGTGGTGATGCGCTGCTGGCCGTCGATGAGGATCAGATCGACCTCGGAGGAGTCCTGGGCCGAAAGGATCGACCCGATGAAGTGACGATGTGTTTCGTCTTCTCCCGCGACGGCGCGGATGTCAGCGAGTAGGCGTTCACACCCGCCGATGTCCCACCGGTACTGGCGCTGATACACCGGGACGACGATCGCGGTACCGGGAGCGGACAGCCACTCGATGGTGTTGACGGCGTTCGCTTCGACATTTGTGGCGGTTGCCATGGTGTTCGCTTCTGCTCCTCACGCATCGGCGGCACCAGACGACCCGCCGTGAACGAGTCTAGTCGCCACGACATTTTCACGGTCGGGTCCCCCGGGCAGCACGGGGGCCGCTGTTAGGCTTGCCTTATCAGGGCCTGTTAAAACGTGCTGGCCCCCGATGAAAGGATCTGGCTCAGATCATGGCATACATCAAATCCGCTGCTCTCGAGGAAAAGGGATACGTCGTCCTCGACAGCTACAACCAGGCGCTCGACCCCAAGGAATGGCTGGACATCGAGTACAACGACTGGAAGTCGTCGGGCGATACGCGTTTCGCTCCGCTCGCCAGCGCCTTCGGCGACATCGAGTGCAACGGCTTCTGGAACCACAAGCCACCGCGCACGGACAAGGATGGCGTCTGGATCGACTCGCAGACCGCCAAGGCGCCGATCCTCACGCGTCGCGCGCAGGAGCCCGGCGCGAACGTCGGCCGCTGCCGCGTCATCGAGCTGCAGCCGACCCCGTACGGAGAATGCCTCTACAACCTGCACCAGGATGACAACAACCGCCTGAACCCGGACGGCACGGGCTGGGTCGTTCGCGGGTTCTTCAACCTCACCGACGACAAGGACAGCTTCTTCGTCCTGCGTGAGAACCGCACGGACCCGGCGGGTGAGGTGCGCATCGCACTTCCGGCCGGAGCGCAGCTCATCGTCGACACGCAGCGTCTCTGGCACGCTGCGACCCACACCGGCTCCGAGCCGCGCTACAACCTCATCACGTCGTGGACGTCGGGCCCTGAGCTCGATGCCTATATCGAGAAGTACCACGGCACCGACCAGGTCGAGAACTACGAAGTTGCGCAGGACGTCCTCGAGGCAGGATATGCCGAGCAGGCACGCAAGGATGCCGCACGTGCTGCGTATTACGCAGCCAAGGGTCAGCAGGCCAAGATCGCCATGAGCGAGGCCTGACCCTTCGACAGGCTCAGGGACCGTACAGAAGGACCCCGGCTTCGGCCGGGGTCCTTCCGCTCGAATGACACGCTTGTGATTTCGCACGGAGTGGGCGATAATCGCCATATAACCGCATAGAAACGCCACTCTCGTGGAACAGGTCGTAGGGGAAGACGCACCTGATGAAACGGAGAGATCATGGCGACGGCTTACGCACGCGGAGTGGTGTACATCCACTCTGCACCTCGCGCGCTCTGCCCGCACCTGGAATGGGCGGTAGGACGCGCTATCGGTCGCGCAGTGAACTTCGACTGGGCCGACCAGCCCGTGCTTGAGGGTTCTCGCCGGGCCGAGTTCTACTGGGACGGTCCGGTGGGTACGGGCGCTGCACTCGCGACCGCCATCCGAGGCTGGGAGCATCTGCGCTTCGAAGTCACCGAAGACCCGACACCTCGCAGCGACGGCGGCCGCTGGCTGCACACGCCAGACCTCGGCATCCACTACGCGCAGACGGATGCCGCGGGAAACATCGTCATCGGCGAAGACCGCGTCCGCTATGCGATGGAGATCGCCGCAGGAAACGTCATCGAGCTGCAGCGCGAGCTCGACGTCGCACTCGGTTCCACCTGGGATGAGGAGCTCGAGCCGTTCCGCCACGCCAGCGACGATTCGAGTGTCGTCTGGCTCCACAAGGTGGGTTAGCCCGGGACGTGCGAAGGCGTCAGTATCGGAAGCCGGTGGTCAAACCCGGCAGCTGAGAAAGCGAATTCCACGTCCCACACGACGAAGGCCTCGCTCCGATTAGTCGGAGACGAGGCCTTCGTCATGCAGATTGTCGACGCGTCAGTCGTCGTACGACGTAAATGCGGCGACGGCGTTGTGGCCGCCGAAACCGAACGAGTTGCTGATCGCGAGCTGCGGACCATCGCCCAGAGGCTGCGCCTCACCGGAGACGAGCAGAGGGATAGCGGGGTCCTGCGTGCTGATGTTGATCGTCGGCGGAGCGATGCGATCCCGGATCGCGAGCACCGTGAACATCGCTTCGAGAGCGCCCGTGCCGCCCAGCAGGTGCCCGGTGGATGCCTTGGTCGCAGACACGGGGATCTCGTGCACGCGATCGCCGATCACATTGTGCAGCGCCGTGTACTCGTTGGGGTCGCCAACAGGAGTGGACGTGGCGTGGGCGTTCACATGCGTGATCTCATCCGGTGTGCGTCCGGCTGCCTCCAGCGCCAGCCTGACAGCTCGCTCGGCACCTTCTGGCGCGTTGGCGGTGATGTGGTACGCATCGGCAGTGACCCCGCCACCGACGAGCTCGGCATAGATCTTCGCGCCGCGCGCTTTCGCGTGCTCCTCTGTCTCGAGGATGAGCACGGCAGCTCCCTCACCCATGACGAAGCCGTCACGGTCTTCCGAATACGGTCGGGATGCCGTTGCGGGGTCATCGTTGCGGCGGGAGAGCGCCTGCATCGAGGCGAACGACGCGATCGTGATCGGGTGGATGGCGGACTCGGTGCCTCCGGCGATGACGACATCGGCGAGACCGGCCTGCAGGTGCTCGTAAGCATTGACGAGCGACTCCGTGCTCGACGCGCAGGCCGAGGCTACCGTGCGGGCGAAGGCTCGTGCGGTGAAGTGGAGCGAGAGATTGCCGGCTGCGGAGTTCGGCATGAGCATCGGCACCGTCATCGGCATGACACGACGCGGACCCTTCTCGCGGAGGGTGTCCCATGCGTCCAGCAGAGTCCAGACGCCACCGATTCCGGTGGCGAAGTCCACGCCGAGACGCTCAGGATCGACATCGGGCTCACCCGCGTCGGCCCACGCTTCCATCGCGGCGATCAATGCGAACTGCGACGACGGGTCGAGGCGCTTGGCGATGGGGCGCGCCAGGACCTCTTCGGGGCGGACGATCGCTTCGGCAGCGAAGGTGACGGGCAGCTCGAGCTCCGCGACCCAATCGTGCTCGAGGGTGCGGCCTCCCGACATCCCTGCCAGCAGGTTGGTCCAGTTATCGGGAGCCGTGCCGCCGATCGCGGAGGTGGCGCCGATCCCGGTGACGACGATGCGCTTGGTCATGGGGTGTGGTTCCTTGTCGAATGAGAATCGGTGGAATCTCGAGTGCGGGAAGGCAGAGGATGCCACGCCCCGTCGAACGGGGGTGGCATCCGTCTCGTATCAGGCCTGAGCGGTGACGATGAAGTTCACGGCATCGCCGACGGTCTTGAGGTTCTTGACCTCGTCGTCGGGGATGGTGACGCCGAACTTCTCCTCGGCGTTGACGACGATCGTCATCATCGAGATCGAGTCGATGTCGAGGTCGTCGGTGAACGACTTCTCGAGGGCGACCTCGGAGCTGTCAATGCCGGTCTCATCGGTGACGAGCTCGGCGAGGCCGGCGAGGACCTCATCGTTGGTGAAAGCCATGTGGTTTTCCTCTTTCTTGCGGGTTGTGTTCGGAACCGTTGCCCATTCTAGGGAACGGCATGCGGGTTCAGGGGAGAACGACGACCTGGGCGGCGAAGACGAGGCCGGCGCCGAAGCCGATCTGCAGGGCGAGCCCACCCGAGAGTTCAGGATGCTCCTGCAAGAGCCGGTGGCTTGCGAGCGGGATCGACGCGGCCGAAGTATTGCCGGTGGTCTCGATGTCACGGGCGATCACCGTGGTCTCAGGTAGCTTCAACTGCTTGGCGAACTCGTCGATGATGCGCATGTTCGCCTGGTGCGGGATGAATGCCGCGAGATCTGCTGCCTCGATCCCGGCGGCGTCGAGAGCCTGACGTGCGACCTTCGCCATCTCCCAGACAGCCCAGCGGAAGACAGCAGGGCCCTCCTGTCGCAGCGTCGGCCACGGCACGTCGCCGTTTCCATCGCGGTACTCGACGAGGGTGTGGTTCATCGACACGACGTCTGCCTTGGAACCGTCCGAGCCCCAGACGACGGGGGCAATCGCGGGAGTTTCGCTCGGACCGATCAGCGCGGCTCCTGCGCCGTCGCCGAGCAGGAACGAGATGCTGCGGTCTGTGGGGTCGACGACTTCGGACAGCTTCTCGCTGCCGATGACGAGCGCGTAGTGGGCGGAGCCCGCACGGATGAGCGCATCGGCCTGGGCGATCGCGTATGCGTACCCGGCGCAGGCTGCATTGGAATCGTACGCAGCAGCCGGATTGGCGCCGATGCGGTCGGCGACGACAGCAGCAGCCGACGGCGTCTGGCGCGCGTTGCTGATGGTCGCCACGATTACGAGATCGATCTCGGATGCCGCAATGCCGGACTTCTCGATCGCTTCGGCCCCTGCGATGGCCGCGAGGTCGACCGCGCTGGTCTCCTTGTTCGCCCGCGTGCGGGTGATGATGCCGGTGCGCTGGCGGATCCACTCGTCGCTGGAGTCGATCGGGCCGATGAGGTCTTCGTTCGGCACAGCATTCTCACCGCGAGCGGCGCCGTACGCGAGGATGCGGGTGTACTGCGGGCCGGTGCTCTGCTTCAGGACGGCGGTCATGCGGCTGCTCCGTTCAGCAGCTCAGCCGCTGCGTCGAGGTCGTCAGGGGTCTTCACAGCGACGACTGGCGTACCGCGCAGTCCTCGTTTGGCCAGGCCCGTGAGGGCGCCAGCGGGGGACACTTCGATCAGTCCGGTGATGCCGGCGTCGGCGAACGAGCTCATGCACAGATCCCAGCGCACCGGCGACGACACCTGGTTCACGATCAGCTCCAGCGCCTGCGCACCTGAGGAGACGATGGATCCGTCCCTGTTGGTCCAGAGGGTGGTGTGCGGATCGTTCGCGGTCAGATCCGCAGTGGCCGTGCGGAGGGCGTCGACCGCGGCTGCCATGTACGAAGTGTGGAACGCTCCGGCGACCTGCAGCGCGATCACCCGCGTGCCCTTGACCGGCGCTTCGGCGAGAGCCGCCAGGGCGGGCAGGGCGCCTGCCGCGACGATCTGGCCGCCGCCGTTGTAGTTCGCAGGAGTCAGGTCGAGTTCGGCGAGCCGCTCGAGGACGGCCTGCTCGTCGCCGCCGATGACCGCGCTCATACCGGTGGGGGTCTGGGACGCGGCATCCGCCATCGCGCGCCCGCGGATGCCGACCAGGCGCATCGTGTCCTCATCCGAGATGACGCCGCTCCCGACGAGGGCGGCGAATTCGCCGACCGAGTGGCCGGCAATGCCACCGGGAAACGCCTCGGCTCGCATCATCAGCGCTTTCGCGGAGATGAGGGATGCGGCCACGATCAGCGGCTGCGCGATGCGCGTGTCACGGATCGTGTCGGCATCAGATTCGGTGCCGTGCGCGATGAGGTCGACCTCTGCGGCTTCGGAATAACGGGCGAGGCTGTCCGCCACACCGTCGAGTTCGAGCCACGGGGCGAGGAAGCCGGGGGTCTGGGAGCCCTGTCCCGGGCAAGCGACGACAATCACCTGTCTAGTCTGCCAATGATCTACCCGTAACGCTGGATGTACCCTCACAAGATTCCTGAAATCGTTTGTGCGTGGCGTACAGATCCGTGCGGCTATCGTGAGCGCCGTGCTGCCGGACGACGGCGGACGGTCTCTGCGGTGCCGATCGAGCCGAGGATCAGCGCAGTCTGCAGAATCAACGCTTCGCGCGGACCAGTAGCATCCCAGCCGATCACTTCGCTGACGCGCTTGAGGCGGTAGCGGACCGTGTTCGGGTGGACGAAGAGTTCGCGTGCGGTCGCCTCGAGAGAGCGACCGTTGTCGAGATAGCTCCACAGAGTCGTGACCAGATCCGTCGAGTGCGCCTGCAGTGGACGGTAGATCCGATCGATGAGGGTCTGTTTGGCCAGTGGGTCACCGGCAAGCGCGCGCTCCGGGAGCAGATCATCCGCTTCGACAGGGCGGGGAGCCGTGCGCCAGGCGCGCGCCACGGCGAAGCCCGCCAGGGCCGCACGTGCGCTTTGACCGGCATCGACGAGCGCCACCACCGGCGGGCCGAGCACGACGTAGCCGGGGCCGAAGAAGGGCTCGAGTCGTGTGGCGATCTCTTCGAAGGCCAGATCGTCGCCTTCTTCTTCACGTCCTGGGGCGTGAGCACGACCGAGGACGAGGACGAGACGCGACCCCTGCACGCCGATGAGTACATCGACGGACAGCTTGCGGGCCGTGCGTCGAACGTGATCCACATCGAATTGCGGGGGAGTGGTGCCGACGAGGACGCAGACTTCGCCATGCCCATGCCAGCCGAGGGCTGCGATGCGGCTGGGCAGCTCTTCATCGGCTTCACCGGTGAGGATGGAGTCCACCACGAGCGCTTCGAGCCTGGCATCCCACAGCCCACGCGCTTCCGCTGCACGGGCATAGACGTCTGCCGCGGCGAAGGCCACTTCACGCGAGTACAGCAGGATCGCCTCGCGCAGCATCTCGCCCTTGCCGGCGATGCGCTCCTCCGTGATCTCCACGGTGACGCGGATGAGCTGGAGTGTCTGCGTGAGGCTGACGCTGCGGAGCAGCTCGCGCGGAGCAGTGGCGAAGATGTCGGCCGCGATCCACGGTGTGGAGGTCGGATCATCGAACCACTGGATGAAGGACGAGATGCCCGCCTGTGCCACCAGCCCGACCGCAGAGCGGCGGGCCGGTGGCATGTCGGCGTACCAGGGGAGCGTCTCGTCGAGTCGCTGGATCGTCGCGGTCGCGAGATCACCCGAGATACGGCGGAGCCAGGCGAGCGTCGTGGCTTTGTCCATCGACGCAGGAGACGATGTGGTCACCTGCGGCTCAGCTCTCGCCGCCAGCGTTTCCGCTCGCGCCCGCGTTGACGTTGTGCAGGTCGTACTTCGCGATCGCCTCGGCGATCACCGAGCGCTCGAGTTTGCCCTGGTCAGCGAGCCCCTGAAGCGCACGCACGACCATGGACGGACCATCGATCTTGAAGAAACGACGAGCCGCGGCACGCGTGTCCGCGAAGCCGAACCCATCTGCACCGAGCGTGTAGTAGTCGCCCGGGACCCACTGGCGGATCTGATCCTGAACAGCGTGCATGAAATCGCTGGTCGCGATGAACGGGCCTTCAGCACCCTGGAGCTTCTGCGTCAGGTACGGGACCTTGGGCTCTTCCTCCGGGTGGAGGAAGTTGTGCTCGTCGGCGGCGAGGCCGTCGCGGCGCAGCTCGTTCCAGCTGGTGACCGACCAGACGTCGGAGGCGATGCCCCAGTCGTTCGCCAGCAGCTCCTGGGCCTCGATCGCCCACGGCACGCCGACGCCCGAGGCGAGCAGCTGTACGCGCGGTCCGTCGCCGGTGCCCTCGGACACGCGGTGCAGGCCCTTGAGGATGCCCTCGACATCGACGTTCTCCGGCTCGGCTGGCTGCTTGAGCGGCTCGTTGTAGACCGTCAGGTAGTACATGACGTCGGGGTTCGGGTGCGATCCGCCATACATCTGCTCGATGCCGGCTTGCACGATGTGAGCGACCTCATAGCCGTAGGCCGGGTCGTAGGACATCGTCGCAGGGTTCGTCGACGCGAGAAGCGGCGAGTGGCCGTCCGCGTGCTGGGTTCCCTCACCGGTCAGCGTCGTACGGCCGGCTGTCGCACCGATGACGAAGCCGCGCGCCATCTGGTCTCCGGCAGCCCAGAAGGCGTCGCCGGTGCGCTGGTAGCCGAACATCGAGTAGAAGATGTAGATCGGGATCAACGGCTCGCCGTGCGTCGAGTACGACGTTCCGGCCGCGGTGAACGCAGCGGTCGCGCCGGCCTCGTTGATGCCGACGTGCATGATCTGGCCCTGCGGGCTCTCCTTATACGCCAGGAGGAGCTCGCGGTCGACGGCGGTGTAGTTCTGGCCGTTCGGGTTGTAGATCTTCGCGGTGGGGAAGTACGCGTCCATGCCGAACGTGCGCGCCTCATCCGGGATGACCGGGACGATTCGCTCGCCGAAGCCCTTGACCCGCATGAGGTCCTTGAGCATGCGGACGAACGCCATCGTCGTGGCGACCTCCTGGTTGCCCGAGCCCTTCTTCGGGAAGGCGTAGTCCTTGTCCTCCGGAAGGGTGAGCTCGACATGCGTCTTGCGGCGCTCGGGGAGGAAACCGCCGAGATCGCTGCGGCGGTCCAGCATGTACTGGATCGTCTCGTCCTGTGCACCGGGGTGGTAGTACGGCGGCTGGTACGGGTTCTCTTCGAGCTGAGCGTCCGTGATCGGAATCTGCATGGTGTCGCGGAACAGCTTCAGGTCGTCCAGCGTCATCTTCTTCATCTGGTGCGTCGCATTGCGCCCCTCGAAGTGCGGACCGAGGCCGTAGCCCTTGACGGTCTTGGCGAGGATCACGGTCGGCTGGCCCTTGTGCTCCATGGCCGCCTTGTAAGCCGCGTAGACCTTGCGGTAGTCGTGGCCACCGCGGCGCAGCTTCCAGATCTGGTCGTCGGTGTAGTCCTTGACCATGGCTGCGGTGCGCTCGTCGCGACCGAAGAAGTTCTCACGCACGAAGGCGCCGTTCTCGGCCTTGTAGGTCTGGTAGTCACCGTCGGGGGTGACGTTCATGAGGTTGAGCAGGGCGCCGTCGTCGTCGTGGGCGAGAAGCTCGTCCCACTCGCGGCCCCAGACGACCTTGATGACGTTCCAGCCGGCACCGCGGAAGTAGGACTCGAGTTCCTGGATGATCTTGCCGTTGCCGCGCACAGGTCCGTCGAGGCGCTGCAGGTTGCAGTTGATCACGAAGGTGAGGTTGTCGAGGCCCTCATTCGCCGCGACCTGCAGCTGTCCGCGCGATTCGACCTCGTCCATCTCACCATCGCCGAGGAACGCCCAGACATGGGAGTCGCCGACATCCTTGATGCCGCGGTTCTCGAGGTACTTGTTCGACATGGCCTGGTAGATCGCGTTGATGGGTCCCAGACCCATCGACACGGTCGGGAACTGCCAGAACTCCGGCATCATGCGCGGGTGCGGGTAGGACGGGATGCCGTTCGGGGCGCCCGACTTCTCCTGTCGGAACGCGTCGAGCTGGTCTTCGCTCAGGCGGCCCTCGAGGTAGGCACGCGCGTACATCCCGGGGGAGGCGTGTCCCTGGTAGAAGATCTGGTCTCCGCCGGAGGGGTGATCCTGACCGCGGAAGAAGTGGTTGTGTCCGACTTCGTAGAGCGAGGCCGCGGAGGCATAGGTGGAGATGTGACCGCCGACGCCGATGCCGGGGCGCTGCGCCCGGTGCACGGTGATCGCAGCATTCCAGCGGATCCAGTGGCGGTATCGACGCTCGAGCTCTTCGTCACCGGGGAATTCCGGCTCGTTCTCGGAGGCGATGGTGTTGATGTAGTCCGTGGTGGGAACCATAGGCACGTTCAGGTGCAGCTCTTTGGAGCGCTTGAGCATGCTGAGCATGATCTCGCGGCCACGGCCGGGCCCCTTGACATCGACGAGCTCGTCAAGTGACTGCTGCCATTCGCCTGTCTCGTCCGGATCGCTGTCGAGGGGACCCTGGGAGTACGGATCCTGGTCGTGAACGGTCACGTGGAGCCTTTCGTCATGCTGGCAGGTCTTGCCAAGGAAACGGGAAGCGACGCGGGAAGCCTTGTCGGCTCTGCACAACGCGTGCCTCTCTCAGCCTAGCCGTGTTCGACGGTTACGTCTCGCATCCGCAGGACCGATAAGATCGGTATCGAGGGCCTTTAGCTCAGCTGGTAGAGCGCCACGTTTACACCGTGGATGTCGTCG
>NZ_JBQDSX010000036.1:27968-31184 GCF_052099035.1 Microbacterium sp. | reverse complement strand
CAGTATCGGTGAGTGCCCAGTCGACGGGCACGCCGATGTACCAGGCGCCGAGAATGACCGCAGCACCGACCAGAATGATGATCCAGCAGGTCAGGACAACTTTCCAGCGCACCGCCGGCTGGCGCGCCGGACGAACCGGCGTCGCGTCACGAGCGTCGTCGTCGCGGGCTTCGTCGTCGTACAGCGCGGTCTCGTCGATCTTCGGGCGGAGCCGGTCGAAGAGGAATCCCATCATGCCCCTCCTCATGACCTGCCGCCAAAGTGTTCCGCTCGCGCGTTCCGCGTGCGGACCACGACAACTTTAGCGGTTGACACTCCCCCGGGCGGTGCCGAATCCCAGACGGCTCCGGCGTGTCACGCGCGCAGCAGGGGGGGCGACGCGCCGACTCCGCGCCCGGGCGTCTGGGATTTGGGCGGCTACTTCTTTGCCTTGTGCTGCTTCTGCTTGTGCAGCGCCTTCTCCGAGATCGGCGCAGCGCCGGATGCTTCGAGCTCGGCGTAGTACGCGCGCGCCTCGTCCTGGCGCTGCTGTTCGATGCCGCTGGCGATGGGCGCGCGCACGTGCTCGGGCTCGTAGCCGAACGCATTCACGAGGTCGAGCGCGTGCGGACGCAACCGCAGGCACAGCCGGTCGATGTAGCTCGACACGGCGGCGGCGCGCTGCGTCGAAAGACGGCCGTTGATGATGTGCCAAGCCAGGTGCTTCTCGACCAGCTGGAGGCCGAACAGGTCGCGCAGCCAGGTGAGCACCTGCCGCGTTTCGTCATCGGGCATGCTGTTGACGGCATCCGTGAACGCCTCCCACTGCAACAGCTCGCCGTGTGCGCGCGCGGCCTCGATGAGGTCGGCCTGGTTCTCGTTGAACAGCTTCTCGCCGAGCACCTTGTCCTTGCCAGCGGGACGCAGACGGCCGGCGATGTCGGCGACCATCTGCTGCACGCGGTCGGCGAGCAGTTCGTGCTGCTGCTCGGCGCGCAGGCCGTTCTCGACCGAGCGCGCCGTCGAGCCGAAGTCGGCGACGTTCTGTCCGAAGCGGCGCAGGCCCGCGCCGTGGAACACCTTGCCCGCGGTCTGCCCGAAGGCGTACTTGGCGAGAGCCGCAGCATCCTTGTCTTTGAACTGCTTCGCGAAGTCGGTGAGCAGGCGCTTGCCGACCAGCTGCAGCAGGACGTTGTTGTCGCCCTCGAAAGTGACGTAGATGTCGAGGTCTGCTCGCAGGCCGACGAGGCGGTTCTCGAACATGTACCCGGCACCGCCGCAGGCCTCGCGCGCCTCCTGCAGAGTGTCGAGCGCGTGCCAGGTCGACAGCGGCTTCAGGGCCGCCGCGAGGGTCTCGAGATCTTCGCGGTCATCCGGGGTGTCGGTGCGGCCGGAGAAGACGCCATCGAACTTCTGCGCGAACTCATCGTGCGCGAAGATCTGCGCGTACGTGGTGGCCAGACGCGGAAGCAGGCGACGCTGGTGCTTGCCGTAGTCGAGCAGCACGACCTCCTGCCCGTCTGCGCCATCGAACTGGCGGCGCTGCGTCGCATAGGTGATCGCGATGTGCAGGCCGAGGGCGGATGCCCAGGATGCTGCGCCATCGAGCGAGACGCGCCCCTGGACGAGGGTTCCGAGCATCGTGAAGAAACGACGCCCGGGGCTGTCGATGGGGCTCGTGTAGGTGCCATCCGCTGCGACGTCGCCGTACTTGTTCAGCAGATTGGTGCGGGGGATGCGCACGTGGTCGAACGCGAGACGGCCGTTGTCGATGCCGTTGAGGCCGCCCTTCAGGCCGTCGTCCTCACGCGTGATGCCGGGAAGATCATTGCCGTCCTCCCCGCGCAGCGGAACGTAGAAGCAGTGCACGCCGTGGCTCACGCCGTTCGTGATCAGCTGGGCGAAGACGGTCGCCGCGACGCCGTGGAGGGCCGCGTTTCCGAGGAACTCCTTGGTCGCCGCGCGGAACGGGGTGTTGATGACGAACTCTTCGGTCTCGGGATCGTAGGTCGCCGTCGTCGCCGCCGCTGCGACATCGGAGCCGTGGCCGATCTCGGTCATCGCGAAGGCGCCGGGGATCGAGAGATCCATGATGCCGGGGAGCCACCTGTCGTGGTGCTCGGCGGTGCCCAGCTGCAGCACCGCTGAGCCGAAGAGGCCCCACTGGACTCCGGCCTTGATCTGCAGGCTCGGGTCCGCCGCGACAAGCTCCTCGAAGCCAGAGATGTTGGCGCCGTTGTCATTCTCGCCGCCGAACTTCTTCGGGAAGGCGCGGTGGATCGCCTTGTTCTGAACGAGCAGGTGCAGCTGGCTGAGGACGCGCTCGCGGTGCTCGTCCTTGCTCAGTGAGTCATCGCGCCAGAACGCCGGGTCCTTGATCATCTCGCGCGCAGCGCGACGAGTGTCAGCCCAGGTGCCGAGGAGGAGCTCGTTCACGCGCTCGACATCGATGTGCGGATCGCTCTCTTGTGTCGGCTGCGAAGTGCGGACGGCGGCGTCGACCATTGTGTTCCTCTCGAGGAGAAGTAAGGATGCTTCAACCGTAGGACTCCTCCAACCCGGCGCAAAGCGTACTGTGCGATCCCTCCAACAGCTTCGGCGACCGTAACCATCCGGCGTTGTCGCGAGCCAACAGGTTCGGGTCGCTCCCGCCCCCGAAGTGTGCGCAGCCAGAGGAGAAGAGTTTCGCGGGTTCCCGGGCGGGCGGAGCCGCGAAACTGTTCTCGCATGAGCGCGAACTCGGGAGCGCTACCGGGAGGGGCGGCATACGGTGGAGCAATGAGCGAGAGATACCGAACAGAGGCGAGCAACCGCGACGGCGGAGTCGGCGTCAGCGTCGTGGCCGACGGGATGTCCGTGCCGGTGGCGTCACCGCTGAACCCGGATCGCGATCCCGCCGCATCCAACCCCGAGCAGCTGCTGGCTCTCGCCTGGGCGACGTGCCTGAATGCGACAGCGCGAGTGTTCGTCGCCGACGATGTGCGCACCGCGGTGCGCGTCGAGGTCGCACTGCACGATGCGGACCCCGGCCCAGGTCTCGAGTTCCACGTAGACGCGTATCTTTCGGTCGAGGGAGCGGATGCTGCCGAGGCAGAACGCGTACTCGCCGCCGCGCACGCGCGCTGCCCGGTGTCGAAGCTGCTCGCCGGCGCAGCCACCGTCGCCGTGCACGCGGAGCCGTACGCCGCCTGACGCGACCACTCAGTTCGCGGCGACCACTCAGTTCGCGGCGACCAC